>CALJHX010000046.1 GCA_937770485.1 uncultured Verrucomicrobiae bacterium | reverse complement strand
AGGAGGTTTCACGGCGTTCATTGCGTGGACATTCCAGGCGGAGAACACGAAGCTCAAGGCGCCGACGGTCGGTGCCAATGAATATTTGCGGATGCAGGCGCTAAGCCGAATCTATCTCGACAACGTGCCAAACATCCAAAGCTCGTGGGTGACGCAGGGGCTTGAGATTGGCCAGGTTGCGCTGAAGTATGGCGCGAATGATTTGGGAAGCATTATGATCGAGGAGAACGTGGTCTCCGAGGCGGGCACGACCTTCCGGATGGATGTGGCGGACATGCGGCGTCTGATCAAGGGTGTCGGCCTCGAGGCGCGACAGCGCGACAACTGGTATCGGCTGGTCGATGGCCAAGCCGCGGCAGCGTGATGACCAACGACAAACGAAAACAAACGGAACGGCTGCGGCGCTTGGCCAAGCGCGGCATCGGCTTGGCACTGGGCCTGGCGTTGGTGACGGTGGCCGGCTGCCGGACGTCCAAGCAGGGCAACGAAGGGAGTTTCAGCCTGAGCGACCGGGTGGAGTACAGCGCCGCCTACGACAAGGAACTTGAGTCGATCTTTAGCCTGTCTGAGAGGGGCAAATGGGAGGAAGCTGAGGCCGAGGTGGGGTTGTTGCTCAAAAAAAACCCGGAAGACGCCACGTTAAAGCGCATCGACGCTTGGGTGATAACGCAGAAAACGTTGCTTCGGGAGCAGGCCATTGAGGATCGGATTCGAACTATTGACGCCAAGCAGTCAGGGATGAATCCGTCGATCAAGGAGTTATGGAAGGAGAGCAAGGATCGTGGTTTACTGCCACGCAAGGACATCCGCGACGCGCTCGATATGATTGAGGCCGAGCCGTACGTTCCGGAGACGTTCGGCAAAAAAATCATGAAACAGGGTTTATTGTTTGATGCACGAAGCGAACTCGGCCGCATGTCTGGCCTACTCGACAACACGGTGTCTATCCAGACCGATGAGCAAACCGTGAAGGAAATCCTGTTCGATATCGGTGGCAAAGAGGGCATCAACTTTATCGCCGACCAGGGGCTTGCGCCGCTGCAGCAAAAGCTCACGCTCAACCTCGACAAGGTGAAGCTGGGTGAACTGCTGGGCTACATTTCACGCAACGTCGGTGTACAGTTTCAGGTCGGTGAAGATTTGATCTGGGTGATTGATGGCAAGGCGTCGAAGGAGTTGATCGAGCAGACGCGGTTTTACCGGTTGCGGCATGGCTTCATGATGCCGGCACAGTTTGGGCCGGAAGAGGCCACCCTGGTGACCGTGAAACCGGAGAAAGGTCCAACCACCATCACTGAGACGACCAAGTACGAAAAGTTTGTCAACGACAGCATCATGAAGGAACCGTCGATCGCGGAGGCGAGCGAGAAATTTTTCAAGGGCTCAGATTTCATGATCGACTATGAGCGCAATCTCATCGTCGCCACCGGTACTCCGGCGCAGTTTGAGATACTGGAGAAAATCATCGAGGAATTTGATAGGCCAATCCAGCAGGTGCTGATCGAGGCGCGGTTCATCACGATCTCTGAGGAGGCCTTTCTCGACCTCGGTTTCCGGTGGTCGTCCATGACGAAAAGCGGGACCGCTCCCGAGTCCGAGGAGGGACTGCTGGCAAGCATCTCGCTTAAGAACGTTTTCGAGGACACCAAGATGCTAGACCTCGAAGAATTGACCGCCGCGCTCACCGCTCTTGAGCAGAGCGGTGAGAGTCAATTGCTTAGCGCGCCACGCCTGACATTGCTCAACAACCGGCCTGGCTCCATCAACGATGGCGAGGTGAATTATTACTTTGAGCAATTTGCCATCGAGGAGACCATTACGAGTATTGTTGCTGGCGAGGGGTATAATATATCTGGGAGGATGGTCCCCACCGGCAAACCCAGCAAAATCACCGCGGGTGTTTCACTGGAGGTCGTGGCCAGTATCGGTGGAGATGGACAAAATATCCTGCTGGCCCTGCACCCGGTGGTGAATCAAAACGTCACCTACGTTTCGCTCGATGGAAAAACTGTCGACAAGTCGAATGCCAACGCGATGCAGGTTTTCCTGCCCAAGTGGCGCACCCAGGAGCTGGCCACGCGCGTCGTGGTAGGTTCAGGCCAAAGCATTATGATGGGCGGTGTGCTCGAGCGCGAGCAGCGTACTATTGTCGAGTCGGTTCCGATTCTCGGCAACCTACCCGGTATTGGGGCGCTGTTCCGTAAACGTTCCACCATCGATAAGCCTCGGTATCTGCTGATTTTTGTCACCGCCACGCTGATTGACACAGACGGCTCCTTCGTCACTTACAAGCAGCCAGGCAACGAGCGCCCAGCCCCGGTCAGTGTGCCCAAGTCCCTGCCCGCCCCGGGGCCAACCGCATTCCCAATGCCGCCCGCACCGGCCCCGGCCAAGCCGCCCGAGGGTTAAACGATTCCGCTTGGCCAAGCGCCAAGCGGCTTGATTTTTTCTGCTCATACCGGGAACATTGCCAGGCCCGATACCGGGCCCGCAATCGCAACCCATGCAACCCCATCATGCCCAAGATTGAGCGCGCGCTCATTTCCGTTTCCGACAAGACAGACTTGGTTCCCTTCGCCGAGGTGCTCTCCCGTGCCGGCGTCGAGATCATCTCCACCGGAGGCACCGCCAGGGCACTGCGCGAGGCTGGTATTGATGTGCAGGACCTCAGCGACTACACCGGCTTCCCTGAGATGCTTGACGGCCGCGTCAAGACGCTGCATCCCAAGGTTCACGGTGGCCTGCTTTTCCTGCGCGAAAATGAGGAACACACTGCCACCGCCGCCGAGCACGGTATCCGGCCGATCGATCTCGTCGTCGTGAACCTCTACCCGTTCGAGCAGACCGTTGCCAAGTCGGATGTCACCCTCGAGGACGCCATCGAGAACATCGACATCGGCGGCCCGTCGATGCTTCGCAGCGCGGCCAAAAACCACGAAAGCGTCACTGTCATTGTCGACCCCGCCGACTACGGCTGCGTCGCCGATCAAGTCTCTGAGAACGGTGAAACCACACTTGAACTCCGCCGCGAGTTGGCTGTGAAGGTGTACTCCCGCACAGCCGCCTACGACGGCGCGATCGCCCTGCACTTGGCCAATGCTTACGAGCAGCAACAGCGAAGCGACGACCTGCCTGACAAGCTTGTCGTCCGCGGCGACAAGGCTCAGGTTTTGCGCTACGGCGAGAACCCCCACCAACGTGCCGCCCTTTACGGCCGCTTCGGTGAGTTTTATCAGCAACTCCACGGCAAGGCGCTCTCGTACAACAACATCCTCGACCTCACCGCCGCCGCCGGGTTGATCGTCGAGTTCGACGCCGACCCGCCCACGCTCGCCATCCTCAAGCACACTAACGCATGCGGCATCGGCCAAGCCGACACCCTCGCCGAGGCGTGGGCCAAGGCCTACGCGACGGATAGGCAAGCGCCGTTCGGCGGCATCATTGCCTGCAACACCGCGCTCGACCTCGCCACCGCCGGGGCGATCAGCGAGATTTTCACCGAGGTCATCGTCGCGCCAGACTTCGCCCCCGACGCACTCGAGTTGCTCCAGAAAAAGAAAAATCTGCGCCTCGTCAAGCTGCTGCTCAACCCGGCCAACGTCGTGCCGTGGGACATCCGCTCCGTCGGCGCCGAGTCGTTCCTCGTGCAGGAACGCGACCTTCGGCAGACCTCTGCCGTCGATCTCGAAATTGTCACCGAGCGCCACCCAAGCGAGGACGAACTTAAGGCCATGCTTTTCGGCTGGCGCGCCGTCAAGCACGTTAAGTCCAACGCCATCGTTTATGCCGCCAAGGATCGTACACTCGGTGTCGGTGCCGGCCAGATGAGCCGCGTCGATGCTAGCCGCATCGCGGTTTGGAAGGCCGGTGAGGCCGGGCTTGATCTCAACGGCAGCGCCGTTTGCAGCGATGCATTTTTCCCGTTTGCCGATGGCCTCATCGCCGCCGCCGAGGCCGGCGCTACCGCGGCCATACAACCGGGCGGCTCCAAGCGGGACAACGAAGTCATCGCTGCCGCCAACGAGCGTGGCATGGCCATGGCCTTCACCGGCGGCCGGCATTTCCGGCATTGAGCGCTTGGCCAAGTGGAGGTTTTGTTGGCTGAACTGCTCTGCGGCGATTAACTTGGCCCGGTCGTGCTGACACACAAACCATGGAATCCCGAGTCGCTGCTTTGGCTTGGTTGCACCTTCATGCTGGCCTTGGCCCCGGGCGCAGCCATCGCCGGGCTTTTCGAGGACGGCTCCGTCGCGCAGATGGCGGCCAATGTCACCGTGCTGCCGGTCGCCATTCTTGTCGCCGTCGCCGTTTGGTTTCAGGTCAACCACCGCTTTTACCAGTCGCCGATCAGCTTGGCCGCTGCCTTCGGCTTCAACCGCAAAAACACCGGCCGCTGCCTGCTGCTCGGCTTGGCGACTGGTCTGGGGTTGGTGCTCATCGCCATGGCGCTTGCCTTGATAAGCAGCCTGCTGATCAAGGCTTTTGGCGATCAGGCCGAGCCGCAGAAATTGGTTACACTCATCGCAGAAGAATCCGCGAAGCAGGAAAACATCGGGACGCTGATTTTTTTTGTTGTGATGGCGGCCGCCGTCGCGCCGGTTGCAGAGGAGATTCTCTTTCGCGGCATCCTCTACCCAGCGGTCAAGCAGCTTGGCCATCCGCGCGTGGCCGTGATCGGCACGGCACTTTTGTTTGCGCTGTTCCACGTCAACCTGCTGACCTTCGCATCGCTGACCGCTGTCGCGCTGGCGCTGATCGCGCTGTACGAGTTCACCGACAACCTACTCGCCCCAATCACTGCCCACGCCGTCTTCAACGCCTGCAATTTAATTATGTTGATTTGGCAATGAGCAAAGCCAATCGCAACTCCAGGCTGGACGAGCTTGAATTGGTCTCGCGACTAAAGGCCAAGCTGCCGGTTGGCGACTCGGTGGTCGTCGGCGCGGGCGACGATTGCGCCGTGATCGACGCCGGTGTGCCGGGCCAGTGGCAGCTCCACAAAACCGATGCCGTGGTCGAGGGCATTCATTTCACCAGCGACGCTGACCCGCGGCAGATCGGCCACAAGGCGCTGGGCCGCGCGTTGAGCGACATCGCCGCAATGGCCGGCACGCCGCGCTGGGCCACGATCACGCTTGGTTTGCCGGACGGCTTCGACGCCGAACGTGTCGAGTCGATTTACGACGGCATGGCCGACTTGGCTAAGTGCTACGGCGTGTCGCTGGTCGGCGGCGAAACGGTGGCCAACCCGGAGCGGTTTTTCATCGGCGTGTCGCTGGTCGGCGAGGTCGCTCGCGACAAATGCATCCTCCGCAGCGGCGCAACCGTCGGCGACGGCGTGTGGGTGACCGGCGAACTGGGTGGCTCGATTGCCGGACATCATCTCGAGTTCACGCCTCGCCTCGCCGAGGCGCGCTGGCTGGCCGCGCACCATCAGCCAAGCGCGATGATTGATCTCAGCGACGGCTTTGCCGGTGACCTCGGCCATCTCCTCGCCGAGGCCAACGCCGGAGCCGAATTGCTCGAGAGCGCCTTGCCGATTCGCCGAGAGGCACGGCTGCGCGCTCGCGAGTCGGAAGCCGCCAAACCGCCGCTGCTCGCCGCGCTGACCGATGGCGAGGATTACGAGCTGTGTTTCACGCTTGGCCAAGGTCGGGCCGTCATGTTACTCGACCAGTTCAAACAGGAATTCCCCGGCACACCACTCAGTTGCGTTGGTAAAATCGTCGACCGACCGGGGCTAAAGATTCGCCAAAAGTCAGGCATCAGGGAGATCTCCACACGTGGATACGTTCATTTCCAATAGCCCGGAGGAGACCTTCGGGCTGGGCCGGCGCTGGGCGGCGGAGCTGCGGCCGGGCTGGGTCGTCGGCCTCATCGGCGACCTTGGTAGCGGCAAGACACAGCTCGTCAAGGGCCTCGCCGCCGGGCTGGGGATTCCGGCTACCGTCACCTCGCCGACGTTCGCGCTGCTGCAGGAGCACGACGACGGCACGCTACCGCTGGCGCACATTGACCTGTACCGGCTCGAGAGCCAGCAGGAGATCGTCAGTGCGGGACTCGAGCATTATCTTACGACACCGGACGGCGTCACCGCCGCCGAGTGGTTTGAGCGCTGGCTCGGTAGGGACTGGCAGCCAGGCCAACCGCTGCCTGAGTCGGCCAAGCCGGCCGATGGCCAAGTGCTGCGGCTCGTGCATTTGGCAGATGAAGGCGAAACCAAGCGGAAGATTTTTCATGAAGATTTTAGCGATTGAGTTTTCGTCTGATCACCGGAGCGTCGCGGTGCTGGACGGCGAGCGGCTTCTCGCGGCGCAAACGGTCACCGAGGGCCGCGACACCGCTGCGGTGCAATTGATCGAGGCCGCGCTTGGCCAAGCCAAGGTTGGGCGATCGGAGATCGAGTGCATCGCCGTCGGCATCGGCCCCGGCTCGTACACCGGGATCCGCGCGGCGATCGCGCTGACGCAGGGCTGGCAACTCGCGCTTGGTGTGAAAGTCCAGGCTGTCGATAGCCTGGAGGCGTTGGCAAGGGGAGAGCAGGCGGCGGGGCGGCGTGGCGGAATCACACTGGCGGTGGATGCCCAGCGTAGGGAGTTTTACCTGTCTAAGTTCGAGCTGGCCGACGATGGCATCCGGAATGTCGAGCCGACGCGCCTGGCCAAGCGGCCGGAATACGAGTCGTTGCTCGCCGCGGGCCGACCCGTCATCGGCCCCGGCTTGGGCGATAAATTTCCTGCCGCCGAGCACATTGGCCGCTTGGCCGCGGGCCGCCGCGATTTCGTCGAAGCCTCAGAGCTTGAGCCAGTCTATCTCCGACAAGTAGACTTTGTGAAAGCGCCGCCACTGCGCAAAATTCCGCCGGTTTAAAAAGCTACTTGGCCAAGCGGCGGGACTCAGCTTTCGATGACGTTGATCTCGACCGGCTCGACGCTGACGCCTTTGCGGCCGAGCCAAGTGATGGCTTTTTTCACATCGGTGGCCGAACCGTCGAGCTCGAGGCAGACCAGGCCGATTTCATCGGTCACGCTCGCCTGCCGAACGTTGGTGATGACGGGGAACTTTCTTGAAAGCTCCCACACCACCGGCTTGGTGATGAGCTTGGGCGGGAACATGAGCCAGAGGCGCGCGGTCTTGCGGGCCGTCTTTTTCTTGGCTGCCATAATCTTGTCTCCGCGGGTCAGCCGCCGGCGATTGCCGGGATGATGCTGACGTCGTCGCCGTCCTTGAGCGGCGTGGCCTGGCTTTCGAGGAACCGGATGTCCTCCTCGTTGACGTACACGTTCACGAAGCGGCGAACTTCGCCGTCCTCGCTGACGAGCCGTTCCTTAATGCCAGGGAACTTGCCCTCGAGTTCATCGATCGCTGCGCCAACGGTGGCGGACTCGACCTCGACGGTTTCCTGCTCGTTGGTGAGCTTCCGGAGTGGAGTGGGGATTCGTATTGTTGCTGCCATGCTGAAATGGGAGTTGGGTTACTTCGATTTTATTTTGTTGTCGGACTCGATCAGTTGTTCGAACTCGCGCAAACTTGGCTTGATTTCGGCCGGCTTGCCAACGTGTCCCTGCACGGCGTCGAGCGTCTTGAGGCCGTTGCCGGTGATGCAGAGCACAACGGAATCCTCGGCGGGAATCTTGCCCGAGGCAACCAGTTTCTTGGCCACGCCCACGGTCACGCCGCCGGCGGTCTCGGTGAAGATGCCCTCGCACTCGGCGACCGCGGACATCGCCTCGCGAATTTCGTCGTCGGTCACATCGTCGGACGCGCCTCCGGTTTCCTTCATCACTTTCAGCGCGTAAAACCCGTCCGCCGGTGTGCCGATGGCGAGCGACTTGGCGATGGTGTCCGGCTTGACCGGCTTGAAAAAGTCCATGCCTTGCTTGAACGCAACGGAGATGGGCGAACACCCGGTCGCCTGCGCGCCGTGCACGGTTGGCTTCGTGTCCCGGGCCAGACCGAGCTGGATCAATTCCTGGTAGCCCTTGTGAATCTTCGTGAGCAGCGAGCCGGATGCCATTGGCACGACGGTGTGCTGCGGCAGGTTCCAGTCGAGTTGCTCGGCGATCTCGTATGCCATGCTCTTGGAGCCCTCGGCGTAGTACGGCCGCATGTTTACGTTGACGAATGCCCAGCCGTACTTGCCGGCGATCTCGGCGCAAAGCCGGTTCACCTCGTCGTAATGGCCGCGGATGCTAACCACGCGCGCGCCGTAAATCAGCGAGTTGAGAATCTTGCCTTCCTCGAGGTCGGCCGGGATGAACACGATCGCATCTAAGCCGGCGGAGGCGGCGTTTGCGGCGACGGAGTTTGCGAGGTTGCCGGTCGAGGCGCAGGCGACCGTCTTAAAGCCAAGCTCCTTGGCGCGGCTCAGCGCGACGCTGACAACGCGATCTTTGAACGACAACGTCGGGTAGTTTACCGCGTCGTTCTTTAACCACGCCTCGCGCACACCGAGCCACTTGGCCAGGCGGTCGGCTTTGATCAGCGGCGTGTAGCCGACTCGTGTGCCGACGGTCGGGTCGTCGGCCACCGGCAGTAACTCGCGGAAGCGCCACATCGTCTCCGGCCGCTTGGCCAGGGCGGCTTTGGTCATCGACTTCCTGATTTTGTCGTAGTCGTAAACGACCTCTAGCGGCCCGAAATCGAACTCGCACACATGGGTTGCCTCGAGCGGGTATTCCCGCCCGCACTCGCGGCACTTCAGTGCCCTCATGAATCCTGCACTCTTGCTCATAATTTTACTTTCACTGCGAATGTTTGGGAGTGAGTGGGACAAAAAAACCCCTTCCCGAAAGACGAGAAGGGGTGAAAATTAATTCCGCGGTCTCGTCCCATTTTCCCCGGCTACTCACCGGGCTGGAATTGGCACCTTGTCATTGGCTTCGCGAGCCAACCGGTTGCCGTGGTGTCATAGGGCCAGATCCCTCAACCACTCTTAATGAGAACGCCGCCAACGCAGCTAACAAGAATCAGGCATAAAATGGGCTAACTTGTCAACTGAAATCTGGATTTCCCGCCGTCTCGGCCTGGCATTTGCCAAATGAAATCCGTACCCACGCCCGCTCGTGGATGTAGTACACAAAAAACTTGGTCACAAACTCAATCGCCCCTATTAGCAGTGCCTTGTCCTGTTCGCCAGTCATGAAATAGACAATGAGAATAGTCGTAAAAGTAGCTACCAAACGCCAAGTAAGCCCTTTCGCAGCACTGCGCAGTGGCGATTCAGTCAATAATTGATCTATTTTATTTTTCATTTTAATGAAGGGTTTTAGAGCTAAACCCTTGCGTAAGCAACGCCGAATGAGGAGTGTAAGACATTAATCTCTACTATGTCAATAGAGATTATGTTTTTCTTGCTGTTTTGCCGTTTTTCATCTTGGTTTCTTCTGTGTTTCTCCATCTCATTTTCTTGCTGACTTGTCTTGGCCTGTCTGGTTTGGGCCTTTCAGCCGCTGAGCCGGAGGCGACCAAGCGGGATATTCCTCGACTGAAGCCTACTGAGCCGGCCGATGCGCTGGGCACGTTTACGCTTAAGCCTGATTTTAGGCTTGAGTTGGCCGCTGCCGAGCCGTTTGTCGCCGACCCGGTCGCAATGGCGTTCGACGAGAACAGCCGTCTGTTTGTCATCGAAATGATCGGCTACTCGGAGCATCGCGATGACAAGCTTGGCCAAGTGCGGCTGCTTGAGGATACCGACAGCGACGGCCGATTCGACCGCTCAACGATTTTTGCCAGTGACCTCGCTTGGCCAACGGCGATCGTCTGTTACGACGGTGGCGTGTTTGTAGGCGCGACGCCGGAGATTCTTTATTTGAAAGACACCGACGGCGACCGCAAATCCGACGAGCGGCGTGTCGTTTTCACCGGCATCGGCGACTCGCTCAAGCGGCTCAATATGCAATCTTTGATGAACAGCTTCCGCTGGGGACTCGACAATCGCATTCACGGCACGGCAAGCGGCACGCCGGGGAAGGTGCGCGTCGTTGGCAAGCCGGAGTTGGGAACGGTTTCGTTTGTGCGCTCCGATTTTTCGTTCGACCCGCGTACGCTAGATTTCCGAATCGAGAGTGGAGGCGCGCAGCACGGGATGGATTTCAACGCGGCGGGACAAAAGTTCGTCTGCAGCAACAGCCACCACATTCAGCAGGTGATGTACGAGCAGCGTTACGCCGGAGCGAATCCGAACTTCATGCCCCGGTCGCCGTTGGTGGACATCCCGGTGGACGGCGCCTCGGCCCCGGTGTTTCGGCTCAGCCCGGACGAGGCATGGCGGGTGATCCGCACGCGCTGGCGTGTCGCCAAGCAGGTGTCCGGGCCGGTGGAGGGCGGTGGGCGTCCGTCTGGTTATTTCACGGCGGCAACCGGCGTGACGATCTACGACGGACACGCTTGGCCAAGCGGGTTCAGCGGCGATGCTTTCATTGCCGACGCCGGGAGCAACTTGGTTCACCGAAAAAAACTTCACGCCTACGGAATACAATTTATCGCGCAGCGTCCCGACGATGAACGCGACCGGGAGTTCCTCGCCTCGACGGATAACTGGTTTCGGCCGGTGCAAATGGAGGTCGGCCCGGATGGCGCGCTTTACATTGCCGATATGTACCGCGAAGTGATTGAGCATCCGTGGTCGCTGCCGCACGGCATCAAACAGCACATCGACCTGGACAGCGGCAACGATCGTGGCCGGATTTACCGGGTTGTATCGCGAGTGTTCGTTCAGCCGGAGCTGCCCCGGCTTGGTCAAGCGACTGTGGCCGAGTTGGTTGCGACGCTCGATCACCCGAACGGCTGGCATCGAAGCACGGCGTCGCGGCTGTTGTTCGAGCGGCAAAACCAAGCGGCCGTCGAGCCGTTGCGCCGCTTGGCCAAGCGCGGCCAAACTGGCTTAGGGCGAATGCACGCACTCCAAATGTTGGCCGGATTGGAGGCGCTGAAACGCAGTGATTTGGTCGTGGCGACCGCCGATTTATCGCCGGTCGTGCGGACGCATGCCATCCGTTTGGCCGAACGATTTCTGCCCAAGCGCCAAGCCAATGTCGGTGGAAAGCCAGCCACCGAAGCGCCTTTGATGCAGAGCCTCCTCCGCTTGGCGGACGACCACAACAAACACGTGCGGTATCAACTCGCCTGGACGCTCGGTGCGGTGGAGTTCCCCGGCAAGACGAAGGCCTTGGCCAAGCTGTTCCTCCAAGCGGGTGCCGATCACTGGCAACTGGTGGCATTGCTCAACGCCGCAACCGAGCAGCACGCGGAGCTCATCGACGAACTCAAAAAGGATACGACGTTTTCGAAATCCATTTTTGGCGACATCATCTTTCGGAATCTGGAGACGATGCGGGCCGGGCGCATGGCCAAGTTTTCTGTTCAGCCAAAAAAGCCGGTGTATCTGCCGCAGGTTTTCAAGCCGGCCGGCAAGGTCGATTCGGATCGGGCCAAGGTCGTCGAGCAGTTCATGCCGGCCTTGGCCAAGCGTGGCGATGCGAAGCGTGGGCGCGTGACGTTCGAGCAGCGGTGCGCCGTGTGTCATCTACTCGGCGGCGTGGGGCGGAACATCGGGCCGGACTTGAAATCGGTCCGAGCGAACGGAGCGGAGAAACTGCTCGTCAGCATCATCGATCCGAACCGCGAAGTAGCGCCGCAGTACGTGCTGCACAAGGTGTACTCGGCAAAGAAAAAGGAGACCATCGTGGGAACGATTAAATACATGAGTGGATCGGCAATAATGATGGGGTTGCCCGATGGGAGCGAGCACGGCTTCGCCCGTTCGGATACCGATCTTGTCGAGTCCACCGGCCTGTCGCTGATGCCAGCGGGGCTGGAGGCGGGGCTGAGCGCCGGCCAGATGGCGGATTTACTGGCGTGGGTGCTGGAGGCCGAGTAGAGCTAAAAAGAAAAAAGGCAGCGCTGGACAGCGCTGCCAAGTTGTTGCACGGGATTGAGCTGGCTCCGAAGTTGGAGGGCCGCGTCCCCTGGGGTTTCCCTACTTGAGTATCAGATTCAGGTGATCAATTGAAGAGCAGTCTGGATGTTGCTCAGCGCGGAGGAGGCGCTGGTGGTGGTGTAGATCGCGGAGGTGGCGGCGTCGAACGCGCGGGCCAGGCCGGGTGCCGCCGTGGTGGAGTTCATGTCTACCGCGTTCATGGTGAACGTGTTTGCGTCGCTGTCGATGGTGACTTCGTCGCCGGCGCTCGCAAACAACGACACACTGTTGAAGTCTTTTGTCCCGAGGTCGCTGATGTAGTTTTGAAACTGGGTAAACTCGACCGAGTAGTTTGAGCGATCCGTGTCCGTCTTGGTGATGTCCTGGGCGAGCAAGGTCAATTTACTCATTCGGTCCAGGGCATGCATCACCTTTTGTATGAAGACTTCCTGTGTTTGGGAGAAAGACACAGCGTTGGCAGGTTATTCATCGCAGCCGAGTTTCGGCTGATTTGTGCGGTGAACCGACTGCTCACAGCCAGTCCGGCGCCTTCATCCTGTGGATTAACTATTCCTGACGCCGGTCCGGCCGGGATCACCCTCTTTTCCGGGGGCGTTTGCTCTTTTTTAGGAGCGACCGGAGGGTGGTCAGATTCGCGATGTCCTCGTGCAGATCGGGCGACTTCGGCGTCTCTAGGCAGCCGGGCGTGTCGGCGAAACGGGGGTCGTTGACGATGTGGCCGAACGCCTTTTTGCCGATCAACCCGTGGCCGATGTGGTCGTGCCGGTCCACGCGCGAATTGAGATCCGTCTTAGAGTCGTTGAGGTGAAACGCCAGCACCTGCTTTAGGCCGATCATCTGCCCTACCTCGGCGATCGCGGCGTCCCAGCCCTTGGGCGTGCGGATGTCGTAGCCGGCGGCGAAGAAGTGCGCCGTGTCCAGGCAGACCCCGAGCCGCTCCGGCTGCTTGACGCGCCCGAAAATATCGGCGAGGTGGCGGATGCGGTGGCCAAGGCATGTGCCCTGCCCGGCGGTGTTTTCGAGCGCGATCCGCACTGGCGATTTTTTCGTGGCGCGAAAGATGCCATCGAGTGCCTTGGCGATGCGTTTCACGCCTCGGTCGTCGCCTTGGCCAAGGTGCGCGCCGGGATGCAGCACGAGAAACGGCACACCGAGCATTCCGGCAATCTCGATCTCCCGCGTAAGCGACTCGATCGACTTGTCGCGGTTGTCGCCGTCCGGCCCGGCGAGGTTGATGAGATAGCCGGCGTGGCCAAACACCGTTCCCACGTCGCCCTTGGCCAACTCGGTCCTGAATCGTTCCGCGTCGTCCGGCTTTGGGGGCTTGCCGAACCACTGCATGTTGCTTTTGACGAAAATCTGTGTGCTTTGGCAGTCAACAGAGCGCGCTCGCTCGATGGCCTTCCAGGCACCGCCGGCGGCGGACATGTGGGAACCAAGTTTCATAATCACGCCGGCAAACTTGCCCAAGCGGCCGCGCAGCATGATGCCCACCCCCCAAGCCGTAAAGCGCCGACCGCCCGCGCCGAATGCGCTTGGCCAAGCGCCGGGGAGTTTCTACTCTCGGCTGGCCAAGCGAGTGCCCCTGTTCATGACCTCCCCGACCCACGACTCACCATCCGCCGACCAACCCGGCAATCCCGAGGTTTTCGATGATGTCGTTGTGGGCATTTTTCGCACCACGGAGGATGGCCGGTATATTTATGCCAACCACAGGCTGGCGGAGCTTTACGGTTACGAGTCGCCGGAGCGGTTGATCGAGGTCATCGGCGACATTGAGGGGCAGCTGTACGTGGAGCCCAGGCAGCGGGATTTGTTCCTGACACTCATTCAGCAACAGGGGCGTATTGAGCAGTTCGAGTCGGAGATTTTCCGCAAAGATGGATCGCGGATCTGGATTTCCGAGACGGCGCGCATTGTCCGGGACGAGGCCGGCAAGGTGCTTTTCTACGAGGGCACGGTGCAGGATATCGCCGAACAGAAGGGGGCCGAGCTGGAGCTGCGCCGGTCGGAGATTTTGTTTCACTCGCTGGTGGAGAATCTGCCGCAGAATATTTTCCGCAAGGACGCCGCCGGGAGGTTCACGTTTGCCAACACCCGTTTCTGCGAGGAACTGGGGAAGCCGCGCCGGGAGATCATCGGCAAAACTGACTTTGATTTTTTCCCGGCCGACCTCGCTGGCAAGTACCGAGAGGACGACTTGGGCATCATGGAGAGCAGCGAGTCTCTGGATGCGGTCGAGGAACACGTCACGCCCGAGGGGGAGAAGTCGTGGGTGCACGTCGTCAAGACACCGATCTGCGACGAGGCTGGGAGGTGCATCGGCGTGCAGGGGATCTTTTGGGATGTCACCCGGCAAAGGCACACAGAGATCGCGCTGGCTCATGAGCGGGACCTGTTGCGCACGCTGCTCGACAGCATCCCGGACCGGATTTATTTCAAGGATCGCGACAGCCGGTTCCTGATGATCAGCAGGGCCGTGGCCAGCGACTTCGGGCTCGGCGATCCCGGAGAGGCGGTGGGGAAAACGGACGCCGATTTTTTCAGCGAGGAACACGCCCGGCTCGCGTTCAAGGACGAGCAGGCCATCCTCGAGACGGGACAGGCGATCATCGGCAAGACGGAAAAGGAAACGTGGAACGACGGCCGCGAAGGCTGGGTGCTCACCACCAAGATGCCGATGCGCAACGCCGACGGGGAGATCGTAGGGACGCTTGGGGTCTCCAAGGACATCACCGCGCTGAAGGAGGCAGAGGCCGAGCTGGCTGAGGCGCGTGACGCCGCGCTCGAGTCGACCAAGGCCAAGTCGGAGTTCCTTGCCAACACAAGCCATGAGATTCGCACCCCGATGAACGCCATCGTCGGCATGACCGGGCTGCTGCTGGACACGCCGCTGAACGAGCAGCAGCGCGAATTTCTCGCCACAATCCGGCAGAGCGCCGACGGCCTGCTGGGGGTCATCAATGACATTCTCGACTTCTCAAAAATCGAGGCGCGCAAGCTGGAGATTGAGGAGATTCCGTTCGACCTGCGCGAGACGGTGGAGAGCGCCGTGGATCTCCTGGCCGAGCGCGCCCAGAGCAAGGGCCTGCACCTTGCCTGCCTTGTTTACGAGGAGGTGGGGACGAGTGTCATCGGCGACCCCGGGCGGTTGCGCCAGATCCTGACCAACCTCGTCGGCAACGCCATCAAGTTCACCGAGCAGGGCGATGTGCTGGTGCGGCTCAACACTGTCCGGGAGACGGGCAGGGACGTGGAGATTCGCTGCGAGATTGTCGACACCGGCATTGGCATTCCGAGTGAGGCGCAAAAAAAATTGTTCCTGCCGTTCACCCAGGGGGACGGATCGCTGACGCGTCGATATGGCGGCACGGGCCTTGGCTTGACGATCTCGAAGCAGTTGACAGAGATCATGGGCGGCCGGATCGGGTTCGAGAGCAAGCTGGGACAAGGCTCGAGTTTCTGGTTCGAGCTGCCACTGCGGAAACAGCTCGAGCCCGGCGCGGCGGAGACACAGCATCAACTTTTGGCCGGCCTGAATGTGCTGGTCGTCGATGACAACGAGACCACCCGCCAGATTCTGCGGCATCAACTGCGCTCGCGCCGGATCAAGACCACCGAGGCGGGTGAAGCCGCCGAGGCGCTGAAGTTGCTCCAGCAAACCGTCGCCACCGACTCTCCTTTTCAAGTCGTCATTCTGGACAGCGAAATGCCGGAGAAGGACTGCCTTGGACTGGCCGGAGCCATCAAGGACGATCTGCTTTTCACTGACTTAAAACTGATCCTGCTGACCCCCATGGGGAAGGTGCTGGAGCCCGGCGCCTGGCGGGCAGCCGGCATCGACGCCTGCCTCGCAAAGCCGGTCAAGCAAACCCGGCTGCTCGAGTGCATCACCCGGCTGCTCACCGGCGAAAGCGCTGCACCCGCCCGGGACGCGGGGGGCGAGACCAAGCCGCTCAGGATTCTGGTGGCGGAAGACAATCAAGTGAACCGGAAAGTCACGTTGCTGCAACTCGGCAACCTCGGCTATACGGCGGATGCAGTGGCCAACGGACTTGAGGCCGTCCAGGCGGTTCGCAAGATGCCCTACGATGTCGTGCTGATGGACTGCCACATGCCGGAGATGGACGGCTACGAGGCCACCCGCGCCATTCGCCAACTTCCCGGCCGGGCGCGGCTCATCCGCATTCTGGCAGTCACCGCCAACGCCAACCCGGAGGAAAAACGCAATTGCCTCGATGCCGGGATGGACGACTACCTCATCAAGCCGATCGACCTCAAGCAGCTTGGCCAAGCACTGGGAAAGATCGCCAGCGAAGTCGGTGCCGCGCCGGGGGAGGGCGATCGCGGCGACGCAGACTCCATCGCCGAGGGGCTTCGCTCCTTTGGTGATGCCGCTGTGATCGCGGAACTGATCGATCTTTTTTTGCAGGACGCCCCGGCCCGGCTGGCGCAGGCCCGCGAAGCCCTGACCGCCGGCAACGCCGCCGGGATTGTCGAAGCTGCCCATTCACTCAAGGGCAGCGCCCGCAACCTCCGGGCAGAGCGGCTGGCCCAAGCCTGCGAGGCTCTGGAGCAAGTTGGAAAATCAGAAAAAATTGATGCTGCAGCGAGTCCGCTTGGCCAAGCGGAGGCTGAGTTGAAAAAAGTCACCACCCTGCTCAAGCAGCAAAAAAAGTCGCTTGGCCAAGCCAGCTAAACCGCCTGCCTTCGCTGGAGCATAAACCAGCCGCCCAACCCTAACACGGCGGCCCATCCGGCGACTTGGCCCCACGGCGACCCGAAGACCACCGTAGCATTAAACCACATCAGCGCCATAAAACTGTGCAGTGTTGCGTCCATCCACCCCGGTCGGCTTTGGTGATTCTGATTGGCTAGGTGCCACCAAGCAGCGTCCGCCAGCCAAGCCAAGGCGAAGGCGTAATTCAGGTAAAGCCCGAAGCCGGTGTCGAAGCCGGTGGCTTCCCCGGTCTGCGCGGCCGTGGCTGCCAGCGCCTTGGCATGGCTCCAGCCGTGCTCGAAGTGGAAGGCGCAGAAGAAGTGGGCGAGGAACGCCACCAAGCCGAGTGACCACCAGCCGCTGGCGCTTGGCCCGGTGCGGTGCGGCCACCGCTGGCAACTTGCCAGCGCGAGGATGTATCCGGCAAAGGACAGGAAAGCTGTCAACCGAATCGCCCATTCGCCTCCGCTCATGCCGTTGGGGAATAGTCGACCTGGGCACATCCGGCGAGATTTTTTGTTTCAAACGGATTTAACCCCTTGACGAGCAAAAAAATTAGTTTCACTAATGGGCGTTCGCGAGGAAGTTTAGTCTGATTCAACTCAATAAATCATGATATCAGGCCCCGATTTAGGGTTAGCCATTTTACTATTTGAAGCCGTCCAACGGTCTGCCGTTTTATTGTCCAAGGTAAGTGCCCCTTCCCACATAAATGTTAACTTTTCCCAAAACTAAAAAACATGAATAATACCGTGTATCTCATCCCGCTCGCTGGATTACTGGCCCTACTCTTCACCTATTGGCGTGCCCAATGGGTGGCTCAGCAGGATCCGGGCACTGACCGGATGAAACGCATCGCCGGTTACATCACTGATGGTGCGATGGCATTTCTGCGTGCTGAATACTCAAAATTGGTGTGGTTCGTCGTGGCCGTGGCCGTGCTGCTGGCTTATCAAGGCTATAGCGGTGACACGGCAAAAACCAGCGCCTTGATAGGGCTATCCTTCGCCGTGGGCGCTTTGTGCTCTGCGCTGGCTGGTTTTATAGGAATGAAAGTGGCCACTAAGGCCAATGTCCGCACTGCTCACGCCGCCCGCACGAGTCTCGCTTCCGCGCTGACCGTCGCCTTCCGCGGCGGCTCGGTGATGGGCATGGGCGTGGTGGGCCTCGGTGTGCTGGGGCTTTCCAGTTTGTTTTTCGTTTATCAAGGGCTAGGATGGGTGGTCTATGAGCAAGACAATCACTGTACTGACAGGCTTCAGCTTTGGCGCTTCGTCGATCGCGCTCTTTGCCCGTGTGGGCGGCGGCATTTACACCAAGGCCGCCGACGTGGGCGCGGATCTCGTGGGCAAGGTGGAAGCGGGCATCCCGGAGGATCATCCGCTCAACCCCGCCACCATCGCCGACAACGTGGGCGACAACGTGGGCGACGTCGCCGGCATGGGCGCGGATCTGTTCGAAAGCTACGTGGGCTCGATGATCAGCGCGATGGTACTCGGCGCGGTGCTGATGGGGTTGCCGGAATTTAAGGATTTTGCGGACGGCATTGGCACCATCGGCGTGGTGATGCTGCCCTTGTGCCTCGCGGCCATCGGCATCGTGGCCTCGATGATTGGCATGATGTTCGTGTCTGTCGAAGAAGGCGGTGATCCCAAGTCCGGCCTTACGCGCGGCGAACTCACCGCGGCAGTCATTATGCTCGTGGGTGGTTATTTTCTCATCACCAACCTGCTGCCCGCCGAGTGGGTGATGGGCGATGCGACCTACACCGCCATGGGAGTTTTCTACGCCAGTCTGATTGGCCTCCTCTGCGGGTTGGGCATCGGATTTGTCACCGAGTATTACACTGGCTTCAACAAGAAACCGGTGATGGAAATTTCCCGGCAATCGGCCAAGGGCGGCGCGGCCACCAACATCATTGCCGGCCTCGGCGTGGGCATGCGCTCGACGATGTTGCCGATCCTGTTTCTCGCCGCGGCCATCCTCGGCGCGTATCACTTTGCCGGTCTGTACGGCATCGCGATCGCCGCCGTGGGCATGTTGGCCAACACCGGCATCCAACTCGCCGTGGACGCCTACGGCCCTGTCGCCGACAACGCCGGCGGCATCGCCCAAATGAGCGAGCTGCCCGAGGAGGTCCGCGCCCGCACCGACAGCCTCGACGCCGTGGGCAACACCACCGCCGCCATCGGCAAAGGCTTCGCGATTGGCTCCGCCGCGCTCACCGCCCTCGCGCTGTTCGCCGCCTACATGGGCGTGGCCGGCATCGATAACATCAACATTGCCAACCCCAACGTGATGGCCTGCCTTTTCGTGGGCGCGATGTTGCCCTTCCTGTTCTCCGCCATGGCCATCGACGCCGTAGGTCGCGCGGCCGGCGACATGATTATCGAAGTGCAGCGGCAGTTCAGGGACATACCCGAGTTGAAGGCCGCGCTCGCCAAGATGAAGGAACACGGCGACAAGCCGGTGGACGAATGGTCCGAGGAGGACCGCAAGATTTATGAAGCCGCCGACGGCAAGGCCGAGTACGCCAACTGCGTTTCCATCTCCACAGCGGCGGCCATCCGCGAGATGGTCAAGCCCGGCTTGCTGGCCGTGCTCACGCCCGTGGTGGTTGGGTTCGGTTTCAAATGGGCCATGGACGGAGATGGCCAAGAGGCCGCGAAAGCTCTCGGTGGCCTGCTCGCGGGCGTGACCGTGAGCGGCGTGTTGCTCGCACTGTTCCAAGCCAACGCCGGTGGCGCTTGGGATAACGCCAAGAAAATGTTCGAGGAAGGCAAAGGCGTGGAGGTGGACGGCGTTTACCACACCAAAGGCAGCGACGCCCACAAAGCCGGCGTCGTCGGCGATACCGTGGGCGATCCTCTCAAGGACACCTCCGGCCCGTCGCTGAACATCCTGCTGAAACTCATGACCGTCATCGCACTGGTGATCGCGCCATTGCTGATTCAATAAAGGACGCGATCACCTGATCGCCCTGGCCAAGCCGTGACTGACGCAAGCGAACACGCATTCAGCACGGAAGTGCAAGAGGCGGACGCACCCGGCGCGCTTGGCCAAGCGGCTGAACTGCTGGCACAGGGGCAACTCGTCGCGCTGCCGACCGAGACCGTTTACGGCTTGGCCGCCGATGCTCGCTCGCCCGAGGCCGTCGCTCGCATCTTCGAGGCCAAGGGCCGACCCGCCGGCAACCCGCTCATCGTCCACATCGATTCCGTCGAGATGGCCGAGGGCTGCGTCGCCGCCTGGCCAAGGGCCGCCGCTCAACTGGCCGGGGCATTCTGGCCCGGCCCGTTGTCGCTCGTGCTGCCCAAGGCCGACTCGATCCCGGACATCGTCACCGCCGGTGGCAAGACCGTCGCCGTTCGCTGCCCCGCGCATCCGGTATTCAGCGCCGTGCTGGCCAAGTGCGGCTTCCCGCTCGCGGCACCCAGTGCGAACCGCTCGAACCGCGTGTCACCGACCCGGGCGGAGCACGTCGTCGATCAACTCGGTGGCCGCATCCCGTTGGTGCTCGACGGCGGCGCGTGCGACATCGGCATCGAGTCCACCGTGCTCGACCTCACCGGCGACACGCCGACCCTCCTGCGCCCGGGGATGATCTTGCTTGGCCAACTGCAAGCCGTCCTCGGCCAGGTGGCAACGGCCAAGCCGCCCGCCGCCGCCGAGCCGTTGAAAAGCCCCGGCCAGCTTCAGCAGCACTATTCGCCGAGAGCAAAGCTGATATTAGTGGAGGGCAACTTGGACGTGGTGCTCGGCCAAGCGGACGTAATGGTCCACGTCATCGCCCGCACAGCAGCCCCCCCCGCTTGGGCAAGCGAGCGTTGGCACCGCTTGCCTGACTCTGCCGGAGACTTCGCGAGGGAACTTTACGACACACTACACCGTTGCGACCGACTCGGTGCGGAAACTATTCTGGTGCAGCCGCTTCCCGATGGCGATGAATGGGCCGCACTCCGGGACCGCCTGAACCGAGCCGCAGAGGTTTAAAGCATTGGTTGGAAAAAAATGCGGGCGCCCCTATCGGGACGCCCGCCAACCCAAACAACCAAACCAACCTACTTTAGCCGGAATACGGCCATCTATTCACAACGGAAAGCCCGATGCGGATACCCACAAATGCGGACATCGGGGTTTGAGACGCCCTGATAGGGCAATTTGTTCATTAAATCACCCAAAAATCGCCGTTACTGGCGCTCGTATTCGCCTTTTCCGAGCTTTTTGTAAACGGTGAAGCCGGCCTTCTTCGCGTCCGTGATCGAGAGTGGCTTGAGATGGGTGGGGGTGCTGAAACTGGAGATGACTTTTCGTACCGGCCTCTTGCAGGCCGGGCACTTCTCGAGCGGTTTGGCCGAGACGGGACGGCGTAGCGTGAAGCCGGGGCCGCCGCATGGTCTGCAGTCACCCTTATCGTCGGACAGTTCGTATTCGTAAATCGGCATCGTCCCCCCTGCGGCACGCTACCACTAAACCAAGCGCTTGGCCAAGCGCGGCCGAAGCCGTAGCGTTGGGCGCATGGGGATCGTTCGAATCTTGGTGGATGGATACAGCCTCCTGCATTACTGGGAGGAGGTGGCACCGAGCAAGCCACGCCACTCGTTCCATGCGAGGGACGCGCTGGTGGCGTTGCTGACGCAGTATCAGGATTCGTCCGGCACGCCAGTCACGGTGGTTTTCGACGGCGGGGGAGCGCCGCCCGACACACCGAAAAACGAGACTGCCAAAGGCGGCATCGAGGTGCTCTTTTCAAAAAAAGGCCAGACGGCAGACCAGATCATTGAGAGGGTGGCGCATCTAATGAAGCCGTACGGTGAGGTGATGGCAGTCACCAACGACTTCGCTGAGCGGGAGACGGTGATCAGCCTCGGCAGCGTGGCGTGCAGTTGCGAAAATTTCATTCAAATGATGGATGACACAGTTGGTGACATGCAGGGAGACATGGCGGCGTATAACAAGCGCGAGCACAAGAGATTCAAGCGCGGTGGTTGAGCGTTCATTGACACAGGTATCTCAAATGCCTATACTGTCCATGTAATGAGCAGGCTCAGGGAGTCATTAATTGAATTGATCCGTCGCACCTCGGCGGAGATCCCCGACGACGTGCAGACAGCGATTCTGCGGGGGCTGGAACAGGAGAAGGAGGGCACCATCGCCAAGTCGGCGCTGGAGATCATCGAGCGCAACATCGGCTTGGCAAAGAGCAAGTCGCAGCCGATCTGCCAGGACACCGGCAGCATTTTGTTTTACATCGACTGCACGGTTGGAATGAACCAGGTCGAGTTCGAGCAGGAGGCTCGCGAAGCGGTGAAAGAGGCAACCAAGCTTGGTTACCTGCGGCAAAACTCGGTGGACTCAGTCACCGGAAAGAATGACGGCACCAACCTTGGCCCAGGATCGCCAAATCTGCATTTCCACCAACACACATCGGACGACATCTCGGTGCGGCTCGTGCTCAAGGGCGGTGGTTGTGAGAACGTTGGCGCGCAATTCTCGCTGCCCAACACCAAACTAGCGGCCGACCGTGACCTCGATGGCTGCCGCAAAGTGATCCTTGAGGCGGTGCATCAGGCTCAGGGTAAGGGCTGCGGCCCGGGCGTTCTCGGCGTGTGTATCGGTGGCGACAGGGCGTCCGGTTATGAGTTTTCCAAGCGTGAATTTCTCCGTAGGCTCGATGATCGAAATACCGATCCGAAGCTGGACGAACTCGAGCAAGACATCCTTAAGACGGCCAACGAGTTGGGCATCGGGCCGATGGGGTTCGGCGGAAAAACGACGCTACTAGGCGTGAAGATCGGCGCAGCCAACCGCGTGCCGGCATCGTATTTCGTGAGTGTCAGCTACATGTGCTGGGCCTTCCGGCGCCACGGCGCGACGCTGGCCAACGACGGTGAAATCACCGGCTGGCTTTATTGAGGGGAACACATAATGAGTCACAATCTTTCCAGCCCGATTTCAGAGGAGGCGATTCGCGAATTGAAGGTTGGCGATCAGGTTTTGATCTCCGGCACGGTGTTCACCGGGCGCGATGCGGTGCACAAGTATCTGCACGATGGCGGCGAGTTGCCGGACGGCGTGAATCTCGACGGCGGCATTCTGTATCACTGCGGGCCGGTGGTGTTGCCGGACGACAACGGTGAGTGGAAGGTGACCGCCGCCGGGCCGACGACATCCATCCGCGAGGAGCCGTACCAAGGCGACATCATGAAGCAGTTCGGCATTCGGGGAGTGATCGGCAAGGGCGGCATGGCCGACAAGACGCTCGCCGCCTGCAAGGAACACGGAGCGGTGTATCTGCACGCCATCGGCGGTGCGGCGCAGGTTTTGGCCGAGTGCATCATCAAGGTGCGCAATGTTTACATGCTCGAGGAGTTCGGCTCACCGGAGGCGATCTGGGAATTCGAGGTGAAGGACTTCCCCGCCGTGGTCACGATGGATTCACACGGGGAATCCCTGCACAAGGACATCCTCGCTAAGAGCGAGGAAG
>CALJHX010000045.1 GCA_937770485.1 uncultured Verrucomicrobiae bacterium | reverse complement strand
CACGCGACGATGCTACACTGTCTCGGAGTCGATCACGAGAAACTGACTTTCAAGTTTCAGGGCCGCCACTACCGCCTCACCGACGTCCACGGTGACGTCGTCAAAGGTCTCTTGGCCTAACGCTTGGCCAAGTGTCAAGGCAGCGGCTGATGCCTCAGAGGCACGCTACTTCTTCAGCGCCTTTGAGACCATCGCCTTCAAGTTCTTTTCAGTGGATTTGACGATGGCCTTGGGGCCGGTGGCTTTGATAAAGACGGCACCCTGTTTTCCCTCGACGATTGCACCTAGCAAGCCACTGTTTGGCACTGGAACTTTGTTGCCGCCAAACGGTGGACCTTTCATGAATGTACCCACGGCAGTGACATAGGTCACCTTGGTTCCGTTAATTGTTTCAATCACTGTCTGGGCGTTGAGTTGATCGGCCGGTTCCTTAAATTGCCCAAGCCAACGCTTCACGTTTGCGGTTACTCCACCGGCTCCACCGGGACCAAAGTGGAAGAAAACCACCTCAGCTGATTTGCCATCCTTGCCCTTGATGGCGAACTGCGCCTTGCGCATCGACGACGACGGCTTTTGCGTCTGCCAACTTTTGGGTTCCTCGAACGAAATACCACCAGCTGAGAACTTCTCCGCCCGCAACCCTGCGATAGCCACCGCAACTGCTGCCAAACAAACAAAACGAGTCATCGTGTGTTTCATGAAATTATTTTTGTGGATCTTTTATGATATAGAAATCATCGACGATATGATCGTTCTCGCCCGGTGTGCCGATGTTTTTAAACGACAAAATGACAATCCGTTTTTTTCGAGCGGCTTGGTTTCGGATTGGGTGGCGGTTGCTGACTGGTTGGTCGGGGCGCTTGGTTTCAAAGTGAAAACGAGGGCGCGCAGGGCGACGGTGGCGATGGAGGCCAAGGCCAATGTGGGCGACTTGGCTTTGCCTTGTGGCTTCGAGGCCGACACTTGGTTACGCGCTTGGTTTTTGGAATCGCCGTTGTTTGAGATGCCCAAGCGTTTGAGGGCACGCAGGACGCCTCCGATGGATTCGTCCTCGTTGCCTTCAAAATACTCGACGCGCTGAATGCGCTCCCGATCGGCCGAGCCGTAGTTGATGAATACTTCCTCTGCCATGTGGTTTGTCGGCGGGCAAACGTAGGTAGGTTTAACAGGCGGGGCAAGCTTTCTGAAGAACGCTTGGGCGAGGGCTTGGATCGGTGGTAAACGCAGAGGACACGGAGACGTAGAGGGGCAGGGGTGGAATTTTGGAGTGCGGCCGTCCCTGCCTCTTTCGGGAGTACTCCAAAGCGGTGTAGAGAACCGCACTCCATGACGTTGTCGCGGCCGCCGGAGGAGCTTGGCCAAGCGCTTGGCTTTTTATTAGGGCTGTATTTCGGCGATGAGGGACTCGAGGCGGCGGCCGTACTCGACGTAGTTGTTGAACATGTCGTCCTCGTTGGCCTCGCTGTCGGCGTCGTGGAAGACGACGGCCATGTGCGGCTCGATGGAGATGCCGGCGTCGTAGCCGTTGGCCAAGGCGTCGCGCAAAATGTCCCGGACGCGGCCCTGTCCTTCGCCGGGGAAGTTATAGTCGGCGTCGTTTTTCTCGTCCACCCAGGTGCAATCCTTGACGTGGATGTGCGCGGTGTGTTCCCGGACGTTTTGCCAGTACTCCCACGGGTCCTGCTTGGGCCACGGCTGCGGCTTGGAGCGGTCGGCGTTGAAGATGGGGTTGGCGGTGTCGAACACCCACTTGAGGCCGGGGACTTTCTCGAGCAACTCGACGCCGTGCTGCCAGCTCATGCCGCCGTGGTTCATGCAGTTTTCGTGAACCGGCTGCAGTCCCTCGTCGAGGAAGCGCGTGGTGACTTCGCGGAGTCGCTCGAAGACGAGCTCGGGCGTTTTATCCGCGTTGTCGGCCGGCTTGAAGCTCATGATGCGAACGTACTTGGTGCCGAGTCGCTGCATGCGCGGGATGGAGCGGTCGATCTCGGCGACGGTCACGTCCCATGGTGTGTCGATCGTCTTGGCCCAGTTGCAAATGGTTGAGCCGAAAGCGTAGATGCCGATGCCGGCTTCCTCGAGCTTGGCGGCAACGATCTCGAACGCCGCGTCCGGGATGTCGTGGATGCTGCCTTTGTCAAATCCGTCCACCTCGACGAAGCGGGCCTCGATCGATTTCCACCCGAGTTCCTGCGTGGCTCGGATTTGGCCGTCGATTGAGGGCGATGCTTCGTCTGCGATTCCCATTAGTTCCATGTTGTGTTATTTCTTTTTTTGTTTTTGGCGAGGAGGCAAAAACTGCACGCGAGGCGCGTGCACACCCCAAAATTATTTACGGAAGCTTGCGGTGAAATCTTTGTTGCTGACCTCGACGGTTTTTTTCTCGTGCGTTGATTTGGCGATGAGTTCGTTTAGCTTGGCCTCCCATGCGGCGCCATCCATCGGGAGGTCGATCGCTTGGCCAAGCAGTCCGGAGTACACCATCACGTTGGCCAACTCCACGGAGCCGATACCGCTCGCGCCGGGGGCGATCAGCGGCTCGTCGTCGAGGATGGCGTTGACGAAATTGGCGACGAGTTTTGCGTGGGTATCTTCTGCGCCCGGGATGGGGATTTCCTCCACGGTCGTCTCCGGTTGCTGGAAGCCGATCTTCGAGGTGCGACTCCATTCGTCGGACGGCACGGCGTTGCGCGTTACGATTAACTTATCGTTCTCCAGCAAGGCGCGCCCCTTGGTGCCGGCGATTTCAAACCGGTTGCTGCCCGGTGTCTCGCCGGTGGAGGTGATGAACGCGCCGCTTGCGCCGTTGGCGTATTCAAGGTAGCAGGTCACGTCGTCCTCTACCTCAATGTCGTGATGTTTGCCGATGCCAATATGGCTCTGCACCCGGGACGGCATGCCGACGATCCATTGCAGTGCGTCGAGTTGGTGGAGGCATTGGTTGAGCAGCACGCCGCCGCCCTCGCCCTTCCATGTGGCGCGCCAGTCGCTGCTTTGATAATACGCCTCGGCCCGGAACCAGTCGGTCATGATCCAAATCACGCGAATCAGTTCGCCCAGTTCGCCGCCCTGTACCAGTTCGCGAATCTTTTGGTAGCGCGGCTCGACGCGCATTTGGAACATGCCGGAGAACGTCAGTTCCGGCTGTGCCTCGGCGGCGGCGACGAGGCGCTCGGCGTCGGCCTTGTGCGCGGAGATCGGTTTTTCCACCATCACATGCAGGCCGGCTTCGAGGGCGGCGATGCCGAGTGTGGTATGCTGGAAATGCGGCGTGGCAATCATTAGCGCATCGATTTCGCCGGAGGCGATCAAGGCCTCGCCGCTGTCAAATGTCTTCAGTCCCTTGGCCGCGTACTCGGGCAGTTTGTCGGGGAAGGCATCCGCTACCGCCGTCAAGACGCCGCGTTCCACTTTGCCCTCGAGCAGGTTGTTGACGTGAATCTGCCCGATATTTCCCAAGCCGACGATGCCGATGCGTACTTTGTCCATGCGATTGTTGATTGATCCGTGCCAATGAAGAAACGGGTGAGGGGGATTGTGCCACCACGAGCCATCGTCGCACAGGAAAATGTCCGTTTGGCCAAGCGTTACAATTCCGGGTTGACTTGCCCAAGGGATGTGCGAATTTTCGGCGCACGAAAAGTCACCGTATATAAAAGCCATGAAAATCGAAATACTCAACGAATGTCTGGAATGTCTGCCGACGATGGATCGGCGGCGTTTTGTGAAGAGCGCTGCACTTGGCAGCGCCGCCCTGGCCGCGGCGCCGCTTGGCCAGGCGGCGAAAAAGAAGGCTGACACCGAGACACTGGTGGCCCAACTGTTCGGCAGTCTCAACGACAACCAAAAGAAAGTGGTGGCCTTTCCGTTCGAGCACTCGTTGCGCGAAAAAGTCGACAACAACTGGCACATCACTAAAAAGAGCATCGGCGAGATTTTCACCGGTGAACAGCAGGCGCTGGTGAAGGAGATTTTCTTGAAATTGCACAGCGAGCAATATGCCGAGACCGTGCTTGGCCAAGTGCGGCATGATTCCGAAGATGAAGGGTTCGAGAGCACGTCGGTGGCTTTGTTTGGCCAGCCGAACACCGGCAAGTTCGAGTTTGTGCTGACCGGCCGGCACTGCACCCGGCGCTGCGATGGTGACTCTGTGGAGGGAGAGGCATTTGGCGGGCCGATCTTTTACGGTCACGCCGCGCGGGCCTTCAACGAAGCGCCGGAACATCCCGGCAACGTCTATTGGTATCAGGCTAAGCAGGCCAACAAAGTGTTTGCGATGATGGACGGCAAGCAGCGGAAAATGGCCCTCTTGGGCAAAAGCCGGGGTGAGCAGGGAACCAAGACGGTGGCGTTGAGCGGCAAAAAGCATGGTTTGCCGGGAATCCCAGTGTCGGAATTAAGCAGCGATCAAAAGGGCCAAGTGCGCAAAACGATGGCTGATTTGCTGGCGATGTTCCGGGAAAAAGACGCCAAAGAGGCGTTGAAGATGGTTGAAGCAGGCGGTATTGACCACTTGCACTTGGCATTTTATAAGAATCACGACGTCGGAAACGACAAAATATGGGATGTTTGGCAGATAGAGGGGCCGAACTGCCTGTGGTTTTTCCGGGGCGACCCGCATGTTCACGCTTGGGTGAACATAAAAAGCCCCGCTTAAGTGTTTTTTTGAGCAAAAACAAAAAAATCGTTGACTAGGGCTAGAAGGGCAACTAAATTCCCTTCCCTTTTGGGGCGCAAACCAATCGCTAAGTTGTTTGATTCCAGTTACTTAGGACGGGAACATTGAAGTAAATGGCTTTTTGATTTTACAGGCGGGCTTGAAAGGCAGGCGGCCACGTCGCTCGATGCCCATGTAGCTCAGTTGGTAGAGCACATCCTTGGTAAGGATGAGGTCACCAGTTCAAACCTGGTCATGGGCTCCACTAAGAATTTGTTTATAAGTAAGTATAACGAACTAACCAACAAGAAATAATCGAATGGCAAAAGAAGAGTTCCAACGCGGAAAACCACATGTAAATATCGGTACCATTGGTCATGTTGACCATGGCAAATCGACCCTCACGGCAGCTATCGTGGATGTGCAGTCAAAAAAGGGGATGGCGACCCCCATCTCCTATGCGGATATCACCAAGGGTGGTACTGTTCGTGATGAATCCAAGACGGTGACCATCGCGGTGTCGCATGTGGAGTATGAGAGCGAAAAGCGCCATTATGCTCACGTTGACTGCCCTGGCCATGCTGACTATGTGAAGAACATGATCACGGGTGCCGCCCAGATGGACGGAGCCATTCTCGTGGTAGACGCATCACAGGGCCCGATGCCACAGACCAAGGAGCACGTTTTGCTGGCCAAGCAGGTGGGTGTTCCCGCCATTGTGGTTTGCCTAAACAAATGTGATCTCGTTGACGACGAGGAAATGTTGATGCTCGTCGAGGAGGAGATCAAGGATCTGCTTGAGAAATACGATTTCGACAAGGACACCCCGATCGTTCAGGCCAGTTCTCAAGGTGCTTTAGACGGCGAGGAGAAGTGGGTGAACGCCATTGCCGAGTTGCTGGAAGCTTGTGACAAAGGCGTTCCCGATCCGGTTCGTGAAGAGGACAAGCCGTTTCTGATGTGCATTGAGGATGTATTCAGCATCGAGGGCCGCGGCACCGTGGTGACCGGTCGTGTTGAGCGCGGCATCATTAAGAAGATGGAGGAGGTCGAGATTGTGGGTTTGCGGGATGTTAAAAAGACCGTCGCAACCGACCTCGAGATGTTCCGGAAATTGTTGGATGAAGCTCGCGCCGGTGAGAATGTGGGCGTGCTTTTACGCGGTATTAAGAAGGATGAAGTGGAGCGCGGCCAGGTCTTGGCCAAGCCCGGCACGATTCAGCCGCACACTAAGTTTAAAGGCGAGGTCTATGTCTTGACCAAGGAGGAAGGTGGAAGACACACGCCGTTCTTCACCAATTACCGCCCGCAGTTCTACTTCAGGACTACGGATGTGACCGGTTCCTTGACTTTGGAAGGTGACATCGAGATGGTGATGCCTGGAGATCGCGTGACGGTGGCTGTGGAACTCGGCAAGCCGGTCGCGATGGAGCAGGGGCTTACTTTCGCTATTCGCGAGGGTGGCCGTACAATCGGCTCGGGGCGTGTGGCCCAGGTCGTCGAGTAATTTGTTTTTACGCGGGCGATATGGAGTCGTGCGCGGGAAGGATACAAACCCTGAGTAGGGCGGTAGTTCAATTGGTAGAGCAACGGTCTCCAAAACCGTCTGTTGGGGGTTCGAATCCCTCCCGCCCTGCCAATAGTTGAAACAACCCCAAACCGGAGGGGTGGCAGAGTGGTCGAATGCGGCGGTCTTGAAAACCGTTGAAGCGAAAGCTTCCGGGGGTTCGAATCCCTCCCCCTCCGCCAAGTTCCGGGAGAGCTGACAAAGAAAGAAAGTTCGCAATATGAACCAAACGAACAGTAATTTAGATGCACTTCAAACAACCGCGACCGTGGGGCAGCCCGTTCCCGGCCTGGCGGTGAGCAGTCCACTGCCTGTAAGCTGGATCATCGGGGGAGTAATACTTCTGGCAGCCTTAGCTATAGCCAAAAAAGCCGGTTGGCTTGATCGCATACGGGTGTTCTTTCTTCAAACCCGGGAGGAATTGCTGAAGTGCTCCTGGCCGAGCCGCGATGAGCTTCGTGGCTCCACATGGATGGTGCTCGCAGCGGTGGGGATGCTAGGGTTGTTCACTTTTTTGGCTGATTTGATTTTGGGAGGCTACCTGATTCAGGAAATCCTGTTGAAACAGATTGGTGGCGGGTTCAAGGGTTAAGTTGATTGGTTATGGCACACGAGTGGTTCATCATTCATACCCTATCGGGGCAGGAGCAGAAAGTGCTCGACAGTATCAATAAGCGTATTGATGTGGAGGAGATGGGCGAGCACATTAAGGATGTGTTTGTGGCCAAGGAGAAGGTAGTGGACGTGCGCGGCGGTGAAAAGAAAGTGTCCACAAAAAAACTTTTCCCGGGGTACGTGTTCATCCACATGCAACTCCGAGATGAGGACCGCAAAACCATCTTTGAGCAGTTGAACTTCATCAAGGACACGCCTGGAGCGATTGGGTTTGTCGGGGGGGATCGACCTGAACCGACTCCGGATGCCGAGATCGAGGATATCCAAACGCGGATGTCGGATTCAGAGGACTTGGAACGACCCAAGGTGGAGTTTGAAGTGGGAGAAACCGTGAAGATCAATCACGGTGCCTTTGAGGGGAACAACGGCATGGTAGAGGAGATCGACCCGGACAAGGGACGACTCAAGGTGACTGTCAATATTTTCGGCCGAGACACCCCGGTGGATGTGGAGTATTGGGAAGTAGACAAGGGCTGAGCATGGCGCTTGGCCAAGCGATAAATTTTAGGAACAAAAACGATGGCAAAGAAAATTTCAGGCTACATTAAGCTCCAGATACCAGCGGGCCAGGCGAACCCCGCTCCGCCGGTTGGCCCCGCGCTTGGCCAGCAGGGCGTGAACATCATGGAGTTCTGCAAGCAGTACAACGCGGTGACCAAGGACCAGGCGGGCCTCATCATCCCTGTGGTGATCACGGTTTATAAGGACAAGTCCTTCAGCTTCGTCACAAAGTCGCCACCGGCGGCGGTGTTGTTGAAAAAGGCTGCTGGGATCGCCTCGGGCTCGGGTGAGCCGAACAAGACAAAGGTCGGCAAAGTGACCAAGGCTCAACTACTCGAGATCGTTGAAGCCAAAAAAGAAGATTTGAACGCCCGTGACCCAGAAATGGCCGCCCGCATGATAGCTGGTACCGCCCGTTCAATGGGGCTTGAAATCGAGAATTAATCCCAACAGCGGGAGGGCCTTGTGGCCCGTTTGCACCGCGCCAAAAACGATGCCTAAAAAACAAAGCAAGCGATATAAGAAAGCACTGGAACTGGTGGAGCCTGGCAAGCGCTACTCCGTTGCCGAGGCGGCCGACTTGGTCGGCAAGTTCCCCAAGGCCAAGTTTGACGAATCGATCGAACTCGCCTTCAAGATGAGTATTGACCCGCGTAAGACGGACCAGATGATCCGCGGCACAGTCCGGTTGCCAAACGGCAGCGGCAAGGAGGTCAAGGTTCTGGTTTTCACCAAGGAGGCTGAGGCGATAGCGGCCGCCAAGGCAGCTGGGGCGGAGTTCGTCGGTTTTGATGAGTTCATTGAGAAGGTGACCAGCGGCTGGACCGGTTTTGACGTGGCCATCGCCACACCGGAAGCCATGGGCGAGGTACGCAAATTGGGCCGAGTCCTCGGCCCTCGCGGACTGATGCCCAATCCCAAGCTAGGCACTGTGACGGATGACACCGGCAAGGCTGTCCAGGAAGTCAAGGCTGGCCGGGTGGAGTACAAGCTCGACAAGGGGTCCAACATTCAGGTTCTTGCCGGAAAGACTTCCTTTAAGCCGGAACAGATTGTTCAAAACACTTTGACCATCATTGATGCCATCATCAAGGCCAAGCCATCAGCGACAAAGGGTCGGTACATCGAACACTGTGTGCTCTCTTCAACCATGAGTCCGGGGATCCCACTGGATGTTCGTGACATATTGAAGGCAGCTTAAACCGAAAGTGAAAGAATAAGTCATGCGAGAAGAAAAAAAGCTGATTACAAGAGAGTACGTTGAGCGACTGAACGCCAGTCCATACTTCATTGTGGTAAACTACGAGGGGTTAAAGGTGGCCCAGTTCGAAGAGCTGCGCAATCGATTGGCTGACGCCAGAGCTGAGGTGCATGTTTTCAAGAACTCTATCTTCAAGGCAGCAGCCAATGAAGCTGGGATTGAAGATCTTGGCCAAGAGTTGAAGGGCCAACTGGCAGCAGTCACCGGCGAGGGAGAGCTCACTGGTGCAGCGAAAATCCTGAAGAATTTCACGGCTGAATTTGACAAGCCCGAGTGGCATTTTGGTTTCCTTGAGAACGATCGCCTTGACGCCGATCAGATCAAGATGCTGGCCGATCTGCCGTCGCTGGACGGGATGCGGGCCAAGTTGCTGGGCACGTTGCAGGCACCAGCCGCGCAACTGGTGCGCACCCTGGTTGAGCCAAGCGCGAGCTTGGCAAGGATTGTCCGGGCCAAGTTTAGCGAAGAAGGGTGAGCTGATTGAATTTAGAATTTTTCCACGGGTAAAAGCCGGGGAAGAAATAGAAGTGTAAATCGTCGGTGCGCGGTCTGCGTGCTTAAATCCCCGGGGCTCCGGGGGCGAAGAAATTAGAAAAAATGGCAAACATAGAAAAAATAGTGGAAGAGTTGAGCGGTTTGACGGTCCTTCAGGCCGCTGAACTGGTCAAGGAACTGGAAGAGAAATGGGGTGTCAGTGCTGCTGCCCCGGTTGCGGTTGCTGCTGCAGGCGGAGGGGACAGCGCAGATGCCGGTCCGGCTGAGGAACAGACTGAATTTGATGTCGTACTGATAAGTGACGGCGGCAAGAAAATTGCAGTCATCAAGGCAGTTCGTGTGGTCAAGACCGGTTTGGGCTTGGCTGAGGCGAAGGGCTTGGTTGAAGGCGCCCCAACACCTATCTTGGAAGGAGTGTCCAAGGATGAGGCCGAAGCGGCCAAGGCAAAACTTGAGGAAGCCGGCGCATCCGTCGAACTCAAGTAACAGCATTTAGGCCCGGGGGCGGCAACGCCCCCGAGTCGATGCCTTTTCGTATAAGAATAATTATTTATTTAAATAGTTTTAGAAACCCAAAGTATGTAAAGGGTGGAGACGTTTCCCAAAAGAGTGGGGGGGGCGTGTTACCCGAATTGGTGTGCCCATGAATCTCCCGGTGACCGGCCGGATCCGACAAAACCTCGACATAATCGATGCCCAATAAAGTGAACAGCCGCATCAACTTCGGCAATATCAAGGAAATCATAACTCCACCCAACCTGATTGAAATACAGGTGGACTCGTACCACGAATTTCTCCAGGCGGAAATCAGCCCAGAAAAGCGTGAAAGCGTGGGCTTGGAGGCGGTGTTCGATGAAATTTTTCCGGTGACGAGCTACGATGAAAAGGTCGAGCTCAAGTACAACCATTATGAGATTGGCGCGCCGAAGATGGACTGGCTCAAGTGCATCGACGAGGGACAGACCTATGGCGCACCGCTGCACGTGTTCTTCCGCTTAAAGGATCAAAAGGGCACCAAGGAAGAGAAAGTGTTTATGGGCGAGGTGCCGCTCATCACTCCGCAGGGCAGCTTCGTCATCAACGGCGCCGAGCGGGTGATCGTCAGCCAGTTGCACCGTTCGCCGGGTGTTGCTTTCGAGGCCACTCGGCATCCGAACGGCAAGATGCTTCATTCGTTCCGGGTTATCCCGGATAGGGGTTCTTGGTTCGAGGCCCAGTTCGACACCAACGACATGTTGTATGTCTATCTCGACCGGAAAAAGCGCCGCCGCAAGTTTCTGATCACCACCTTCCTCCGGGCCATAAATTTCCTGGAAGGAGCCGATACCAGCAGCGACGCTTCACTGCTGAACACTTTTTACAAGGTCGTGGAGGTTACTACCAAGAAGGCGGCGGGCATGGATGACCTTGAGAACAAGGTTCTGATAAGCGACTTGGTGGAGCCTTCGAAGGGGATCGTCGTGGCTCGTGCTTTCGAGCCCTTGTCCAAGGCAGTGATCAAGCGGGTGAGCGAGTTGGGCGTCAAGAAAATCCAGATCGTAGACGTGTCCAGTGACGACGGCTTGATTATACGCTGCATGGCCAAGGATCCGGCGCATAATGAGGAGGAGGCTCTTAAGGAGATTTACAAACGTCTACGCCCGGGCGATCCGCCCACTCCGGCCAACGCACGCGCACTGGTCAAGCGATTGTTCTTCGATCCCAAGCGATACGACTTGGGACGGGTGGGCCGTTACAAGATGAACCAGAAACTTAGTCTCAAGGGGGACGACGGCTCCCGCACGTTGATGAAGGAGGACTTGGTTGAGGCAACCAAGTATCTGCTCCGCCTCAAGCTGGGGGATGGCACCATCGATGATATCGATCATTTGGGCAGTCGCCGCGTCCGCACCGTGGGCGAGCTCTTGGCCAACCAGTGCCGTGTTGGCCTGGCCCGCACCGAGCGCTTGGTTAAGGAGCGGATGACGCTCTTCGATCAGGAGTTGGACACCATGACGCCGGCCAAGCTGATCAACCCCAAGGCCCTGTCGGCGGTTGTGCGTGACTTTTTCGGCCGAAGCCAGTTGTCGCAGTTTATGGATCAAATCAACCCGCTGGCGGAATTGACCCACAAGCGCCGCCTGTCTGCGCTTGGCCCGGGAGGTCTGTCCCGAGAACGCGCCGGGTTCGAGGTCAGGGATGTTCATCCCTCCCATTATGGCCGCATTTGTCCGGTGGAGACCCCTGAAGGGCCCAATATTGGTTTGATCGCCAGCTTGGCCACCTTTGCCCGTGTGAACGACTTTGGCTTTATCGAGAGCCCCTACCGGAAAGTGATTAAAGGCAGGGTGACAAACAAGGTTGACTACCTGACCGGCGATCTCGAGGAGAAATATTTTATTGCCCAAGCCAACCAGCCCGTCGACGAAAGCGGTAACTTTACAACCGAGCAGGTGGCTTGCAGGTTCCGGGCGGACTTTGTCGACATGTTGCCGGACAAGGTAGATTACATGGACGTGTCGCCCAAGCAGTTGGTGTCCGTGGCGGCCAGTTTGATTCCGTTCCTCGAGCATGACGACGCGAACCGGGCCCTGATGGGGTCGAACATGCAGCGCCAAGCAGTGCCGTTGCTGATCACCGAGTCGCCGTTCGTTGCAACGGGTATGGAAACCAAGGTGGCGAGGGATTCCCACGCGCTGGTCTTGTCTGAGTCGGACGGGGTGGTGGCATCTGTGACCGCGGACGAAATTGTGATCACCAAGACGGGCAAAATGCCCGAGAACCGGCGCAAGACTAAGCATCGCCCCGATGAGGGTTGCTGGGTCTATTCCATGCGCAAGTATCACCGGTCCAATGCCGGCACCTGTATTAACCAGAAGCCCCTGGTCACCGTTGGGGACAAGATTAAGAAAGGGGAGTCGATAGCGGATGGACCTTGCACAAATGGCGGCGAACTGGCCATCGGAAAGAATGTGTTGGTCGCCTATATGCCTTGGAACGGTTACAACTTTGAGGATGCGATCTGTATCAGTGAGCGGATCGTCAAGGATGACGTTTTTACGTCAATCCATATCGGCGAGTACGATGTGACCGCCCGCGACACCAAGCTTGGCCCGGAGGAAGTTACCCGGGACATCCCCAACCTTGGCGAGGAGGCCCTAAGCAACCTCGACATGGACGGCGTTATCCGGGTCGGTGCCGAGGTCGGTCCGGGAGATATTCTGGTCGGCAAAATAACACCCAAGAGCGAGACCGAGTTGGCTCCGGAAGAGCGCCTGCTGAGGGCCATCTTCGGAGAGAAGGCGGCCGACGTGAAAGACTCCTCGCTGAAAGTGCCATCGGGAGTACGCGGCAAGGTGATGGGTGTGAAAATATCCTCCAAAAAAGAGGGCGACAAGGGACTCAAGGCTGCCGCGAGCGAAGCCAAGAAACAGGGCAAGCAGTTGGAGGATGATTTCAAGAAGGAACTTAATAGCCTCCACGAGCATTTAACCGAGAATCTGAGCAACATCCTTCTGGGCGAGAAAATCCCACTGGATGTCACAAACACGGAGACGGGCGATGTCATCATCCCCGCCAACCGGAAAATTACGAAGACACTGCTTCGCAAACTTTCGCAAGTCTATGGCTGTATCTCCATTGACCCGTCCCCGATCAAGAACAAGATCCTGGAAATTATCAGTGGCTTCACCAAGAAGTTTGATGACCTAAAGGATAAGCACAAGGCGCAGGCATCTCGCGTAGCCGCCGGTGATGAGATCGACTCGGGTGTGATCAAGTCGGTTCGGGTTTTCATCGCCTCCAAGCGCAAGCTCTCAGTGGGCGACAAGATGGCGGGTCGCCACGGCAACAAGGGTGTTGTCGCCAAGATCATCCCCGAGGAGGATATGCCTCATCTCGCGGATGGAACGCCGGTGGACTTCATCCTCAACCCACTGGGTGTGCCTTCCCGAATGAATGTCGGGCAGGTGTTCGAATGCCACCTTGGCTGGGCGGCGGAGAAACTCGGGATCAAGATCGCCACACCGGTTTTTGACGGTATCAAGGAGGGTCGGATCAAGGAATACCTTGAGGAAGCTGGGCTTCCATCCAACGGTAAAACACGCCTTTTTGATGGTCAGACAGGGGAACCTCTCGATCAGGATACGGTTGTTGGGTACACTTACATGCTTAAGCTGGGTCATTTGGTGGCGGACAAAATACATGCCCGCGCGGTAGGTCCGTACTCACTCGTTACCCAGCAGCCGCTTGGGGGCAAGGCGCAGTACGGCGGTCAGCGTTTCGGTGAGATGGAGGTTTGGGCCTTGGAGGCTTACGGCGCCGCCTACATGTTGCAGGAGCTGCTCACCGTGAAATCCGACGACGTTCAGGGGCGCACCCGGATTTATGAGAGCTTGGTCAAGGGCGACCACGCGCTGGAGGCCGGTGTCCCGGAATCGTTCAACGTATTGGTCAAGGAAATGCAGTCACTTGGCCTGAATGTAACCGTGGGTTACACCAATCCTGTGGTTCAGGCCAAGGTGGAAAGTGCCCGCCCACGCCTGTTGCTTGAAGAGTAAATCTGACAACTTAAACACTGGAATTTAAAGATGATTGATACAGCAGAATCCTCACGAGAGTTGCTAGGGCTCGACAAGGTCAACCATGTGGATCATGTCGCCATCGCCGTGGCTTCCCCGGACTCCATCCGGTCGTGGTCCAAGGGTGAAGTCAAGAACCCTGAGACCATCAACTACCGAACATTCAAGCCAGAGAAGGGTGGGCTTTTTTGCGAGCGTATTTTTGGCCCGGTCAAGGACTGGGAATGTTCCTGCGGTAAGTACAAGCGGATCAAGCATCGCGGCGTGGTTTGCGACCGTTGCGGTGTGGAAGTGACCCAGGCGCGCGTCCGACGCGAGCGCATGGGCCACATCGAGTTGTCGGTGCCGGTGACCCATATCTGGTTTTTCAAGTGCATGCCCTCCCGTATCGGGTTGGTGATGGATGTCACCGCCCGCAATCTTGAGCGAGTTATTTACTACGAGGATTATCTCGTGGTCGATCCCGGCGAAACGCCGCTGGAAAAAAACCAACTCCTTACGGAAACGGAGTATCGCGATGCCAAGGAAACCTACGGGCCGGAAGCGTTTGTGGCCAAGATCGGTGCCGAGGGGGTTCACGACGCCATGGTCGCCATCGACCTCGATGAGAGTATTGAACGCCTGCAGTTCGGTATGACCCAGACGCGCAGCAAGCAGATTCGAAAGAAACTGGCCAAGCGCATCAAGATTTATCAGGGCTTCCTCAAGTCCAAGAGTCGGCCCGAGTGGATGGTGCTGACGGTACTGCCGGTGATTCCGCCGGATCTGCGCCCCTTGGTTCCGCTTGAGGGTGGCCGTTTTGCCACGTCCGACCTGAACGATCTCTACCGCCGCGTCATCAACCGCAACAACAGGTTGAAGAACCTTTTGGCGCTCAAGACCCCGGAGGTCATCATCCGGAACGAGAAACGCATGTTGCAGGAAGCGGTCGATGCGCTGTATGACAACGGTCGTCATGGTCGCCCCGTGACGGGTGCCGGCAACCGTGCGCTCAAGTCGTTGAGCGACATGCTGAAGGGTAAGAGCGGGCGTTTCCGCCAAAATCTGCTCGGCAAGCGTGTGGACTACTCCGGCCGTTCGGTGATCGTTGTTGGCCCGGAACTGAAACTTCACCAGTGTGGTCTCCCCAAGAAAATGGCGCTGGTATTGTTCGAGCCATTTATCATCCGGCGGCTCAAGGATCTGGGCTACGTGCACACCGTTCGTTCCGCCAAGAAATTGATCGAACGCCAGACTCCCGAGGTTTGGGATGTGCTCGAGGAGGTGACCAGGGAGCACCCGATCTTGTTGAACCGCGCGCCGACCCTTCACCGTCTTTCAATTCAGGCGTTCGAGCCAACATTGATCGAGGGCGAGGCCATTCGCCTTCATCCGCTGACCTGTAGCGCCTACAACGCGGACTTTGATGGCGACCAAATGGCGGTGCACGTGCCACTGTCAGTCGAGGCCCAGTTGGAGGCGCGCTACCTGATGATGGCGACCAACAACATCTTTTCGCCTTCAAGCGGAAAGCCGATCATTACTCCGTCCCAGGATATCGCCTTAGGCTGTTATTACTACACAGCCAAGCCGCGCGATGTGGTTCGCAAAAAACAAAAAACGGTGCGCTTGTTTGGAAACAAGCGGGAGGTTGTGTTCGCGTATGACGATGGTGAGATGAAGATTCACGATGTGATCCGAATGGCCAACCCCGACCTTGGCAAGGAATCCACATACGGGGAGAAAGAAAAGAAGATCATTGAGACCACTGTTGGCCGGGTAATTTTCAGCGAAATTTGGCCGGACAAGATTGGGTTTCCAAATATAATCGTGAACAAAGGTGCCCTTGGGGACATCATTTGGAACTGCTATCGGCATTGCGGTCAGGAAGAAACAGTTCGCGTGCTTGATGATCTTAAGCAGCTTGGCTTTACGGCGGCAACCAAGTCCGGCCTTTCCATGGGGATGCACGACATGATCATTCCCAAGGAAAAAGTCAGGGAGATAGCGAAAGCCGAGAAGCAAATTGTCGATGTGGACAAGCAATACCGTCGGGGTGTCATCACACCCGGCGAGCGCTACAACAAGATCATCGACATCTGGACCCATTGCACCGACCAGATTGCGGATGTGATGCTGGAGGTGCTGGATGACAACAATGGCAGCGATCAGTTCAATCCGATTTGGTTGATGGTTGACTCAGGTGCACGCGGCAACCGTCAACAGGTTCGCCAATTGTCCGGTTTGCGTGGCCTTATGGCCAAGCCGTCTGGGGATATTATTGAAAAACCAATCTTGGCCAATTTCCGTGAGGGGTTGACCGTGTTGGACTACTTCATCTCGACGCACGGCGCGAGAAAGGGCTTGGCCGACACCGCGCTCAAGACTGCCGACTCCGGATACCTGACCCGGAAACTGGTGGATGTGTCCCAGGATATTGTCATCAGGGAGTTGGACTGCGGAACCACCAACGGTATCTGGCGCTTGGCTATCTATGAGGGCGAGGACGAGGTCGTCCAACTCAAGGATCGCTTGGTTGGCCGGGTAGCCGCTGAGGATATCATCAATCCGGTGAACCCGGACGAATATCTTTGCGAGGCCGGTCAAGTTATTGACGAGGCACACGCCGGCACAATTGACGATGCAGGCGTCGAACGGGTCAAACTCCGCTCTGTGTTGACCTGTGAAGCCAAGCGCGGTGTTTGCCAGAAATGCTACGGCATCAACCTTGCCAGCGGAGTAATGGCTGAAATGGGCGAGGCCGTGGGCATCATTGCCGCCCAGTCCATCGGTGAGCCCGGCACTCAGTTGACGATGCGTACCTTCCATATCGGCGGAACCGCCTCGGCAGTTTTTAAGCAGCCCCAAATCGAGGCACGCAACGAGGGCGTCCTGAAGTTTCAGGATATTAGGAGTGTGAAGTTGGAGGACGGAAACAGTATTGTCCTCAACAAGAACGGAATCGTTCATGTTTTGGATGAGAAAGACGGCCGTGAACTGGAGACGTATACCGTGATCATCGGTTCAGTAATCGCTATTCCCGATGGTGGCAAGGTCAAGAAGGGACAGGTGTTTGTCCAGTGGGATCCCTACAACGTTCCAATTATCACCGAGAAACCGGGTAAGATTAAGTTTCACGACATCATCGACGGAGTGACGATGAAGCGTGAGGACGATGAGGCCACCGGCCAAAAATCTCTAGTTGTCATCGATTACAAGGAGGATTTGCATCCCCAGGTGATCGTCGAGAACGCGAAGGGTGAGGCCATCGCCAATTATCCGATTCCCTCCGGGGCTCACATTGTCGTTGAAGAGGGAGACGCCATTGTCGCCGGAAGCCTGATCGCCAAGACGCCCCGACAGGCGGCCAAGACCAAGGATATCACTGGTGGTCTGCCGCGTGTTGCAGAGTTATTTGAGGCTCGGATACCGAAGGACGGCTCGGAGATTTCCAAGATCGATGGTGTTGTGGACTTTGGTTCGACGGTTCGAGGCAAACGCTCGATTATCATTCGCGACGTGGAGTCCGGCGAGGAGGAGGAGCATCTGATCCCGATCGGTAAACATGTCATCGTATTCAAGGGGGACTTGCTGAAGAAAGGCCAGCAGTTGACCGAGGGCCCTGTCAATCCACACGAGATTCTTGAGGTTTGCGGCCCGCAAGCACTGCAGGATCATTTGGTGAACGAAGTGCAGGAGGTATACCGACTACAAGGCGTGACAATCAACGACAAGCACATTGAGACCATCTCACGGCAGATGATGCGTAAAATCCGCATCACCGAAGCGGGAGACACCACCTTCCTTTGGGGGGAGCAAGTTGAGAAACTTACCTTCGAGGAGGAAAACGAGAAGATCGAAAAAATGGGAGGCCAACCCGCTGAGGGTCAGCCCGTGTTGCTTGGTATCACCAAGGCATCACTGGAGACAGAGAGTTTCCTGAGTGCCGCCTCTTTTCAGGATACCACTCGTGTGCTGACAGATGCCGCTACGCTTGGCAAAGTGGACACTCTTCGTGGCTTTAAGGAAAACGTCATCATGGGGCACATCGTTCCGGCAGGAACCGGTGCCGACCTGCACCGCAACGTAAGGTTGAAGCCCATGACCGAGGAGATCGCCGATGTTCCGAGTGAGGAAGAGGAGCAGGAAAAGCCCCTTTTCGACAATCCTCTCCTAGGATAAGGCCGCGAAGACAAAATAGTCTGGGAAATGTTCAAAATACCTGTTGCATCAGAACTGATTTTTGCTACTCTCCGCGCCCCTTCGAGCGGGATTAGTACTTAAACACTTAGTTTTTAATATTTTTTAATGCCGACAATCAACCAATTGGTACGAAAAGGCCGGGTAAAGGTAAAAGCCAAAACAGCTTCCCCGGCGTTGGAGAACTGCCCGTTTAAGCGGGGAGTTTGTCTGCAGGTGTACACTCGGACTCCGAAGAAGCCGAACTCCGCCATGCGGAAGGTCGCTAAGGTGCGTCTGACAAACGGGTTCGAGGTCATTGCGTATATCCCGGATGAGGGCCATACGTTGCAGGAGCATTCCATTGTGCTGATTAGGGGCGGACGGGTGAAGGATCTTCCCGGTGTTCGTTACCACATAGTCCGTGGTGCCTTGGATGCCACCGGCGTGGAGAAGCGCCGGGTCAGTCGCTCCAAGTACGGAGTCAAGCGCCCGAAGGCCGGAAAGAAAAAGTAGTCGTAAAGAAAGAGATTTTTACAAGACATGGCACGCCGTCGAAGAGCAGAAAAGCGAGAAGTAACTCCGGACTCCAGGTATGGGAGCAAGACCGTCACCTTGTTGGTTAATTTAACCATGCGCCAAGGCAAGAAAAGCGTGGCGGAAAAAATTATTTACGGAGCATTCGACAAGTTGGCCGCGGAAAAGCAGGGGAGCGATCCCTTGGAAATCCTAGAGCGAGCCGTGAGCAATGCGAGGCCACGACTGGAGGTCAAGTCGCGGCGTGTCGGTGGGGCAACCTACCAGATTCCGCTCGAGATCACCACAAGCCGGCAGACGGCATTGGCGTTGCGCTGGATGGTGAGTTTTTCTCAGGGCCGCAAGGGAGTGCCCATGAAGGATGCCCTGGCTACTGAAATCAGGGACGCCAGTGAAGGTCAGGGTAGTTGCATTCGCAAGAGGGACGAGATGCACAAAATGGCCCAGGCCAACAAGGCATTCTCGCACTTCCGCTGGTAGGGAAGAAGAGTTCGATTGGCCAAGGGTTTGGCCAGATTGCCCTGGATCCAACGGTTTATACGTGGATGAGACGATCTCTGAAATAGCTTGGTTTTTTAGTATGGTTTTGCTGGTTTTTTTAGCGACAAGAATTAATGACTGCCACTTTGGAACAGAATAAGAACATCAACTCGCCTGACCGGGAGTATACGCTTGAGCGGACCCGAAATATTGGCATCGCAGCCCACATTGATGCCGGCAAGACCACGACCACTGAACGCATTCTCTTCTACACCGGTTTCATGCACAAGATCGGTGAGGTTCACGACGGAAACACTGTCACGGACTGGATGGAGCAGGAACGCGAACGCGGCATCACCATCACTTCGGCTGCCACCACCTGTTTTTGGAAGCAAAAAGATGATGGCTTGCACAAGCTATTTACGGAAATCGACAATCGCGTCAACATCATCGACACCCCCGGCCACGTGGATTTCACCGCAGAAGTGGAGCGATCCATGCGTGTGCTCGACGGTGCCGTGGCTGTTTTTTGCGCTGTGGCCGGGGTGCAACCCCAGTCCGAAACCGTCTGGCGGCAGGCCAGTAAATACAACGTCCCCCGGATTGCGTTCATCAACAAGATGGATCGCACCGGTGCTGACTTTAACAAGGCAGTCAATGATCTGCGCACCAAGTTTGGTGCCGAGGCGCACCCGGTCGGCATTCCGATTGGAGCGGAAGATAAACTTAAGGGCGTGATCGACGTCGTTAGTCAAAAAGCTATTGTTTACGATCTGGCCGACGAAACCGGTGTCAAGTACGACATCACAGATATCCCCGCCGACCTCAAGGACGAAGCCGAGATGGCTTTGGAACAACTTATTGATGCCGTATCCAACCTCGACGATGGGGTTGCAGAGATGGTCCTTGAGGAGAAGGAGATAACCCCGGAGATACTAAAGAAAGCGATCCGGCGGTTGACATGCGAATTGAAAATGGTACCCGTCATCGGTGGGTCTGCGTTCAAAAACAAGGGTGTGCAACCCCTAATGGATGCGGTTGTGGACTACCTGCCATCGCCGGTCGAGGTTTCCGCCGCCACAGCGGTCGAGGCGGACGACGAAACCACGGAGGTCACCATTGAGGCGAATGACGATGCTCCGTTTTGTTCGTTGGCTTTCAAGCTCTGGACAGACCCATTTGTTGGCAAGCTGGTTTTTATCCGCGTTTACTCAGGGCAACTCAAGAAGGGCGACACCATTTACAATCCGCGCACGCGCAAGCGCGACCGCGTCAGCCGCCTCATTATGATTCAGGCCGACAAGCGCACCGATGTGAATGCCGTGTACTCTGGGGACATCGCCGCCATCGTGGGACTCCGTAACGTCACTACCGGAGACACCTTGTGTGACAAGGAACTGGACGTGATGCTTGAGCCTCCGACCTTCCCTGAGCCCGTCATCTCGATGGCTGTCGAGCCCAACTCAAACGCTGATCGCGACAAAATGTCCGAGGCGCTGCAGCGGTTGTCCGAGGAGGACCCAACGTTCCGCGTCTTCACCGATGACGAAACTGCGCAGTTGATTATCGCTGGCATGGGTGAACTGCACTTGGACATCATTCGTGACCGCCTGCTGCGCGAGTTTAAGGTTGAGGCCACCGTCGGCGCACCGCAGATTTCCTACCGCGAAGCCATCACTCTTGCCGCCGAGGGCGAGGGCAAGTTCATCCGCCAATCCGGGGGTCGTGGCCAGTACGGCCACGCCATCATCAACATCTCGCCCAACGAACGCGGCAAAGGCGTAGAGGTCGAGAACAAGATCGTAGGTGGGGTCATTCCCAAGGAGTACCACTCCGCGGTGAATGCCGGCATTCGGGAAGCCATCGCCAGCGGCGTGTTGGCCGGTTACCCGATGGTCGATGTCAAGGTGGAGGTGGTGGACGGTTCATTCCACGAGGTCGACTCGAATGAGTTGGCGTTCAAGATGGCCGGAATCTTTGCCTTCAAGGATGCATGCAAAAAAGCCAAACTCATTCTGCTCGAGCCGGTCATGAAAGTGGAGGTGGCCACGCCCGATGAATCTCAGGGCGACGTGATGGGCGATCTGAACCGGCGCCGCGGAAAGATCCTCGGAATGGAGACCGACGACAAGGCACTCTGCACCGTGACTTGCGAAGTACCGCTTGCCGAGATGTTCGGTTACGCGACGGCTGTTCGCTCACTGTCCCGGGGCCGCGCGTCTTACTCGATGGAGCCATTTAGTTTTGAACAAGTGCCGAACAGCATTGCCGAGGAAATCGTCAGCGGCAGCACCAAGAAACCTGCGCGCACATAAAGAATACAGTCATGCCAAAAAACCGCATAAGAATTCGCCTCAAGGCATACGATCACAGGGTGATCGACCAGTCGGCCGGAGACATTGTCGAGACGGTCAAGCGCACCGGCGCGCTGGTCGCCGGCCCGATCCCGTTGCCCACCCGCATCGAGCGTTTTACCGTGGGCCGCTCCCCTCACGTCGACAAAAAAGCGCAGGAAACGTTTGAGCAGCGGACCCACAAGCGGTTGATCGATATTATGGAACCCACCGCCAAGACAGTGGACGAATTGAAAAAGTTGAACCTGCCCGCAGGCGTCGACATCACCATCAAAATTTAAGCAACCATGGTTGGATTGTTAGGAAAGAAATTGGGCCAAACACGGGTTTATACCGAGGACGGCAGATCCGTGAGCGTCACCATCGTGCAGGCTGGCCCCAACCAGGTGTTGCAACGCAAGACCACCGGCAGGGACGGCTACGAGTCCGTTCAGCTTGGCTTCGACGGGCAAAAGGAACACCGGTTGAGCTTGCCCAAGCGCGGCCATCTCAAGGCGCATAACGGCGAGGAAAACTACACGCCGCGTTCGCCCGACCGCACCGTCAAGGGGAAGGCCCGCTTGACCAACCGCAAGGCTTGGGATGCTCTCGCCATTACTCCGATTCGGCGCATCAAGGAATTTCGTGACTTCTCTCTCGACGTCAAACCCGGCGACTCGATCGGTGCCGACGTGTTCGAGGCTGGCGATTATGTCGACGTGATCGGCAAGACCAAGGGCCGTGGTTTTCAGGGCGTGGTCAAGCGCTGGAATTTCGGCGGCGGTCGCGGTTCGCACGGTTCCGGCGGATGGCGGCGCCGACCTGGTTCGATCGGTGCAGGGTCAACACCCGGCCACGTCACCAAGGGCAAAAAAATGCCTGGCCACATGGGGCAGGCGAGCCGCACGGTTCAAAACCTCGAGATCATACAGGTGCAGGCCGACGACAATCTGCTGCTCGTCAAGGGAGCCATCCCAGGCGCCAACGGTGACTACGTCGTCATTCGCGAGTCCAAGAAAAAGCCGAAGAAAACTAAGTAACAGGCAGCGGAGGATTTAAAAATGAAAGTAGCAATCAAGGACACCAATGGCGCGGACAAGGGCGAGCAGGAATCCAAGTTCACACCCGTGGATGAAGACAAGGGCAATCAAGCCGTCCATGAGGCGGTCGTCGCCTACAATGCCGCGCAGCGCTCCGGCAATGCCTGCACTAAGACGGTTGGCGAGGTCGCCGGTACCGGCGCAAAACCGTGGCGACAAAAAGGCACCGGCCGCGCCCGTGTCGGTTACAAGCGAAACCCCATTTGGCGTGGCGGCGGCGTGGCGCACGGCCCCAAGCCCCGCGTTTACATTAAGAAACTCAACAAGAAGGTTCGCGACCTTGCTGTACGCAAGGCGTTCACCGAGCGCGTCAAGGACGGACAGGTCGTCATCCTCGACGGTTTGAAACTCGACAAGCCGGCCACCAAACAACTGGCCAAGACCCTCAATGCGCTGGGCATCGATCCTAGTAAACCGGCCACTACCAAGTTCAAGAGCGTCGTGCTGGTCACTGGTGAGGTTGACAACAACATCGCCTTGTCCGCACGCAACATCGAGCGCGTTCGCTCCACCACAAGCGACACGCTGACAACCTACGAGATTCTCTGGCCCGACGTTCTGGTTTTCACCACGGACGGCTACGAGAAATTTGAAGAACGCCTCAACAATTAACCCAGCATGAGCCCCTTTGATGTAATCAAGACCGTGCGCCTGACCGAGAAGGTTATGGCCGTACAGGAACGCAACGACGCAACTGCCGAGCGACTGGGCAAGAAGACCCGACAGCAGATTCACCTCGTTGCCGACCCTCGCGCCACCAAGAATGACATTCGTGATGCCGTTCAAACTTTATGGTCGGTCAAGGTCGATCGTGTGAATACCATGAACGTAACCGGTCGCTTGCGCCGTAAGCGCACCCGTCACGAGGGTCGCACAGCGCGCTGGAAGAAAGCCATCGTCACCCTCAAGGTCGGCAATCAAATCACGCTGACTTAGCCCAATCACGCAAAAGTTTTACCAAGCGGGAGCCGTTGTCGGTTCCCGTTTTTTTTTGTCGCGCCACGCCCGCCTCTTTGCCAATTCCATCGTACCTGGCTGTGAATGGCATTGACACCGGTCGGGCCGCTTCATACAAATCGAGTTGTTACACACCAGGCTGCGCTTGGCGGATTAACGCATATATAATATGAAAAAAACAATGGCATGCGTGGCGGCAGGATTGCTCCTCGCCGGTGCGGCGATCGAACCTTCGGCAATCGCTGCGAAGAAAAGAAATAAAGGTTCTGTGAAAAAAGAAGTATTCGGAAAAACCAAGGATGGCAAAGCAGTCGAAGCCTACACGCTGGTCAACAAAAACGGCCTCAAGGCCAGGATCATTACCTACGGGGCAATGCTCACAGAGATGCATGTGCCGGACAAAGACGGCAAATTAGGCGATGTTGTGCTGGGCCACGATAACCTTGAAAGCTACCTCGACGGCCACCCGTACTTTGGAGTGACAACCGGTCGGGTGGCTAACCGAATCGCCAATGGCAAGTTCATTCTCGACGGGAAGGAATACACCTTGGCCACCAACAACGATCCCAATCATCTGCATGGCGGCACCGAGGGAATCGACAAAAAAGTTTGGTCCGCCCGCGTGAGTAGGAGCAAGGCCGGCCCAGCGGTTGCCTTCAGCTACACGAGCCCGGACGGCGAGGAAGGTTACCCCGGCAGCCTGAAGATGAAGGTCACCTACACGCTCACCAACGATGACGAACTGCGAATCGACTACCTCGCCACCACCGACAAGGCGACCCCGGTAAACCTCACCAACCACGCCTACTGGAATCTCGCCGGCAAGGGCACGATCCTCGATCACGTCCTACACATAAACGCCGATCATTACACGCCGGTCGACGCTACTGGTATTCCGACCGGGGAAATCCTGAAGGTCGACGACGTGATGAGCTTCATCAAGCCGACCGCCATCGGCGCACGTATCGACAAACTCCATGGCGAGCCGGGCGGTTACGATCACAACTACTGCCTCAATAAGAAAGAGTCCGGTAGGCTGAGTTTGGCGGCGCGAGTTGAGGAATCGACCTCGGGTCGTGTGCTCGAGATTTTCACCACCGAGCCCGGCATCCAGTTTTACACTGGCAACTTCCTCGATGGCACCGAGGTGGGCAAAGGAGGGCAAAAGTACGAGTTCCGCAACGCACTTTGCCTGGAGACACAACACTTCCCGGATTCCATCAATCATCCGCAGTTTCCGAACACCGTGCTGCGTCAGAAGCAAAAATACACGCATACCACCATTCACAGATTCGGGGTGAAATAATTTCGCGCGAACAATATGAACTGAAACCCCGCCAGCCAGCGGGGTTTCTCATTTAGCTGTCAGCTCGTTTCCGGTTGAAGGTGACCGCGTCCTCGTAGCGGGCTCCATCGCCGCCGAAGATGTCGAGCGCCGATCCGATGGTGAGGTGGACCCGTCCTTGGCCAAGCTCCGTCACCCGCCGCAGATCGTCCATCGACCGTGCGCCCCCGGCGTACGTCGCCGGAATAGGCAAGTGCCCCGCGATCAACCGGACCAGCGTCTCGTCGATCCCTTGGCCAAGCCCCTCGACGTCTACTCCATGAATGAGAAATTCGTCACAATGTTCGGCGAGTTGGCTGAGGGTGACGGCATCGACTCGGAGTTGGGTGAAGGTTTGCCAGCGATCGGTCACGACGAAGTAATCGTCGCCGCGCCGCCGGCAACTCAAGTCCAGCACGAGCCGCGCTTGGCCAACCGCTTGGCCAAGTTGCTTGAGCCGGGCCTCGTTAAGTTTGCCATCACGAAACAGCCACGAGGTGACGATGACATGCGACGCCCCGGCGTCGATCCACTCAGCGGCGTTGTTCGCCGTGACGCCGCCGCCGACTTGTAGGCCCCCCGGCCAGGCGGCGAGTGCCTCGCGGGCAGCATCGTCATTGCCTTGGCCCAGCTTGATCACGTGGCCGCCGCGCAGGTTGTCGCGACGGTAAAGCTCTGCATACCAAGCGGGCGGTTTTTCAGAGACGAAATTGGTGCGTAGGGCGTCCGGCTGGGCGTCGTCGATGGAGCTCCCGACGATCTGTTTCACCCTGCCTTCATGGAGGTCAATGCACGGCCTGAACACGCGGCAAGCGTACGGCCGCTTTGCCAGTCGGTCGAGTTTCAGTGGCGGCAATTTGAGGAAAAGGCGCGAGTCGCGGCGCGGTTTGCCCTATGATCCCCGTCGTGGATGCCAATCGACAGATTCGCAACATCACCCTGACCGGCTTCATGGGCTGCGGCAAAACCGCCGTGGGCAGGATAGTCGCCAAAGTTGCCGGCTATGAGTTTCTCGATACTGACCATTTCATCGAGGAGCACGTTGGAAAGTCAATCCCACGGATTTTCGAGGAGCACGGCGAGGAAACCTTCCGCCGGTACGAGCGCGAGGTGGTCGTGCGGCTGGCCGAGCGCGAGAACACCATCATCGCAACCGGCGGTGGCCTTTTGGTGGACGCCGAAAACATGGACACCATGAAGAAATACGCGATGGTGTTTTGCCTGTGGGCTTCGCCGCAATCGATCTGGCGTCGAGTCAAGGGGCAGTCGCACCGGCCGCTGCTCAACACCGACAATCCGAAACAGCGCATCATTGACCTGCTCGAGGAACGCAAACCGGCGTATAGTCGCTCCGACATGCTTATCAACACCGAGTACCGCTCCGCAAGGGACGTCGCCAACCTGATCCTCAGCCAGTTTCTCCAAGCGACACGCAAGGAGATATGAAGGAGGCCATCCGCCAGCACGCACTCGAGCTGGGCTTCGACGACTGCCGGTTCACCACATCCGGCCGGCCAGAGAGCGCGGAGCAATTCTTGAAATGGCTACAGGGCCAACGCCACGGCACGATGGGCTGGATGGAGCGCAACGCCCACAGGCGCATCGACCCGCAACTCGTCCTCGACGGTGCCCGGTCGGTCATCACGCTGGCGGCGAGTTACGACAGTGGCGACGACGAACAGGCCGAGCCAAGCCACGGTGTCATCGCTCGGTACGCCCGATACGCGGATTATCACGACGCACTTGCCCAGGCGCTAGGGCAACTAACCGAGCGCGTCCAGTCGCTCGCCGGCGAGGATGCCCGCTCGCTTTGGTACGTGGATACCGGGCCGATCCTCGAGCGCGATCTTGGCCAACGCGCCGGCCTTGGCTTCATCGGCAAACACACCAACCTCATCAGCCGACGGCTCGGCAACTGGTTTTTCATTTCCGAAATCCTCACCACCGCAGGGCTGGAGCCGGACGAGCCGGAGCGCAACCACTGCGGCAAATGCACGAGCTGCATCGACGCCTGCCCGACCGGGGCAATCACCGCGCCGTTCCAACTCGACGCGCGCCGCTGCATTTCCTACCTGACCATCGAGCTGAAGGGCTCGATCCCGGAGGAGTACCGCTCGGCGATCGGCAACCGGATTTACGGCTGTGACGACTGCCTAGACGCCTGTCCGTGGAACCGCTTCGCCGGCGAGGGCCGTTTGATGGCGCCTCACCGGCGCGACGACTTTGACCAAGCCGACTTGATCGAGTTGCTGTCGCTGGACGACGACGGTTTCCGGGCCAGATTTCGCGGTACACCGATGCAGCGAACTAAGCGCCGGGGCGTGTTGCGAAACGTCTGTGTGGCGCTGGGCAACGTCGGCGATGCCGCAGCGCTCCCGCCGCTCGAGCGAGCCGCCGCCGACCCCGAACCGCTGATTGCCGAGCACGCCCAATGGGCCCTTGGCCAAGTGCGGCAGCGTTGCGGAGTGGATTAACGGCTCTTTGCTACTTTTTTCGTGTTGCAATTGAACTATCGAGGTGTATTTTCTCGATCCGTGACACTTTAGGCTACCCATTCAGCCGGCGTGTTTTTTTGTGCTGCTTGGTCTGGTCGGGGCCAGTTACCAACGCCGGATAATGAGTGTGGCGCCGATCGATTTGACGGAGATTCATCGGTTGCGCGACTGTTATATGCAGCTGACTTTTTAAGAAAACAGGGTGATTTTTTGCCTGGGAAAAAGTAACCAAGACAGGAGATAAGAATGAAGACAAACAGAACGAGAGGTTTTACGTTGATCGAGTTGCTGGTGGTGATTGCTATCATCGCGATCCTGGCGAGTTTGCTGCTGCCGGCGTTGGCCAAGGCCAAAAGCCAGGCGCACCAGAGCATTTGCCTGAACAACTTCAAGCAGCTTGGCATCATGATGCAACTATACGCGGACGACCATGAGGACAAAGTTGTGCATAATGGTAACGGACAAATACGCTTGACCTGGGTGGGTGGTGTTTTTTCCGGCCGACCGGAGGATGCAGGGAAACCTGAGATGCTGATCGATAAGAGGCTTTCGCTGTTCGGCCAATACATCAAGACCACGGGCATTTACCGCTGTCCGTCCGACAAAAGCACCGTCATCGTGAGAGACCCTATTTCAAAGAGGATGACCCCAAAGCCACGCCTGCGCAGCTATGCACTTAACAGCTTTGTCGGCTGGGACACGAATATGCGGGGCGCAGGCGAACCGGCCTATCGGAACCAGCCTGACAGGCGGTACCAGAGTTACCTCAAGATGTCCGATTCTGCAAAGGGACCTTCAGAATTATTCACCTTTATCGAGGTGCATCCGGTGAGCCTCTGCCGACCTTTTTTTGGTCATAACATGAATAACTCTTTTTACCATGTGCCGGCCGGCTACCATAACGATAGTGCGGCGTTGGGATATATGGATGGCGGTGCACGGGTTCATAAGTGGATGGATCCCAAAACCAAACAATTGCTGGCAAGGACCGATGAAAATCACTGGGGCGATCACAATCAAGGAAATGCACGCAACAAGGATGTTATCTGGCTTCAGGAGCGGGCGACTATTATTAAAGGCCGGCGCTAGTTTTTATTCTTCAGTCGACGAAATTTTCGCAGTAAATCCACCGCGTTGCCTGAACTAGGGAGCGGCATTTTCATCCACTCAAGCAGCTTGGCTGCAGCATCTTCTGCCTCCGTCGGGCTGTAGATTTCATCCCGCGCAAAGTTCAGGAATTTCATAAGCCTAAAGGCGTTGAACCAGCGGAAGAACCGCTTACGAAACGCGCCCAAGTCGCCCGAGTTGGCTCGGATTTCCGGCACGACCGAACCGATAAACGGCTCCCCTAAAAACCGGGCCATCGCCTCGGGCGTAGCATCGCTTGGCCGGCCGGTTTCCCAAAGCGCCTCCACTTGGCCAAGCAGCCACAGCGCGTCACGATAAGCTTGCAGCGGATAGGTTGCCAACCTGCCTTTGGCCACGTAGTCGCCGATCGCTTTGCCGGTGCCGAATGGCACGCGATCGGATAGGCGCGGCGAGGGGTGAACAGTGACGCCGGTCAGTTCCGTCACTTGGCCAAGCCAACTGATTTTCTGCAGGAAATAAAAATCCTCCCCGGCTTGCCGACGGTTCATCCCACCCTGTTTCACGTAGGCCCAGGCACGCACCGCCATTGCGGAGCCGATGGTGTGAAAGGCATACGGGAAACCGATGAACTTCTGTGCCAGCACGTGATAGCGAAGGTGCAGTTCGTAGGCGGCGATTCCGTCGAATACCGCCTGGCTGGGCGGTGTATCGACGAAGCCAAGCGCGGCCCATTCACCGGCGTCAAGCGGATGCTCGAAGTGGATACTGGTCCCGGGCGCATCTGGCTGCATGGTGAAGTGCGACTCGATGCCGGTGAAGTAATTGGCCGAACAACGGCAGTCGGCGTCGTAGCAGACGAGCAGACCGTCCTTCGCCTGGCCAATGTCGGCAAACCGCCGCAGCGCCTCGTCCATCCCGATCTTGCGCGCCTGGCCAACGCCGGCGTGCTTCGGTGGCAGATCGAGCAATTGCAGCAAGTGGATGGGCAGCCAAGTGTTGCCGCGCTCGCTCAGCCAGTCCGTGGCTTGGTCGAGGCTGTCCTGATTTTGACGGGCTACCTCGAGCGAATCTTTTTCGGAGCCGTTGATGACAACGATCACCTCCGACTGGCCAAGTGGTGGCTCGCAGGTGGCCAAGCGCTCCAATGCGCCAACAAGGTCCGGCTCGTCATGGCAGGGTATGACGACGACCATCCGCAGTCCGGGGTGCGGCTTGGCCTTGATCAACCGTGGGCCGGCCGATTTCCGCAGGTACTGTTCGTGAGATGCAGCCACTTGGCGTCTGGCCAATCTGGCGTCTTCTGGCCTCTCGTTCAATGGAATACGACGGTGGCGGGTGGGCTGGCTTCCCTAGCCGGCCGGGTGCGGCGTCTGGCTGGGCATTGATGAATATTCTTGGTGGCATTCCTGCCTCCTCGGCGTCACGTTTCTCACGGAACTTTTTCAGTTATGAAAATGATCAGATTCATTGTTCTGTTCGCCGTCGCGCTTGGCCACACCGCGATCGCGCATGCGGATTTTCGCGCCGGGATAGCGGTTCGGGTGGTTACGCCGGAGCCGTTGTTGCCGGTGTCCGGCGGCGTTGGACCGTCTAATCCGGTCACCAAAAAATATGGCGACCTCACGGTGCGAGCGATGGTGCTTGAGAACGGCGGCACGCGGGTGGCGTTTGTCAGCACGGACTTTCTCGGCTTCCCCGCTGCGCTGGGTGACCGCGTGCGGCGGCAGGTCAAGGCCATTCCGGCTGGGCATATTTTGATCGGCGCGACGCACACTCACAGTGCGCCTGACTGCTATGGCTTCCCCAACGGCAGGGGGGGCACCGACGCAGATCTCGAGTATCTCAACTTCGTCTGCAACAAAGCCGCCGAGGCGATCAACGAGGCGGTCGTCGAGCTGCAACCCGCGTCGCTCCGGATCGCCACCGGCAAGGCCATCGGTAAGATTGCCTACAACTATTACGCGCCGCAACTGTACGACCCGCGTTGCAACGTGATGCAGGCGGTCGGTCGCGACGGCAAGCCGTTCGCCACGCTGGTCAACTATGCCATCCACCCCGAGGTGCTTGGGGCGAGCCAAGGCGTTCTCAGTCCGGACATGGTCGGACCGCTGTATGATCGTATTGCGGCGAGAGGCGGCGGCACCGGTATTTTTATGAACGGCGCGCAGGGGGGGATGGTCACCGCTGACGTTCGCGGGCCGGACGGGAAAGACGTGCAAACTTGGGGTGAGTGCCGCCGTATCGGACACCTGCTCGCCGATGAGGCGCTGCGGATTGTCCGTAGCTCGGTCGCGCAAAAAAAACCGAAAATTCATTGCGCTTGGCGGGACGTGACACTTCCAGTCGACTCGCCGTCGCTGTTGGCCCTCTTGAAAATGTCGCCTCTGAAAATGGCCAAGCCGGACGAAAAAACGATCACCACCCGTGTCAATTTGGTGCATGTTGGCGACGCGCAGATTCTCACCATCCCCGGCGAGGCGCTGCCGAACATCGGCTACTACCTCAAGCGCAAAATGAAGGGGCAACACAATTTCCTGTTCGGCCTGACCAACGACGCGCTGGGCTATATTCTGACCAAGGAGGACTGGAACAGTTTTGAGCGTTACGATTATGTCACCCGCACCAGCCTCGGCGAATCAACCGCCGGGATTCTCATCCGCGAGTCGATGAAACTCGTCGAAGAAGCCGCCGCCAAATAGCGGCTACCCAAGCCCGATTTCCGCGAGGCGTTTGGCCAGGAATTCTCCCGCCGTCCAGCTTGGGAAATCCGCCTCGCTACTTGTGCGCTCAATGCAGGCTGGCAATGGCGTCAGGTCGGTGTCCTTCGTCGGGTGCATGAAAAACGGCATCGACAAACGGCGCTTGGCTAGGTCGGGCGGGTTCACCACGCGATGCATCGTGCTGCGGAACTGGCCGTTGGTCAGGTTGGCCATCATGTCGCATGAATCGACGATCAATTGGTTCGGTTTGGCCTCGATCGCCACCCAGGCGCCGTCCGGCGCCTGTAACTCCAGCCCACCCTCGGTTGCCTGGATCAGCAGCGTGATGAAGTTGATGTCCTGATGCGCTGATGCGCGTGCCGCCGAGTCGGCGCTTTGCTCGATTGGCGGATAGTGAATCACGCGCAAAATACTGTCGCTGCCCTCGGCGAGGCGCGGTAGATGATCCGTCTCCAGGCCGAGGTGCTCGCTGCAAGCGCCGAGCAGAGCCATGCCGATGCCCTCAAGTTGCCGATACAGTACACCGATTGCCTCACGAAACTCCCCCGGTTCGCTTGGCCAAACGTTGGGCGGCAGCGATTCGCTCCCTTCGCGGCCGATCTGGAAAAACTCCTTCAAGTCCGGCTTGGCATTGTCTTTGGCGTGCTCGCGCCCGAACTCGGTGAAGCCGCGCTGGCCGTTCGACTCCGGCCGGTGGTAGACGAGCTTGGTTTGCTCCGGCAACGTAAAAAAAGTCTCTGCCACCCGGTAACAGTCGGCGATCTGTTCGGCCGAGATACCGTGATTCTCGACAATGAAAAAACCGGACTGTTCCAGCGCCTGGCCGATGGCTCGCACCGAGTCCCTGCGGTGGGCCGATGAGTCCAGTGATTGGAGTGAAATTGTGGGGATCGAGATGTCGTCCATGTTGCGGGGCAATCCAACGACCGCTTGCCGAAAATGTCAAAGACTACATCGCCGGTTTTTCGTTTCAAATTTGTTGGGTTGCCTTAAAACTACTGCGACGTGCAACCGGCATCCCGCACCCCTTGGTGGCTTTGGCCGAACCTGCTTAACCTCGACTCGCCGCTCCTTGCGGTGATTTGGCAGGAACAGTTCGCCCGGACCGCCGACGTGTCGCTGGAGTGGGGCGATCGCGTGCTGCTCTTCTGCTGCACATGGCTCGTTTACTGCGCCGACCGCGCGCTGGACGCGGCCGAGTCGGGCAGACAAACGGAGACCGCGCGGCACGCGATTCAACTGCAGGGGAAACCAATCTGGCTCGGCGTCTCCGCTGTGGTTTTAGTCGTCGCCCTTGTCCTCGCGGTGACGGGGCTCAACTCCCGCGCTTGGCTCGGCGGCGGTGTGGTATTGCTTTTCACGGCGGCACACTTTTGGGCGACTCATTGGCGGCCGTCGCTGCGGATCCGCTTTTGGCCGAAGGAATGGCACGTCGGTTTTGTGTTCTCGGTGGGCTGTGCGCTGCTGGTTTGGTCGCAGTCGCCAAGCGTTTGGCCAAGCTTGCTGCTGCCGGTGCTTGGCTTCGGCGTGTTGTGCGCGATGAGCTGTTCACACATCACCGCTTGGGAGGTCGTCACGGCGGATCAGGACGATCCCGGCTCGCTGATTAACGCTCATCCGAGGTTCGTCCGCCGCTTGTCATGGCTCGACATTGCGCTTGGCCTGTCGGCGATGGCTGCTGCCGCGGCTCTTGGACAGGCGGCGGTACAGCTCGCGCTGCTGTCGGTCGGGATTAGTGCGCTTGGCCTGGCATGGCTTCACGATCGTTGCGACCGGTTCAGCGCCGAGTTTCTCCGTGCCATGGCCGACTTTGGCCTCTACTCGCCACTGTTGTTTTTTGCGTTCTGAATGTTCAGCCGGGTTTGCAGCCAGAGGGTGGGGACGCAGTAAAGCCAGCAACTGGCACCGTCGATGAGGATGAATTTTCCGAGGATAGGCAGGCTGTACACGAGGATTGTCCCGCAGGTGGCCACTGTCAAAAGGGCGACGGCCTGAAAAGTGATGACCCGGCGACACCTGTGCACATCGGTTGCCAAAAGCAGCAGCAGCCCGCCGTACAGGGCGCACATGCCACGTACTAGGTACTCGACGATGGGTTCGCCGGGAAGTTCGCCAAGGTCAATGGCGGCGTGACCGGACTGCGCTCACGCGATCAGCATCAGCATCGGTACGATTGCCAATGCGCAGACAACGCCTGCGGCGCGTAAAATCGACACCAATAGTTTCTCGGCAGTCTCCGGTTTCATTTCATCGCTTGGCCAAGTGTGTCTCTATCAACGTTCGGACTGCAGTGCAAAGGGCATTGACCCGCGTTACCATCGGGAAATCGGACGGGGCCTCGAGCGTGTAGGAGAGGCGGGTTTTTTTCAGCACGATATAAAATGCCTCGGGCCAAAGCGCGCGTGCGTCGGGGGAGACGACCGGCTTGAGGATGCCACCCCTGGCCGGTCGATCGTCGATGCGCTCGGAGCGGTCGATCGGGCAGGCTTGGCCAACGGCATTGATGACATCCTCCGACACAGCGAGCAGGTTGTCTGGGTTCAGTTCGTACAAATAAAAGCCGGTGGCTTCCCAGTCCTCGTGCAGGCAGATGCCGAAATCGAACTGGGGCAGGCAGTCGATCCATTTGGTGTGCGCCCGGACCTCGCCGGTCTCGATGTGTCGATAGTCGCGGTTGAGATCGATGCCGGGCCGGTTTTCACGGGTGTTGTTAGGGAAGCCGGTCGGGTTGAGGCAGGGACAGGCGATGAGGCTGACGCCGACTGGCCAGGCGTTGGCCTCAATCAACCGGAGCATGGCCAGCGGCCCTGCCGGTTCATCGCCGTGGATGCCGGTGGAAATGTAAACGGTCAGCTGCGGATCCTCGGCTAAGCGCTGAAAACCGTACAGTGGCAGGTCGCCGGTGTTGGGGAGTTTTGCAATCGACCAACCGTGCGCTTGGGCGGCAGAGAGGGCGCGCCGCAGCACGTTGTCGATATCGATGGTGTCCCCGCCGTAACTGCCGATGTTTCTGCTGAGCGGCGCAGTCATTTGCGGGAGGGTTCAGGCGGAGGCGTCAGCCTCCGCCGGTTTTTCGTCGCAACCACAGCGGCTGCCGCAGCTATCACCGTCGGAAACTTGATCGGCGAAGTCGTTGTCCCAGTCCGGATCGAGCCCGAGGTCGCGCAGCATCTGCAAATCCTTTTCGACCGGCTGGTTAAGGGTGGTGAGATAGTTGCCGACCATCAGCGCACTCGCGCCGGCGGTGAACACCATGCTCTGCATGTCACGCAGGTTTACCGTGCGGCCTCCGGCAATCATGATCTCCTTTCGCGGCAGGATGAATCGGAACACGGCAATGGTCTTGAGAATCTCCATTGGCGCTAGTGGTTCCTGATTCTCGAGCGGCGTGCCCTCGATCGGGTTGAGGATGTTTATCGGCACGACATTGGCATTGATCTCACGCAGTTGCATTGCCAGGTCCACACGATCTTCGCGTTCCTCACCCATGCCTATGATGCCGCCGGAACAAATCTTGATGCCGGCGTTTTTCAAAAACTGAATCGTCTTGAGCCGATCCTCGAACGTATGCGTCGTGCAGTGCTCCGGGAAAAAACGGCGCGAGCTCTCGAGGTTGTGCCCATAGCAGGAAAGCCCGGCGTCCTTCAACCGGTCGGCGACGGCTTGGCTTTCGATCAGGCCCAGCGAGGCATCCGGGCGTGACTTGCCGTTCTCCTTCATCTCGCGGATGCGGTCGCACACCTCGTCGAGCATCGGGCCTTCCTTGAGCCCGCGCCAGGCGGCGACCAGCCCAACGGCGGTTACTTCGTTGGCCTTGGCCTCGGACATCGCCTCCTCAACCGGCTCGGGATCGACAAAACCGTATCGCGGCGACTCGGTCTGGTAGGACGCAGATTGGGCACAAAAGGAGCAGTTCTCCGAGCAGGCACCAGCTTTGGCGTTGACGATTGAGCAGAGATGAATCTTGTTGCCCTTGAAGTGTTCGCGGATGCGGTTTGCCCACGCGAGCAGGTCCATGATGTCGGCGTTGTCCTCGATGCGGGCCAGTTCGATCGCCTCAATGCGGGAGATTTCTCCGCCGTTGAGAACCCGCTGGCCCAGCTCAGCAATACGTTCCCGAACCGGCATCTCCGTCGTGGACTCAACCAAAGTCATGCTCATGCGAGCGGCAATCTAGCTAAAACCAAGCGCTTGGCCAAGCAGAGAGAGCGAACCGCGGATTCACGCGAATGAACACAAATCATTATTAGCGTGAATTTACGTTCATTTACGGTTTAAAATGTCACCGAGTTTGAATCAGGCCGGGTGGTGGCTTACAACGGGGTGCGGCATGGAGACGGAACTTTTCAGCGACGCGGGGGAGCCGGACTTGAGCGGATTGCTTAAGCGTTTCTTTGGCTACGAGTCGTTTCGGCCGCTGCAAGAGGAGGTGATCCGGGACGCGCTAGCCGGGCACGATACGTTTGTGCTGATGCCAACTGGCGGCGGCAAGTCGCTCTGCTACCAGTTGTCGGCATTGGCCATGGGCGGGCTGACAATCGTCGTCTCGCCGCTGATTGCGCTGATGAAAGATCAGGTTGATGCACTGCAGGAGGCCGGCGTGGCGGCGACATTCCTGAATTCGACGCTTAATGCCGCCGAGGCTCGACGACGCCTGTCCGGACTGTACAACGGTGAATACCGGTTGCTGTACGTTGCGCCGGAGCGGTTGCTGCTGCCGGAGATGCTCGAGCGCTTGGTCGAGTGGCAGCCTGGGTTGATCGCGATTGACGAGGCTCACTGCATCAGCGAGTGGGGCCACGACTTTCGCCCCGAGTACCGGAAGATCGCCGAGTTACGTGATCGCTTCCCGGAGACGCCGTTGATGGCGTTGACAGCCACAGCGACTGAGCGGGTTCGGGCGGACATCGTGTCGCAGTTGGAGCTGCGGGATCCCAAGCGCTACGTCGCGAGTTTCAACCGGGCCAACCTGATGTATCGCGTCATCCCGCGCAGCCAACCGCTGCGGCAGGTGCTGGACGTAGCCAGGCGGCACGACGGCGAGAGTGGCATTGTTTATTGCGGTACTCGTGCCGGCACCGAGCGGTTGGCCAATCGCCTGATCGATCAAGGGATCCGGGCAGTGCCGTACCACGCCGGGCTAGATGCCGGGACACGTGCGAAAAACCAGGAAGCGTTCATCCGTGACGAGGTGCAGGTGGTTTGCGCGACGATCGCGTTCGGGATGGGCATCGACAAACCAGACGTGCGATTCGTGGTTCATTACGATTTGCCGAAGAACATCGAGGGTTACTATCAGGAAACGGGCAGGGCAGGGCGCGACGGGCTGCCAGCGGACTGCGTGCTGTTGTTCAACGCCTCGGATGTGGCCAAGCAGATCGGGTTTATCGAGGAGAAAACAGACGAACATGAACGCACTGTTGCGCGGCAATTACTACAGCAGATGGTTCACTTCGCCGAGACGAGCGACTGCCGCCGACGGTCATTGCTGCACTATTTTAGCGAGGCTTTCTCGGACAAAAACTGTGGCGCATGCGACAACTGCCTCGATCCAAAGGAGACATTCGACGGCACGGAGGCAGCGCAAAAGTTCCTCTCCTGCCTGTTCCGCATTCATGGAAAGTCCGGTTTTGGTTTTGGTTTGAACCATGTCGTGGAAGTCCTTACCGGCGCGGACACGGAGGCCATTCGCAAGTGGGGGCACGACCAGGTTTCTACCCATGGAATAGGCAATGAATTTGGCCGCGACGAGTGGAAGGCAATCGGTCGTGAGTTAATGCGGCTTGGCCACGCGCAGCTCACACCAGGCCGCATGAGCGTCGTGGAATTAACGCAGGAAGGAAGCGATTGGCTGCGCAGCAAAGAGCCGCTGGAGTTGACGCGCCCCGTCGTGGCCAAGCCGAAGAGCAGGGAACGGCGGTCGCGCAGCGAGCGATCCGGTGAGATCGAGTGCGACGAGATGTTGTTCGAGCGGCTGCGAGAGATGCGCCAAGAGTTGGCGTCCGGTCGAGGTGTCCCTGCATACATGATATTCGGCGATGTAGCCCTGCGCGAAATGGCAAGGGACTGTCCGTCTACGATGGCATCGTTCGGGCTCATCAGTGGTGTCGGCGAAAAAAAGAAAACCGAATACGGCAAGCTCTTCATCAGCGAAATCGCCGCCTACATCGAAGAAAAAGTATAGAAGAGGTTCTCCTAAAACGTAGAGCAAGAGGAGACGTGGAGTGCTGCGAGGGGGAAAGTTAAGAATTGACGTAACGTATATTTTAATCTAGTTATAAATTTGTTTTTTCTTGCGAGTCCTGCTATATACTATCAATTCCGAAAAACATCATCGGTGTCTTTGTTGTAAGTTTAAATAAAAATAAGTGAGTATTAAATTAATGACTAATAAAAATAAGTTAGTGCTGTATAATTTGATTGTTTCAGCTTTATGTTTTAATGCTGAAGTGTTTTCCAAGGAATTAAACTTAACTGAGACCGACTCGGTTTTAGTAATCAATGGGAATGCCAATTCTGGGTTGAGTACGCCTTTAACTTATGAGGAGAAAACGCTTACGGGTAGTTATGGGTCAGTGAAGATTTTTCAGGACGGTACGTATGATTATGTATCGAATGCTACCCATGATGTTCTTATAGAGGGTGCCAAGTACTCTGAAGTATTCGCGTTTACATCATTAGATAGTACCGCGTGGAGTTTGACTGTGAATATTACCGGGTCAAATGACATGCCTACCATTTCCAAACTGCACTATGTCCTGGACGCAACGCTGAATTCAAATTTTGATCGGGCAAGCGGCATTCTCAGGATTGCTGACAAGGATGCCGGGCAATCTTATTTTATTGAGCAAGTCGAAACTGACAATACATATGGATTATTTTCGCTTACATCAAATGGCGTTTGGGATTACACGGCCAAGGCTAGTCTTGAGACTCTACTAGTGGGGGAATCTGTTTCTGATTCCTTTACGATAACAGCCGCAGATGGATCGCAAGCCAATGTTAGTTTTACAATACGAGGTTCAAAAAATATTGATGCGACAGTTGTTGGTGGCATAAGCCACTATGTAATCCCTGAAACAGGGCCGCTAACACTCCGTAGAGAAGTGTTCAACGACGGACCTAATTTCACAGAGTCAGATGGCTGGAATAATCACAGGGCCACAGTTGAGACTTTGTTTAAACTGGAAGCTGGAAAACGCTACAGTTTCAAGGCACAGGGAATTTCGATGGGAGACCCGATAATCGAGTTAGCAGGCCCAATCGCAGAAAACACGACCTATTCAGTTGCCTCAAAGCCGGAATATGGCACAGCCACTGTTAATCAATATACTGGTTCCTGGCTTTATACCATTAACGAAGGCGTGACTGAGTCTAGGGATTGGGATGGTTTTGAATTGGCTTTGACTACGGATCAAGTGGTTACATTATTGGACAGTGGTTCCGTGGGCCTTAAGGATAAAACCATTGCCGGTGGCAATGTTAATCGTTGGATTGCTCACAATGATTCTGGCGATTACATGGGCAAAGATGCGGAGATAATAATAACAGCAAAGGCTACAGGCTATTATTTGTTGAGATGTTTTGGGGGAGGGAGCAGTGGAAATTTTGATGTCGGGGATTTAGATCTAATAGTCAAAAAAGTTGCAGCTGATGATTTTGGTGGGGATAGATCACTGTTGCAGGACGTGGAAAGCGGTGGGGATCTTGTGCAGCCTGTCAGTATTCGGGATGAAGGGGAGGATAAAACTGTTGCGGCAGGTGAAATAGACGGCTCTGCCCCTGCTGCATTGGATGTGAACACACACTTCAAGGGTACTTTGACAAATGGCGATGTGGATTATGTAAAAGTCAATCTAGAGATAGAAAAATGGTATACTTTTGAGGTAGGCGGGGACTTGTCTGATTCCAAAATAGATTTAGTAAATGCAGATGGAGATTGGGTGGTAAATGGCAGTGAAGATGGGGGCGTCGGACTGAACGGTAAAGTTGGATTTGCTCTTTCGCCTGGTGGTTCAAATGCTGCGGGAGTTTACTACGTGGTAATACAATCCGGTGCTCCCGAGTATTGGGGGAGGGATGCTGGAAGTGATTCTGGTGAGTATGTCGTAAAGTTTCTGGGCGGGGTAAGGGGGCAGTCTGGTCATTGGCTTGAGAATAAAGATTCAAATGTCCTTACAGGTACTGTTCCTGAGAATGATGTTCTGGTTGGGGTAGCCACCACTGCTGCACCAACGATTGGATCTGTGTTTAGTGGAGCAATTGATTTGGACTCCGATAGGGATTGGTACAAGTACAGCCTTGTTAAAGATAAGGTTTATCGGTGGGATCTCCAAAGTATTAGTCTGATTAATGGTTCAGTCGTGCTAAGGGATTCTACTGGTGAAACGATCATAGTTTATGACAAGTTGGGGGTTGGGGGAGATGGTGTTGTTGAAACGGAGGGGTCAATAGTTCACCGTGCCGAATATACCGGTGATTACTTCGTGGAAGTCTATAGTGATGCAGATATAGATCCAGAAAATGCTAACGCAGCGACTGGTAGTTTTAATCTCTCATCAACTGAATTAAGTGATGATTTTGGGGGTTATATTATTTCGGATGGGCACCCGAGTTTCACGCCAATAAGTTATAATTTAAATGATGCGGGCTACTTGCAGGCTGGAAGTCGGGTTTATAGCGATTTTTACTCTGGAATTGAATTGTGGCCAAACGATATTAAAGGAGAGCAGATTGACCTAAGCGGCAACCCGAGGGGGGATTTGGATTTTTTCGGGGTGGATCTGTTTAGTAGTAACACGTATTCGTTTGCCACTTATGAGACTGAAGCTGGTGTGAGCCTGGGGAATAACTCAGGAAATTATTCAGCAATAACCCTTTATGATAATGTAGGCAATAAGGTGGAAGGGGGAGATATGGAAAGATGGCTTTAGCTATACGCCAGAAGCAGATGGTTATTATTATTTGCGTGCGACCAGTTATAACGGGCCCGGGGGGTACATGATAACCTCTAGCTTTTATGGTGATGATTATTCATCGAATGATAAAACGAGGGGTCGAGTCTTCTTGGGGGAATCAGTTACCGGAGAATTGGAAACCGAAGGGGACGATGACTGGATTCGGGCGGATTTGACGGCGGGGCAAAGGTACAAGTTTGAGCCGGATCAATCGATTGGCAACAGGCAATTCGAATTGTACGGCCCGGGTGAGGCTAATAACGTTGATGTTCAGCGCGCATTGGACTGGGGTGGAGCACTCGAAGACGGATATTCAAAACTAGATGCTGGCCAAGATGCAGCGACAGCAAGGGCGATACCAAATGCATACGGAGATGTAAACGGTGGGTTTAAGGCACAGATTCCCCCGGGTGATAAAGATTGGTATGCTGTGATGTTTGAGGAGGGAGGGGTATACCAGGTAAATCTTGTTGGAATGCCGGTTTACCCAAAACCCGCTTTACCAGACCCGATGCTCACTTTGTTTGGTCCGGATGGTCAATTCATCAAGCTTGGCAATAACAATGCCGGTGTGAATTCAGCTCATAGCGGAGTGCCCGGAAAGGATTCTGAACTGGTTTATACGGCAACAGAAACAGGAACCTTTTATGTGGAGGTAAAGGCGGAAACAAATAGGCCAATTGGAGACTTTACGGCAAATGGTCCAGCAGTTTCTGGGGCAACTACGATTGACTGTTGATAAAATAGGAACGGTTTTATCTCCCGGCGATGTCCTTGTCTTCTCAAGTGATGCAATATTCACAATAGGGGTTGAGGCGACTGTCAATTCGACAGCTTTGACAGGGCAATTGGTGGGTGGTGTTGCGGATAGTGAAACGGCTTACTTGTGTGATTTGGTGATTGGCGAGAATGCGTCAAATGGTGCAGCAAGTATCTCAATCGTTAATCCAACGAAAAGTAAATTCGGAATTGGAGATGTCTTAGAGTTCACAAATAATGCCTCATTTACAGTGGGTGCAGTAACCGACAAGGGGGTAACCACTTTAACCGGAGTGTTGAGCGGTAATGTTGGAGCGGGTGATACAGGGTACTCGGTCGGGGTTGGTGGGTACGGTATAATATCCACCAAACTTCCAGTAGATAAAATTGCAACTCAATACGCGGACATCATTGATTGGACCCCCCAATACTCCGCGCCATATTATCTAAATTTTGCCTCCTGGCATGGCGATACGGGGGAATATCAAATATCGATGGGTTCTCTTCCTGACGCATCAGGTGCGGATGTCGTGGGTTCATCGCGGGACAGTGCAGTTGCATTAGTCTTGGGAGAAACTGTCACAACAAAAATAGATTATGGAGGTGATCTTGATTGGTTTCAAATTGAGATGTTGGCAGGAGAGAGTTATGCGATAGAAATGCAGGGAGCCGGGGCAGGGGCGTCCGCTAATCTTAATGTGAGAGATCGTTTTGGTAAAGACGTGGAAGGTTGGGACTACGGTGCTTACTGGGGGAGTAATGAAGAGCTGGGGATAATTTCTGAAAATTCAAAAATATTCTATTACTCGACTCCATTGTATCATTTAGAGCCAGAGACCGTGCCTCGCACCTATTACTTACAAATCGGTGCCAATATCGCGGGCGATGTCACTTTCAAGGTCACGCATCTATTCGATGACCAAAAGGAGAGCCCCTTGACAACCGGTGTCCTGAATGTGGGCGACACTGCTTCTGGTACTTGGGAAAATGGAGTTGAAAACGGTGCCAATATAGAACTCATTCACGGGACAGGTGGAGGGGATGGAGATTGGTTTAAGATGCAACTAATAGCTGGGAATACCTATAAAATAGACTTGTTTACAGATCCGTTAAACCGTCCCAGCATGTACATGTTTGCGGAGGATGGGACTTACCTTCAACCGGGGGATCCTGAAAAATGCGGGTACTGTGAGCCGATTGAGCTGGAAACAATCAAGGACGGCCATGCCCAGTTAACCTATACAGCTAATAGAACTGGCGTGTTTTTTGTCGATCCAATCAACACGAAATCCTGGGGGGGGAATAACATTTATGACTTAAGTTTGGTCCATATACCTGATGATGTAGCAAGCTCGATTGCAACATCCGCCACATTGGATGTAGGGGGGCAGACAAATGGTAATCTAGAGAGAGTGAACGACAGGGACTGGTTTAAGGTCATTTTAAAGAGGGGCCATGTGTACAGGTTTGATTTGATCGGTGTTTCGCTAAAAGATCCCACACTCAGGATTCGTGATAGTCATGGCAATCAGCTACTCTATAACGATCAAATTAATGGTTGGTGGAACCCGTCGATTACTTACACCGCCACAGAGGATGGTATTTACTATGTTGATACAGCTGGGATTGATTCCGGTCAATTTACAATGAAGTGCACAAATACATATAGCCCTCCAAGTGGTAGTGATTTTTTTATTGGTAAGGGTGTGGAGCTTAAGAATGACGACCAGTCGGACTCTGTTGATTCGGCGGTTTCACATACGATCGGAAACGTAGTGCAGGGCGAAATAACCCTCCCAAATGACCGAAAGTGGTATAAGATTAATTTATCTAAAGCCCGCGCCTATGAATTTCATCTTTTTGGTGACTCTATGCAGTCTCCATCCCTTTATCTAAGGGATAATAAAGGTTCCCCGGTGTTTCCCTGTCCCAAGCCGGACAAAGCGAGGTCCTCTGGTGAAAAGCTGGTATTGCAATACACTGCACCAAAAGATGGGGAGTATATTTTGGATGCAGGTGGCTTTTGGTCTCATGCTTCAGGGGTTAGTACGTCCGGCGTTGCTACGGGTACTTTCTCGGTTCAAACTTTTGATCTAGGGCTTAATAGTTATCGCGCTGTTAAGTGGGATACGGATTTTGCTGTTGCAATTGCAGATGAGGCGCTTTCGGTTTTGGGGGTGGGTAATTCTGTGTCCGGTTCAATTGAGCATGCTGCCAATCGAGACTTGTACAAAGTCTCTCTAATTGAGGGGGCATCATACACGTTTAGGATAGATGGCCAATTGGTCAACGCAGAGATAGACCTTGGGGTTCAATCAAGACTGTTTCTTCATTCAAGTGAAGGGGGGCTGCTTGTTACAGAAACGAACGATTCCCTTGGCTATAAGGCAACGCAAACGGGTGTGTACTATTTAGCGGTAGGAGCAACTACAGGGCAACCGAGCGGTGTTAATTTTAGGGAAAATTCGGTGGTGCCATATGCGTATGATCTCAAAGTGATACAGAGCCGCGCTCCTAAGACCGAGCCGGCCGTAAACTGGATTGCGACTCTCAATGACAGCGGGGTTACCACGCTAGTGGCGAATGCAGTTTCAGATAATTCGTTGTCCCGGACTGAAGTGATGACGATTCTTGAGAGTGTCAAGGATGGTGGTCTGGTTGATGAGGGCGAATTGAACGATTTAAGAATTCTGGTCGCCAACCACAAGGAGGCGGGCTTAAGCAATTATATCGCGACGATATTAGACAACATTGCAAATGGTGATCCAGCCAATCAATTCTACACGGGTCGGGATCAAAACAATAACGGCCGGACTTCAAGGGTCGAAATTGGAAACTTGTATCCAGATAGCTCTACTGACCGCTTGGATAAGCTAATTTCAAAATGGTTTCTTGGCTCAGATAGCCCGGCTGATTCGTCACTGTATATCAGACTTGATCTTCCGCTCTACTTTAACGGGGCCGGTACTGATGATGTCAACCAGGGGAACGTAGGCGATTGTTATTTTATTTCAGCAATAAGCGCCATTGCAGATACGGTGGTTGGCTCAATTGATGGAACAGTCGCATCTGTTAATTCAGGTGATATGATTGTGGATAACAATGATGGTACTTATGGCGTCCGGTTTTATGATAATTCAGGGGCTGAGCGTTGGGTGACTGTAGATAAGTTTGTCCCGGGTTACCGGGAGGACAAGTTGAAGTTTGGCGATACAGATTCGGGCGAGAGTTGGGCGATGCTTGTTGAAAAGGCCTACGTACAGCTGAATGAATCTGATAACATAGGGCAGGATGGAACCAACCGCTATGGCATAGGGAATAACTTTGGTATCGCCGGAGGTGATCCAGGCCAGGCCCTTTCACACATCACAGGTCAAAAAGCTAGTTATGGCTTTATAGCTGAAGACAGCACTGATTGGACGGCGGATAAGCTGCGGGCATTGATCGAAGCAGATTTGCCCATGGTCTTTAGTACGGGCGCTCCCTGTGGGCTAGCTTCATCTTATGGTGTCAAGCGAAGGCATTCTTACACATATGAGAGCTATGATCCTGTAACTCAGAAATTTTACCTCAGAAATGCATGGGGATTTAATCATGCATACGTCACGTTTGAAGGGTTGCAGATAATGGGAAGTAACGTTGCTTATCTGGATGGAACCAGAACCAAAATGCAAAGAATTGATGCCAGTAGGACATTTTCAGCTGCTTATGGTACGTTTGGAGATGATGAGGGGGGGGACACTGGGCTGACAGAAGTAGAATCTCTTGGCGCTGTTAAACTATACAAGGATGACCTGGATCGGCTTTATGCGGGAAGCACACCTCAGGGCAGCAAGCCTGTGAAAATTAACGGCAAATTAATTACCGTGTCACTTCATGGGCGCACTGCAATATCTGCTGAGACGGTGAGTGGGGCTAATCAAATTCTGTGGAGGAATAATGTGTCTGGATCTTTGATGCCGATTAACTTTGATTCATCCTGGCAGTTTCTGCCAACAAACAATGATCCAATGAATGTTGGAAGTGCTGAATTTAATGCAGCCCAAATAGCTTTTGGGATAGAGCAAGGAACAGCGGTGCCTGTGTCGGCGGAGGTGATATTATCTGGGTTGACTCAAACCTATGACGGGAGTCAGAAGGTGGCGACGGTGACAACCGATCCAGCTGGGTTGAGTGTGGTTGTGACTTACGATGGTGCGTCAACCAAGCCAGTTGCGGTTGGGGATTATGCTGTGGTGGTAAAGGTGTCGGATGGGAACTACAAGGGATCGACCAGTGGAACCCTTACGATAGCGAAAGGCAGTGAGAGTGGTGGAGGAGGGAATGAGGGGAAACCAGTGTCTGCAGAGGTGGCCCTGACTGGGCTAAACTACACCTACGACGAAAGCGCAAAGTTAGCCACCGTGACGACTAAGCCAGCCGGACTGAAGGTGGCGGTGATCTACACCGATTCAAACGGCAGCGCAGTGACTAGTCCAACCAATGCGGGAAGCTACACTGTCAAGGCAACCATTGATGATACCAATAACAAGGGTAGTGCCACAGGAACGTTGACCATCAACAAGGCACTGGCGGCGATCACAGTTTCTCACACGAGTCTCACCTACGACGGGAGCGCAAAGTTAGCCACGGTGACGACTGAGCCGCCCGGATTAGACGTACTTGTAACCTACACCGATTCGGATGGAAGTGTAGTGTATAGCATAACCGAAATTGGTGAGTATGCGTTTGTGGCAACGGTGGATAACGAAATTGGGGTAGACGATGATAACTACGAAGGGTCGACCAGTGGCACTCTCTCAATCAGTGCGGCTGCGGGTTCAGGAGGAAGCACAGTTTCAGGGGGCACAACAACGACGACTGAAAACTTTGGAGAACCGGTGACCTATACAAACGTAGCCACAACGCTGATAGGGCAGGTAACGATTAATGGGACGGCAGCAAGAGAGGGGGATGTGGTGGCGTTTTATGTGGGAGACGAGTTGAGGGGTAAACAGGCCGTGGTCGTAGATGAAGGGACTGCTTGGTTAAATGCGCAGGTCCATGCATCTGGAGGAGTGGAGACGGCGGAAATCAGGGTGTACGAGGCTAGCACGGGAATCACGCATGATAAGGTTGGCCTGAGTGTGGAGATCAAGCCAGAAGGTGAGGCAGGAACTTTCGCCGAGCCGTTATTGATCAAGATGGATAACGTGGCGCCCGAGTTGACGTTGTTGGGGGCGGCACAGGTAACGATCGATCAGGTAACGACCTATGCAGATGCGGGAGCGAGTGCGACGGACAATGTGGACGGGGATTTGACGAGTAAAATTGTTGTGACCGGGGCGGTGAATACATCAACGGCAGGAACTTACACGCTGAAGTATGACGTAAGTGATGCAGCGGGTAATGCGGCCGAGAGTGTAAGTCGGACGGTGGTGGTGGAGAAGACGACGGTAATCCAGACGGTGAACCTGAAGGCTGGCTGGAACCTGATATCGTTCTACGTGGAGTCGGAAGACATGACACCGGCAACGGTTCTGGCGTCGATCAAGGGCAACCTGTCTCAGATCAAGAACCTGAAGAGTTCCTACGACCCCGCTTTGCCCCCATTCCTGAACACGCTGAAGGGGTTGAACGTGAAGGACGGGTACTGGGTGAGTGTGGATGCCGATGTCAGCTTTGAGTTGGAGGGAGAGGCACCTGCCGGAGCGTCGATAACGGTGAAGCCGGGATGGAATCTTGTGGGTTACCCGAGGGAGAGCGGTGCTGCACCAGGGACCGAGTTGACGAGCCTTGGTGGCATAGTGGAGCAATTCAAGAACCTGAAGAGTTCCTATGACCCCGCTTTGCCCCCATTCCTGAATACACTGAAGGTTATCGCGCCCGGTTTGGGTTACTGGTTGAAGGTGAGTGCGGATGGAGTGTGGAACGTGGGTGATGTGTCTGGAGAGGACGGCAATAGGGACATATCCAAGATGGGACAGGATGAATCACGATGGGGACAAGTTGTGGTGTATCCGAATGTGAGTGCAACAGTGCTGGCGCAGGTGACAGTTGAAGGCAAAGCAGTCAGCAGTGGAAGTGTGGTGGGAGTCTTTGTGGGCGATGAGTTGAGGGGACAGCAGGAGGTGGTGCTGGACGATGGCAGGAGTTATGTGGCGATCAACGTGAACCTAGCGGAAGCAGAGAAGCGTATATCCGGATATGGGATGCGACGAGTGACAAGGAGTACGGTGTGACCAAGACGATGACACTGGAGATGGGAGAGATGTATGGAACGGCATCAGAGTTGGTGAAATTGGACGGGGTGGTGTCAGGTAGCGGTAGCACGATCCGGATCGTGGGATACGAGCGGGAGCCGTTTGGATTCGGGTTTGAGAGTCAAAGTGGCCTCCGCTATGTAGTGGAGGCGACCGATGATTGGAAGGAGTGGGGAACGCTCAAGACCTACAACGGGACAGGGACAATGATCCGGTTTGAGGATGAGAGGGATCAGGTGTTTCCCCAGATTTATTATAGGGTGAGGTTGATGGAGTAGACTTCATTTGGATTAATCGCTTGGGTTTTAACGGTTTATGGATTTACGGACAGAAGTTTCCTTAAACTGTGCTATCCAGGCATCCGTCTCTTTCGCCTTATACGAGTACTGCTACGATGCAGCCTAGGATGATCGTGCTGTACATCAATCCCCGGAGACTAGCTTCTCTGCTATGTGTCGGTTGTGTCTAAAGTTTACACCTGAACCTCCTTCAACAAAGTTCGGTGTCAGCATCTCGTTAGCCAGCATTAGCTTGAGCCAGCCGTTCTAATGTTTGAGATATTTAAGTTGCTTGCCTGATTGATCTGGTGCGACCCAACAATTACTTTCGTAAATTCTGTTCGCTGATGTGCCGCTCTCTGTAAAAATCCTTTATAGGCTAATCACTGCTCTGCGCCTACTAAAGGATGTGGATTTAGATTTCTATGGTAGATCATTTTCTGGCCTCACTAAAGGCACCAAATTAACTAATTAATTGTCCTAGTTTACGTAAACTAGACTTTCATTGTTAAGTGAATATTTATAATGTATTCTTAGGTATTTAAAGGCATGCCTAATTCCATTTTTTTTGGTATTGGAACCATGGTTGCGATTGCTTCATGAAGAGATGTGTAGTCCTTATTGATATCTCCTGACAGACAATCTGTTACATCACCAGCCAAGTTAGGAAAACGGTCAATCAGAGCTTTAAACGTAAAACCTTCACTATAAAAAGCACAAACTAAGATTCGCATGTTATTTATTCCATCCCTTAAGGTTCTTGCGTAACTCATGAACCGAGCAGGAGTTAAATCGTTTTCAATTAGCCCCGAATCAATGGCATCTGCAGCCATTACGCCACTTTTAAGTGCAAGCATTAATCCAGACGAAAAAACTGGGTCTAAAAAACAATATGCGTCGCCGGCGAGCATAAGGCCTTGCTTGCTGCAATATCTTGAATGATTGGAATATTCATTGGTTACCCAATATTCTCCAACTTGGTGGGCATCCTTTAGATTTGATTCAATCCATTTGTTTTGTCTTGACCAATTTATTAAAAATTTCACTTAAATCTTTTTTTCCTGAACTGAAAAGATATTTTCCTTCAGCAACGACTCCCACACTGGTTTTATTATTTTGTAGAGGAATATGCCAAAACCAACCCTTCTCCGGGATAAAGGCAACGGTGGTGGCCCCTTCATCAACTCCACTCGCTCTGGCAGCTCCCTCAAAATAAGTCCAAAGAGCGACTTTGTTTAATTCAGGGTCTTTAACTCTCCAACCAAGCCGGTTTGCCGCAAATGCTTCTTTTCCTGAACAGTCCAAAGTTATCTTGGCCCTAATTTCAATATTTTCTTTCTTTTGGGTTCAAAGCAGTTAAACCCAATATCTTCCCCGTTTTCTTCGGTCAGGGAAACAACTTCTGTTTCCTCCATTATTAAGGCTCCATTTTGTTTAGCAGTCTGCATGAGCATACTGTCGAATTCACCCCTTTCAACCTGCCATGTTTGGGCCAAATCATCCGGATAACGAGTATTAAAATAAAATGGATTACTCATAACTCCTTCTTGGTCTACGAATTGTACACTATTTTTTTTAATAAACGTGGACTTCCTCATTTTATCTAACAAACCTAACCGCTTTAAGATTTTGCTATTAAATGGGAGTAATGATTCTCCAACGTGATAACGTGGGAACCTAGATCGCTCTATCAAGATAACTTTATGCCCTTTTTCAGCAAGTACAGCAGCTGCACTTGAGCCCGAAGGCCCAGCTCCAATTATCACTACATCACATGAGATCATATTATATTTTCTACTAGATATTAACTAAGCAAAAGGGGGAAGAGTTAATACTCTCCCCCCCTTTCTTTATATTCTCTTCTCTTAATCCGCTTTTAATTTATTTTACTTCTTTGGCGGGAGAATAACTGAATCAATAACGTGAATAACTCCATTACTTGCCATAACATCTACAGCAACCACATTTGCGCTGTTAATAGTTACTTTACCGTTTGCAACTTTCAGATTGGCATTTTGTCCGTTAACCATCTTTACTTTCGAGGTGCTGACAGCCTTGCTGGGAACTTTTCCTGCAACAACATGGTAGGTTAGGATATTAGCTAGCTTACCTTTGTTTTCTGGTTTCAGCAAAGATTCCAAAGTGCCTTTTGGTAATTTTGCGAATGCAGCATCTGTCGGGGCAAAGACTGTAAACGGCCCATCTCCTTTTAGTGTCTTGACTAAGCCAGCAGCTTTCACCGCTGCAACAAGTGTATTAAACTTTCCTGCTTTAATAGCCGTATCGACGATATCTGACTTATTTGGCGGGAGAATAACTGAATCAATAACGTGAATAACTCCATTACTTGCCATAATATCTACAGCAACCACATTTGCGCCGTTAATAGTTACCTTACCGTTTGCAACTTTCAGATTGGCATTTTGTCCGTTAACCATCTTTACTTTCGAGGTGCTGACAGCCTTGCTGGGCACTTTTCCTGGAACGACATGGTAGGTTAGGATATTCGCTAGCTTACCTTTGTTTTCTGGTTTCAGCAACGATTCCAACGTGCCTTTTGGCAATTTTGAGAATGCAGCATCTGTCGGGGCAAAGACTGTAAACGGTCCATCTCCTTTTAGTGTATTGACTAGGCCAGCAGCTTTCACCGCTGCGACAAGTGTATTAAACTTTCCTGCTTTAATAGCCGTATCGACGATATCTGCTGCGTTAGTTGTGACAACTCCCAGGAAAAGAAATCCTGCTAGTAAGCTTTTTAATGTTTTCATAATATTTTTAATTAAGCTTCTTTATTTGAAGCATATAAAATATAGCATTAGGAAAAGGTGAGGCAAATTTATGTTAAAAAAATCCGGCATATGCCGGATCATACTATTCGTTGAGTTGTGTATATAATATTCATAACGGATTAGCTGTGGAATAGTTTAAGTCATTATCTTTAATGACTTTCCTAAGTGCTTTTTCCATTATGAACCTGGCTTGACTGGTCTTTTTTTCTAGTTCCTTGTGCAATACACGATCTTTTTCATCTAAGTCCTCACAGTCTGATGAATATTTTTCAAAACCTCTTAAACTTGAAATGATACTGGAAAGATGTTTTGGGCATTCACAATGAATAGGATTTGACATCATATTTATCTCCCATAGCTCTTTCTCATTAAATGGAACGTGGTCTTTTTCTTCTTTAGTAACATTAACTAATCCACTTGAACCAAAAGTACTATTCACTGCAAAATTACTGGCTATTTGAATGTCTATAGGAAAAACCGGAGCTTGAATTGGGTGTATACGTCCGTCTAGTTGGGCAAGTTTTATTCCATTGGAACTGCCAAACCTGTATATCACTACAGCATGGCTTATCTCAGATACGGTTAATATTTCTATAATTAATTCAACTGTGTCAGGATGAAGTGAGGCAAATTCGAATATAATTATATCTCCATCTAAATTAATTGCAGACAAATCATCCATGATGGATGTTAATTCATATCTGGCAGCCACTCTAACCTCAGCAAGATGCGGACTTGGGCGTCCTACTTCTGGTATTCTTGTTCCTACAGCAACGGCTTTTATTTTATCCTTGGAGTTCCCGAAATTTACCTGAGAATTGTTCACTGATGGTTGCATCCTTAATTCCAATTCTTCAAGCGATAATTTTGACAGTGTTGAAATTGAGTCACCTGCATCAACGAGTTGCTTGATCATTGAAATACGATCTACGTCCTTTTTGCTGAAACCCCGTTGCGTTCCATTTATACGAATGGGCTCAACGACCCCGTATCTATTTTCCCAGAC
>CALJHX010000044.1 GCA_937770485.1 uncultured Verrucomicrobiae bacterium | reverse complement strand
AAACCTGCCGTCGGTCGAGGTCATCGAGGCCTCCTCCACCACCCGCGCCGCCGAGAAAGCCGCCGAGGACAAGGCCGGTGCCGCCATTGCCGGGTCGCTGGCCGCCGAGCGCTACAACCTGCAGATCGTCGACCACAACATCCAGGACAACGCCGCGAACGCCACCCGGTTTTTTGTGCTGGGCCGCAAGTGCGGGCCCTCCACGAAAAACGACCGCACCAGCCTCGTCATCGGCATCGAGGACAAGGTCGGCGCACTGCACGAGGTCATGGGGCCGTTCCGCAAGTACCGGCTCAACATGACCCGCATCGAGTCGCGCCCCAGCAAGCGCAAGGCGTGGGAGTACCTGTTTTTCGTCGACTGCGACGGCCACTTCGAGGACAAGAAAGTGGCCAACGCCATCGAGGAACTCGAGCGGATCAGCCGCTTCGTGAAAATCCTCGGCTCCTACCCCAACGGGGATTAACCGGCATGTCCCACCTCAAGCGAGCCCGGGAAGTGTTCGACGTCGAGCTCGCGGCCGTGAAGGCAGTGCGCTCTCAACTGACGAAATCATTCGACGAGGCGGTCGGGTTGATTGTCTCTGCCTTGGCCAAGCGGCAAAAAATCGTTGTCCTCGGCGTGGGCAAATCCGGCAATATCGGCCGCAAGATCGCCGCCACCTTCACCAGCACCGGCTCGCCCGCCGTGCTGCTCGACACCGTCGACGCCATGCACGGCGACCTCGGCATCCTCAACGACGGCGACATCCTGCTCGCCCTGAGCTACTCCGGCGAGACCGACGAACTCATCAACCTGCTGCCGGCCATCCGGCGATTCGCCGTGCAGATCGTCGCCGTGACAGCGGCGCCGCGCTCCACGCTTGGCCAACACGCCGAGGTCGTGCTCAACGTCAAGGTGCCCAAGGAAGCCTGCCCGTTCAACATGGCGCCCACCGCCAGCACCACCGCCTCGCTCGTCATGGGCGACGCGCTCGCCATGGCCGTGCTCGAGGCGCGCGGCTTCAAGAAATCAGAATTTGCCAAGCGCCACCCCAGCGGTGCCATCGGCCGGGCGTTACTGCTCAAGGTGTCTGACATCATGCGCAGCGGCTCTCGCAACCCAGTAGCGCTGCAGACCACCACCGTCCGCGACGCGCTGCTCGTGATGGGCAAGGCCAAGTCCGGCAGCGTCAGCGTGGTAAACAAGTCGGGCAAGCTGGCCGGCGTCTTCACCGACGGCGATCTGCGCCGACACTTGGCCAAAGGCGACGGAGTGCTCGACCAGCCGCTGGCCAAGGTCATGACCCGCAAACCAATCTGCCTGCGCGAAGACGCCCTCGCCGCCGACGCCATTCACATCTTCAACGAGCGTAATATCGACGATCTCGTCATCGTCAACGCCAAGCGCGAACCGATCGGCCTCGTCGATTCACAGGATCTCCCCAAGCTCAAGGCCATCTGACCCTAGCCCAGCTAAAGCCAACTACTAAACCGGCAAAAGTTGAAGATATATTTTTGGCGGTGGGTCGGGGAAATAATTCCGCAGTGACGGACTGAGCCAGCCTTGTAGGTTCTTTTCCTCCCAACGATATACAAACCCCTCCGTCTCCTCACGAACAAATCCAAGGCAAAACTCCGAGCCCGGAAACGGTACAGACGAAAAAACAAGATTCAACCGATCCCCTATCTCTTCAACCTCTGAGCAGCCATCTTCTCCAAAATCAAATCTGCTCCGAACACAAAAGGCTGCTCCCTCACCCCAAACGAAGCATCATCATAGACCCAAAGCCCATCAACCGCTTGAACCAAAACCCGATGGATGGAATTCCCTGACGACAAAACAAACCTTACTTGGAGACCGACTCATACCAAACGGCAGATGTTTTATATCTATCCCGCTTGAACTGTTCGATGGTTTGGTCTTCAGACAACTCCAGAAGTTTTTTTGCGTAAAGCTTCATTACTTGCTTATCCATCGGGTAAGAATACAAAATTTCTTGGAGTGATGATAACGTGTTTTGGCTAATCAGAAAATCGCGGTATTGGTTTACGTCAGTAGTGCTAAATGGTGAGTTCAATGCAGATCCCGATTTATGCCATTGCTTCCAATCCTTTTGCTCGCTGCTGTCCATCGCGCTAATTGATTCTGTAATATTAGTAGAAAGATTCATGGACATGGTTTTGTCCATCTTAACGCCAATGATTTCACTGGAGAATTGCACAAACTTTTCAGTATCTTCAAATTCCATATTGGATAGCTCAAACGGCCAAAGTGCGACACTATTGGGTGTGTTTATTGCCAAAAAATAATCCGCTTGCGGTTTCGTTTTAAGGTTCATGGAAAACCAAGCGCAGTTATCTGACCCCCTGTAAGGGCCATCAACAAACAACGCCGAATCTTTATCATAAACATAAATATTTCCGTCGAGTGATATAGTAAAAATCCGATTTGGATGAGTTCCTTTATGTAAAACAGACGCTACTCGGCTCCCGACAGAGTAGCTTTGAAGTGGAAACTGTACGTCATTTCGATCCCATATTTTTGCTGTATAGTCCAATGAGGCTGAAATAATATGCTGGTCATCTTCGGTAAACGACAAATTATTAACTCCGCTACTATGTTTTAAATTAAAAAGTTTTTTGCCTGTTTTCATATCATACGCAATGGGCGTTTGAGAATCCATGCCGAATAAGCAATAAAGTACATATATATCTCCATCGTTTGAGAATGCACATTGACCACCGAATTCCGCTCCATACTGATTGCTATGTAGTAATTTCCCCGTTTCGGTATCGAACATGCGAGCGATTCCATCCTTTGCCAATGTGATAAACTTATCAGCAGTTGGGCTGAATTCTGCACCTTCAATCCAGCCGCCATGGGAATTAATTTCCTGAACTATCTCACCAGTTTCAGTATTTTGCAATATTACTATGTTGTTCCTAAGCCCGTAAACTACCCATTTGCAATCTTTAGATACAAAGCATTTTCGAGTGCTTGAGGGTAATTTAGTCGATTTTTTTAACTCTCCTTCTGGCATAGAAAACAAATTCCATCTTAACACCCTTTGGTAACCAGTGCCTTCTACCGCGATCATGGCACTATCATCTTTGCTGTACATTACAGATGCGACTTCGTTCTCAAACTTAATTTCTTTCGTTAGTTCAAGTTTTTTTGAATCCCAGATACGCACCTTGTTGTCCCTACCACCCGTGACAACAAAATGACCATCTGAACTCATATCATAAGTTTTGATCATGCCATCATGAGTTAGAATGTTAGGTCGATAAGTGGATACGTTTAAATCCCATTCAACAATATCACCGTCAATACTTGCAGCATAAAGTTTGTCGCCTTTTTCACTGAATGATATTCCTAATATTTCACCTGTCTGGCGAGTTGGGTGGTTTAGAAGTATTTTGTTTCTTGTGCCCCAAACCCAAACATCATTTTTTGCGGTTAATGTTGCAATTTTTGTCTGGTCGGGACTGAAAACCGAGTACCAAACCCCTCCCTCGTGTTTAAGAGGTCTCATAACTTCTTTGCCAGTTTTAATATCCCAGACACGTGTGGTCTCATCAATCCCTGAAGTAGTGATCATCGTTTGATCGTGGCTTTCGTCAACTGTGATGATGAAAAGTTCGTGACTGGTGTCGTTGCTCCATAGTAGCTTGTTTTCATTCGCATCAAATACGTTAATGTTTCCCATTGTCCAGTCTCCTCCGAACTGAAGGATATAATCTCCGTTATTGGAATATTGCATCCAGGCCTCCCATCTGTGTTGGTCTCTGGGTGATTGGTATAGTAGATAAGTTTCGAATGTGTTAAGATCTATCGTCCAAAGGTCGTAGTAACTGTCATTCTCCAGTGAAAGCAATGTGACGCTCTTGCCGTTCGGGCGAATCTTCATTTGGTGAATTTTGTTTTTAAAATCATGTTCGAAGAGAACTTTGTCTTCTGAGTTATATATTTTGATATTTCCGGAAATATCTCCGACAATCACGCGACTTAAATCATCTCGTCCAGTTACCGCTGTGATCGTCTCGTTACCGGTGTACTTTTTTTCAAATTCTCCAGATTTTCCATCGATTGCAATACCTGACAAATTCCCCTCTAAATCAGTTCCTGTAACAAATATATAATTGTCGTTCGGGCTTTTGTTCAATTCGTCAACATAGTTAAGAAAAGCAGTTTTAAATATTTCCGTGCCGCTCGCTATATTCACCCTTTTTACATATGCCTTATCTTTCGAATTATGTAAAAAAATGCAATCGGCATAATTTGTGGTGTAAATGAATCCTTTTCTGGATCTCAAAAGAATATCTTCTGGGTTTTTAAATACGGTTTTGCTTTTTCTTAAAAATGGGTTGTGATTCAGGTGGTTGGATATCTTTTTTGGAATTATTTCATATTCCAAATTCTCGAGGTGTTGTTGCCCTAATAATGCAAGAGATCTACTTGTGGAATTCTCTTTAAGCATCTCGTCAGAATTTCTGGCGTATGAATAACTAAGATTATCTTTCGCCTCTTTCTCTGATGCTACGGCTCTTTTTTCGGCTTGGGTGGCTTGGTAGGCCATGACGCCGGCGAAGACGGCCAGGAGGAAGAGGACGCCGGCGAAGACTTTGTTTCGCTTGGCTGATTTTCTTTGAATTTCAGCCCGTTCTTTCTCGGCCTTGGCCAAGGCCTTGGCTTGTTCCAGTTCGCGTTTTCGGGCTTCCTCCTTGGCTTTTTGTTCCGCCTCGAAATCCTCACTCGAATCGTCGAGGAAGCGCATCGCCAATTCAAAACTGTCATTGATGCGAGTTCCCCAGTTGGCATTCGGTTTGTTGTTGTCCCGCCATGCCAAGGCAATCTTGAGATCGGGATCGCGATAGAAACCGGCTTCCCCTCTGTTGTGCAGTTGAGCCGTCTCACACAAGCGAATGTAAATTCGCGCTGAATCCGCTTCATCATTCACCCAGTTCTTCAGGCGCTGCCAAACGCGCATGAGGCTTTCGTGAGAAATATCAATGATAATCTTGTCGTGTATCTTGACGTTCTCACCCGGCATGATGAATGTTCGCCCGATTGGCCGGTAGGCATCAATCACGGTTAGAATCTTTTCGCGTTGGTGGCCGGTAATTTCATCAATTTCACTAAAAGGCAGCGGACGGCGAACTCCGCGTCCATCACCTTGTTTTTCAGTTATTGCCTTAAACAGCTTCATGCACAGCAGCCGATGATTGTCATCTGGCAACTCTTTATAAACTTCGTCACCATGACGCGACAAAGCTTCAGTCATTCGACCGATGCCGTTGTAATGATCAAGATCCAAGGCCTGTTCCCGATTCGCATTATTGAGCCAATAATCCCACATGCGCATCAGGGCATGCTGCAGGATTGGCAACTGGTCTGGATCATCCCCAATGTCGTTCAGCAACTGCTGTTTTAATCGGGGAGAGATTTCAGCACCCCCAACCTTCACCGGGCCTTCGATAGCCCGCGCACGTTGTTTACGATTAAGACGAGGGATCAGGTATTCCCCCTCATTGACCGCCTCCGCCAAGCCCTTGAATTCCGCACAGTCGCCCAGAAAATCTGAACGCATTGTAAGGATGATGAAGATGGGGAACTCTGTTTGACGGGCGGTCTCCAGCAACAACTGGATGAAATGGGAGGCTTCCTGACCTGTTTTGTCCCCACTTTGTCGAAACCTGAAGATTTCCTCAAACTGATCGACCAGCAAAAGAAGGTTTGAACCCTCCTCAATGTCAGATTGGCGATACGCTTCAATGAGCCCAAGACCACTGCGGCTGAGAGTGGCTCGGGTCTGCAATACATTCTCCTCGTTGACATCTCCAAATAAATTCGATTCAACCAAGGCTTGGGCAAGTTTGGTCAAGGGATCGCCGCCGGGCCGCATAATGGAAATATCCCAGGCGATGGAGGTGCTAGTCATGGTGCCACCGTGCAGTTCCGGAAGCAGACCGGCCCGCACAAGCGATGACTTCCCGCTGCCGGATGCACCGACCACAGCGAGGAAACGTGTGCTGCCCAGTCGCTGGAGAAGCTGGGTCACCTGTTCTTCACGGCCGAAGAACAGATAGTTTTCGTCGAACTCAAACGGACGCAGACCGGGAAATGGATTGCCTTCAAACATGGTGTTTTAATCCTTACTCTTGACCTTGGTGATGAATGAATCCAGCGGGCCAAGACTATCGTCCGGGATCTGGATGATTTCAGCTAAATGCGAGCGATACCGCTCCTTGTGACGGGACTCCGGCGGCGCGATGAGGATCACTTTCTCCCGGATGGGTTGGGTGCGCCCCTGGCCGGATGCCTTGATCATATTGTTAAGCTTCATGTTGACCCATTGCCGGGTGGCCGAGCCGAAATAAATCAACACGGAGTCACAAATGCGCAGGTTCTCCATATGCGCCTCGGAGACCTCGGCTTCCGTGCCCGAAAAGACGGGGATGACAACCTCCAATCCGTGCTCAAACAAATAATCCTCAATGGCCTCAATCTTTTCTTCATCATCAGGGGGAGCCATCAAATATACTACCCTGGCCCCGTCACCAGACGCATCCTGCACCGGGTTATCAACACGACTTTTCTTCTCGATGAAATGGTCGATGACCAGGCCCTTGAAAATCTCGAAGGTGCCCTCAACAAAGTCGGTTTTCTGATATGTTGCGGGATCGACCCGCAGGCGCTCGACAAAGTCGGTTTGTTTTTCCTCTGTAGCCTGCAGTTCGTTCGGCAACCAGACCAAGCGCTCGATTCCGCGTTTCGCTGTTTCCACTGCGGATAATCTGATTTGCGTTTCGATGACTGACTTGTCGCCCGCCTCCGGGATCATTCCATAACTGGAACCTAGCAGGTGGATGGCAACGTCCGCTCGATCCATGAATTGACCCACCTTTAACTCAATCTCGGCGGCGTTAAATGGCAGTTGGCAATCGGGCAGAACCATATGACCGCGCTCACGCAGGTCGCGAACGATGTTTTCACGTTCCTCATTGCGATCAGCGGTCACTGTTGCGAGGTAGACCGTCTTTGCGCCTTCTTTTGGAGTGGCAATGGCGGATTCAGCAGTATCGCCAATTTCGCTTTTTTTCAGGATTTCACAAATCTCATAAGCCAAATCGTAAATACGACTAAAATAGTTCTGACGGGCCTCTTTCCCAAAGGCCTCGTTGTACTCAACAACCTTGCCGGAATTGTTGTCGAAGTCGTAAAAGTTGAAGCCAAGCACGCTGCCAAACACCCGCTGCAACTCCGGTTGAACTTCGTCGGGATCGTACGGCGTCTTGACCACCTTCAACACGCGCGATTTTCCCGCAACAGCAACCCCTCCAGTTTCCTCGGCGTTTTTGTAAAACTCAGTGATTTCCTTGTTGCACCATTCCGACTTTATGTATCGGGGACTCAAAATCGACACCATGAGCTTGGTGTTCTTAAACTGTTCGACAATTTGCTCGTCGAAAATGTCGCTGCCAGAAAGTTTCTGATCCCGCCAGATCTTGGGCTTTTCACCCATCAACTGAGCCAAGCGATTCTCCAGAATTCGCTGAAACTCGGTGATCCACCCCTTCTGATCCTCCGAAATTGGGAGGTCATCGATATGCGCATAGCTTATGAATAGGTCATTCATGGTGAGGCCCCGTTCGACAGGGTCTTGGCTAGACTGTTGGGCGACTTTTGTAACCAAGCCCATACCAGAAGTCAAGGCATCGCATGGGCAACGGCATCCGTGGCCACCCCGGACTGGAGGGAGACACGCTGGATGGGGGCAACCGCCCCTACCCAGAGTCAGAGCTGTTTGGGCTGGGGCTGGAGGGTAATCCGGTTGCCGGGGGTGACCCACGGGATTTCCTTTTTGTCGATGACGAGGGTGCGGGGCATCAACTCGATCTCGTGGCCCAGCAGGTTCATCGTCACCACGCCGGGCAGGAACATCAAATCCTGATAGATGCACTCGCCGAACGGCACCGCGAATGCCCGCTGCTTGAGTTCCTGGCTGCTCTCGGGTGTCCTATCCATTGGTTGCTTGTTGCGGCCGGGATCATCGAACGCCAACTCGCCGCTCGTAAGCCCGTTCGTGTCCGCGCCCTCGAACACCACCCGAAAGCCGTCGATGCCAAGCGCCGGTTGGCGGATCGTCATCGTCGGGCCGCCGGTTGCGGCGGCATCGAAGCTGACCTGCCACGGGCCCTTGCGGTCGCGCAGGTGTTCCATGCCGTAAAACCCGGCGAAGTAAAGCAGCAGCGTGACGGCAAAAAGTCCGCCAAGAAAACGCCATGGAATGTTTGATTTTTCCCGCTCCATCCGTGCCGACCGTTCCGCTTGGCCAAGCCGATGTCAAGCTGTTGATATTTACGGGGCCAGGCTCGTGAACGGCATCCAGGGCAGATTGCGCAGAACGGCGTAAACGACCATCCCGACGACCAGGCCGATTACCAGCCAGGTGTTCGCAAAAAGGGTGTGGTAAGGTCGGGCCTGCGACGTCGAGCGGATGTAGCGCCCGAAGTCGGTCACGCCCATCGTGAGCAGGCAGAGGATGCCTGGGTTGAGCCGAAACGCCTCGAACACGTTGCCATGCGTCAGCGCAAAAAGCGCCCGCGAAGAGCCGCAGCCGGGGCACGAGTAGCCGGTCGCCAAGTGAAAGGCGCACTTGGGGAAGAACGCATGCTTCGTGGGATCGAGAAAAAACAGCGCCACCGCTCCCGCAATAATAAACATCGCGATACTGCTGATGAGGATGATTTGCTTCGGGGACATCAGCGGCGAGGTGGGTTCACTATGATAACATGCGGGTCGAAAAAAATACTCCGATGACTATGGAAAGAAGTAAAAAAAATGACCCGGATAAAACCCCAATCCAGGCATGGGCGGTTCCCTTGACCTCGGGATTTTCCTTCACCCTCCTCAGCCCGATGACGCCTAGAATTATTGCAGGGAAGCAGAGTAGCGGCGGACAGATGATGCAAAACACACCGAAGTAATAGGCGATAAGAGCCGGGACGTTCTTGTAAGGGATCACCGTCGAGACGCCGCCCTCTGCCGACGCGGGCGCCGGGGCAGGCGGCGCGGCAAAGGCGTCTTGAAACTCCGGCAGCGTGGCCAGCGGCACCCACTCGCCGGAACCGTCCACCTTGACGAGCGACTCGCGGGTGCATCGGCTTTGAGCGATCCAATGTTGCAACTCCTCCGTGCTGACTGGCCCGTACTCGGCACCGTCCGTTCCCTTGATTGTGTATTGCTGGCTCATGGTTTCAATGTGTCAAGTCTCCACGCCTTGGGAGCGGAGATGCTCCCTCACCTCGGGGTCACTGAGAAAAACCAGCGTGATGATGCCTAACGTCAGGTTGACCATGTCGCAGTTGATGATGTTGACGATTTGCATGATGGCGATGGTCCTGGCGGAGGCGAAGGCCGGGGCCGGGTTGCTGCCCAGCATCTGGCTGCCCTTCATGATGGCCATGATGCCGAGATACCAGCGAATAAATCCAAGGAATCCAATAAACCCGCTGTTCCCAAGCCAATGCCAAAGCATGTCAGGATGGCGCCATAATTCCCCCCGCAAGGGTCATGATTGCGACAGCCTGTAATTTCCCCGGTTTTATCGGTTGGCCAGCGGGAGCCACTGCTGCGGCAGGTACGACCGCAGGTATCGTGAGTGGAGTGGATGGCACCGGAGACTCAGCTGCTTCGCGGCAAATGTAGCTGAGTTCTTCAATTAGGTTCAGCGGACGCCATTCCTCGTAGGGCGATTTCCGCACGAGCGAATGATCGTCCATCCGTTTCTCCCTCACCCACTCTCGAATCTGCTCCGCGTCAAGCGGCCCATACTTCGTCTCATCTTTATCGTTAGCCTTGAAATAGTACATTATTTAAAAGATGGATGAATTATAACGACTGTCAGTCGTCGGTCAACTCAGCTAGTTTGCTCTTGGCCAACCCGTCGTCGATGACCGACGCGGCCAAATCCCACCCCTCTATCGCCGATTTGGTTCTGGCCGCGACGAAGAGCGCGTGAGCGGCGTTCAGCAAAACGGCATCTCGTCGTGGACCGCGATCCTCCCCGGCGAGGATAGCGCGAATAGTCGCCGCGTTTTCCCCGGCGTCACCGCCCTTGAGATCGTCGAGCGTCGCGGATTGCAGCGGAAACAAACTTGGCTCGTCGCGACTTACGCTGAAACCGCGATCCTGATAAAATTCCGCCACCGTGTTTTCGCCGAGCGTCGAGAGTTCGTCCATCGCACTGTCGCCCGCTTTGCCGTTCACAACCATGCCGCGCCGGATGCCGAGTGACTGTAGCACGCGCGCGATCGGCTCGCACAGTTCGCCCTTGGGTACGCCGATGAGTTGTGACGTCGGTCGGGCGGGGTTGAGCAGCGGGCCGAGGAAAGTTGAACACCGTCCGCTGGCCACGATCGGCACACAGCTTGCGTGCAGGCATGATGTGCCTGAAAGCCGGATGATAGCCGGGGGCGAACAGGAACGCGAAGCCGTGATCACGCAAACTCGCCGCGACCTGTTCCGGCGTAAGATCGGTCGGGATGCCCAACTCAGCCAGCACGTCGGCGCTGCCGGACTTGGAGGTGATCGCGCGATTACCGTGCTTGGCCACAGTCACGCCAGCCGCCGCGGCGACGAGCGCGACAGTGGTGGAAATATTGAACGTCCCTAGCTTGTCGCCACCGGTGCCGCAGACGTCGAGCATCTCGCGGCCACGCGTCTCGTCATCGAGCGGCACAGGCAGCGCCTTGTCGCGTAGCTCACTGGCAAACGCCGCAATTTCCGCCGTCGTCTCGCCCTTGGTTGCCAGCGCCGTGAGGAACCTGGCCTTGGCTTCGGGAGTGGCGGTCTCATCAGTCAGGCAGCTAATGGCGTCGCGCACTTGTTCATCAGTCAGCTCCGTACCGGCGTCCAGTTGCCTAGTTAGGGTGTTCAACATGGGCAGGACGATACGCCTGCCATCGCCGCTTGGCCAAGCGCGGATTGCTCGTTGGTTGCACTTTGGCCTGAGTCGTGGGATGCTCAGATAATCTTGACGACGGGCAAACAAAAGATCGTGATCCCGGGCGGCGGCGGCTTCATCGGCCAGCATGTCACCCGGCATTTTGTGGCACAGGGCTGGGATGTAGTGGTGCTCTCCCGGCGGCAGCACGAGCGCCGGGAAGGCGTTCGCTTCGTCTGGTGGGACGGTGCCAACCTCGACGCGTGGGCCGATGAACTCGACGGTGCGGCGGCCGTCATCAACCTCGCTGGCCGCTCGGTCAACTGCCGGTATGGTAAAAAGAATCGGCGGCAGATTTATGAATCGCGCGAGTCTTCCACCGAGGTGATCGGCGAGGCGATTGAGGGGTGCGCCAAACCGCCGAAAGTGTGGTTGAACGCCAGCTCGATGACAATTTACAGGCACACGCTCGACCGCGACATGGACGAAGCCACCGGCGAGATCGACCCCGTGCCGGAAGGCGGCCCGAGGAACAAGTGGGAGTTCTCCGTCGACGTGGTGAACCGCTGGGAGCGGGCGCTGTTCAACGCGGCAACGCCAGACACGCGCCGCATTGCGATGCGCCTGTCAATGGTGTTCGGCACTGGCGCGGGCGGGGTGTTCGAGGCGTTTCGCAACATCACCCGGTTCGGGCTTGCCGGCACACAGGGGCCGGGCACGCAGTACGTCAGTTGGCTGCACGTGAAGGATCTTTTACGGATGCTCGACTGGTGCCTCGACCGCGAGGAACTCAGCGGGCCGATCAACATGTGCTCGCCCAACCCGATGCCAAACCGCGAGTTCATGCGGGCGTTGCGCGAGGCGTGCGGCGTGAAGTACGGCCTGCCAGCCTCAGCGTGGATGCTCGAGATCGGCGCATTCTTCATGCGGACCGAGACGGAGTTGCTGCTGAAAAGCCGCCGAGTGGTGCCGGGCAGACTGCTCGAGTCTGGCTTTAAGTTCAACCACCCCAACTGGCCGGAGGCCGTAAAAGAAATCGAACGTTCCTGGCTCGCCTGAGCGTGGCCTCTACTCCTTGGTGATGACCTCGTCGAGGTTCAGGATAAGGCTGGTGATGCCAGTCAGCGCGGCAACCTGCGCGCCATCGAGCGCTTGATCCGGCTTGGCTTCGCCGATGGATAACAACTCCTTCACCGACTCCGGATTACCGGCGTAATGCGTTTGCAGCTTGGCCAGGCGCCTGGCCAAAAGGTCGATTTCAGCGCGCCTGGCCGGCCGGCCGGTGGCGATCGCCAGCGCCTGGGCAAGCCGGTCGGCGTCACTGCCCGGTTGCCGCAGTAGTTGCTCGGCGAAGCAGCGGGCGGCCTCGACGTAGGTGGTGTCGTTGAGCAGGTTGAGCGCGTGCATCGGGGTGTTCGTGCGGCTGGGGCTTACGGTACAGACGCGCCGCGCCGGGTTGTCGAAAAACATCGCCGGCTTCACCGAGCGCCGCCAAAACGTGTAGAGGCTGCGCCGGTAGAGCGACTCGCCGCCGGAGCGCTTGTAGACGATTTTCCCGAAACTGAAGTCGGACCAGACACCGGGCGGCTGGTACGGCTTGACCGGCGGGCCACCCGTTCGCTCTATCAGCAACCCGGCGAGCGCGAGCGCCTGGTCGCGGATGGTTTGCGCGCTCATGCGAAAGCGCGAGCCTCGGGCGATGAACCGGTTTTGCGGGTCGCGTTCGAGCAACTCCGGCGTCACAGCGGACGCCTGCTGGTACGCCTCACTGGTGACGATAAGGCGGTGAAGGTGCTTCACGTTCCAGCCGGACTGAACGAACTCGGTCGCAAGCCAGTCGAGCAGCCGGGGATGTTCCGGCCGTTCGCCCTGCACGCCGAAGTCCTCGGTAGTCTTGACAAGGCCGATGCCGAAGAAATGTTGCCAATAACGGTTCACCGTCACGCGGGCGGTGAGCGGGTGATTGGGATCGGTCAGCCAACGGGCGAGGTCGAGACGGTTCGCGCGCCCGCGCTTGGCCAAGCCAGGGAGACTGGCCGGGACGCCGGGCTGGATGGACTGGCTCTTGTCCGGCTGATCGTAAACGCCGCGCACGAGGAGGAAGGTGTCTCGCGGCTTGGCCGAGTCTCGCATGACCATAGTGCTGCCCAGCGAGTCGTTGAGTTTTTTGATCGCCGCGCGGGTAGTTTCCCCGCCGCGCCTAGCCGCGATGAAGTCCGGCATGAGTGAACGATGATGCCGGGCGAGCGAGTCGCGCTGCTTAGCCAGGCGCTTGGCCGGGGGCGTGCTGAGAATGTGAACGATCTCCCCCGGCAGCCCGTCGCGTATCTCGATTGACGGCTCGGGCGAGGCAGTGACCGAGACGCGAAAGCGCCCGAGAAGATGCTTCTTCGCATCGTGCTTATGCCTGAGCCTCAACGTGAATCGCGTGCCTTCGCCGGCCGGCCAAGTTTCTTTCAAGCGAAACACGGCCTTGCGTGGCTGGTTGTAATCGAAGTCCTTTTTCCAGATGCCCCAGCCGGACTTGAGATCGCCATCGATCGCGCCGGTCACCGGCAGGCCGTCCTGGTTGAACTCCGCAACAGCGCTGGCGAACGGCAGCGGCTCGAGTTTACCTGGCAGGCTCCTGCTGCTGACGTGCACAAAAAAACGGATCGACGTCTGCGCGTTGGGCACCTCCTCAAGCGCGCCGGTGTCCGGTCCGACGGTGGCCCTGAATCGGGTGTAGCCCTCCGGCAGCACGAAGATGACGCGCGACTTGGCGTGAGTTCCGATGCCCCACTTGAGCGGTCGGCCGTCGATGCGCTGCGGCTCACCCTTCGCGTTGCGATCCTTTAGGACTTCGCGGTAGTCGGTCGTCGCGGAGTGCCAGTCGAGGTCGGTCAACTTGAGGGTGCCGTCAGGGCCTTCTAGGATCGGTTCGCCCCAGTTTGCCCAATCGGAGGAGATGCCGTTGTCGCCGTCGCTGACGTCGAGCACGAGCAGTCGTTGGCCGGTGATGTCAATGTTGATTTGCTTGGCGCCCTTTTTCACCAGGCCGCTGTCGAAGCGTTGCTCGAGGTTGCCTAGGTCGAGCTCGTTGATACCAGGCTGCAAGTCGAAACCGGTCAGCACGAAGTTGCCCTCGCGTCCGGGGCCACCACCTTTCAAGGTCGGGTCGGTCAATGTCTCGAGCCGGATGCCCGTGATCCCGGCAAGATCGGTACTGAACGTGAGCGTGTAGTCGTCGTTGTCAGGCAGTTTTCCGGTGGCGAGAACCGAGGCGTCATCCTGTATCTTCAGCTCACTGCCGTTGGCCGATTCGGCGGAGTCCGGCTTGAGCCGCCTCCAGCCGTCAAGCCGTCCGGTTTGCCGAATTTCCCTCCGTAACGGCGCCTCCCATTGTTCGCGCTTGGCGTTGAACTTGGCCAGGGGCTGATTGAGCTCGGCTTGGTGCCCGGCCAGCGTGGTCTCGAGTTGCTTAATCTTTGCCGCCTGTTCTGGCGTAGGCACCTTGATAGTGGGCTCCATGTTGCCGCCTCCGCGCTCCGGCACTGCGTTGAAGAAGGCAAACAATCGGTAAAACTCGTTTTGCGAAATCGGGTCATACTTGTGATCGTGGCAGCGCGCGCATCCGACGGTGAGGCCGAGCCAGACAGTACCGGTCGTCTCGACGCGATCGACGACGTACTCGACCTGCGTCTCGGCGGCGATCGCACCGCCCTCTCCGTTGAGCATGTGGTTGCGGTTGAAGCCGGTGGCGATGAGCTGGCCGAGCGACGGCTTGGGCAGCAGGTCGCCGGCGAGTTGCTCGATGGTGAATTGGTCGAACGGCATGTTGCGGTTCAGCGCATCGACGACCCAGTCGCGCCAATGCCACTGGTTGCGTGTGCCGTCGGACTGGAAGCCGTTGGTGTCGGCGTAGCGGGCGGCGTCGAGCCACGCCTGCGCCATGTGCTCGCCGTAGCGCGGCGACGCAATCAGTCGATCGACCAAGCGCTCGTAGGCGCGTGGCGACGAGTCGACGGCGAACGCCTCGATCTCGGCCGGCGTCGGCGGCAGGCCGGTGAGGTCAAGCGTGGCACGTCGGATGAGGGTGCGCCTGGCAGCGACCGGCGACGGTGCGAGCTGCCCGGCGCGAAGCCTGTCCAGGATGAAATGGTCGATCGCGTTGAGAGGCCAGCCGCCAGCCCGCGCTTGGCCAAGCGGAAGGCCGGGGCGCTTGGCCGGGATGAAGGCCCAGTGGTTTTGCCACTTGGCACCCTGCTCAATCCAGCGCCGAACCAACTCCTTCTCGCTGTCGGTGAGAGCACGGCCGGAGTCGGGCGGCGGCATGATGTCATCCGCGTCGTCGGTGGTGATGCGGCGGTAAACCTCGCTCTCGCTTGGCTTGCCGTCGACGAACGGGCGCACGCCGTCTTCGTCACGAAATGCATCGGCCTCGGTATCGAGCCGCAACTTGGCCTTGCGCTGGTTGGCGTCCGGCCCGTGGCATTGGTAACAGTTGTCGGAGAGGATCGGGCGGATGTCGCGGTTGAACTCGACGGGGCCGACGTCAACGGCATGGGCCGGGTTACAAACGAACGGAAACAGGCCGGCAAGCAAGGTTGCCACGGCCAGCGAGCGCCGGGCCGGTTGGCGTTGCCATCGCGTCACGGTTTGACGCTCGGGGAGTTGGTGGCGGACAGCTTGACCGGCGCGGGTGGCAGGTCATTTATTTCCAACTCGAGTATCCCGCGCGATGGCTTGTACTCGGCTGCCGGCAGGTCGTTGACCCAGTCGCCGCTTCTGAGTGCCTCGCGCTGGTCATTTTTGGCATCGACCACCAGCAAGACCGTCGCGGCGATCAGGATCAGCACGATCACAGGCAGCCAGATGCTCCAGTTGACGCGCGTCAGGAAAAGCGTGAGTTGATAGACGAACCCTTTTTTGCCCGGAGACAGCGCGGGGTCGCTGGCCAGCGCATCCGTGCCGCCAAGCTCGTGGTTGAGCTGGACGACCACCGGGGCCGAGTCGATCTTGAGAACCCGGCAGTAGGAACGGACGAACCCGCGCACGAACACCGGGGCGTCGAACTTGTCGAAATCCCCCTCCTCGAGGGCCAGCACGTGGGTGGTGCGGATTTTAAGCTCGCCGCCAATGTCCTCGAGCGACTTGCCCTGCTCCTCGCGGGCGGTCCTCAATTGGTCTCCAACGGATGGCATCCTGCCCGTTTTCTAGCGGGAAAAGCCTCCATGCACAATCCCGAATAAGCGGTTTTTGCCCGCGCTTGGCCAAGCGGCTAGCGGGGAGGAATTGCGTTTGATGCGCTTGGCCGGCTTGTTATTGTTTTGCGGACGCTGAACTAATTTAATTCATGACACCCGACCAGATTGCCGTTATTGGACTGATTCTCGTGATGTTCGCCCTGTTCGCATGGAACAAATGGCGCTACGACGTCGTGGCAGTCATCGCGCTGGTGGCGTTGGTGGCGCTGGACGCGATCCTCGGGAGTGAAACGTCCAAACTGGTCGAGGAGCCCAAGCGGGTGCTGGAGGGGTTCGGGCATCCGGCAGTGGTGACCGTGGCGGCGGTGCTGATCATCAGCCGGGCGCTGCGCAACTCCGGCGTGGTGGACCAAATCTCGCGCAGCGTGATGCCGTTCACAAAAAACCAGATCCCGCATATCCTCAGCCTCTCGCTGGTGGTCATGGTTTTGTCCGCCTTCATGAACAACGTCGGCGCGCTCGCGCTCATGCTACCGGTCGCGCTGAAGACGGCGGTCGACCGCCAGCGCTCGCCCACCATCCTGCTGTTGCCTATGGCGTTTGCCAGCATCCTCGGCGGCATGATGACGATGATCGGCACACCGCCGAACATCATCATCGCCAGCCTGCGTGCGGAGCTCACCGACGAACCGGCGTTCGGCTTGTTTGACTTTTCGCCGGTCGGCGGCTTGGTGGCGATTGCCGGTCTGCTGTTTATCGTGCTCGTCGGTTGGCGGCTGATCCCCGCCAAGTCGCACAAGAAACCGGGCATGGAATCGCTGTTCCAAATCGACGATTACATCACCGAGATCAGCACCCCGGACGGTTGCAAATGGATCGGCAAAACGGTGGCCGAGGTGGAGAAGCTTGTCGGCGAAAAAATGACCCTCTTCGGCTTCATCCGAAAGGACGACAAGGTTCTGCCACCCAACCCGGACGGCATCATACAGGAGGGCTGCCGTTACGTGGTCAAGGCCGACCCGGTGGAGTTGCAGGCGTTGATCGAGGAACACGGCCTGCATCTGTCCACCGAGATGCGGCATCGCATCGACAGCCTGAAGGGGGAGAACACCGGCTTCACCGAGGCCATCGTGACCGCCGGCTCGCCGCTGCTGGGGCGCACCCGGACGTACCTCCGGCGTCACAGCGGAAACACGATGACGCTCATGGCTGTGGCGCGTCAAAACAAGCCCATCCGCAAGCAACTCAAGGAGGTGGTTTTTCGCGTCGGCGACGTTTTGCTGCTGCACGGCAAAACCCCGGAGATGGACGACACCATCGCCGATCTCAACCTGCTGCCCTTGGCCGAGCGGGAGCTCAAGGTGGGTACGTTCTCCCGGATCGGCTTGTCGGTGGCGATTTTTGCGGGGGCCATCGGGTTGAGCATGACCGGCTTCCCGATGACCATCGCCTTTTTGGGTGCCGTGCTGGCCTACATTCTTTGCGGGATTTTGCCGCTCCGGGATATTTACCGAGAAGTGGAATGGCCAATCATCGTCCTCCTCGGCGCGATGATTCCGGTTAGCCAAGCGTTTCAATCGACGGACTGCACCGGGCTGATCGCCGAGTCCATCAAGGGCCTGACCGGCGCCCTGCCGCCGTGGTCGATGATCACCCTGGTCATGATCGTGACCATGTGCCTCTCCGACATCATTAACAACGCCGCCACGGCGTTCATCATGGCACCGATCGCGGTCGGCATCTCCGGCACGCTTGGCCTGCAGCCCGACCCGTTTTTGATGGCGGTGGCGGTGGGGGCGTCATGCGCGTTCCTGACCCCCATCGGCCACCAATGCAACGCCATGATTTTGGGGCCGGGGGGTTACCGTTTCGGCGACTACTGGCGGGTTGGCCTGCCGCTGGAAATCGTCATAGCCATCCTTGGCACACCACTCATCGTCCAATTCTGGCCCTTGTAGAAACAATCCCACTAGATTGATTCTTTATTTAAGTTTGAATACAATTAACCTCCTGATCACAAATAAATGAATCGTACTCACTAAAGCCCGGAGGGGATAAACTTCGGGGATTCCACCTTATTGAGCTGCTGGTGGTCATCACCGTTACCCCCGCCAAGAACGGGGCGCGCTT
>CALJHX010000043.1 GCA_937770485.1 uncultured Verrucomicrobiae bacterium | reverse complement strand
CGGCCTGACCATGGCGCTTGGCCAAGCGACCGCTGCGCCGGCCAGAGCCCTGGTCTGTTTTGGCAGCTACTCGACCCCCGACAAAGAGAGCGTTCACCTGTTTCAACTCAACCTGAAGGACGGCAGCCTGAAAAAACTCAGCGCCGTGGACGGCCTGAAAAACCCGTCGTTCCTCAAAATTCACCCGAACGGCAAGTTCCTTTACACGGTCAACGAAGTCGCCACGTTCGACGGCAAACGGAGCGGCGGCGTGACCGCGTTCGCGCTGGACGTGCAGGCCGGCAAGCTGACCCAGCTCAACCAGCAGCCCTCCGGCGACACCGGCCCATGCCATCTCACCGTCGATGCCACCGGCAAATACGTGCTCGTGGCCCACTATGGCGGAGGCAGCACCTCGGTGTTGCCGATCAAAAAAGATGGCTCCGTCGGCGCGGTGGTTTCGCAGATCAAACACAATGGCTCAAGCGTGCATTCACGTCAAAAGGCCCCGCACGCCCACTCGATCCATGTCGGCCCGAACAACAAGTTTGCCTTTGCACCCGACCTTGGTATCGACAAGGTGCTTGTGTTCAGCTTCGACGAAAAAACCGGCGCAATCGCCGAGACCAAGTTTGACGGTGCCAAGCTGGAACCCGGCTCCGGCCCGCGCCACTTCGGCTTTCACCCGGACGGAAAGTTCGCCTACGTCATCAACGAGATTAAGCAGACGGTGACCGCCTTTCGCTACCGGGCCAAGCGCGGCCAACTCAAGACACTGCAAACCGTCTCCACCGTGCCCCACTCGGTCGAGGGAAACAGCACCGCCGAGGTCCTCGTTCACCCAAGCGGCAAGTTTCTCTACGGCTCGAACCGCGGCCACAACAGCATCGCCATGTTCCGGATCAACGAGAAGAACGGCAAGCTGACCGCGCTTGGCCACGAGTCCACCCGGGGCTCCACCCCCCGCAACTTCGGCATCGACCCCACCGGCCAATTCCTGCTCGCTGCCAACCAGCAATCAGACAACGTAGCCGTATTCCGCATCGATCAGGACACCGGTAAACTCAAATTCACCGGCAACGAAATCAAGCTCAGCAAGCCGGTCTGCGTGCGGATGGTTTTGCAGGACTGATGAAGCGATATTGGGATAATATCCGTCTGCCAGTTCCACGCCTTGCTGCCGTAGGACTTTCTCAACGCGCTCTGGGTTGTCCAGTAGTGCGTCTTCCATGTCCTCGGCGAACTGAAGGCGTCGTTCTGCCAGTTCGGCAACCTTGCTGAATTCGCTTTCATTTTTGATGTGCGCTACCGGGTTGGTGTTGTCTGTCAGTCGGCATTTGCACAGTAATCCCAAGCTAACCTCAAAAGGCAGTGGTATGGGGTAAAAGTCACACTACGAGGTGTCAAAAACCGTCGAACTGGAGCACCCCGAAATCCACTTTACACGTTCCACAAGGGACTTTGCGTTCAGTTAAAACAGCTTGTAAACCGCACTTTCCATGATGACTCTTGGACTCAGGGCTCAACAATATGAAAACAAAATTTCTTTACCCACTTCTTGCCCTGTTATGGGTTCTCCTGTGTACCCAAGGTTGCGCCACCTGGGATGACAAGTTAGATCAGCGCGCCAAATGGAAAAAATTCCATGAGGAAAGCACCCAGTCACCCACCCTTCCATTCCAGAAATGGCCGCGGGAAGAGTGAGGTTCAGCACGTTTTAACGGCTTGCCAAGCGGCTCCAGTGTGGCGAGAGTTCCCGCGCTATGAAGCCTCTTTTTACCTTCCTTATCACTATTCTGTTTTTGACAGGCTGCGGCCAGTCCGATCATCAGCACTCGCACGATGACGGTCACGATGGCGAGGGCGACACATCACGCCGATGACGATCACAGTGATGCCGAAGCGATCATCATCACGCCGAGGGTGACAGTGACGGCCATGACCACGACGCCCAGTCGGAATCTCCTACCGGAGTCCGCTATGGGCACCGGCCTGATGACCTTTGACACCGTGCCCGGCTGGGGGCTCACCGCGGACGGCAAATCCGCCATCGGCCCGACGCACGGCGGCGTGATCGTCGGCAAGGACGGCACGATCTACACCAGCGCCGACAAGGGCGTGATCGCCTTTTCGCCGGACGGCAAGGTGGCGCGCGAGTTTCTCGGCGAACCGTACACCAACTTGCACGACATCGAGATTCGCGATGAAGACGGCACCGAATACCTTTACGGTGCCCGCAACAAAAACGCTGAGGGGATCAAGTTTGCCGCCGCAGACGGCAAGGTCGCCCTGCGCCTGCCCTTCCCTGCGGCGTCCGGGCTCGCTGCAAAGCCGTTCAACCCCACCGCCATCACGGTGTCCGCCGACGGCAACATTTTTCTCTCCGACGGCTACGCCAGCAACATCATCTTCAAGTTCGACAAAGCCGGGAAGTACCTGATGCACTTTGGCGCGAAGGGCAACGGCCCGCGGCAGTTCAACACCGCACACGGCATGACGCTCGACACCCGCTACGAGCCAAACCGCCTGCTGATCTGCGACCGCAACCACCAGCCCCGCGGCCGACTGCTGCACTACAGCCTCGAGGGCGAATACATCAACGAAGTCATCGGTGGACTCGGCATGCCGACTTCCGTTTCCGTGCAGGGCGACTATGTCTCGGTGCCAGACCTGCACGGCCGCGTGGTCATCCTCGATAAGACCAACACTATCATGGCCGTGCTCGGACATAACCCGAACCCCAAACTGGGACGCAACTATGGCGTCAAGCAGGCGGACTGGATCGAGGGCGCCTTCAGCGGTACCCACGGCTCCGGCTGGGACGCCGACGGCAACCTATACGTGCAGGACTGGAACGTGGACGGACGCATCATGAAACTCGTCCGCGTGAAGGGCTGAGCGAAACCAAACCTAGCCAAGCGCTATCGGTTCGGGATCGGCATGCGCTTGAACTCGAACGGCATGGTTTCCGGCAACACGTTGACGCCGCTCGTGAACTTGAAGGGCGCACCCACACGGCCGGTCGCCTGGCCAAGCTGCCCGCCGCGCTTGGTTGATATGCCGCGCTTGATCGGCTCGGCGTAAGTCAACTCGACCATAAACGCCGTCCAGCCCTTGGCTGGCTCGGACACCTTACCCACGTAAGTGCCACGGCTCACCGGCTTAAGCTTTCTGCTTTTCCACGTCTTGCCGGTGGTCTCGATGCGAAAGTCCCGCGTCTCGGTGTTGGTGCACTGCCACAGCAAAACTTCCTTCGGGCGAGTCTTGGTGGTCACCTTGATTGAGCCGTCTTCCTGCACGTCCCAATCGTACTCGGGCAGCTTCGTCTTGTTCAAAATCGCGTTGTAGTAGGCGGCCAGGCTGTAAACGGCATCCGAGCCGTCGAGCGAGTGGCCTGCGTTGGGGACGTAGCGAAGGTGCTTCTGGCCGAGCAAATTCTTGTAGTAAAACTTCCACGAGTCCGGCAGGAAAAACTGGTCGCCGGAGGCGTTGATCAGGTACTTGGGCATCGTGTAGCGCTCAAGGTATTCGTACGGCTCAATGATCTCGAGTAGGCGCTTGTACTCGGGCGTGTCCTGCCAGCCCATGATGCCCATTTCCACATAATCCCCCACCGCCGGGGCGTAAAAACCGTAGGCGCGGTAGTGGTGCTTGAACGACGGGATGACGTTGAGCATGTCGATGACAATCGGCACAATGGCGACGATGCGCTTGTCCACCGCGGCAATGCTCCAGGTTGTCCAGCCGCGCTTGGATCCGCCGGCGGCGACAAATTTGTCCACGACCACTTCGCCGCCCTCCGGCTTGGCGAGAAAATCGGTGACGGTATCCATCGCGCGCGCGACCGCCTTGGTCATTGGCAGGCGGGCGGGCCAGCGATCATCCCCAGTTCGCAGGTATTTGTCCCACGTATAGGCGATGAGTGAGTCCTCGGTTCGGGTACGTTTCTCGCCGACAAATTTCAGCGGCTCGTTGGGCACCATTTTGAGCTCCGTAACGACCGAACCTGTCTTGGCGGCAATCTGTGCCATTACATCATCGCCCTTGGTGGGAGGGTCGCCCCCATTGCTGCCGCCGGTGATGAGAATGAGGCCGGTGTCGTGCTTCAACCGATGCGGCTTGGCCACAATCATCCAGTGCTTCCACAACGTGCGGTTGACGTCCTTCTCGGTCAGGAATTTCTGCGACGTCATGCCAAGAATGTAAGTGGTACAACCATTCCCCTCGTGCTGGGAAATCAACTTGTATTCGTAAGCCGGATCCGGCTTGGCCACGTAGCGATCAAGCGCTGTCTCCTCGCCCATTGCGAATGGCAGAGTTGTGCAACCCAATGCCAGTGCAACTATAACTCGACTTGTTTTCATTGAAGGTAACGTCTTCATGTTAAAGTATTTTAGGCGGATTTTGCCCTGACGGTGTGCCGTCGCGTTTCCAGCGCAACTTCGTTTTCAGTTTGCCCTCCTCATAAACAGCCTCCCATCTTGGCTGTCCATTTTCATATCTGTGAATCTCCAGGCCATGTTTCTTGCCGGCGCGATACTCGGCAGAAACCTGAATTTTCCCGTCGGGAAAATAAGTTGTACTGACCCCATCAAGCTTACCGGCCAGGTAGTTTTCAATAACCCAAAGTTTCCCATCGTCGAACCATCGCCTAAAGGCCCCGTTCTCGACTCCGTCCACATAATTCACCTCAAACTCACGACCGCCAGTCTTTCTTAACTGGAGAAACTTTCCGTGAATTTTGCCATTCCGATACTCGGCCTGACCGATCAAGTTACCCTCCTCATCCCAACCCTTCCAGATACCATTAAGCTTCCCATTCTTTAGCGAGTAGCTCTCGGCTTTCTTTTTGTTGGGATGTGTTTTCACAACCAAACCGGTATACGACTTTCCCTCGTAAAAATACACCTCACCACTCGTTTCCTTGAGTTGGGCTTCTTCGATCGGTGTTGTCGTTTGATCCGACTGGCCGAGCGCCTGGGCTAGAGACAAGTGCGCAAAAAGAAAAACGGTGAGTTGCAAGCGGCCGTTTGTAGGGCTTTGGATCATTCCACGAACAAACTGCCGCAAAAGGCTCAACCTTTCAACAGCTTGGCCAAGGTTTCGCCGACAACCTGCGGGTTGGCCTTGCCCCGGCTGGCTTTCATTACCTGGCCCTTGAGGAAGTTGATGGCGTTCTCCTTGCCATTCCGATAGTCGTCCGCAGGGCCGGGGTTGGAATCGATGGCGTCCTGGCACCACTTTTCTAGTTCACCGCTTTCGCTGACCTGCGCCAGCCCCTTGGACTCGACGATCACCACCGGCGAACCGCCGTTCTCGAACAGCTCCGCGAACACCTCCTGCCCTCCCTTGCTGCTTATGGTGCCAGCATCGATGATCCCAACCAACTCCCGGATCGCAGCCGGCTCAAACTTCAGCTCGTCAACCGTCGTGCCGGTCTCGATGAGGCGCGCCTGCAGATTGTTGATCACCCAGTTAGCGATGGCCTTGGTGTTTTTCGCCCCCTCGACGGCTTTCTCGAAAAAACCGCCGAGCGCCACGTTGCCGACGAACACATCGGCGTCCTGCGCCGGAATGCCGTAGTCGCGAACAAAGCGCTGTTTACGGGCGAGCGGCAGCTCGACGATGTGCGAGCGCACCTCCGTCAGCCATGCCTCGTCCGGCTTGAGCGGCATAATATCAGGCTCGGGGAAATAGCGGTAATCGTGCGCTTGCTCCTTCGTTCGCATGCTTTCGGTGATGCCGGCGATATCGTCCCAACGACGCGTTTCCTGTACGAGCGTCCCGCCGCTTTCGAGCGTTTCGATTTGCCTAGGGACTTCGTAATTGATCGCGCGCCGCATGCCGCTGAAAGTGTTCATGTTTTTGATCTCCACCTTCACGCCGAGTTCCTCAGCACCTATCGGTCGGACGCTGATGTTTACGTCGCAGCGCACCATGCCTTTCTCCATGTCGCAGTCGCTGATGCCGCCGTAAATCAAAATTTCTTTCAGCGCGTTCAGGTATTCGTAAGCCATGTCGGCGCTCCGCAAATCCGGCTCGGAAACGATCTCGAGCAGCGGCACGCCGGCACGATTAAAATCCACGCCACTGTGCTGGGCGAAATGATTACTTTTGCCGACATCCTCCTCGATGTGGGCACGGGTAATCCTCACACGCTCGATGCCTCCCCCGAACTCGAAGTCCACATGCCCCGTTGTCGTTGACGGGAAATCGAACTGCGTTATTTGGTAGTCCTTGCTGGCGTCGGGATAAAAATAATTTTTGCGGTCGAATTTCGCAAAGCCCGGAACCTCGCAGTTGAGCAGATAACCGGCGAGAGCCGTGAGTTGCATTGCACGTTCGTTCGGCACAGGCAACACGCCGGGCATGCCGAGGCAAACCGGGCAGACGTTCGTGTTCGGCTCCGAACCAAACAGGTTGACACAACCACAGAACATCTTCGACTTTGTCTTAAGTTGAACGTGGGTCTCGAGCCCGATGACCGTCTCGTATTCCATCAGAGCGACGCCCTTTCCGTGTGCCACGGCGTGGCTTGTTCGTAGGCGTGGGCGATCTGCAGCAACTGACTTTCGCCGAACGGTTTACCGAGAAACTGAAGGCCAATCGGCAGCTTCGGTTCGCTCGTGAATCCACACGGCAAACTGATGCCGCACGTGCCGGCCAAGTTGCATGAAATCGTGAAAATATCAGACAAATACATTTGCAACGGGTCGTCCATTTTCTCGCCGGCCTTGAAAGCCGGGGCCGGCACGGTCGGCGTGATCAACGCGTCAACCGTCTCGAACGCCTGCTCGAAGTCGCGCTTGATCAGCGTGCGCGCTTTTTGCGCCCGCAAATAATAAGCGTCGTAATAACCACTGCTCAGCACGTACGTGCCGAGTATGATCCGCCGCTTGACCTCCTCGCCGAAGCCACGCCCGCGCGTGTTGCAGTAGAGCGAAAACGGGTCGTCGCCATCGACGCGATCGCCGTAGCGGATACCGTCGAACCGCGCGAGGTTCGCGCTGGCCTCGGCGGTGGCCACGATGTAGTAGGTCGCCACGCCGTACTCGGTGTGCGGCATGCTGACTTCGTGAATCTCCGCGCCGAGAGCCTCGCACTGTTTCACCGCCGCGTCGAACGCAGCACGCACTTCGGGGTCGATGCCGTCGATGAGAAATTCCCTCGGCAAGCCAAGCTTGATTCCTTTCAAGTCGCCGCCGAGTTCGGCGACGTAATCAGGCACGTCCGCCGGCACGCTGGTTGAATCGTGGGGGTCGTGGCCGGACATCGCGCCGAGCAACGTCGCCGAGTCGCGCACGTCCTTCGTCAACGGACCGACTTGGTCAAGCGACGAGGCGAACGCCACCACGCCGAAGCGCGACACCCGCCCGTAAGTCGGCTTGAGTCCGACGCAGCCGCACAGCGCCGCCGGTTGGCGGATTGAGCCGCCGGTGTCGGTACCGATGCTGCCAAAACATTCCTGCGCCGCGACCGCTGCCGCGCAGCCGCCGCTCGATCCGCCCGGCACGCGCTCCAAGTCCCACGGGTTGTTGCTGCGCCCGAACGCCGAGTTCTCGGTCGAGCTGCCCATCGCGAACTCGTCCATGTTCAACCGGCCAAACAGCACCGCGCCGGCGTCGCGCAGTTTGCGCACGACCGTTCCGTCGTACGGCGAGAGGAAGTTGCCGAGGATTTTTGACGAGCAGTTGGCCGGCTGGCCCTTGGCACAAAACAAATCCTTCAGCGAGATCGGCACGCCGAGTAGCGGTTGAGCGGCGTGAGTGTTGCCCTTGGCCAAGGCCGCGTCGGCAGCGTCCGCTTGGCCAAGCGCGTCGTCGCGGTCGATGCTCATGAAGGCGTTGACCTGGCCATCGACGGCGTCGATGCGGTCGAGGCACGCCTGCATCGCCTCGCGTGAGGAAACCTCCTTTGCCGCGAGCTTCGCCGTAAGGCCGGAGAGGGTGAGTTCGTGCAGCATCACTCGACGATCTTGGGCACGATGAACAAGCCGTTGGCCTGCTTGGGCGCATTGGCCAAGGCGGCTTCCTGTGGGATCGACGGGCGCACCTCGTCGGCGCGCAGGACGTTGGCCAATGGCACGGCGTGGGCCATCGGCTCGACGCCGGTGACGTCGAGTTCTTCTAGTTTTTTCACGTAGCCGAGAATGTCGCCGAGTTGATGGCCGAGCTTGGCCTCCTCGTCAGGTGTCAGGGCGATTCGTGCCAAGTTGGCAACGTACTGGATGTCAAAATCGGTGTCGGCCATGGGGGTGGTCGGGGTTATTCCTCCTCAAAGTTGCGGTTGACGAGATCTACAAGCTCGTTGACGGCGTCAGTTGCGTCGCTGCCCTCGGCGGTCACGGTGAGAGTGGTGCCGTGGCTTGCGGCCAGCATCATCAGGCCCATGATGCTTTTGCCGTTCACGCTTTCGCCCTCTTTGTCCACCATGATTTCACTGGCAAACTTGGTCGCCGTCTTGACAAACATCGACGCTGGGCGGGCGTGAAGACCGAGTTGATTTTGCACAACCACGTCTTTGCTGACCACTGAATCGCTGTTTTTCTTTTTGCTCATCGGGTGAAAAAGCGGCGCATTCTTGCTTGGGGAGTCGAGTTTGACCAACTTTTTTGCAATTTGATGCCAGAATAGGTTTTTCTGAATTGACGCTGGCCAGTTCTTGGGCAGCATTGACCGCCGTGCAAGGAGGCGCGTTTGTTTTGAACAAAAACGAAGTTCCTGTACTCCAACATCCATTATGATTCGTTCTCGAAATGACACTATGATGCTGGCCGTGACGGCTGCGATTCTGGCCTGGCCCGGCTCGGTTCTTTCCCAGACTGCCGAAAAGGCCCCTGCCAAAACGGTGGACATCGACGTCGTCGATTCCCTCGAAAAACAGGCCGGAATGTACGGCAGCGAAATGATCGCTGAGAAAATGCCGGTGGCCGGCGTGCATGCCTCGACCATCGCGGAAATCGAGGGCGGCATCGTGACCGCCTGGTTTGGAGGGGCCGAGGAAGGCGCGTACGACGTGGTCATTTGGATGTCGCGCAACGAAGGCGACGGGTGGTCCGCGCCCAAGCCGGCCGCCAACGGAATCGACGAAGCCAAGCGCATCCAGTATCCGTGCTGGAACCCCGTGCTGTTCAAGCAGTCCAACGGCATGCTGCTGCTCTTTTACAAAGTTGGCCCCAATCCGAGGGTGTGGTGGGGCATGCTGCAAAAATCGAAGGACGACGGGTTGACGTGGGACAAACCGGTTCGCCTGCCGGCGGGCTACATCGGCCCAGTGAAGAACAAGCCCATCGAGTTGGCCAATGGCACCCTGCTCTGCGGCTCAAGCCTCGAGGACGCCGGCTGGCGCGTGCAAATGGAGAGCTATGTGCAGAACCGGTACTGGAGCAAAAGCAAGCCGCTCAACTCCCCGCTCGACTACGCCGCCATTCAGCCCACGCTGCTCGCCTACCCGAACGGGTCAATCCAGACGCTGTGCCGCACCAAGTCCGGCCGCCTCACCGAGTCTTGGTCGCACGACGGCGGCAAGAAATGGAGCCGCATGAAACGCACCCAGCTTCCCAACCCCAACGCCGGGGCGGACGGCACCGTGCTAGCCGACGGCCGCGCGCTGCTTGTTTACAACCACACCCGGCGCGGCCGCTCGCCGCTGAATGTTTCCGTCTCAACGAACGGGAAAATATGGGAGGCCGCCCTCGTGCTGGAAAACCAGCCGGGCGAGTACTCGTATCCGGCAGTCATCCAGACGAGCGACGGCAACGTGCACGTGACCTACACGCACAACCGCACGAACATCAAACACGTCGTCATAGACCCGGCCAAGCTGGTCACCCAGCCGATCGTCGAGGGACAGTGGCCCCAGTAACCCCGCGCTTGGCCTGAACTCCCGGTCAGTTCGACTGTGCCGGCACATCCATCCGGAACTCCGGGATGCGGGTGATCACAGAGCGGCCGTTTGCGTCCACGCCAATATAGCTGCCGGTCGCCACCGCCCAGTCGCCGCTGAACAGGTGAAAACTGTGGTAGTCGAACGACTCGCCCGACTCCAACTCGGGGAACATCCCCACGACGCCGTCGCCCTCGACTACTGTCTTGTTGCCGTCCGCCTCGTTGACCACCCACTTGCGGCCCTTGATGGTGACGGTGATGTCGGAGTTGTTGCAGATAGTGATGAAGTAGGCAAAGCAGTGGGGACGATCCTTCGGCGTGACCATGTCTGACTGGTAAACCACCCGATCCACGACAACGCTCAGTCCTTCCAGTTCGACCATCTCCATCGTATTGAATTCCGTGAGTTTAATACGGTGCAGCACCAGCCACCCTTAGTTTCAGCTCAATCTCGTCGGATACCTTTTCCTCGTTGTTGCCAGCGTTAATTCCAAAGTCCGACCGTTTGATGGTAAAGTCACAGCGCAACACAAGCAAATCTCCCGGCACGCGGTTACGTTTGATCAACATCCCCTTGAGGTAAGTCAATCGGACCGGCACACTGACTTCTTTGGTGACGCCTTTGACGGTCAGTTTGCCAGCGATTGTCGCCATTGTGGTGGTCCCACTGGTTTTGACATTGGTCATTTTCACAACAACAAACTCGATTGTCGGGAACTTGGACACGTGCATCCATCCCTCATCCAGCATGTGCTTTTTCATCAGCGGATTATCAACGTGCAATGATGAAGTCGCCAGCACAACTTTGCCAGTGGTTGCTGCCGGCTTGGCTGGATCGAATGAGACCGTGCCACTGACTCCTGTGGCGGTGCCGTTGATAGATTCCAGGGGAGCGTCCATCAAGAACACCACATTGTTCACCTTCTTTGAATCTCTGAAATCGAACTTAATCGAATCCGCACTTAACACTCCTGGGGCAACCGACAAGATTAGTGCCCACGCCAACTTTCCCTTGTGAAACTGTTTCATAATTAGATCATTGATATCTCGGCGCCAGATCGATTACCCGGTCGGGCCGGCTTGCAGAAGGCAAAGGACAAGCCAAGAAGCCCACCACTCACTCCCAAAGCCGAGCCGAGCAATTCCACCCCAAAGACATATTTACTTACTATCACGGGATACTCCAAACCGGTGACCTCATCAATCTCGGTTCGGGTCTCGGTGGACTTAGACCAGCCCATATGCAAACCGCCTCCAAGCCAAAAACTCAGCCCGGAACAGCAGACTACTAACGCAGCCAATCTCAAAGCCAACCGCACGCACCCACAGAATACGGGAAGCCCCACCGGAAGCAAACCCGCATCTGGCATCGTTTCGGATTTCCCGGAAAACAAAAAACCCCGCCCCAAGCTCCGGCATTGACCCACCGCTTGGCTTGCATAGACTACCTGACCGATTTGAACCATGAGCAACGACTCCAAAACCAAAGTTTACCCGCCCGCCGCCTCCGCCTCGGCCAACGCGCACGTCTCCTCTCTCGAACAATACCGCGAGCTTTACGACCGCTCGATCAACGACCCCGACGGCTTTTGGACCGAGCACGCCGAGCGGCTGCATTGGATCGAGAAATGGCACACGCTGACCGAGTCAGATTTTGACAAAGCGCAAATACGCTGGTTCATCGGCGGCAAACTCAACGCCTGTTACAACTGCGTTGACCGCCACGTGGACGACGGTCACGGCGACGACACCGCGCTGATTTGGGAGGGCAACGACCCGAATGAAAGCCGCACCTTCACTTACGCCGAGTTGCAAGACGAAGTACAGAAGGCAGCCAACGCGCTGAAAGACCTCGGCTTGGCCAAGGGCGATCGCGTTTGCATTTACATGCAGATGATTCCCGAGTTGACGATCGCGATGCTGGCGTGTGCGCGCATCGGTGTGGTGCACTCGATCGTGTTTGGAGCATTCAGTGCCGACAGCCTTGTCACCCGCATCAACGACTCCGAGTGCAAGGCCATCATCACGCAGGACACCGGCGTGCGCGGCACGAAACTCGACATCCCAATGAAGGCCAACGCCGACAAGGCCGTCGAGAGCACGCCGTCTATCGAGAAGATTCTCGTCGTCAAGCGCACTGGCTCCGGTGTCGCCATGGCCAACGAACGCGACGTGTGGTGGCACGACGCCCTTGAGGCCGCCGAGCCCGTTTGCGCCCCCGAACCGATGGACGCCGAGGATCCGCTGTTCATCCTCTACACCTCCGGCAGCACCGGCAAACCGAAGGGCGTGCTGCATTCCACCGGCGGCTATCTCACTTACGCGGCGACGACGCATCACTACGTTTTCGACTACCACCCCGGCGACGTTTACTGGTGCACGGCCGACATCGGCTGGGTCACCGGCCACTCGTACATCGTTTACGGCCCGATGGCCAACCGCGCCATCACGATGATGTACGAGGGCGTGCCGAACTACCCCGACTTCGGACGTTTTTGGCAGATCGTGGCGAAGCACAAGGTCAATATTTTTTACACCGCACCCACCGCTCTCCGTGCACTCATGAAAGAAGGCGACGCTTGGCCAAGCGCACACGACCTCTCCAGCCTCCGTGTGCTCGGCACCGTCGGCGAACCGATCAAAGAGCCGGAGTGGAACTGGTACAACACTGTCATTGGCCAAGGCCGCTGCCCGATCGTCGACACATGGTGGCAGACCGAGACCGGCGGCATCCTCATCACACCCCTGCCCGGCGCGACACCGACCAAGCCCGGCTCAGCCACCCTGCCGTTCTTCGGCGTCCGACCTGCGCTCGTCGATGACAAAGGTAATATCATCGAGGGCAACGGTGTCACCGGCAACCTCTGCATGCTCGGAAGTGGCCCGGCCAGATGCAAACCATCTACGGCGATCAGCAGCGGTTCTTCGACACGTATTTCTCGAGGTTTCCCGGCAAATATTTCAGTGGTGACGGCTGCCGCCGCGATGACGACGGCTACTACTGGATTACCGGCCGTGTGGACGACATCATCATCGTCAGCGGCCACAACCTCGGCACCGCCGAAATCGAGGGCGCCATCGGCGGCCACCCGGCTGTAGCTGAGGCCGCCGTCGTCGGCTACGAGCATGACATCAAGGGCAACGCCATTTACGCCTACGTCACGCTCAAAACCGGGCAGGAAGTTACTGGCACAATGACCGCCGAGATCGTGAAGCACGTCCGCGCCGATATCGGCCCGCACGCTTCGCCGGAGAAAATTCAATTCACCCCCGGCCTGCCCAAGACGCGCAGCGGCAAAATCATGCGCCGTATCCTCCGGAAAATCGCCGAGGGCCAAATGGACAGCCTCGGCGACACCAGCACCCTCGCCGACCCCGCCGTCGTAGAGTCACTTGTCGCCGGCCGAATCGAATAATCCGGCGCTTGGCCAAGCGGCCGCATTGTCATGTGGAAAACTTGGCATAAATTAGTCTGTTTAATCGCGGTTCCATTTTTGGGGTTCGCCTCATTTTTATTGCAACTCGGTGGATTCGGGTCGCTCACCGAGATGCGCAATCTGGAGCGCACACCCCGCAGTCAGGTTGTTTCGATCATCACCGGCGAAGTCAATCTGTCCGGCGACTTCGCAAGCCAAGGGACAGACCATTGACGCGCCTTACACCGGCAAACCATGTATCTACTTTTATTATCACAAGGAACGCGAAGAGGAATACACCGACTCAGATGGCGACCGGCAAACCCGCTGGGTGACCGTTGAGGAGTACGATCGGCAGGTCTCGGAATTCCTACTCGCTGACTCCAGCGGCAAAGTCACGGTGGACACCGACAAGGCCGATTTTAGTGTCCCATCCGAAAAATATTATCGGGGCGACTACCGCTATACCGAGGCCCGGTTTGAGCCGGGTCAGGAGACCTTCATTTTTGGTTATGCCAGACAGAGCGCCGACAACTACATGGTTGGCTTCACCTCGAAGGGGGATTATACGCCGATCGTATCGACCTACGGCGAGGCAACTGAACGCGCCGACATGGCCTCGGGCGGCATCTGGATGTTTTCCCTGGCACTGATGGCGCTTTCCTTTGGCATCATGTTCACCTGCTGGATGGTCGGCGTGCACAAACTGCTTGTGTTCCTGACCATCGTCTCGCTGTTTCAGGGTGGCGGATTGATTCTGCTAGGGCTGCGGATGATGCAAATCGACCTCGGCGCCTCGCACTCGCGGGTTCTCCGGCAGAGCGATCGCGCAAAGAAGGAAGTCGATCGACTGCTTGGCGAAGCGGGCACTCTCTGGTTGGGCAACTGGGACGACCCAGAGGTGTTCAACGAACGATTGGCCAAGCGCTTGTCCGGGAAAAAGTTTGACCGAGTACAGGGCATCTACGGCAACATGGCAGCCAATATCGTGCGGTTCAACGAGGTGCGAAGCCGTTTTCCCGAACGCCATCTCGCGCCGATCTTTGGTGTCAAGGGCATTCCCAATATGGCCTTGGCCAAGTCGTTCGCCCCGCAGTCCGCCGAGCAACTCGACATCCAACCCGTCAGCGTCAACTTTCTGCATCTGCTATTCATGATCGGTGGTGGCGGAGCGTTCGCCGCACTCGGTTCGTTCATCGGTTTCCGCAAAATCAAGGAGAAGCGCTACATCGAGAACATCCCCACATCGCTCTCCACCGGTTTGGCCTACGGCCCGGCAGAAATTCAAGGGACAGTCGAGAAAAAGTCGAAGCGCTTCATTGGCCCGCTCAGCAAAAAAGCGGTCGTTCAATATCATTATGTGGTGAAGGAAAAACGCGGCTCTGGCAAAAAATCCAAGTGGGTGACCATTACCAATACAACCAAGTTGACGGATTTCTATTGTCGCGACAGCGAAGGCATCGTCCCGGTGGATTTGACTGATGCCGAGATTCACACACGCCACCAACTCTCGCAGCGCTCGGGCCGACGGCGTTACAGTGAAACCAGCATCCGCATCGGTGATCCGTTGTACGTCCTCGGCACGGCAGTCATCGACGAGAGCACCGGCGACCGACTGATGATCTCCAAGGGCAATAACAAATTTCCGCTCATCACTACCAACTACACCGAGTCCGAACTCATGGGTCGCAAAAGCCGGCGAGGGCTAGGTTGGCTGAATCTTGGCTTGAACGGGTTCGTACTGGCCGGGTTCGGGTTGTTCGGCGCAGCCGCCTCGTACGCCGCGACGGATTTCCTTTTCGCCTCGATGATCGCCCCATTGTTCCTCGCAGGATGCTTCATCGTTCTGATGTACAACGACCTGATTTTTGTCCGTAACCGCGTCCAGCGTGCCTGGTCGAACATCGGTGTTTCGCTCAAAAAAAGGGCCAACCTAATCCCCAACCTTGTGAAGATCGCCAAGGAGTATTTGAAGCACGAAAAGGAACTGCACACCGAGTTGAGCAAGCTCCGTAAATCCGCCCGGAGCGCGGCGGACTTTGACCCGGCCGCTGCAGGACTATTCATCTCGCAGGAAGTGGCCGTGATGCAGAAGTTCTTCGGGCTTGAGGAAAAATACCCCGACCTCAAGGGCAACCAGATGATGGCGCAACTCCACAAAAAACTGGTCCTGCTCGAGAACGAAGTCGCCCTCATGCGGTCGGGTTACAACGACAGCGTCGAACGCCACAACACTCGTATTGCCCAAATTCCCGAGTTGTTTTTGGCCAAGTTTTTTGAGTTTGAACACGCAGAATTGTTTCATGCCGAAATTGAGGTGGTCGAAAACATCCAGCGCCCGGCCAACGCCAAGTCCTCGAAAAATCTGCCACCCATCATTGAGGGCAATGAGAGCGAACAGGATCTCCCCCCGTTGATTCACCACTCGAAGCAGGAGGGCGACTCGCTCGTCATGTACTGCGACAACTGCACCCAGAAACTCGAGGTGCCCAACGAACTGATCGGCAAGGAAATCGAGTGCCCGGTTTGTCACTATAAGGAAACCGTCCCCGCCGAGGGCGAACCGGCGCCCACCGGACAAGATCCACCGAACCCCTGACCCGCTTGTCCAAGCGCATCCAGCTTGATCCCCGAACCTACTGCCTACTAAAACCGGTTTACGATTCCCACTCCCCTATGCGTCACTCTGCGCCTCGGTGTGCTCTGCATTCAATTCCCCGACAGCAGTTTGCGGATTCCCTGCATCAGCACTGACTCCACCTCAGGGGCGACGTTGGATGAGCGTGGCTCGGTCTCGTAACCGCCCTCCGAGTAGGCTCGTTCGGTGCCGATGTAAAATGTCCCGTAGTCACCGTAGGCCGCCATCGCCACGTTTAGCTTTGGCTGCATCTGCTTGGCGGCCAACTGGTATTCGACGAACAACTCACCCGGCATGTGCAGCACGCGCACGTCGCCAATGGCAAGCTGCGCCAAGTCGATCTTGTGCCCCGACTTGCAGCGCCGCAAAAAGGCCAACCGCTCCGCCGCCGGCACGGCGACCGGCGGCACCGAGCCCTTGGCCACGTCGGCCAACAACTTGGCTTCGTCCAAATGTTTGGCCACCGGCAGGGCCACCGGTGCGACGCTCCAGCGCAGGTCGCTTGGCTGCACGACGAATTTTTTTGTGCTGTCAAAGGCTTGCTTCATTCCGTCGGCCAAGCGCAGGGCCAGCTCCATGCGGTTTTTGCGCGAGCCGTCGTTGTATTTGCCAGCGCCGATGTTGCCGCCAGCGCCGTTGAAGTGAACGTGCAACGCCTCCGGCACGGATTGCTGGCGGATGAACCGGGCGATGCCGGGGAAGTCCGGGCTCGGGATGCCCGTGCGATAATAACTCTGCGGGTGGCAGGCGTAATAACTCAGCACGGCCAGCGGCGTGTCGCCGTTCCAGAAACTGAGCATCGACAGCTCGGGATCGATCACCCCCTCCGGCTCGGCGCGGAGTTTCGGATCCGCGCAGGTGGTGTATCGAACCGCGCGCACTTTGCCATCCGGCCCGAAGATGCGGCGATTGGACGCGACCCGTTTCACCGCCGCCGCGCCCCAGCCGCAATGGGTGACCGGCTTGGCAAAAGCCAGCGATGCCTTCACCGCAGCGGCAGCCTTGGCCAGGGTTTGCCGGCAAAAATCGCCGTTGAGTTCGCCAAGATACTTTGCCTTGGCCTCTTTAAGCAGGCGCTCCGCGAGGAAATCGCAAAGCGGTGCGTCGTGCTGATGCAGCGTGTGCACCGCCACGCGGTCGGGGGTCGTGCCAGCCGCCTTGGCCAAGCGCTCGCGAAACGCGTCGTGCGCCTCGTTGGCGATGCCGATCCAATCGACAGCGCAAAGCACTATCGGCTCTGCTTGGCCAAGCAGCACCACGCCCCGGCAACGCAGCGTCATCGCGTCCAGCCGCACCACCGGGTCGTAGGCCATCATGTAGCCAACCGGCGGCGTGGCATCGACGTCAAACGTGGCCACCCGCAACGGCTCAGCCGCCGCACCGAACACCCCCAGCGCAGACGAAAACAAAACCGCCAGCGCCAACCGGACGGCACCCCTGAAAACTGAAAACTTGAAACTTGAAACTTCCTGCCGTTCCGCTCTGCCGGCACACTCCAAAGTTGAATCGTTCATAAATCGTTGATGGATTACTTATGCTTCGCTGCCGTGGCTCCGTTGCGAACCAATACAGAGGCGATTGCCTTCCGAACTGCTCGAACCTCGTCGCTAGCCTCGGGGTCGGCTTTCAGCACGATGTCAAGCGCGGTCAAGCCGTCCGCCCGCTTGGCATTGACCTCGGCCCCCTCTGCGAGGAGCAGTTCCGCAACCGCCTTGTGGCCGGACTCGACGGCACAGTGCAGCGGCGTTTGTTTTAGCGGATTGGTTTCGTCCGGCTCGTTCAATCGCGTCCCGCTCGCAATGTGTTCGCGCACCGCCTCGACGTCACCGGCCCGGGCCGCATCCCAAATCGAAATCGTCGGCGGAGCGGTCAATTTGAGCGGTTCAGTCGGCGGATCCGGTTTGACGACTTCAGCCACCGGTTTGACGATGGGCGACTCGACAGCCAACGGCTCCGGCGCGGTTTCCCGGCCGCAACCAACCGCGGCGAAAGCAACTATCAGGGTTAATAATTTTTTCATAATCGGCTCGGCAAACGTATCCGCCCGCCAAAAACATTCCAACTGAAATCAAGTGGAACAATACCTCCGGAAAGCCATCGGGCGATCTCGCCGAAGCGCTTGGCCAAGCGGAAAACCTTGTCGGGGCGGACGGTGTCGCGTATGCTGTCCGCCGCTTTTTTATGAGTAAAGAACCCATACGTGTTGCGGTGACCGGTGCGGCCGGTCAGATCGGTTATGCCCTGTTGTTCCGTATTGCCTCCGGCCAAATGTTCGGCCCAAGCCAGCCGGTGATCCTTCACCTGATCGAGATCGAGCCCGCACTGCCAGCACTCGAAGGCGTTTGCATGGAACTGGACGACTGCGCGTTCCCGCTGCTCAAGGGCACGGTGCCGACCGCCGACCTTGACGCCGGCTTCAACGGCATCCAATGGGCGCTGCTCGTCGGCAGTGTGCCGCGAAAACAGGGAATGGAGCGCGGCGATCTGCTCGGCATCAACGGCAAGATTTTCACCGGCCAAGGCCAAGCGATCCAAAACAACGCCGCCAGCGACGTCCGCACCCTCGTTATCGGCAACCCGTGCAACACCAACTGCCTGATCGCCATGAACAACGCGCCGGACGTGCCGAACGACCGGTGGTTCGCCATGACGCGCCTCGACGAAAACCGCGCCAAGACGCAGCTCGCGCAAAAGGCCGGGGTCGACGTGACGGCAGTCACCAACATGGCGATCTGGGGCAACCACTCCGCCACGCAGTATCCCGATTTCACCAACGCCAGAATCAACGGCCAAGCCGCCGCAGACGCGATCGGCGACCGTGATTGGCTCGAGGGCGATTTCATCAAGACTGTGCAGCAGCGCGGTGCGGCGATCATCAAGGCGCGAGGCGCCTCGAGCGCGGCCAGCGCGGCCAACGCCGTGGTAGACTCGGTCGGCTCCATCATCAACCCCACCGCCGGCGGGGATTTCCACAGCGTCTGCCTCTGTTCCGATGGCAGCTACGGCGTCGATGAAGGACTGATTTCTTCCTTCCCGGTTCGCAACGTCGCCGGCCAGTTCGACATTGTGCAGGGCGTCCAACTTGATGCCTTCAGCCAGGGCAAACTCGACGCCACAGTGAACGAGTTGAAGGAAGAACGAGAGATGGTCAAAGACCTCTTACCCGGCTGATTCATGTCCGACACGCCCGAAACGCCGCTCGGCTCGTACATCGACCACACCAATCTGCGCCCCGACGCCACCGCTGCGGACATCGAAAAGCTCTGCGCCGAAGCCATTGAGCACCAGTTGTTTGCCGTGTGTGTGAACGGCAGTTGGGTGCAACACGCTGCCACTTACCTCGAAGACGCCGACGTGTCGATCGCCACCGTGATCGGCTTCCCTTTTGGCGCAAGCGATTCGGACTCAAAGCGTTACGAAACCGAAGCCGCCGTGGACAACGGCGTACACGAGATCGATATGGTGATGAATCTTGGCCGGTTCATCGACGGCGATCACCAATACATCGTCCGCGAGATTCGTGACGTCGTCGAGGCGGCGGAAGACCGGCGGGTGAAGGTCATCATTGAGACCGGCTACTTTAACGACGAGCAAATCGCCACCGCCTGCAAACTGGCCGTCACCGCCGAGGCGCATTTCGTCAAAACCAGCACCGGTTTTGGCCCCGGTGGCGCGACCATTGAGCATGTCCAGCTAATGCGCGAAACGGTCAACCAATACGCCGGCGTCAAGGCGTCCGGCGGCATTCGCGACCGCGAAACGGCGCTGGCGATGATCGAAGCCGGGGCGACGCGCATCGGCACCTCCTCCGGCGTTTCGATTGTCGGCGATTGATTGCCGCAGTTATACCTAGCCGCTCCACTGCTCCTCCACACCTTATTCACCACATGATCGGTGCTGTGAACAAAAAAAGAGCGTTGTGAATACATTTAATTTGGAAAGTGCCCATACGTGGACTAGATTCTTTGAGTTGGCTATTTTGGACACGTGAGGAGAATCTTTTACACCTTCATTTCCGCCTGCAGCCGGTTGCTTTCCACTCGGCGCGCACCGCTGTCCTCTTCGCGCCTGATGAGCCTGTACCTTAGCCAAGCCAACAGCAAAACGATCTACACACCCAAGTTTCAGGAGTCTCGATCCCGCCGCAACAGCAAATTCGGGCACGTCCGCCAATACTAATTCACCCACCCCGCCCTTGGCGAAGTTTGGCCGGGTTCACTTACTTCCTCCCTAAATCCCAGACCAGGTTTGCGCCCGCGGCCTGTCGCAGGATCGACAAGGCGGTCTGGGCTTCCACATGGCCGTCGGCCAAGACGAGGTTGCTCCGGCCCGTGTCGTCGCCGTTGGCCCCGTGCCGCGCCATCACCGGCTTGAGTTGCCTGGGTTGTTTGCCGCTCATCTCCGCCACGAGATCGCGATCCGAAATCAGCGGCGTCGAGCGGCGGGGTCGATTGGTTCGCTTGCCGTTTCCGGGCTGAACACGTAGCCACGGTACTTCTTTTCATCGCCCGCTCGGCGTGTCGGCAACAGCACGGCCAAGCTTGGCTCCGGCACGCCACCAACTTGGGCTTCGTCGCCGCCCCCTCCACTCCACGCGGATCGAACGTCGTCGCGCCGTTGTACCCGATCGGGTGCCAACTGCGGGCTCCAGTCGCCGCCGAAGTTGGCCGTTTTCGCCGTCGGGCAGAGGAACACCTCCCGACTGCCGATAAACCCGCACCGCTGTCACCCAAATCCGGTGCGGCGACGACTTGGGCGCGGCGAAGTTCGTGGCGATCGGCAACGCCTTCGCCTTCGTCGGCGTGCATCGTCACAGCGAGGCTATCTGGCGCATATTCGAGGCGCACTTGATTGACTGCGACTTGCCCTTGCCCTGGCAAGGCCGGCACAGCATCCCGGCAAGAATCGCGATATGGCATGACCACCAGCAACTCGATCAGCGTGAAGGCTCTGTCGTTCCGCCGCTTCATCGCTTGCCCAGGCGCAACGAGCGCACGCTGATATCGGCTGCCATCTCCGAGCCGATCGCCGTCAACTCGGCACGCAGCAACCGCGACACCTCGCGCGCCGGCGGCAACGCCTCGTTGCCCAGCACCAACACGCGGTTGTAATAGCTCTCGAACAAAACCTGCACGCCAAACCCAAACGGAGCGCAGACCTTGGCCGTCATTTCAGCCCACGTCCGGTCGTCCCCGGGCAGCAGATTAAAAACGGTGACACCGCTTGGTTTAAGTTTCGATTGGATCAACCGCGGCAAAGTGTCGATCGAGACATCCGGCTTGAAAACGTCGCCATTGCGGCCGACGGAAAGATCCTCCAGCAGCAAGTCGAACTTGCCTCGCTGCGAGTGCAACCACTCAACCGCATCCGATTGCGCGAACTGCACTGCACCCATCCACCCGGCGCTGAGGTCACAAAAAAGTTCGTAGCCCGCGCGGTCGAGATCCACGCCGCTGAGTCGATGCCCGCCACCCAACGCGCGCAGTGGCGCGATCACCCCGCCGCCGGCGAAACCAAGGATGCCCACTCGATCTCCCGGCGAAAAACTACGAACGCTTGCAGCGAGCACGTCAAAGACACTGTCGGTCGCCCCCGGTTGCGCCAGCACCTCGCTAAGCACCGAGCCGTTTTGCACGAGTCGCGCGCCTCGGCGTGTTTGCTGCACTTCCGGTTCGGCTCCACCCGTGCGCCTTCCGCCAAGCAGCAGCGCGGCTATTGCCTGGGCGTGCCCTGCTCGTCCCATTCCTGTTTCTCGATCGTCTTGCCGCCTTGCCAAGTGGCCTCGGATTGCTTCTGGCCGTTGGGGTGCCAGCGCGTCTCGACGCCGTTCAACTGGCCGTTGGTGTAGACCTGCTCCGACCACTTGCTGCCGTCGTCGCGCCAAATCGCCCATTGACCATCGGCCCGTCCATCGACGTATTTTCCCGTCCGAAACAACTTCCCATTCTCGTGGTAAAACGTCCAGATGCCCCGCTGTTTGCCGTTAACGAATTGCCCTTCGACCGACTTCGTGCCGTTGTCGTGGTGATCGACAAACTGCCCCTCAAACGGCGAGCCCCCCGCAGTGTACCGGCCGTTTTCCTTCGTCAAATTGCCCTCGCCCTCGACCTTAGCAGGAGTAACAGACTCTTTCGGGTCAACAGCCTCGCCGCCTTGCGGCTTGGTTTCGGGGTTGGGTTTGGGAGTCGGCTTGGCCCCGGGTTGAATCTTCTTGGACGGCTTGCCGAGCGTTAGTTTCCCTGGTTCATCGGCTTCTCCTGTTGATGGTGCGACCTCCGCAACCGGTGTGATTGTGATGTTGTCAGGCAACGCTGGCGTTGGCATTTCTGCCTGTTCCGCCGGGGGTGCGTCTCCACCGCTGCAACCCGCCAGCACCATCGTCACTGCCAAAAAAAACACGAAACCCTTCATGGGCGAGAGCAAACCACAGGCTCCGCCCGCTGACAAAACCATTTGTTGCCAAGCCAACGTCTTGACCGTAGTTTCCCCGCCCTTGGCTGTGGCGGAAAACCAGCCATAGCGCGCAAGCGCTCACAAAAAACCGCATGACAAATTTCACTTCATTAACCGAAGCCTGTGACGCGGTGAGCACGTTCATTCAGCGGTGCGTCGGTGATCCGCACGCAGCCGGCTTCGGCGAACTTGCCCTTGGCCTGTTCGCGTTTCAGTTCGCGCACAACACCCCTTTCGCCAATCTTTGCCAAGCGGAGAATCTCACGCCGGAAACGGTCGGCGATTGGCGCGACATCCCGACGGTGCAGACGCGCGCCTTCAAGTCGCTCGACTTGACCGTCTTGCCGGAAGCCGATCGCGAGACGCTGTTCCGCTCAAGCGGCACGACCCAAGTCGATCGCAGCCGGCACTTTCACTGCGCGGAAACCTTGGCCGTGTATCACGCTTCGCTTTGGCCTTGGTTTGCCGGGCACTTGGTCGATGAGTCGGCGAACCGGCTGCTGTTTCTGTTTCCCGAGCTTGGCCAAGCGCCGGAGTCGTCGCTGGTGCACATGATGGACACCGTGGCCAAGCGCTTGGCCAAGCGCGAACATTGTTTCGCCACAGACGGCCAATGGCGGATCGACGGCCAAGCCGCAGTCGATTTCCTGCACGACTGCGCCACGCAAAACGAACCGGTCACAATTCTCGGTACCGCGTTTTCGTTTGTGCATCTGCTCGACCATCTGGACGCCGACGCGATGGATTTCCAACTGCCCAGCGGCTCGGCGGCGATGGAGACCGGCGGCTACAAGGGCCGCTCGCGTGAGATGCCCCGGCCCAAGCTGCACCAAGCCATCACCGCCAAGCTCGGTGTCGCGAGCGCGCGGATCATTTGCGAATACGGCATGTGCGAATTGAGTTCGCAGGCGTATGACGGCAAACTGGGCCAAGCGAATACCGCTCCCCGACTGTTTCGGTTTCCGCCCTGGGCACGCGCCCGCGTCGTCTCGCCGGAGACTCTGGCGGATGTTGAGCTAGGCCAAGCCGGCCTGTTACAGGTCGTCGACCTGGCCAATGCCGGCTCGGCGCTGAGCCTCCAGACCGAAGACTTGGCCAGGCGGCACGCCGACGGTTTCGAGCTGCTGGGCCGGGCCGAGTTGCTCGAGTCCCGAGGCTGTTCGCTGATGAATTTGACCCATGCCTGAACAACCACTGGACTATTTTTTGGCCGACAAACCGGGCGCCGAGCTGACGCACTCGCTGATCGCCGAGGCGTCCCAAACGCTGCGCCGAAACCGCAACGAGTACCTCGCCACGCTGGGCAACGAGCAGATCATTTCCAAGCTCGCCGAGGTGGCCAACCTGTGGCGTTCGCCCGATTATCCTCTGCGACAAATGGCGCTCGACGCCGACCCGGAGGAGACCGGCTTCCCGCGTGAAGTGCTCGCGGCCGGGCTGGACGCCTGTTTCGCCGACTGGACGCAGGAAAAGTTTTTTATGCTGCTGACGCAGGAGTTCGGCGACCCGACGCGGCTGCAGTCGTTCGCCAGCCAGCCGAACCGAACGTACTCGATGGTGAACGGCCCGCAACTGATCGCGCACATTGCGCCGGGTAATTTGCCGGTGCCGGTGTTTCAGTCGATCGCGTTTGGGTTGCTGCTGCGGTCGGCGCAATTCGTCAAGTGCGCCTCCGGCAAGTCACTGCTGCCGCGGCTGTTTGGCCACTCGCTGCACTTCGTCGAGCCGGGCATGGCGGCGGCGCTCGAGATCGCGGAGTGGGATGGCGGCAACGAGTCGCTCGAGTCGGCATTGTTCGCCGAGGCCGATTGCGTGACAGTGAATGGCGGCGACAAAACGGTGGAGTCGATCCGTCAGCGACTACCCTTGGCCAAGCGCCTGGCCGGCTACGGTCACCGTGTCAGTTTTGGCTACGTGGAAAAACAGGCCAACGAGGTGATGGGCACGCAGACGGTCATCTCGCATGCCGCCGACGATATCGTCGCGTGGAACCAGCACGGCTGCCTGTCGCCGCACGTGATTTACGTGGAGGAAAACGGCAGCCTAAACCCGGCGCGCTTCGCCGAAATGCTCGCCGGGGAACTCGAGGCGCGAAACGAGACCATGCCGCGCGGGCCGATCTCGACGAGGGAGTCGGCGGCGATCTCGACGGCCCGGCGCTTTTACAAAATCCGCGCAGCCAACAACGCCGGTGCGGCACTTTGGGAGAGCGAGGACTCGACCGACTGGACGGTAGTGCACGAGGATGAAAAGCAATTCCAGACCTCGCCGCTGAACCGGTTCATATTCGTCAAGCCGATCGAGCACATCGACGAGGTGCTGCACGTGCTGGAGCCGATCCGCGAGTCGGTGTCCACCGTCGGCCTGGCCGCGAGCGAGGCGCGGATGCGGGATTTGGCACTGCCGTTGGCCCGGTGGGGTGTGCCGAGGATTTGTCCGCTGGGCCAGATGCAGCGACCGCCGCTGGCCTGGCGGCACGACGGACGACCGCCGCTGGGCGAACTCATCCGCTGGGCCGATCTCGAAACCGCATAACCGAATCATGGAACTCAGAAAAACATTTCAGTTCGAAGCCGCCCACCTGCTGCCGCATCTGCCGGAGGATCACAAATGCCGACGACTGCACGGGCACAGCTTCACGGCGGAGATCGTTGTCGAGGGCGATTGCAACCCAAAACTGGGTTGGGTGCTCGATTACGCCGACATCTCGGCGGCGTTCAAGCCGCTCTGGGAGCAACTCGATCACCGTTATCTCAACGACGTTGACGGCCTCGAAAACCCGACGAGTGAAAATGTCGCCGTGTGGATTTGGGAGCGATTGAAGCCAAGTTTGCCGCTGTTAACCGCCGTGGAAGTGGCCGAAACCTGCACCGCGCGCTGTATTTACAGGGGCGAATGAGCGCCTGGCCAAGCGGAGGAGTTCCGAAAACCGTTGCGCTGAAAACCGTTTTTTATTAAGGTCTCTGACCCGTTCAAAGGGGTTTCTCCACAGAATTTTACAACATGAGCGATACAGAAAAACCAGCGCCCCCAAAGGGTTTGGAGGGCGTCGTCGCCGCAACCACGAAACTCAGTAGCGTGCGCGGACTCGACGGGGAATTGATTTACCGGGGCTACAACATCAACGAGTTGGCCGGCAACGCGACCTACGAGGAGGTCGTGCATCTGCTGCATCGCGGCAAGTTGCCGAACGCAGAGGAACTGGCCTCGTTGAAGGCTGAACTGGCCGCTGCCCGCGAGCTGCCCGGCGGCGTGGTGGATCTGATCAAGATGCTTCCGAAGGAAACTTCGCCGATGCGTGCCATCCGTACCGCAGTTTCCGCCCTCGCCTGCTACGAGCCACCTGAGGCGCAGGATTCACTGGAGGATCAGACAATGCGCGCCATAAAACTCATCGCGCAGGTGCCGGTCATCACCGCCTATTTCCACTTGGCCCGGCAGGGCAAGCCGTTGCCCGATTCCGACCCGTCCCTCGGTGAGGCGGCGAACTTCCTCAACCTCATCGACGGCGAAAAACCGATTGAGGAAAAGGAAAAGACCATCGACATGTGCTACATCCTGCACGCCGACCACGGCATGAACGCCTCGACCTTCTCGGCGCGCGTCACCATCGCCACTCTCAGCGGCATGTACTCGGCCATCACCTCCGCCATCGGCACGCTCAAGGGGCCGTTGCACGGCGGAGCCAACGAGGGCGTCATCAAGATGCTCCAGGAGATCGGCGACCTCGACAAGGTGGACGACTTCGTCGCCGGCTGCCTGAAGAACAAAAAGAAAATCATGGGCATCGGCCACCGCGTTTACAAGGTGCTCGACCCTCGCGCGCCGCACCTGCAGAGCATGGCCAAGAAGCTCGGCGCCAAGCTCGGCGAAACCAAGTGGCTCGACATGAGCGAGCGCATCGCCGAGATCATGCTGCGCGAAAAGAACCTCTACCCGAACGTCGATTTCTACTCCGCCACCGTGTACTACTCGCTCGGCATTCCGACCGACCTGTTCACGCCGATCTTCGCGATCGCGCGCACTTCCGGCTGGACCGCACACGTGCTCGAGCAACTGGCCGACAACCGCCTCATCCGCCCAAGCGGCGTTTATG
>CALJHX010000042.1 GCA_937770485.1 uncultured Verrucomicrobiae bacterium | reverse complement strand
CGTTCGCCGGTCTGGGCTTGGCTCGCGCTCAACCCGAACAGGCAAAGAGTGAATGCAAAAAACAAACTCGTACTCACAACACCCGAACCGTGCCCCAAAACGATGGGCCGCGCCAGCGGGAAGAATGGGATGAAGAAGTGAAGGCAGCCTTAACTGGGGTGGATGATGGTCTTTGTTTCTTCATCTTGCTCCACTTTCGCGTGTTGCTAGTGTTGCGCAGAAGCATATCCTGTCGCGTTTGTGAAAGTTAACTGCCATTGGGCCACCCTAAAAGTCCTTTGTCAGTTCAACCCCAGGTCTCGTTCAAGGCCGCTTTATACCGATTGCTGTACAATAAATTCCTTCCCTAATTGCTTAACCGAGGGACTCTTATCAAAACAGTCACTCATTGATGAAGCTCGTAAAAGTGAAAAATTATGAGGCTGATTTCCATGTGTTTTACCTCTTTAAAGGTGGATTCATCTTGTCGAGAGTCTTGTGGGTTGGCATCTTTTATCCCCCCCGACAATAAGGGGCTAATCTCATGACTCAATCACTACGCTGGGGGATTCTCGGAACGGGCATGATCGCGGATAAATTCGCCGCTGATCTCAAGTCCACATCCCAAGGCGTCCTTGTTGCATCTGGTTCCAGGCGTCAGGAAACCGCCGACTCATTCGCCCTAAAGCACGGCGGTCGTGGCATCGCCGGTTACGAGGCGCTGATCAACGATCCCGATGTGGATGCTGTTTACATCTCGCTGCCCAACGGGCTGCACGCCGAGTGGTCGATCAAGGCGATGGAGGCCGGCAAGGATGTTCTTTGCGAAAAACCAATCGCCTGCAACACCACCGAGGCCGAGACCATGTTCGCCGCCGCCGAGCGAACCGGCCAACTGCTCATCGAGGCGTTCATGTACCGGACGCTCCCGGCAGTTCAAAAGCTCATCGAGATGATTCGAGGCGGTGCGCTTGGACAAGTGAAGCTGATCCGCTCCAATTTTTCATTCGCCCGTGAAGCGCTGGAGGGTGATGCGCGCTACCAACCCGCCCACGCCGGCGGCGGGTTGATGGACGTCGGGTGCTACTGCGTCAACCTGACCCGGGCGCTCATGGGAAGCGAACCGACTGACACCGCCTGTTTTGCACACCTGCACAAACTCGGCGTCGACGACTACGCGGCGGGAGTGCTGCGGTTCGGCGACAAGACTCTGGCGACTTTCACCTGCGGCATGACGGTTGCAAACGACTGGACAACCTATATCGCCGGCGACGACGGCGAGATCGCCATCAATGACCCTTGGCTGGGGGACGGCACTTTCACGCTGACGAAGGGAGGGGTAACTCAAACTGTCGAGGCCAAGACCGACATGCCAGTGTACGCGCTGGAGGCGGAGGCATTCGCTGCAGCCATTAACGGTGCCGCCCCGTGGATCACCCGTGAGGACACGCTTGGCAATATGCGCGTGCTCGATCAACTCCGCGAGCAGGCCGGTGTCCCGGTTCCCGCCTGATCCATGCCTCGCACACGGCCCAACGTGCTCTGGATTTGCACGGACCAACAGCGGCACGACACCATCCGCTCGCTGGGCAACCCTCACATCAACACTCCGTGCATCGACAGCTTGGTTGGCCAAGGAGTGGCGTTCACCCAAGCATACGCTCAAAGCCCGGTCTGCACCCCAAGCCGTGCGGCATTCATGACCGGTCGTTACCCGCGGACGACCAAGTGCCGCCAAAACGGCCAAGCGCTGCCTCCTAACGAAAAACTGGTCAGCCGCCTGTTCGCCGACGCAGGCTACACCTGCGGTTTGGGCGGCAAACTGCACCTCGCCACCTGCGCCAACGGCGTGGTCGAGGCACGCATCGACGACGGTTACAGCGTCTTTCACTGGTCGCACCACCCGCAGCCGGACTGGCCCGAGAACGCCTACACGCAATGGCTGAATGCCAAGGGCACATCGTGGGAGGAACTCTACGGCGGCGCATCGACGGATTACATCAAGCACGGCGTCCCCGAGGAGTACAACCAAACCACTTGGTGCGCCGAGAGGGCAATCGAGTTTATCCACGAGCAGAACGGCGCTCCCTGGTTTTTTAGCTACAACTGCTTTGCGCCGCATCATCCCTTTGACCCGCCGGAGGAATTCCTCGCCCGATACAATCCCGACGACATGCCACTGCCCAAGGCCAAGCCGGGAGAACTCAAAACCAAGACCACTTACCAGCAACTCGACGGCAAGTTCTCCCACAACGATCCCGGGGGATACGACATCACCAAAATGACCGATCGCGACAAACGGGAGGTCACCGCCGCCTACTACGCGATGGTCGAGTTGATCGACAAACAGGTCGGCCGGATGGTCAACGCCCTCAGGGAAACCGGCCAACTGGAAAACACGATCGTCATTTTCATGTCCGACCACGGCGAGATGCTTGGCGACCACGGTGTGTACCTCAAGGGGCCTCACTTTTACGACGAAGCCGTCCGCGTGCCGCTGATCTTCTCGTGGAAAGATAGATTCGCAACTGACCTGCGTGCCGACTGCCTCATGGAGTTGATTGACATCGCGCCGACCCTCCTTGAGGCGGCCAATATTGAGATCCCCGAAACCATTCAAGGCCGCTCGCTGATGCCCATTCTGCTAGGCCAAGCGGATGCCAGTCATCATCGCGATTATGTCTTCAGTGAATATTACAACGCATGGACGCACAAGCACTCCTACGGATCTATGCTTCGCACACACGAGGAGAAAATCGTCGTTTATCACGGCACCGACCAGGGCGAATTGTACGACCTCGACAACGATCCCGATGAATTTGTAAATCTCTGGAACACTCCCGAACACGCCAATCGCAAACTGCGACTCATGAAAGCCTGTTTCGACGCGAGCGTGTTCACCATGGATCCCTCCCCTCCCCGCTTGGGGCAATTCTAAAGTCATGAAATTTTGCCTAAACACCAGCACGATAAAGCCGCAGCCGCTGATCCGTAAAATCGAACTCGCAGGACAAGCGGGCTACGACGGCATTGAGCTTTGGGTGAACGATGTTTACGACTTCATCGGCCGTTGCGGCGAGGTGCGTGACGTCGAAAAAGCTTTGGCCGACAACGGACTCATCGTGCCCAGCATGATCGCCATCCGCCAATGGGGCGACATGGTCGGCTGGGAGTACGAACTAGTGAAGGACGAAGCGCGTCGGCGGTTCGCGTTGTGTGCGCGTCTGGGTGCGTCGTACATCGTTGCCACGCCGCCGCTCGAAAAAACCGAGACCGAACACCTTCCCGAGCGCTACCGTGACCTGCTGCAAATCGGCCGCGAGGAGGGCATTAAGCCGACGTTCGAGTACATTAGTTTTTTCAAATCAGTTCACCGCTTGGCCAACGCGTGGGAGATCGTACAAAATACGGATGACCCGGATGCGACGATCATCCTCGACGCGTTTCACAACTGGAACAGCGACTCAACCCTGGACGACTTGCGTGAAATCCCGGTCGAGAGAATTAGCCATTATCACATCGACGACGCCGCGCCGGGCAAGGCGCCCACGACACAAAGAGATCCCGACCGGGTGATGATCGGCGAAGGACAGATCGACCTCGCCGCAGAGATCGCCGTGCTCAAGGAAAAAGGCTACGACAAAACGGTTAGCCTGGAACTATTCAACGCCGAACTGTGGGAACAAGATCCGCTCGAGGTCATCTCCACAGGCTTGAACCGGATGAAAGCCCTGTTCGCATAGCGCTTGGTTTACTTGAAATAAAACAGCATGAAGACGGCACAGGCCGCGAGCAGTCCGCCCCAGAATTTGTCGTCTTTGAGGAGGTTACCATCCTTGGCCTTGAGCGCTGTATCGATAAACATCGACCAAGTCCAAGCTGACCCGATCAACGCTGCCACCAAGGGCGAGGCTGTTTCCCTCCACATAAAAAAGCCAAGCACCGCATAAACCAAAAGGGACAGTATCACCTTAGTGATCAGGGCTCTCAGACTGACCCTGGTAAACACGCCCAACCCGACGAAGGTAAGACTGGATTTCTGATCATCGGCTTGTGTCATTTTGCTGACGATGACGTTGGCCAAAGTGGCGAAGATCGCGGCGACAAATACACCGTGGAAGAAGTTCAGGTTTGCACCAAACATGTCGGAGAAAAACTCGGTCTTACCGAGAGTCACATTGTAAACGGGAACAACGGCATAAGAAACCACCACGCCGGTGATGATCGACGCAAAGCCGCCGGCCGCAGTCGCCCCTTTCCACAGCATACCGACGGCAAAGGCGACCACCACGCCGCCGACGAGCTTTGACTGATGCGACGCGACGTAAGTGAAGAAGAGCTGCTTCGTGTTCGGGTCGAACACGACGATCGTCAACAGTGCACACCCAATTACCATCACGCCAATCAGTACCCTACCCATCCGGATCAATTGCTTGTCGCTGGCCTCCGGGTTGACGAACCGCTTGTAAAAATCAAACGTTATCAGTGTCGCCGCCGAGTTAAGCATTGAGTCGACACTCGACAGAATGGCCCCGATCAAGCCGGCCGCAACCAGCCCCACCAAGCCGGCAACCCCAGCCGGGGCAACCACTTCGCGCAAGAGCAGCGGGAAAGCCGTGTCGCCGTCCACCTGTACTCCCGGCATTCTCTCGGCGAAAATGTAGTATGCCGCGATACCGGTGCCGATTGAGATGAACGGGATCAGCAACTTAACAAACCCAGCAGTGATGATTCCCACCCGCGCGTCCTTGTCGGTCTTCGCTGCCAGCGCCCGCTGCACAATGAATTGGTTCGCACCCCAGTAGTAGAAATGCAGCACCATCAGCCCGCTAAGCATGCCGCTCCACGGCCGCTGCGGATGATCTGACGGTAAATAAAGGTGCACCAAGTCCTTCCCCTTAGCGTCTAGCGCGCGCATGCCATCCCAACCGCCAATCTCGACGCTGTTAAATGTGAACCAAGCCACGATCAGTGCCCCGGCCAACATGAGAACCGACTGCAAAACATCCGTCACAATCACCGCCTTTAGTCCTCCAACGATCGTGTACACTCCGGTCACAAGCGCCATAATCAGCACGCCAAGGATGTAGTAGGTCTTGTCAATCTCAATAGTCTGCGCCACGCCGCCCGCGCTGGCCTTGAGCACTTCGTTGATGTGTGCCTGGTCAACCAGCAAAAAGTTCACCGACCTCGATCCGATATAAAACGCAGGCAACATCATGACCATCGTAATGATCAAAACCATGATGACGGAATAAGCTACCCGGCTCTTGTCATCATAACGGCGACTCAAATAATCGCTAAGCGTGTAGATGTTGAGTTTGCGATAGACCGGCAAAAAGCAGTAGCAGAGCAGCAACAACCCGGCAATGGCGGTAATCTCAAAATGGCTTTCGGCAAAGCCCAGCGTGAAACCGACCCCCATCATCCCCACCATGTGGTTGGCTGAAATATTCGACCCGAAAATGGAGCCGGCCACACCCCACCACCTGACATTTCGGCCTGCCAAAAAGTAATCCGTCGAGGTGGATTCATTACGTCCGGCCCAGAGTCCAAGCGCCATGACTCCGAGCAGGGAGCCGAAGAAAACGACAAAATCCAGCGTTGTCAAAAATGTACCGGTATTTTCCATGAGATTACTTTTGGGGGTCAGCCAAGGGGCGGCGATAGCATAAGAGCAGCCAAGCAAAGACGCAACCCCGCTTGGCAAAGGGGTAAAAAAAAGAGCCGGTGATTTGCCGGCTCTTGAAATTGTTTAGTACTTTAACCTACAGGGCCGAGGCAACCAAGTCGCCGACTTCTGTGGTCGAGTAGCCCATTCGGCCTGCACCCAAATCCTTAATTTTTTCACGGGTGACGCTGATGACGGTGTCCTCGATGGCCTTCGCCGCCTCTTCTTCGCCGATTGTCTCAAGCATGAGCGCGCCGGAGCAGATTGCGGCCAGCGGGTTAATCACGTTTTGGCCTGTGTACTTCGGGGCGCTACCGCCAATCGGCTCGAACATGCTGGTACCCTCGGGGTTGAGGTTACCCCCGGCGGCGATGCCCATGCCGCCCTGCAACATCGCGCCGAGGTCGGTGATGATGTCGCCGAACATGTTGTCGGTCACGATGACGTCGAACCATTCTGGGTTTTTCACGAACCACATCGTGGTGGCATCAACGTGGGCGTAGTCGCGTTTGATGTCACTGTAGTCTGCATCGCCGATCTCGTGGAACGCGCGTTCCCACAGGTCGAACGCATACGTCAGCACATTGGTCTTGCCGCAGAGTGTGAGGTTCTTGCGCTTATTGCGCTTTCGCGTGTACTCAAAGGCGTAGCGCAGGCAGCGCTCCACACCACGCCGGGTGTTCACGCTTTCTTGGATGGCGATCTCGTGCGGCGTGCCCTTAAACACAAACCCGCCGGAACCGGTGTACAGTCCCTCATTGTTTTCGCGCACGACAACAAAATCGATGTCCTCGGCTTTTTTGCCTTTCAAGGGGCAGAATCGTTCGTCGAACAACTTGACCGGGCGAAGATTGATGTACTGCTCGAGCTCGAAGCGAAGACGCAACAGGATACCCTTCTCGAGTATGCCCGGCTTGACGTCGGGATGACCGATCGCCCCGAGCAGGATGGACGGGAACTGCCGCAAGTCATCCGACGCACTGTCGGGCAAAGCCTCGTTGGTGCGCATGTAGCGTTCGCCGCCGAAGTCGAACTCAGTGTAATTGAGCTTGAAGCCGAATTTCTGCCCGGCAGCATCGAGCACCTTGATGTTTTCCCGGGTGACCTCCGGGCCTGTGCCGTCGCCGCCTATAACGGCTATGTCGTAACTGTTCATCGAAATGGGGATCCCCCGCGATTCACGGGAGCACAGAGCTTACGGTGTTCGATCGAACTATAAAAGCGTTTTTTGGAGGGGTCAGCTCGAAAGGGAGACGGGGTTTATGGACTAGGGATGATTGTTGTTTTCCAATTTGGAATTTATTTCGAATCTGAGAATTAGGATTTCCTCAAGAAAGCAGTTCCTTAGCGTGTTGGCGGGCGGCAGCGCCTCCGCCTCCCAGCATCCGGGTTAATTCATCCACGCGACTTTCCCCGTCGAGTTGGGTGACGCGAGTCAGAGTTCTGCCCTCGACGACCTCTTTCGACACGAAATAATGCCGGTGCCCCGCAGCCGCCACAGGTGCCAAATGCGTGATACAGAGCACTTGGCGATTGCCCCCGATTTGTTTCATTTTTTCACCAACTACCCCGGCGGTCTCGCCGCCGAGGTTCGAGTCTACCTCGTCGAACACCAGAATCGGAATACTGTCCTGCGTGGCAAGAACAGTCTTGAGTGCCAACATTACTCGAGCCATTTCGCCCGACGACGCGATGGCCTTGAGAGGCTTGAACGGCTCGCCGGGATTCGGCGCGAACAGAAACTCTATCTGGTCAAAACCTGTTCGCGACACAGCCGTCTCCGCTTGCCCAAGCTCGCTGGGGTCGATGATTTCCACATCGAAGCGGGACTGCAAAAAGCCCAAGTCATTCAACTGGCGTTCCGCCTCCTCGACGAGCTTGGGTGCGATTGCCTTTCGCGCGGCGCTCAGCGCTTGGCCAAGCGTTTGTATTTGTTCGTCGAGCTTGGCCGAATCCGCGTTCAACCGGGCCAATTCTTCATCGCGCCCCTCCATGGCGGCCAAGCGCTTGCTTGCGTTATCACCGAATGCGATCACCTTGGGCAAGGTCGAGCCGTATTTTCGCTTGAGTGACTGCACGAGGTTGTACCGTTCCTCGACCAGTTTCATTTGCGCCGGGTCGAGGCTCAGCCGCTCTGCGTAATCGGCAACCGAGGCACCCAAGTCGGCCAACTGCCCGCTGATCGCAGTTTGATCGGCGAGCAGCGACTCCGCCCCAGGATCGATCCCGGCCATCTCCTGTAGCGCGCGGCCAAGCGCGGAGGACAAGTCGGTTGCGTTGGGTTCGCCGCTGTCGATGATCTGACGTGCCTCGGCGCTCAACTCTGCCAAGCGTGCAGAGTGGGTTGCCCGCTGAAACGCCTGCTCGAGTTCCGCCTCCTCAGTCGCCTTGAGTTGGGCGGACTCGATCTCGCTGACTTGAAAGCGCAGCAAATCCAGCTCGCGCGCGTACGCATCCTCGTCGACGATCAACTCTGCTTTCTGCGCGGCCAAGCCGGCCCGAAGATCGACGAGTACGGCGAAGTTAGCCCTCTGTTTTTCCAGTCCTCCGTAAGCGTCCAGAATATCGAGTTGGCGCGCGGCCTTGAGCAGCGACTGGTGGTCGTGCGGACCGTGGATGTCCACGAGCCATTCACCGATGGAGGCGAGCACGTTGAGCGTGGTCGGCGAGCCGTTGACAAACTGCCGGTTCCCGCCTGAGGCGGAAAAACTGCGCTTGAGGAAGAGCTGATTCTCCTCGCACGGCTCGATGCCGTTTTTGTCGAGGTGCGAGTGAAATGCTTTGCCAAGGTCGGCAACCTCGATTATTGCCTCTACCGAGCAGTGGTCATCGCCGTCCCGGATAAGGGTGCGGTCGGCCCGCTCGCCGAGCACGAGGCCAAGCGCACCAATGAGGATCGACTTGCCAGCGCCAGTCTCGCCGGTGATCGAGTTGTAGCCCGGGCCAAACTGAATGGCCAAGTCGTTGACGAGGGCGAGGTTTTTGATTCGGAGATCGGTCAGCATGCGCCGGACGCGGGTCAATGTGGAAACAGATCGCGACGGAGGCAAAACAAAACGCAGTGAAATTCAATCTAACAATCCTCGGTTCAGGCACCTCACAGGGCGTGCCGATCATAGGGGGAGACTATCCACCGGAGTTTTTGGCAAACCCAAAAAACCACCGGACACGCTCGTCGATCTACATCGAGACGGACGAAATCCGGCTGCTTGTCGATACGACCCCGGATTTGCGAACGCAGGTGCTGCGCGAGGGGATTAGCCACGTAGACGCCGTACTTTTCACGCATTCGCATGCGGATCATGTCATGGGTCTAGATGATTGCCGCCGGTTTTGCGCCATCAACGGGCACCGACCGCTCCCCATTTATGCCGACGATAAGACGATGCGCGACCTGCAGCGGGTCTTTCAATATGCATTCGAGGGGCCGATGCTCCGAGGTTATTTCAAGCCGGAACCCCACCTCATCGAGGGGCCGCTGGCGTTGGGGGATTTGCGGATCACTCCTTTTCAGCAGCCGCACGGCGGAATGGGTTCGCTCGGTTTTTTGTTCGAGCAGAGCGGCGTCAAGCGCCTAGCCTACTACAATGACTGCAAAGAGGTTTTGCCGCCGGCCGTCGAGGCGGCCAAGGGCGTGCAGATTGCCGTGCTTGACGCGCTGCGCCCACATGAGCATCCGTCGCACATGACACTCGACGAGGCGCTCACCACCGCCCGCCGGATCGCCGCCGATGAAACGCTCCTTTCCCACTTGACAGATTTTTACGACCACGACCGCGACGAGGCGGAGTTACCCAACGGCGTACGATTTGCCTACGATGGCATGAATTTTTGCATGACATGAAACGACTGCTGACGTCGATCACCGTCATTGCCTTGGTCCAGTGCGCCGCGCTTGGCCAAGGGGAAAGTGTGGCCGTGCTGTTCAACAGCAAGTTACCGGAGTCTGAGGCTGTTGCCGAACATTACGCCAAGTTGCGTGGCGTCCCGGCGGGGAATCTCATTGGGTTGCCGTTATCGGACGGGCACACGATTTCGCGACGGGAGTTCACAACAAAACTCGAGCAACCGTTGGCCGCCGAGTTGGCCAAGCGGAAGTTACTCGATGGCAAAACAGCATCGATCCGCTACCTCGTGCTGTGTTGGGGGGTGCCGATACGAGTGGACAAGGATGACGCGCTGGACGAGGAGGGCCGCAGCCAAGCGGCCACTCCGCTGCGACGAAATGAGGCTTCGGTGGATAGCGAACTCGCCATGCTGCCGCAGCTTGGCCAATTGCGAAAACGGTACGGCATCGTCACCAATCCGGCCTTTCGGCAGACGGATGCCAAACAAATCTCTCCCGCCAACGGCGTGCTGATGGTGGCTCGACTCGACGGCCCGTCAGCCATGTTGGCTAAGCGCTTGGTTGACCGGGCTATCGCTGCCGAGGCCAACGGGCTTTGGGGCCGCGCCTACATCGACTTGCGTGGGATCACAGTCGGTCAATTCAAGGTCGGCGATGACGGGTTTCGGAAAGTCGCCGAGATTATGCGGCGCAGCGGATTCGCCACGGTTATCGACGAGAAACTAGAGACCCTGCCAGTGGGTTTCCCTGCAAGTCACATCGCCTTTTACGCCGGTTGGTACGGGATCAACGTTGAGGGCGTTTTTGCCGAGTCAACGGTTGAGTTCATGCCCGGGGCGATCGCGTATCATTTGCACTCGTTCAACGGGTCGATGATCCGCGACGCGCATGCGCGCTGGATTGGGCCGTTCATCAATAAGGGCGTCACAGCCACATTCGGAACGGTTTACGAGCCGTACCTTGAGTTTACACCGGATCAGCCGCTGTTTTTTTCGCGGCTCATCCAGAGCGGATTCACCTTCGGCGAAGCCGGTTATGCGGCGACGCGCGCGTTGTCGTGGCAGACTGTGTTTGTCGGCGACCCACTTTACCGCCCGTTCGGAAAATCGCCGGAAGAGGTGAAAGCAAAACTGGAACAGCAAAATAGTCCGATGCTGGAATGGTTTCATCTTCTGTCGGTAAACCAAGGGCTGGCCGCTGGAGCCCCGCCCAAGGCGGCGATTGAGTATTTGAAGCAATTGCCCGAAACCAAGGGCAGCGCGGTCCTGCTGGAAAAGCTGGGCGAGTTACTGGCCGCATCCGGACAGGCCGAAGCAGCCTTGGCAGCTTATTCGGCAGCGCTAAAGTCAAGCACCTCGCCCAAGCAAAGACAACGGCTCACCAGCCAGCAGGCTAAGCAGCAAAATCAAGCGCCATGAACAAGTGGCCGTGCTGCTCATTAGTCGTTAGCACCATCCCGGGCCGGGGCGTACTTGCGGAGGTACTTTAAAGCGACCTGTATGTCCTTTGCCAAGGGCGACTCGATCCCGACCGGTTCGCAGGTCATCGGATGAGTGAAGTTGAGCTTGCTGTAATGTAGCGCACTACGGTCGATGAGCGGTTGTTCAGTGCCGTCACGGCGCGGCCGGTAATTACGTTTTATTTTAGACAGCATAAGCAACTTCCCGCCGTAGCCGGAGTCGCCCACGGGCGGCAGCCCGGCATGTTGCAAGTGGGCGCGAATCTGTTGTTTTCGGTCGGTGTCTGGCAGGCATTTGAGCAGCGTAACACCGGCGAACCTCTCGGCGATCTCGAACTGGGTTCGGGCCTGTTTGCCTTGCTTACCGGCTTGCATGATTTCAGGGCGACCCGGCACCCAGCCGATCTTGGCGTCGACCTCAAATGATTCCTCCCCTGGCGTTCCATGGACGAGGCAGTGGAACTCCCGCTGTTCCTCGTTTGCCCCGAGCAAGTCCCCGATCTTTTGCCGGGCCTCGTTGTTTTTGCAGAACAGGACGATGCCGCTAGTCTCGAAGTCTATGCGATAGGCAAAACCGAGGTTCCGAATATCGCGCTTGGTTACCCAGCGAGCCTGGGTAGCGATGGCGTGCTGTATCAGGTTGGAAAGACTTGGGCGATCGGGGAACGACGGGCTGTGTGAGACAGCCATATGGGTCATTTTATCGAGTGCGAGATAATGCTCGTCCTCGAGGAGGATCGGGAAAGCCCACGAATGAGATTCATCCGGAGTGAACAAGCGAATGAAATTTTTACCACCAGAACCCACGGCGCAATTCGACTCAATCGGCCGGGGTTAATTGGCGTCACTCGGCACGGCTAAGCTGTTAGTAAAGCTGGCCGTGACGGACGAGTTGCTCGAGACAGTCACTTCGTTGGTTGCACTGCCTGTATTCATGGTCACCGCGCCGGACCATTCCTTGAAAGCGAAGTTGGCGGCCGGCTTAGCCACAAGCGTCACTTTTGTTCCCTCCTTGTAAAACCCCCCGTCGTCGTCATCGCTTTTGACGTTAATTTCGCCCTCTCCATCAACGTAAGTTTTGAGTGAATACTTGAATAGTTCTGCTGTTTTCTCACGCAGCCAGGTAAAGTAGGATTGAGATGCCGCCGCCGACCGCTCGCTCTTGAGGTATCCGTCAAACTCTGCATCAAACCTGTCCTTGGAAACCGCATTTTTACCGGTCAGCTTCACCACGAACGCCGCCTCCTCGTAGGAGGAATCCGAACCCTCAGGACTGCTGGTGATCAACTCACTTGTTGCCCCCACATCCAGGCCAAGCGCCTGCGTGCGTACATCCTCGCTGTTGGCCTTTTTGGCCAGGCCGGGTATGGCTCCTCCCGCGGAGTCAAATGGGCCAAGCTTGGTCACGGTGAAGTTGTTCTCCCCTGCCACCTCCGCGAGCGCCTTCCCCGTCTTGATGGATTGGTGGATTTTTTCACCCGCCTCATTCATTAGCTTAATGCTTTCTGTTTTTTTGAAGTCAGCCGTCACCGTGGTCTTGGCTTCTATGAAGGTTCGGTTGCGGGATGGGATCACTTTCTTGAGTGACGCAATGTAAAACTCACTGGAAAATTGCGAGTCGCCAATGATAAACGCATTGGTCTTGCTCAATTCGAACACCTGCGCCGAGCGTACCTGCGGCAAGCCGAACACAACCCTGTCCTGACTAGCCAAAGGGGGGCTGGTGGTGGCGGTTAAGTTTTGCAACAACGCCATCTTCTCGAGGGTGTCTAATGCCGGCTGGTCCTTGTATGTTTTCTCCAGACTTCGCTGGAAATCCAACCCCGCTTTGTACGCCTCGATCACGGCCAATCCTGACTTGAGGCCATTAGAAGTGCTCAGGATATCTGACCGAATGGAGGCAACGGCTTCCTCGACTTTCATGCCCTTGTACTCGTTGGTTCGCAAGGTGGCTATCTCCTTAGCCAGGTTGGGGATGTCGTTCGTTTCGTATCCAACCAAATTGGTTGACCCTCCCCAGTAAGCCTGCAAAAGTGACTCTCGTTGTGATGGCTTCAGCTCGTTGAATTTTTCCTCTGCCTCGTCGAGGTAGTTTGTCGCTGGAAAAGTCACATACGACACCTGCCTCCGCTCGGGGATGCGGTTGTTCGCGAGCGTATTCGTGTAATGTTTTTTTATTTGCTCGTCAGTTGATTGCACGAGAGGGAGATAGTTGGTGTGGCTCAGGAAAATCGCCTCCGCCTCGTACTGCTCGTTGCTCTCGCGGAATCTAATTTCAGCCTCTTTGCGCGAAACAAGAATGCCGGCGACCCCGGCTAAGTCTCTAAGCTGCCTGACGCCAACCTGATACCGGGCGAGAGCCTCCAGTTGGGCCGAGCCTCCAACTGTTCGCACCAGGTTGGTCACTATCTCCTTCCGCGTCAGTCTGGATTCTGAGGGCGAACCCTCGATATTACTGTCAATCAGGGTTTTAATCCAGCTGTCCGAATCGCTCTGGCTCGGGTCGATGCCATATCGTTTCATTAATGCTTTTTCTCCCAGGATCTGCACCGCTCGACTGTTCAGAAAGCTTTCGGGTATTCCTCTGGACTGGGTGCCCATGTTAGCAATAACGATGTTTCGCGCTTCGATCCATTGGGCTCGAGTTACTATCTCTCCGTCCACTTGTCCGTACTGGCCTGACTCTGACTGGGGTCCTCGGCCAAAGATACGGTCCTCTGCATCTGGGGTAAACAGGACAACAAAGCCAATAATTACCGGAATGGCAATTAACCCAAACAACCACTTCTGTTTTTTTCGGATATATTGAAAATCGATCATGTTCCTGTAAAAAAGGACGGGGAAGCTACTCCCCTCGGCCATGAACGGTCAAACGCAAAAAAGATTATTTTGTGCCAATTTGACCCACTGGGTTGCAACCCTCTTGGCCAAGCGCGACACTCCGGACAGGAATGCGGATCATTGGAGGTACATCGGCTGGCGCAACAATCAAGGTTCCTAAGGGTCTAGGGGTCCGTCCCACACCGGACAAAGTGCGACTGGCCATCTTCAATAGTTTGGCCGGTTTTGCTCAGGGTGCAAGGGTGCTTGAACTGTTTGCCGGTACCGGTGCGTTGGGGCTCGAGTGCCTCAGTCGAGGTGCGACCTCGGCCACATTCGTCGAGTTGTCTGCAAAGCACGCCCGAATCATGCAGGCCAACGCCCGAGCGATGAGCAGCCAACTTGGACAAGCGCAGTTTAAAACCATGGACACATTCGTCGCGCTGGGCCAACTGCGTCGAAGTGGGGCTAAATTTAACCTCATCCTGGCCGACCCTCCATACGGCGACAAAAACATCAACAAGCGTTCCGAGTCCTTCGCCCAGCAAATGCTCGATAACGAGAATCTCCCCGGGTTGCTGGAACACGGCGGCCTATTCGTCCTTGGCCACACCAAGCGCGACACGCTGGAGTTTGCCGCGCCATGGGAACAAAAAAAGACCCTCAAGCACGGAGACACGCACATTGAAATCCTCCGCTTGGCCAAGGGATAAATAAACCGGGAGGGGTGATTTTCACCTCGTCCTAAAAATTAAGGCAAGGTGCAACTCGACTCTCCGGGCCTCTCTGCAACAAGCGGCCTTGCAATGCTGGGTGAGTTGTCAAATTATTCGCGCCCCGTGATGAGCGAGACAAACCTATTACCCGAACCGAAATTCCTCCCGGAACTCCACCCCACCTACCGCCCTGCTATCCTGGGCAACCGCGCCTTCGAGCAGGCCGCACGCGACACGGGATCGCCGGTCGATATCGGGATCGCACTGGAGCAGGCCGACGGCTCCATCTTTCACCATCGAACTGTTGCCTTCCCGGGAGATCACGCCCATGCGGAAAACAACTTCCGGCATGTCGAGCGTATCGTGAAGTTTCTGCTCTGGCAGCGAGGCGGTTGGAAAATCCACCTGAGCGGTGCCGAGAGCCTCGTGCCCCGGCTTCAGGAACATTATAGGTCAAATGCGTTCGGCAAATTTGACGACGACGTGATCGGCGTTCGGAACAACGGACAGTCTATCGAGGTGGTTGGCTGCTCTGAATTGCCGGCAGAACATTCCGAGGCCAGGCCGATAGGCCGCAACCTCGACGGTTGCCGAATCGGATTCGACCTCGGCGGTAGCGACCGAAAAGCGGCAGCAGTCATCGATGGTGAAGTAAAGTTTAGCGAGGAAATCGTCTGGGACCCCTACTTCGAGCCCAATCCGGATTACCACTACAATGGCATCATGGATTCACTCAAGAGAGCCGCCGCACATCTGCCCCGCGTGGACGCCATCGGCGGAAGCGCCGCCGGGTGTTACTCGCACAACCGGGTGACGTGGGCCTCACTATTTCGCGGCGTTGGCCCGGAACTATTCGACGAAAAGGTCAGAGGCATGTTTCTCAAAGTTGCGGAGGAATGGGGGGTGCCACTTGACGTCATCAACGACGGCGAAGTCACCGCATTGGCCGGCTCGATGGCCATGGGGAAGAACGGCGTGCTTGGTATCGCGATGGGCACGAGCCAAGGCGGCGGCTACATCGACATGGAGGGAAACATCACCACGTGGCTCAGTGAACTGGCTTTTGCGCCGGTCGATTTGCACCCCGAGGCGCCGGCGGACGAGTGGTCGGGCGATCTCGGCTGCGGCGCCCAATACTTTTCGCAACAAGCCGTGGGCCGCCTTCTACCGGCCTCCGGTATCGAGTACGACAAGACGCTGAAATTGCCGGAACAACTGAAGATCGTGCAGGCGCTCATGGAGCAGGGAGACGAGCGGGCGCTGAAAATTTACGACGCCATCGGGATATACCTTGGTTATTCGCTGGCACATTATGCGGAGTTTTATGACTACGAATACGTGCTTCTGCTGGGCCGCGTGACCTCTGGTCCCGGCGGCGAACACATTATCGAGCGTTCCAAGGAAGTGATGGAAGCGGAGTTCCCCGACTTGGCCAAGCGTATCAAGTTTCACATCCCGGACGAGACCGAGAAACGCCACGGCCAAGCCATCGCCGCAGCCAGCCTGCCGAAGATCAGCTAGAGACGCCGGTTTTAAGCGTTCAAAACGATTCTAGAGGTCAACTTCGGGACACGGATTTCACGGGCGGTGGGTCCGGTTTGGAATTATTTAAGGATTTTTGTTTTATTATTTCCAAAAATATCCCGTGTCCCTTTTTCAGCGGTCACTCCACTTGAGTGCGACTTTTTAGGAAGTTTTTCAACACCTCCGGGTTGCTCTCGAAAAATGAGGCTAGATCCTCGAGCGAGCGCACCGTGTCACGGCTCAGGTGATGCTCGATCCCCTCTATGTCCCGTTGCTGTGTTTCGCCATCGAGTTCCAGTAGTGAGAAAAAGCGGGATAAGGTCGCGTGCCGCCGCTGTATCCGCTCCGCGACCTCCCTCCCCTCCTTGGTCAGCACCAGTCCGCGCTTGTATTTTTCATGCTCCACAAACCCCGTCTCGCAGAGTTTCTTGACCATGTTGGTGACCGATGCCTGACGGATTTTGAGTGAGTTGGCGATGTCGACCACCCGAGCTTGTCCCGTTTCCTGGACGAGTTCCAGGATGCGTTCCAGATAATCTTCAGCGCTTTGACTGGGAGAAGTGTGCATTCAAAGTAGCGTCTTCGGCTATTTGCGCCGTCGAAACCAACCGCGGGCGGGCGGGGCATCCTTGGCGGCGGCGGGCTTGGCCCGGCGCGGCTTGGACGGAGATAGCGGGGCAAATTGACTGCGAAGCAACTCACTGCGAGCGGCGGTCAGCGCCATGATGAATTCATCGTACGACTGGTAACGGTTGCCCGGTGACTTGTCCATGGCTCGGACGATGGCATCGCTCGTCGGGCGGGTAATGGACGGTACCAGTTTATGCGGCGGTGTCAGGGGCTTGTTCATGTGAGCCAGAACCACGTCGTCGATCTCGGGAGCCTCGAATGGGGTGCGACCTGTCAGGGAATGGTAAAGTGTTCCCGACAAACTGTACATGTCAGCGAGGAACGTTTCCGGTTCACGCCTTAATTTCTCGGGCGCGATGTAGTACGGTGTGCCCCAAATCTGCTCCGAATAATCCACCCCCGCTTCGGATTTGCAGGCCAAGCCGAAGTCAACCAGCTTCGGTTCGTTGTTGATGTTGAAAAGAATGTTGCCCGGCTTGATGTCGCGGTGAAGCAGCTTGTTCTTTAGCGCGGTGTCTAGTGCGGACGAAATCTTTATCCCGATGTCGAGCACGCGCAGTTCCGGGACGGTGCCGAGTTGATCAATCAAGCGGTCAAGGCTTTCGGCCAAGGCCAGTTCCATCACGAGATAAAGCTGCTCATTGTATCGCCCAAACTGATAAAGATGGATGATGTTCGTGTGGTTCAATCGGGCCACGGCCCGTGCCTCGGCGTAAAACGACTCAAGGCCCTCCTCGTCGTCGGCGAGTTCGGGTTGCATCAGCTTGATTGCAACATCCCGCTTGAGCACCGTATCGGTGGCCCGGTAAACCGTGCCCATCCCGCCCGCAGCGATCCTCGAGTTCAGCTCAAAATGCTCGAGCATCATTGGCATCATCAACTCCGCGCCGCACTTGGTACAGTCCGCTGTCTCCAACGGTCGCAGTTCGCCGGGAATAAAGGCGTTTGCCCCGCACGACATGCAGTTCACCAACTTCAGCGGTTTGCTTTGCGTCTCCCCGACTTCCGAACTCACCGACGCAAGCTATCACAAGCCCCCACTGGTTGCCAATGCCGACAGGCCAAGCGCTTGGGCAAGCGTACATTAGACCAAACCGACCCCGGCTCGCCGGTGGATTGGTTTGACTCCCAAACTTTCCTTGATATTCTCCGCGCTCTTTTGCCGGGGCTTCCCACCCGGCACCCCCAATCAAAACAAAGTTTATGGCAGCAAAAAAAGCTACGAAATACGTCTATCACTTCGGCAAAAAAACCGACGGCAATGGCAAGATGAAGGCGCTCCTCGGCGGCAAGGGCGCGAACCTCGCCGAGATGACCCGCATCGGCCTCCCGGTGCCTCCGGGATGCACCATCACCACCGAGGTCTGCACCTACTACAACGATCACAAAAAGTCGTACCCCAAGGTGCTGCAAAAGCAAATGGAGGAAGGGGTCGCCCTGATGGAGCGGCAACTCGGCCAGAAGTTCGGTGACAAAAAGAACCCGCTCTTACTCTCCGTCCGCTCCGGCGCGCGCGAGTCGATGCCGGGCATGATGGACACCATTCTCAACCTTGGCCTGAACGACGAGACGGTCGAGGCCTTGGCCAAGTCCAGCGGCAACCCCCGCTTCGCATGGGACAGCTACCGACGCTTTATCCAGATGTACGGCGACGTCGTCATGGGGGTTCAAAAACTGCCGACCGAGGACGAGGAGCCCTTCGAGGTCCTCATCGAGCAGGTGAAGAAGAAACTCCTCGGCAACGCTCACGCCGATGACACCGATCTTTCCGCCGAGAACTTGCAGGTGCTCGTCGCCGAGTTCAAGAAGCTCGTGAAGAGCCGCACCGGTAAAGCGTTCCCGAATGATCCATGGGATCAGCTTCGAGGCTCGGTAGGCGCTGTGTTTAGTTCTTGGATGAACGACCGCGCCATCGTTTACCGTCGCAAGTATAACATCCCTGTCGAGTGGGGCACAGCGGTCAACGTGCAATCGATGGTGTTCGGCAATTCCGGCGACAACTCCGGCTCCGGCGTCGCCTTCACCCGCGACCCCGCCACGGGCGAAAACGTTTTCTGGGGTGAGTTCATGATGAACGCCCAAGGCGAAGACGTGGTGGCCGGCGTCCGCACACCGGATCCCGTTGCCGACCTTAAGAAAGTTTTGCCCAGCGCGCACAAGGAACTGCTCCGTATCTGCAAGGTGCTCGAGAAACATTTCCGCGACGTGCAGGACTTCGAGTTCACCATCGAGGAGGAAAAAGTATTCATGCTCCAGACCCGCAACGGCAAACGCACCGGCTTGGCCGCTGTACGCATCGCCTGCGAGATGGTGGAAGAAAAACTGATCTCCTGGAAAGACGCCGTTACACGCATCCCGGCAGACGACTTGGATCAGTTGCTCGCCCCGGTCTTTGACCAGGCGGCGGTGAAGAAGGTTAAAACCATCGCCAAAGGCCTCCCGGCTGGCCCGGGTGCCGCCACCGGTAAAGTGTACTTCAACGCCGACCGCGCCGAGGCGGCCAAGGCCAAGGGCGAGGAAGTGTTGCTCGTCCGTCTCGAGACTTCCCCGGAGGATTTGCGCGGCATGATCGCAGCCAATGGCATTCTCACCGCACGAGGCGGCGTCAGTTCCCACGCGGCGCTCGTCGCCCGACAAATGGGTAAAATCTGCGTTTGCGGAGCTGCCGGTGTGCAGATTAACTATGCAAAGCGCACGATGAAGATCGGCAAAACAAACTTTAAGGAAGGTGATTTCCTCTCAATCGACGGCACCAGCGGCGAGATTTACGCGGGCGAAGTCAAGACCGCCCCGTCGGAAGTCGTCCAAGGCCTGCTCGAGAACAAGGCCGCTGCCAAGCGCAGTCGCACGTACAAAAACTTCACGCAGATCATGACTTGGTGCGCCAAAGCCGCCAAGATGCAGGTTCGCACCAACGCCGACTCACCGGACCAGGTGAAAAATGCCATCGCGTTCGGCGCGACAGGTATTGGCCTGTGCCGAACCGAGCACATGTTCTTCGAGGGCGACCGCATCGACGCCGTGCGCCAAATGATCCTCGCAGACAACGAGGCCGACCGGCGCAAGGCAATCAAGAAGCTACTCCCCTACCAGCGCAAGGATTTCGAGGGCATCTTCAAGGCACTCAATGGCCTGCCGGGCACGATTCGTTTGCTCGATCCGCCGTTACACGAGTTCCTTCCGCACGATACCAAGCAGATCGCCGATTTGGCCAAAAAGCTCAAGGTCAAGCCATCTGAGATCAAGCAGCGCGTCGATGAGTTGCACGAGTTCAACCCCATGCTTGGCCACCGCGGATGCCGGTTGGCCATCTCCTACCCGGAGATCGCCGAGATGCAGGTGCGAGCCATCTTCGAGGCCGCCGCCAACATGCAGAAGAAAAAGATCAAAGTGAACCCGGAGATCATGGTGCCACTCGTTGGATTCAAGAAGGAACTCGAGTTGCAGACCGAGATCGTCCGCCGCGTAGCCAAGGAAGTCAGCAAAGAAAAAGGCGTGAAACTCAAGTATCTCGTTGGAACGATGATCGAGGTGCCACGTGGCGCACTCACCGCCGACGAGGTCGCCGAGGTTGCCGAGTTCTTCAGCTTCGGCACAAACGATCTCACCCAAATGACCATGGGTATGAGCCGCGACGACTCCGGTTCTTTCCTGCCGAACTACGAGGAGCAGGAAATCGTCACAAACAACCCGTTCGCCGTGATCGATCAAACCGGCGTTGGCCAGTTGATGGAGATCGCCGCGACTAAGGGCCGTAGCACCCGTAAAAACATCAAGCTAGGCATCTGCGGGGAGCACGGTGGCGAACCCAGTAGCGTAAAGTTCTGCCATAGTCTAGGCCTGAACTACGTGAGCTGCTCGCCCTTCCGCGTACCGGTGGCCCGCCTAGCCGCCGCCCAGGCCGCCTTGGCCTAATACCAAGCGCTTGCCTAAGCTCAAAATATTCCACAAACGCCCGGTTCCCCGCCGGGCGTTTTTCTTTCCCCTTGACCGCCTGTGGGTTGGCCAGCATTTTTCCCAAGTGAGAATTCTCTTCACGACCCTGTTTTTTACATTCCTGACCGGCTTGGCCTCGGCGGCGGACATGGGGCGATCTGTCGTTCAGGTGTCGGTGTACAGCCAGACCCCGATTTGGGATGCCCCGTGGCGAAACAACCCAGTAGCCAGCTCCAGCGGCTCCGGGTTTGTGATCGACGGCGACCGTGTCATGACCAACGCCCACGTTGTCAGTTGGGCCAAGCAGATTGTTTTGCGTCGGTTTCAGGACCCTCGACCGTGGCTTGCTCGTGTTGAATATATCTCCCATGAATGCGACCTAGCTGTGCTAAAGGTGGACACTCCCGGTTTTTTTGACGGACTGAAAAGTCTGCCCCTTGGAGGATTGCCCGAAGTTCAGTCCACAGTAGTGACTTGTGGTTACCCCGCAGGAGGCCAACAGATCAGCTACACTCGGGGTGTTGTCTCCCGTATCGAAATGCAGAATTATGTGCATATCGGCAACAGGGCATTCTTGTCTGTGCAGACGGATGCTGCCATCAACCCCGGTAACAGCGGCGGGCCTGTTTTCCAGGGCGACGAGGTCGTGGGAGTCGCTTTTATGGGTACTCCGGGACTCGAGAATACCGGTTTCTTCATTCCATCGGCCGTGATCAATCATTTTCTCGAGGATGTAAGCGATGGCAAATACGACGGCTTTCCCAAGGCCGGCATTCGGATTGTTTCCCTCCAAAACCCGGCGTATCGTCGTTATCTAGGCCTGCCAGTCACCGGCGACGGCGCGAGGATTGACAGCCTCGCCGATTACACAGAGAAGGCGGGCCTCCTGAAAAAGGACGACGTCATACTCGCGGTCGGGGAACACCCCGTTGGCAGCGACGGCACGATCCTGCTGGAAGGCAATCGCGTCTACTGCACCACCGCATTTCAGGTGCCTCAGAAGGGTGAGAAACTTAAGCTGAAGATCTGGCGTGACCACAAAGAAATCGATGTTGCAGTGCCAATGGAAGTGCGTGACGATGACCTCAACATCGGCAACCTTTATGACGCCCCACCCCGATACTTTGTTTTCGCCGGTCTGGTCTTTACGCCGCTTACTCTCGATTACGTGAAAACCTTCGGGCGCAACTGGCGCGGTGTTGCGAATTCGGAGATGATTTACGAACTGTACTACCGGCGCAACGAGACACCGGCCAAGGTTCGCAAGGAGCCAGTTGTCCTTGCCACGACTCTGGCGCACCCGGTAAACGCAGACATGCGCCTGGCCAGTCGGGCGATGATCGACACAATCAACGGCAAACGCATCGAAACCCTTGAGGATGTGATCGCTGCTTTCGAAGAAAACACAAAACCGCAGCACATGATTCAGTTTATCTCGGGCACCGTGGAGTGCCTGGACAACACCCAGGCTAAACTGGCCAACCCCGAAATCCTTTCAACCTACGGCATCCAAACCGATCGCCGCCTATGAAAATTAAAACTCCACTAATTTTAGCCTCCTGCATCTTCGCGACGGCTTCCGCTGTTTTCAGTCAGGACGCCCCCGAACCGGACTGGCAGACGAGCATCGTCACTTTTGACATCACGCGTAACAACTTCAACTTCCGCATCCCGTGGGATAAGCGGGCGCAAACTGCAGCCAAGCTTGGAACTGTCATCGAGGGTAACGAAATACTCACAACCGCCCAGGGTTTGGCCAACCGCACATTGGTTCGACTGCAAAAAGGCGGTCGCGGCAAATGGTACAACGGCAACGTCGAGTGGGTTGATTACCAGGCAAACCTCGCCGTCGTCGGCGTCAGCGACGCAGCGTTTTGGGAAGGGTTGGCGCCTGTGCGTTTCGCCCAGGCAGATGAACTGAAGAGAAACCTGCAGATCGTGCGTTGGCGCGGTGGGAACATTGAGCGGCGCGCTGCGGAGTTCAGTCGCTTTAGCGTGGCGGACGCCAATTTCAACCAAGCACCACGTATCGAGATGAAAACGAGCTCGGAAATGGAGGGTGCCGGCAGAGGTGAACTCATGATGTCGGGCGGTCGCGTTGTCGGACTTGTAGCCAGTAAATCAGGCAGCACGTGCTCGGTGATCCCCTCCCCATTCATCATGTCCATACTTGAGAAACGTGCCTCCGGCGATTATCGGGGTCTTGGTTTTTTTGACTTCATTTGGCAGCCGGCATCAAATCCAGCTACTACAAAATATTTCGAGTTCAGCGGCCAGACCGGCGGCGTGCTGCTCATCAAGCCGTCCACCCGCCCGGGAGCTAAGTCGCCGCTTAAGCTGCACGATATTATTCTAGAGATTGACGGCTACCCGATCGACATACAGGGGGATTACCTCGACCCCGATTACGGTCATGTCATCATGGAATACCTTGCCTGCCGCAAAAAATGGGCGGGCGACATTGTTAAATTCAAAATCTGGCGGGACGGCGAAAAGAGAGAAATCGATTATGTCCTGCCAAAAGCTGATTTCTCAAAAAACCTCATCATCGACGGCCCCGTTGGCAAGGAACCCACCTACGTGATCGCTGGCGGGTTAGTGTTCGTTCCTCTCTCGGCGGAATTCCTAAGTAGTTGGGGTGCTGACTGGCAGCGTACCGCCCCGTTCCGGCTGGTTTACTACAACAAACAGAAAGCCAAAAAAGACCAGCCGTCGCTGGTGGTTTTGTCGCTGGTATTGCCGGATAGCTACAATATCGGCTATCAGGAACGGAAGTCTCAAAACCTTGTCCTCGACCGGGTGAACGGCAGGCAAATCTCCAAGCTGGACGACCTGATTGTTGCGCTCGAAAACCCGCAGAATGGCTTTCACGTCTTCTTGTTCAACAAAGGAAGCTCCGTTCAAAAAATAATTCTCGAGGCCGACCAACTGGATGAAGCCAACCAACGCATCGCCAAGCGTTACGGTGTCGCCCGGTTGCAAAAGCTCAAGTAAGCTCGTCGAGCAGATGCCACACGCGGAGCGCTTCCGACACGCCCCACGCTTGGGCATCGCAACCCCGTTGCCGGTGCGGGGCGTCGCCGTCGAGAATCTCCGGCACCTGGCCAAGGCAACCCACGTTCATTAACCCGGCGACGCTTCCCAAGTAGCCCTTGGCCGCTTCGACAGCGCTGGGATCGCTTGGCCAGGCACGAACGAGCGCCTCGCAAAACTGCGGCAGAAACCAAGTCCAAGCCGTGCCGTTGTGGTAGGCCGGTTTACGGCGCATATCCTCGTTACCTTCGTAACGTCCCCAATAGGGATTCGCCGGGTCGTTGAGCAGTTCGCCGTCGTGCCAAACCTCGTGCGGCGTATGCGCTGGCAGCGAAGCGAGTGAACGCACCGCGCCAGGAACTAGCAAATGCCGGGTGGCTGCATCGACGTTGGCCCGGGCGACCGAGCCGCTGACAACTCCCAAACTGGCAGCGATCAGGATATTGCAGCGAAGGTTCGCGTCAATCGTCGCCTCGGCGGCGGGCTGCCCCTGCTTGGCCAGGAGACAGTCGGCAAGCCAACCTCGCTCATCGCACCAAAACAGATCGACAAAACTTCGCTCGGCCTTGGCCAAGCGCGAAGACCACTCGCCGCTTGGCTCCAACTTGGCCAAGCGAGCAAGCAGCCGAATCCACAGCGCTTGAATTTCAACCGGATACCCCACGCGCTGCGTACCGGCCGGATGATTGGTGTCCATCCAAGTGAAATGCACCGGGCTGAAAACCAAGCACGATTCAGTATCCATCCGTATGCCGTTGGGAGTTCCTCCGCTATAACTTTCCCCGATGCTCTTGACGATGGAAAAGAACGTCCGACTCCCCTCGCCCACTTTTTGAGTGTAAAAAGCTTCTCCCGATTTGTCCGCCAACTCCTCGATCACCAACGCCAGCCAAAGCGGCGCGTCGGACGTTTCGCGGTTAGAGTCGTTATCGCCAAAAATAGCGTTAGGAATCGTGCCGTCCTTTTCATGTGACGCGAACAACCCGACAACGGCTCGTGCATCGTCCAACTGCCCGGCGGCAATCAGGCCTCGAACGGCAATCAGCGAGTCGCGGCCCCAGTCCAAAAACCAAGGGTACCCAGCAATGATCGACTTGCCCTCGCCACGCTGCACCACAAATGCATTCATCGCAGAGTTCAGTGCTTGGCCAAAGCCATCCCAATCGTCATCCCCATCAGTTTCCTCTGGGCAATTCGGTTGGCCAAGCGTTTGCTCAGTTGGCTCGTTGATTGAGATCAGCAACCCGGCCGCTTGCCCAAACTGTATGGGCAGTTGAAACCATCCGGGGCTGAAGGCATCGCCGCTGGCAACTTGGCCGCGAGTCGCTTCGACTGGATGCGGGATGTCGCGGCACCATTCCTCCTTGGCAAAAAACCGGCCGCAAGTTGCGATGGCAACCAAGCGACGCTCACTCGATGGGAGGAACTCAAAACCAACGCCCTCGGCCAACGGGCGAGTCGCTTCACGAAAATGCTTCTCGATTTCAGCGTTGAGCTTCGTTTCCTCATGAAAACTTCGATCCTCAATGTCCAGGCGAACGGTTGCCTCCACCTTGTCTTCTGGCTCAACGCCTTCTGCCTCAAATCGAAACTGGATCGCGTTTTGCCCGCGAGGCATTTCTGCTGCAATTTTAAGCTGAACGGAACGCCCCTCGCCTGCCGGAACTTCGAGTCGCCACCAAGTACTCTCTCCCGCGCCAAATGAGATCATGAGTGTACGGTCCAGTTCAGCCAGAAAACCATTCACGTCTACCCAGACGCGGAGTCGCTTGACCATCACCCACCGATCCTCCGGCAGGGTCGGATGCAGATTGGCCGCCAGCACGCAATCGTACTTGGACTGTGGTTCACACAACCAAGCGCTCATTCGGGACATGGCTCCCCGTCCATTGGTGAGCAGGCTAATCGGCAACTGTCTGCAGTCCAGCGATTCAAAACCAGAAAAGAACGAAGCCACGTTCGGTGCGACCGGGAGAAACTCAATGGCCGATGAAATACGGCGAGTTTTTTTGCCGTAAGCGATCAACTCAAGATTCCAAGTCTCGTTTCGACAAGGGCATTCGAGAAGCGCGAAGTGGCTGCCGTTGACGAATTGGCTTTGCCGATTGATTGAATCAAATAGGCTTTCATTATCGCTTAAACAAAAACGGAACGGGGAATCGTGCTCGATGAGCAAGTCGTGACCGGCCGGAACCATAGTGACTTGATTTGAATTACTGACAGTCCAACGGATCACACTCAGGTAAGCGTCAGAATGGATGCTTGATTCAACGCATTGCGCGAGACGTTCGAGGATCGGTGGCTTGGTTGGTTTTGGCTTGCTGTGTTGCAGACAGTGAACGGCGCCCTTGGGCAAGCGAAATCTTGTGGTAATCGAAGCTCTCTCCCTAGGCCTATCCCTCTGGGAGAGGGAGTTGTCCGTGTGCGACGGCGCTTGGCCAAAGAGGTCGGTTGGCTGTTGCCAAGCGGGCGGCAGGGCCAACTCAAGTTCGTTTTCTTTGTCGCAGTCGAGGTTGGCGAGAACGAGTAACTCGTCGCCGTTTTTGGATTCACGCAACAGGGCGAATACAGGCGACTCGTCCGGGCTGAGCCGGGTGAATTTTGTGCCGTCGCGGAAGCATGGGTGCGTGGCGAGTAACTCGTTCAGTTCGGCGAGTTCAGCGACGATGTTTTCGTCCGCGCCCCAGTTTAAACCGGCGCAGCCATGGACGTATATTTTTTGTTTGGCCAACCACTCGACGCCGCATGTGTAGCCGTAAGCGCCGTTGATGCTGGTGAGCGCGCTGAGTCGGTTTCTGAGCAGCGACCAGTCGCGACCTTTTTCAGCCAAGCGATTGTTGTCATGCGTTTCGCTGTAATGAACGAGCAGGCCGATTCGGCTGCCTTGGTTGAGAGCATGGTCGAGATAACCGGCGACTTGGCTGCCGGAGAATTCCTGGAACAGTTCCGAGTAGGCCCACTGCATGCCACCATTGGTGAAGCGTGTCTCGGTGTCGCCCCAGCCACCGCCAAGGCCCTCGAGCAGAAAAACAGTGTCCGGAAATTCCAGGCGAACTTTTGCGGTGACGTAGCGCCAAACCGGAAGCGGCACCTTGTAGCCGGCGTCGCAGCGGAAACCATCGACACCACGGCGGCACCACGTCAGGAATGCTTCCTGCAACTGTCTCCAAAGCGCAACCGGCTTAGGATCGATCTCGACGAGGTCTTCCCAAACCACGCCCCAAGCGCCGGGGCTTTCGAACTTTCCGTCGTCGAGGCGACGAAACCATTCGGGGTGATTCTCCTGTAGCGTACTCCCCCAGCCAGTGTGGTTGATGACGAGGTCTAGCATGAGGTAGCCGCCGAGTCGGTGGGTCTCATCGGCCAACTCAACAAACTGGTCGATGCCGGTTGTTTCGCGGTCGAACTCAACCAACGCAGAATCGATCGCCGTAAGGTCGAGCGCGGCATAAGGGCTTCCGTAACGACCCATGCGAGCGTCGGGAGTGGTCGGCACTGGGTTGACGGGGAGCAGGTGCAGCCACTTGCATTTGAGGCGGCCAAGGATGTGCGGCAGCTCAGCCGTCAAGTCGCGCAGCGTTCCACTTGGTGGTATGATGGTCCAGCCGCCGTCCTCAAGCTTGGCCAAACGCTCATCGAGCGGCGCGGTGGCCGGTTGGTTGGTGGTTTTGCTCGCACCGAACAGGCGCGGGAAGGCGCAGTAAATAGTGTTTCCAAAACGGGTGTGAGCCGGGTGGACGCTGACCGTGATATTTTTACCCTCAACCCAGTGCTGGAAACCGGACGCGTCGCGGACGTAGGCAGTCGCCTTAAAAAAACCGACTTGGTTCAGCGCTACGTCGATTTGCCATGCGCCATCGTTGGGCGACATCTCGAGGTCACGCCAGCCTTCGTCGGTCGGTGTACTGCCGAACTCGACTGGTTCGATGATCGACCTCAAAACCTCCCGAGCTTGGCCAAGCGTGGTGCGGAGGTGCGCCTTGTGGGGGGCAGTCGTGGTCTGGGCCAACGACAACTCAAACCGAATCGTGTCGCCGACGAAGCGAAGGTGCTGGCTGCCTGGAGCCGGTTGTAGCGTCGAGGTGAGTTCCCCTCGTGAATCAGCCTCGCTCATTGTGCGCTTGGCCAGGGCGTGCCGGAGACAACATCAACCGATGGCTTCCTTGATTTTGTCGAGCCACTTGGGCACAGCGACCCACGGGTTCTCCTGCGCTTCGTACTCGAGCACGACGAATCCCTGATAGCGGCCATCGCGAAGAATCTTGACGATCCGATCTACGTCTGTGGGGCTTTTTTGTTTCGCGCCGCGCGATTTGACTTGCACCTTGAGTTGCACGTTCACGGTGTGCGGTACGCAGCGGGCGATGTCGCTGTAAACGTCATCAGTGTGAAAATTGCCGGTATCGAGATTGATGCCCACCCACTCGCTTTGTGTTGCCCTGACGATTTCAAGAAGACTGCCAGCCTCGGCGACGATGCCCCCGTGGTTTTCGATTCCGAGGAAGACACCCTTTTTGCCGGCGTATTCGCCGACCTCCTCGAGCGCCTCTATGCAAAGCGACTGGGCCTGCTTCAATGACTGACCGTTGGTGCCACCGGCAAAGACTCGTACGTGTGGCGCTCCCATGTGCGCGGCGTTGTCGATCCACTTTTTCACATGGGCAATTTGCTCGTCGCGTTTCGCGCCTTTCTGAAGAGTGAAAACGTTGCCGACGGCGGTACCGCTAATAGCGATGCTCCGTAGGAACGCGTGACGCTTTAGCGCAACCAACTCGGCTTGGGGAATTAGAGGATTGAGATAATAACTCGTAAGTTCTGCACCCGCGAGATTGTGATCGGCGCAATAGTCGATGAAGTCGTGCATGTCGATAGATTTAGCATCTGCGGGCCTGTTCTGTGCGTGGGTGGCTGTGTTGAAGTAATCCCGGAAGCTGTACGCGGCCAGACTCAACTTGAGTCGCGGCCTGCCTTTTCGGTGAATCGGCGATGCGGCCGAAAGGCAAAACGGTAATGCCACACCAAGACCGGCGGTTGCGGAAACGGCTCCAACGGTTTTCAGGAAATCACGCTTATTAAAATTCACGGCACCCATTCAAGCTCAAAGCCGCTTAGCCTCCAACTCAAAACATTTGGTCAAGCGTGTTTAAATCACACTCAATGCGGGATTTTCACACGTTTCATTCACCATGTAATAACATAAAAAAGGCAAAATATATGGGAGACAGTACTTTGACACTTGGCCTGCTCACTGCTAATATTTCTTGTATGATTTTTCGGTCGCAAAAGGTTCCCACTTTGCTCTCTCTGGCAATATTGGTGAACATTTGTATCATGAGCCCAACCACGTTGCGCGCTGGCAACACTGAACCGTTCATTTACGAAACGGAGCTAAAAGGGGAACAGGTCATCGTTAGCGTGCACGTGCCCGCGGGGCATATGAGCACCGTCTTGGAAATCAGTAACGATGTTGCGAGCGGCTGGCAACCGATCGTCGCAGGTCAGTTAACCGGTGAGGAAGGACTAGTCACATTCACCTTCCCAGACAATCAACCGATTCGCTTCATGCGAGTGCAGACTGGGCCCTCTGCCGAATTACCAAAGGTTCCATTTAGTGTAGCGCCTCACTTCTCGTTCGAGCCCGGTTTTTATGTATTCCCAGAATACGAGGATGCCAAAGTCCCACCGTTCGGGCTGAATCCAGTTTGGAGCCTCGGCCAAGCAAAAAAAATCGGCCACTTGCTGAACCGAATCGCCTACGGGCCGAGTTTGTCGGATATCAACAAAGTAGAGGAGATTGGGGTGGAATCGTATATTGAGTCACAGCTGAACCCATCAACCGCAGATTGGCAACCCTCTCCAAGGCAAATTAAAAAAGAAGCCGAACTTTTTTACAGCCATGAACCAACCATCGAAAAAATTCATATGGAAGAAGGAGAAATCTGGCGCTACTTCAAGGGAACCAAACAGCCACCAGCAAACTGGAAGGCGATGAATTTTGAAGACAGCGAGTGGGAGGAAGGCCCATCCGGTTTCGGCTACGGAGACAGCGACGACATGACGAAACTATCAGACATGAGGTTTTACGAGGCAACTGCCGACGAACCCGAACAACCCGGCTACCTAAGCCTCTTCATTCGTCGTAAGTTCCAGCTCAGAAATCTGGCTGAAATCAAACAGTTAATATTACGGGTAGACTATGATGACGGTTTCATCGCCTACCTTAACGGGCGAGAAATTGCACGAGCCAACCTGGACGGAGTTGCCCGCTATAACACCAAAGCAAAAAAAGGCCATGAAGCCGGAGACCCTGTGGACTTCGATATCACTGAAAAACTAGGCATTATACGTGAAGGCGACAACGTTCTCGCAATACAGGTTCACAACGACAAGCTTACCAGCAATGACTTGAGCATCATTCCTAGACTGGTCCAGCGAACCAAGCTCGATTTGCCTCCTGTGAAACGGATCAAGGACATTTCATCACTACAACAGCTGATTCATTTGCGGGGAATCTATTCACAGCGCCAGCTTCAGGCTGTTTTGGCTGAGTTTTGGGAGAACCACTTCACAACCGATTACGACAAGTTGGTTGAATACCTTGAAGATCTGGAAAACTCAGACGGCCGAGAATCCATGACTTCTAAGCAGGCCAAACAGGAAGCCACACAGATGGAGTGGCAGGAATACGAGTTTTTTCACGATAACGCACTCGGGAATTTTAGGGACATCCTGCTTTACAGCGCCACCAGCCCATCAATGCTCATTTACCTCGACAATGTCTTGAATGAAAAAAAGGAGCCAAACGAAAACTACGCAAGGGAAATTCTTGAGTTGTTCGGGTTCGGTGTCGATAATCGCTACAACCAGACCGACATTGAGGAATTAGCCAAGGCGTTTTCCGGCTGGAACATTCGTAAAGCCTGGCCCGGCGATGTGAAGCCGTTCCCGACGTCGGCTCGAGCCCCCTTCACAGAAGAGAGCGCTCAATACCAGGATGACAACAAGCTTAAGACCGGTCGGGTGTGGCGTTATTTCAAGGGACTAGCCGAGCCCTCCCCCAAGAAGGTTGGTAATGACATGATCCCCACTCTGGAGTGGACACAACCCGGGTTCAACGACACCAAATGGTCTCGTGGCACGGTGAGCATTGGCTACGGTGACAATGACGACAAAACGATCCTTGGCGATATGCGGAACCGCTACACCTCAATTTATCTTCGCCACGCTTTCTCCATTGGAGAGCCGTACGAAATGGATAACCTGATGCTTCATGTAGAGTACGACGATGGATTTATCGCCTACCTGAATGGTCAGGAAATCGGACGAAGCAGCACAATGAATTTCACAGGATCCCCTCCCCCATTTGACACCGAAGCCAACGCCGGACATGAGGTCACAGCCAAGCCGGCGACGATCAACCTGAAGGACCATTTTCAGCTGCTCAAGCCTAGTCCAGCTGAGAACATTCTCGCAATCCAAGTACATAACACCACTAGGAACAGCTCGGATCTTTCCATCCACCCCAGACTTATTGAACGGAAGACTCTTGCGGGCAGCATTGAAAACGGGGATCCGAATGGAGAGTGGACGTTCCGCTTTATTCCCGAGCAGCATCACATCGGCACAAAAACCCTTTTCCAGGGAACAGCGCACCAACATCGGATTCGAGCCAATCAGCGTGGCATTAACGGGGTCAACGATGCCATCAGCGTTATCGATAGAATGGTTGATCACCCGTCGACAAGTGAATTCATCTGTCAAAAACTCATCAACAAGTTTGTCTCGGATGAAATCAGCTTGCAGACATACCACAGCCGAACCGCCCCCTCCGAACTGCTTCAACTCATGGACGAGGCTATTGAGGCGTGGCACTCCACCAAGCCTGCTGGCGATATCAGAAAAGTCATGACAACCATTCTGGATCCCAAGAAACAGCAGAGCGCCTTCTGGCAGGACATCGGATATCGAGGGAAGATCAAAACACCGATAGAGTACATCAACAGTTCGATACGGGCACTAGACGCGGATGTCACGGGAGACAAATTACCCGATTATAACTCCGACCTCGGGATGGAGTTATTCGTCCGGGATGACCCGGACGGTTACTCGGAAATTGGATCGGAATGGATGGACACAGGCACCTTGCTGGAACGCATGACATTTGCGCAAACCATAGCTAACAACGCGGATAAATATATTAAGTGGGACGCTGAAACCCTCTTCTCGGAAAGGGGCCCAGACACCCTTGTCCGATACCATGTCCCGGCCAACGGGGAACTTAACCTCGATTGGACAAAGGTTAATTTTAACGACGCAAAATGGAGCGCCACCGGAACCAGTGTCGGATATGATACAAATGCCGATTATACTGAATTCATCGATCTAGATGTACAGACGAAGATGCACAAAAAGAGAACCTCTGTCTTCATACGCCTCCCCTTCCTTGTGGAAGACCCCGGTCAATTTGACTACTTACGACTCGACATGCGATACGATGATGGGTTTGTAGCCTACTTGAATGGCGTTAAGGTTGCCGCAGCCAACGCACCCGAAACCCTTGCGTGGAATTCCAATGCTTCCGAAGGCCACAGCGACAGCGAAGCCCAAGTATATCAGGCCTTTTCACTTTCGAATCACATTAAGGAACTGAAAAAGGGTAAGAATATCCTGGCGATCCACGGACTTAACGTTTCCAACTCCAGTTCGGACTTTTTGGTTCAACCCCGACTTCGCGGAGGACTCGGTGGCGGCGAGTCGGTTGTGAACTACTTTGACAGGTTGTTGTTCCAGGAGTCACTTACCGAGGAACAGCGCGGCATTCTCCTCGACTTCGTCAACTCAAATGCCGTCGGACGCCCCAAGAAACTTGATCCAGCCTCGACCTCATATCTTCAGGAGGTTCAAGAACTCGTGGGTTTGATATTATCCATGCCGCAGTGGCAGTTTCAATAAGCCAGAAAATAAATTTATTTAGTCGGGAAAGATTATGAATATGCAACGACGAGAATTCCTCAAGACCGGTGGCTTGGCCGGTGGAGCAGTTGGACTTAACTTGCTAGGCTCGCTCGGGCTTCCCAACAACCTGTTCGCCGACGGTCATTCCAGCAACAAGAAGATGCTCTTCATCTTTCAGCGTGGTGGCAATGACGGGATCAATGCTGTCATCCCACGCGGTGACAATGAGTACAACACCACCAACCGACCCACCCTGTTCCTGCGTGAAAACCAGGCACTGGACCTTGGCAATGGTTTTGCCCAGTTGCACCCTGGGCTGGAACCTATGATGGAGATTTTCAACAACCAAAAACTCAACGGCCAAGATGGCCCCGGGAATCTGGCCGTGATCCATCGGGTGGGATATGCCGGGCAGTCACGTTCACACTTCAATAGCCAGCACTACTGGGAGAACGCCACACCCGGCGACAAGAAACTTGATGAGGGGATGTTTTACAGGCAGATTACCCAAACGCTCGACCTTACAGACGAGGCGAACGCCTTTGTTGCCGCAAGTCTGTCCGGGTCACAGATGGTTTCTCTACGCGGCCCTAAACCATTACCAAATTTCCGAAAGGCGTCGGATTTTGCCTTCAGTGGCAGCACGGCCCAGAACCGGAAATTTCTGGGCACACTTCCGGGGACGGACCCTCGCTGGCCGACTGGCTCTGGTGTGCTTGGGCTTTACGGAGGGCGCCCCAATCTCCCCCGAAAACGTTACCGTGATACGGTTCACCGGACAGGTCAACTACTTGGCACGACTATCCAGACACTCCAGGATGCTACGCAAAAAACCTATACCCCAGCCAATAGCGCAACCTATCCCGGTGGCAGCTACGGGGAGCGGCTTCGGGAGGCAGCCATGCTTTTTAAAAGAACCAACGCAAAGATACTCGGGATGAATATAGGGGGCTGGGACACACACGTAGGGCAAGGTCAACTCTACGGAAAGCACCGCGATCTTCTGGGGAATGTAGCGATGGCATTTCAGGCGTTTTACCGGGACATGCAGGATCAATGGGATGACATGGTGGTTGTTACCATGACCGAGTTTGGGCGGACATCTAAAGAGAACGGTAGTCGTGGGACAGATCATGCCGAAGCAACAGCCATGTTTGTCGCAGGAGGCGGTGTCAAAGGCGGCGTTTACAATTGCGACAAGAACACATGGAAAAACGGCGACATGTTCAGTACCAATAACGAACGCTACCTGCTCCGAAAGACCGACTTTCGATCGGTATTCGGTGAAATTTTCACCGATCACTTTGGCAACACTCAAAAGCAGCTAAACCAAGTGATTCCGACCTACACTTCAGCAAAAAAAGAGAATCCAAAGGACTTCAAAAAGCTTGGTTTGTTCGCGTGATCCAAAGGCTGCCTCAGCAGCATACTAAAAGGCCCGGTCAAACGACCGGGCCTTCTCTTTTAGGAGAAACTGATGGTCGAGGTTACTTAAACTGGTCCGTTTAAAGAGTTAGTCTGGGCGCCTAGAAAGGGCCCAGAAAATGAAAGTAAAACGATACACAATAGAAACCAAAATACGCATCCTACGGGAAGCGCAGAGTAGAGATAAGACGATACAGGACGTATGCCGAGAGAGGCAGATCAGCGAGCAGAGCTTTCACCGGTGGAAGCGAGAGTTGGGGATGCTTGAGGTCAATCAGGCCAAGCAACTCAAGGAGCTCCAACGGGAGAACGCCCGGCTCAAGCGGATGCTGGCCGACGAGATGCTGGGTAAAGAACTGTTGAAGGAGGTACTTGATAAAAAAAGTTGTAAGCCCCGGTCACAAGAGACAGATGGCAGAGAAGCTTGTCTCCGGGGATCGATGTACGGCACGAGCGGTCTGCCAGCATTTTGGACTGAATCGTAGCACCTACGCGTATAGGGCGAAAGAAGCGGATGCCTGGGAGGCAAAGTTGAAGAGAGCTTTGCGTCGGAAATCCAATGAGCATCCGGAGTTGGGATATGCGAAGATCACACGACTGCTGAAGCAAGAGGGTTGGCAGGTGGGGGCTCGCAATGTTCAGAGACTGCGGCGGGAGCTTGGGTTGGCGGTGCCGGCGAAAAAGGCCAAGCGCAGGCGACAGGGCGTATCTACGGGACTTCCGACCAAGGGTAAGTATCGTGGGCATGTCTGGACGTGGGATTTTGTTCATGACACGACGAAGCGAGGGGGCAAACTGCGAATGCTCAACATCATCGATGAGTATAGCCGGGAGTGCCTGTGTATTCATGTGGATCGGCAGATCAACGCCGGTAAAGTGAAGAAGATCTTTTCGAAGCTGATCGATAAGAATGGAGCCCCAAAACACATCCGAAGTGACAACGGTTCTGAGTTTATCGAAAGGGATCTGAGAGAATGGTTGGCAGAGAATGAGATCAAAACGCTCTATATTGAAGCGCGCTGCCCTTGGCAGAATGGATACATCGGGAGTTTCAATGCGCGGCTAAGGGAGGAGTGCCTGAATCGAGAAGAGTTATGGACCCTGACAGAGGCGCGAGTAGTGATTGAGGACTGGAGATGGAAGTACAACCATGTGCGGCCCCATCGGTCCCTAGGGTACATAACGCCAAATGAGTTTGCACAGGATGAAGTTGGAGAAGAGGAAAAGAGTCAATGCAGGGCCTTCGGTCGGGCTACGCCCTCCCTACGGCCCAGCCTTGACTTATTTTATGAATTTAAACAAGTATTGAACCCATCCAGACTAACGCAAACTCTGGCCCAGTTTGAGTAACCCGACCACAACCTGTTACATAATTGCTACAAAAAAGTGCTTTATCTGATTTAAGAATATAGTTATTTACAAATTCTTTTCAGGTTCTAACTAACAATACTTAAAACAAAATCAAGCAAACAGAAAATGATACAATTAAAAACCACTAGAAGTATCGGGACACTCCTTTGCGCTGGTATATTCAGCGCATGCCTTGCGAATGCAGGGGAAGACAAGGTGGAAGTCGTTGATGAGAGTCCGACTGTGACACCTGCCAAACCGTGGAATATATTCGAGAAAAACACTTTGTATAAGAGCGATAGCGGCTTCATCAGAGATGTTAAGTTAAAAGGTCGGTATCATGGTCAATACATCAGCCAGGACGAGGATATCGGTGATGTCAAAGACAATGAATACGATGTCTACCACCACCGCCGGGCGCGAATCCAAATGGACTTCGATTTGGATTACAATCTTTCCTTCGGTTTCGACGCAAACATTTCGGATGGCCATGGTGCCAGAACAGCCCTTAGCGACGAGGGTTCTTTTATAAACAATTTCGTAACGTTCAACATTCAATGGAAACCCAGCGATGATTATTATTTGATTATCGGTAAAGATAAGCAGGACATTACCCGTGAAGACATTATATCGTCGAGACACATCAAAACGGTCGAGCGTTCCGCTATCGTGAATGAAATCGGTCAGCAACGTCCTTGGGGAGCCCAGGTGGGATTCTTCACCAAAGGTATTGAGCACCGGCTTGGTGCCTGGGTTTATGGTGCCCATGAAGATGGTCCAGAATGGGTTGACTTTCGCGCCAATAAAGGAGTATCCTACAACCTCACCTACCCGGTAAAATATGATCTCTCCCTCCACTTCGACTGGAACTATGTGAACAACGAAGGTGGCCTTGAACGTGCGCGGGGTGATGCTGCTGTAGGTACTTTCGGGTCTGCTTATGAGCACGCATTTGCTTTGGGTGTCGATTACGAAAAAGGTCCATTTAAAGTCATTTCTGATGTCATCTACGGAGCCAACCGTGAGGGAGTTGAAGCAAGTAAGGGGTCTGCAGCTATTCCGGCTGGAGATGATACATGGGGTTTCTATGTATTGCCTTCCTATAAAATTACCGACAAGCTCGAAGGTGTATTACGCTACCAATACATGGACTCGGGACGTGAACAACGCACCCAGCGATTTGGGAATGATGGTGATGGGGACAGAAACGCACGTCTCAATGTCCAGAACTATCATTCGGGTTACGCTGGATTTCAGTATTTGCTCAGTGGAGAGAACCTCAAGCTCATGGCTGGATATGAGTATGCCTGGGGCGAACTTTTGGAAAGTGACACGGATATTAACACGGGAAGTTGGCAGCTGGCATTGCGGACCTACTTCTAAAATCCGGTTTTTTTGACGGAAGTTTCCGTTAAATTTTATACGAGATTCTGAAGCTTGAGTGTACCCATTAATTTGCCGGGTACACTTAGACTATCAAAAAAATTTGTAGTCGAGGTTACTTAAACTGGTCCGTTTAAAGAGTTAGTCTGGGCGCCTAGAAAGGGTCCAGAAAATGAAAGTAAAACGATACACAATAGAAAGCAAAATACGCATCCTACGGTAGGCGCAGAGCAGTGATAGGACGATACAGGATGTATGCCGAGAGCGGCAGATCAGCGAGCAAACCTACCACCGGTGGAAGCGAGAGCTAGGGATGCTCGAGATCAATCAGGCCAAGCAACTCAAGGAACTCCAACGGGAGAACACACGGCTCAAGCGGATGCTGGCCGACGAGATGCTGGGTAAAGAACTGTTGAAGGAGGTGCTTGAAAAAAAGTTGTAAGCCCCGGACACAAGCGACAGATGGCAGAGAAGCTTGTCTCCGGGGATCGATGTACGGCACGAGCGGCCTGCCGGCATTTTGGGCTGAATCGTAGCACCTACGCGTATAGGGCGAAAGAGGCGGATGCCTGGGAGGCAAAGTTGAAGGGAGCTTTGCGCCGGAAATCCAATGAGCATCCGGAGTTGGGATATGCGAAGATCACACGGCTGCTGAAGCAAGTATGTTGCTGTGTCATCGCCTCGATAACTGTAACCGATGGCAAGATGCATTAGGCGCGAGGCATCCTCGCTCAAGTAAGGAAGTCCGCTTAATCTTGCCGTTGAGACATACCCGTCACCCTTATAGTTTCCATAGGAATCGTCAGCGCCTCGGAACAGGCCAGCTGCAACTGAAACACGCGAATCCACAAAATTGTCATAAGCCATGATGCCAGCACTTCGGCTTGGAACCAGAAGATTTACATTCGCCCGCTCAATTGTGGAGTTGCTGTTGCTACTATTCAATTCCTCAAGGCTAAGAGGCTCCTTGAATTGACCGACTCGTAGATTACCTAAGACCGGGATATCCTTGATTCCGAAATAAATATCCTTGAAATCAGCGTCACCGCCTGCAAAATCATACTGCATTTTAAAATCATATCTCTCCCGAATCAGCCCTGAAACATAAATACGAGAACGGCGAAACTTATCACCGTCTTCCAGCAATTTTCCGCCAAACTCATCATCGCTGAAGAAGGCATTCTGCCAATGAATGCGCCCCCCGAATTTTAGCTTGTTATTACCGTCAGCGGATTCCAGGCGAAGGGTGTCCTTCCAAGTGACCTTGATTTCATTGTCATCTGCCACAGTTGGCACCACTATGGCAGCCGTCACAACAATAGCTATTGTTGCCTTGCTTTTGTATTTTGATAATGTTGATCTATTTATGCTAACAACTGTTCTTTCTTTGCTTTTAATAATATTGGTTTTTTAATTAACCTCGTTCAGTGTTAGGTTCGCGTCACATTGTAAACTTCGAAACGAAGTCAATAAACTTAATTAAAACAACAAGTGAAGCCTTTTAGTGTTACGATTACGTTACAAGAGGCTATTGCATACTCAAGCTCCTCTCACCTCTGTATGTCACAAATTCGCAACACCATAAGCTTGCAGTAGACAACTCAAAATCATGAGTCATTTTCCCCCAAGCAGGGGATGCTTTTAATCTGATGAGCGAGCAGACACATTTGGAGGCCACGCTTCAGCGAGACATTGACACGATCCGCTCAAAGGTGGAACGAATGGCTGGTTTGGCCGAATCCGCCCTGAGTGACAGCGTAATACTTTGCCTTATGCCGAACAATTCGTGTAATGTGCTTTCGGTCGTTGGATGCCTCCATGATGACGCCCCTTCAAAGTACCATTAACCAGTACAGTAAGATTATTACCCGGCATCTCAGCCCTTAATGCTCATGAATGAACGAGTTCTGACAATTGTAAAGATCCTGGCCGTTGCGTCCTGCCTCTACCTGTTTCTCGTCGGGATCGGAGGGATGGGGTATTCCTTCAAGTTGTTTGGCAAGGAGTTTTCCCAGAAAATTCTGGAAGCGACATCTTCACCAATGGTAGGCCTGTTCATTGGTGTTCTGGCCACGACCATCGTCCAAAGCTCATCAACCACAACCAGTATAGTTATTGGCATGGTAGCCGCAGAGGCCATAGGCGTTCGCAGCGCCATCTTCATGGTCATGGGCGCCAACATCGGTACGACTGTCACTGCCAAACTTGTTTCGCTTGGCCACATCACGCGAAAGGCCGAGTTCCGACGGGCGTTTGCCGCTTCATCCGTTCACGATACTTTCAACCTTACCACTGTCGCACTGGTTTATCCGCTCGAGTATTACTTCCGCATTATTGAGACAACAGCCACTTGGATGGGTGGCATCTTTGTCGAAGTCACCGGAATAACGAAACCGGAGAACTACCTTAAGAAAATCACCAAGCCTGCAGTCGAAGGCCTTTCGGACCTTTTCAACAATATTCCGTGGCTTGTTCTGCTGGTGTCTGTAATCATCACATTCTTCATGCTCTGGGGTATCGTGAAGCTCCTTCAGAGTTTAGTGCTAAAAAAACTTGAGTCATTTTTTGATACCTACGTTTTCCGAAACCTAGCTATGTCGTTTATTGTCGGTTTAGTATTAACCGTTATGGTTCAAAGCAGTTCCATCACCACATCGTTAATTGTACCCCTCGCTGGGGCTGGCGTGCTCCGATTGCAACAGATATTCCCATTCACCATCGGCGCAAACATCGGAACCACGATTACCGGCCTTCTCGCCGCCTTGGCGGTGGCGGGCCAGCCGGACATTGCACCCACGCTGGTGCTCGCGGGTGCTACCGTCGCCTTCGCACATTTTCTCTTTAACGCAACAGGGGCAATAATATTTCTACCATTCAAGAAAATGCGTGAGATACCTGTTAATGCCGCAGAATGGTTGGCGGAAGTATGCCTTAAGAACCGCATCATTCCCATCGTATTCATTGTTCTCGTTTTTTATCTTATCCCTCTTGCGTTTACATGGAACTCGATTGCAAAAGTATTCGGAAATGACTAGTATGCACGGACAAAACGACTAACCGGCTTATGTGGAAAGAACTCATTCAACTATTCAAGAAAGACAACCTGTTCGAGCAGGCCTATCAGGAAGCTGCCGGGATGCTCGACACCGATGCTTACATGTATGACGCCTCGGTTAAGGCGTTGCGACACTCAGACACCGCAAATGTTGATTTCGATATTTACGATGCTGACAAGGGCGTAAACCGCAGCGAACGCGATGTCCGCAAAAAAGTGATGACTCACCTTGTCGTCTCAGGTGAAACCAACCTCGCCTCCGGCCTGGGCCTGGTAAGTGTTGTGATCGATATTGAGAGGATTGGTGACTACACAAAAAACATCTATGACCTCGCAGTCCACCACCCCCTACGGCTCGAGGGAGGCCCCGTTGAGGAGAAACTTCAAAATGTGGAAGCTTTGGTGACATCAGATTTCAAGAGCATGATTGAGGTGTTCAAGGACCGGGACGAAGACAAGGCCCGGCTCATCATGAATAACTACAAGGAAGGCTTGTCCGACGCCTGCGAGGAAATTTCCAACTCCATACTGTCCGGGGCAGTCACTGGCCTCAACAGCTCGGACGCTACAGCCGTTTCCCTATACGCCCGGTTCCTGAAACGCATCGCCAGTCATTCCCGAAACATCGTCACCAGCGTTGTTAACCCGTTCCACCGGATTGGTTACCGCGAAAAATAAAAAACCCACTACGGGATTTAGACCATGCGATTAAGCCGCCAATGTGCCGCCGAAGCCATCGGCACGTTCATCCTGGTTTTCGCCGGGACAGGCGCGGTTGTCTTTGGCAATATTTCCGGTGGTCTAGTCACCCCGCTCGGAATTGGATTGGTCTTCGGCCTTGTTGTCATGACCTTGATTTACACCTTAGGCGATATCTCCGGGGCGCACATCAACCCGGCTGTCACACTTGCCTTTTGGGCGTCCGGACAGTTTAAGGGGAAGAAAGTTACACCCTATATTCTCGCCCAATGCTCCGGGGCATTGTTGGCCAGCCTCCTGCTTCGAGTTCTGTTTGGCAATCACGCCGAGATGGGCGCGACCATTCCTAAAGAGGGATTGCTTTACCAATGCTTTATCCTTGAGATTATCCTTACATTCATTCTTATGTTCGTTATTTTGAATGTTGCAACTGAGTCAAAGGAGAAAGGAATTGTGGTCGGTATTGTAGTGGGCGGGGTGATTGCAATGGAGGCCATTCTCGCGGGTCCCATATCGGGAGCCTCGATGAACCCGGCGCGTTCACTGGGCCCGGCGGTGGTGAGCATGAACTTTACCGGATTTTGGATTTACCTTTTCGCCCCCACGCTTGGCGCCCTACTCGCCGTGCCCGCTTGGCGTTCACTCCGACCGGCTAAGCGCGACCCCTGAACAACCAATCCGGAATCTAAATTTAGTATGGAAAAACAGGTCAAGCCACTCATTCTGATTCTCTGCACCGGTAACTCCTGCCGCAGCCACATGGCAGAGGGTATACTTCGGGAAGTTGCAGGGAATGTGCTAAATGTGCAGAGCGCCGGTTCAGATCCAACCGGCTCTGTTCATCCATTCGCCATCCTCACCCTTGGCAAGATTGGTATCGATATTTCCAGCCACACTTCAAAGCACATGAACGAATTTCTTTCGAGTAACGTCGAGACGGTAATCACCGTTTGCGACAATGCCGATCGAGCCTGCCCCTCCTTCCCCGGCCAGACGTGCCGGCATCACTGGCCATTCCCCGACCCGGCCAAGGTCAAAGGCACAGAGGAGGAAATTCGGAATGCCTTCGAGCAGGTGCGCGACGAAATACAGCGCGTTTTCACCGATTACGGACTCAGCAGAATAAACGGCCTTCAAGGACAACCGTCTTGACTCTCTTTCGATGTTTGGATTGCAGTGAAACGCCCTTTGCTTGTGACAATTTGCTTAGGAGAAACAAGGTCAAGCTGGCTGCTTCCCCGCGTCTTATCTAGCTCCACCCCTGCATAATAAAGTGCCGCCGCAACTACGGTCGAACAGGTATAACCGCCACCAATATCTGCCTGTGTTCTGGGTTTAAGGTTAGCATTCCCAAACCCTAATGAACTTAAGTCACCGTAAGACGCTCCTCCTTTCTCTTGAACAATGCTTATCCTTACAAATTCCAACAACCGATCTATATTAACGCGGCCCCAACCTTTCATTCGGTAAGCATCCCAATCACGACTTCCTAAATCATGAAGTTGACGCTTGATGTTCACTCCTTCAATTCCATTACAGGTAAACAATACCAATTTATCTTCTCCGCTCGGTTCACGCATCACCAAATCTAAATGTCCATATTTTAAGAATGTGTAGCCAGCAGCATATTTTTGCCACTTTAGGAACAAATCCATACCCGCCTCTACTTTCCCTAAACGTGCTGCAATAAGGTCTCCTTCTCGCAAGAGGGCAGTCTTCTTCCGCAAACCCTCTTCACCAGTTCTTCGTCGGTATTCCGCGACAAGTCCGAACTCCATTCGATCCTCAGCTTCAGCCAAACGTGACGGCCTTGGCAAGAACGCTCGTTCAACCCATGCTGGCTTCTGTATAATCGCTGAGTCATTGATCAGGCAGCCACTGGTACATATTAAACATATTGCACCCGCACAAATGACAGTCAAATCCCGCATAATCTCCTAGCCCAAACGGCTAATTAAGGATCGACTTGAGTAAATGCCAACACAACACTTTGCCGTATGTCGGACACTTCGTGTAATGTGCTTTTGGTCGTGGGTAGCCTCCATGATGACTCCATCACCAGGGTTGTTATTAATCACCTCGCAAACAACTTGTCGACAGATGGATGCGAAGTCAATACACTCGATTTCATTGAAGATCCCCTGCCTCTCTTTAACCCAGACACTGTCTGGGAGCAGGACTACTACCTTTTGTTGAAGGAAAGAGTCGTCGCGGCGGATGTCATCGTGCTAGGCACACCAGATTACCACGGCAGCATCAGCAGCACGCTCAAAAACTTCCTCGACCACTTCTGGAAGGAGTTCACCGGCAAACTCTTCGCAACTATCGTTGCCTCCCACGAAAAGGGCCTCACCGTTCACGATCAGCTTCGCACAGTTGCCCGCCAATGCTACGCTTGGTCGATGCCTTACGGCGTATCCTTTATGGAAAAAGTTGACGTCAAGAACGACCAAGTCGCCTCCGACGAACTACGCAACCGTCTCGAGATACTGCAGCACGACATCCAGGTTTACGGCCGCCTTCTTGCCAAACAGCGCGCCGCCGACCTCGCAGGTACCGCCCCCGGTTTCCTCGCCCAACTCCGGAAGTAGCCAATCACTCAATCCGCTCGCCCCACTCCTTTTCCTTAAAACCGACAAGGCCCCGATCCCCAAAGATAACGAAGGGGCGTTTAATAAGGTTGCCGTTTTTTGAGAGAAGATCGATGGCGTCTGTTTGGCTCATATTGGGGAGCTTTTCTTTCAAGTTTAGATCTTTGTAGTCACCGCCCGAGGTGTTGAACAGTTTTCGGATGTTACCGTCGTGGTTGGCGAGCATGGTTTTCAACTCGGCCTTAGTCGGCGGTTGTTCCCGGATAGGGATCAGTTCGTATCCCACCCCCTTCTCATCCAGATATTTTATGGCCTTCCGGCAGGTGTCACAGTTTTTGTAGGCGTAAAACTTGAGTTTCACTTTTAGTTGATTGAAATGAAAAAGGCGGCCGCATGGGCCGCCTCTTCAAAATGGTGAAGCTGTTTATTGCGCCAGTTTTGCGTGTACGGAGCAGGTTCCGTCTGTCCCGACCGGGGCGATGGAATATGACCCGCCACCTGGGCAGGTTGGCATACCGTCCTTGAAGTAAGCCCCCAACTGGCTCTCGTTCGGCGTGTCGCCGTCAGCCCGTTTTTCCTGTGTGGCCCACATTTCCTTGCTGCCATCGATTTGCTTCAACTGGGCGTGGCAGGCTGTCTTTTGTGCGTCTTTGCGCATCTTGCTGAAATTGGGGACAGCCACGGCGATTAGCAGGCCGATGATGGCCACTACGATCATGATTTCCACCAGCGTGAATCCGCCGGCCCGCATTTGTTTAATCTTCATTTTATTCAAAGCTCTCATCCTGTCTCGTCAGCGCGGTTGGTACCAAAACCACGCTGGTTGTCAACCAAGTATTGAACTCCAGCATACTCCTAAAGTTGCAGCAATTGTCAAAGCGTTTGGATGTCAATTAGGCCCCTTGGCTAAACTGTAACAGCGGATTTCACGGTCGTTACGCAGATAAACGCTTCGATTCGCAAAAGCCGGATGAGACCAGACCAGCGTCCGACCGCCAACCTGATGTGTTGGATCAATCAGCTTGGCTCGGCTGATTTCATTATATCCAGCCGGACTTAACCCCGCAATGATCAACTCGCCATAGTCGTTTGCCAAAAAGTACCGGTTACCTTGTCTTACCGTGAACACGTTCGCCCAACTGACCGGTCGTCCGCCTTCCGCAGGTGAGAATGTCGACCACAACTTTTCGCCATCAACCAAGCGTGCGCAAGAATATTTCCCGTTTGGCCCACAGGCGTAAATCTGACCGTCATGGATGAAGGCTGTGTTGTGCACCCCAGCTATACCGCGCCGGGTGTTGCCTTTCCAGAGCAACTTGGCCGTTCCACCATCTTCAGCCACTTCAACACAAGCAGAGACGCGGTTGTACCCCATAACGTAAACCCGGTTACCCTCCACTACCGGCTGACCAATCGACATGGCGTAGGTCGGCTTGATCTGCACCGACCAGTAAACCGTGCCGTCTTCGGGGTTGAGGGACTCCAGCGCATCACTGTGCCAAACCAGCAGTTGCTCCTTCCCTCCAATGAGCCTGACGATCGGCGGACAGTATCCGGGTTGTCCCGCGCTCAACGCTCGCCATAATTCCCTACCCGTCATCTTGTCAAAGGCAACGCAAGTAGTTCCTTCTCCCCCAACGATGCAGATCAAGCGCTCCCCGTGCACAAGCGGATGGGCTGCTGTGCCCCATTCCGGAATCTCCAACCCGTAATCCTTCTTGAAATCACGACTCCAATGCACCACACCGGTCTTCGAATTAAGACAAAACAAGTTTCCCTCCGCACCCAGCGCATACACGCGTGCGCCGTCCACGGTGGGAGTCGCCCGGGGGCCTATCGCATAGGCCGCCACAGTCGTGTACGGACAGTCCCACTCGTGTACCCAGAGTAGTTTCCCGTCGGCTTCGTTTAAGCAAACTAGGCGCTCCCTGCCAGGCAGGAGCTTGCGGACAAAGTTAATGTTGCGCGGCGGCGTGCCTTCATGCAGCAATCTGGCCTTGTCCGGATTCACCTCCGCAGCCAGGCGGTCCATCACGAACACCCGCCCTTGCGCGACGGCCGGACCGGAATACCCAGCGCCCAGTTTACTTTCCCAGCGAAGCTTGGGGCCTCCTTCAGGAAAACGGTCAATGATCCCCTCCTCGCGCCACTCCGCATCGCGGTTTGCGCCCAGCCACTGCGGCCAATCTTCAGCTTGGGCAAGCGATGAAAAGGCAAACCAAGCCAGTACGAGCCTCATGAAAGCGGATTGTAAGGAGGCTGACATCGGCACATTAAAGGGTCGCCAAGAGGTGCTTGTCAAACCACTCCCCGACCGTCTGCACTTCCGAAGGTTCCGCCTTCCATCTATGATCCTTACCGGGCATAACGAGCAGTCTCGTCTCGACTCCGGCCGCCTTGAACTTAGCCATAATCCGTTATGCCTGCTAATAAATCGGCACCAATTTGTCGGCGTCGCCATGGATGATCAACGTGGGGGCATCCCCCTGCGAGACGCAGGTAAACGGGGGGCGACAATCAACAATGGAAAAGCAGACTTCATAGACCTTGGCAACTGATACCGCGTGCCTGCAAACAATTGCAATTTCGCACGAAAACGAACAGAATAAAAAGGCCCAGCAACGAATCGGCGGAGTCGTCACTGGGCCGGGAGGAACTGAGGATAAACCTCACTCAGAGTTCTAAGAATTTTGCGGGAGCAGGTTTGAGTGTCAACAAAAAAACGAAATAAAACACCAATAACGCAGCAAGTCAGCAAGCGTTAACGTTATAGTTCAATATAAAACCGATCCTTGCTTTCAAAACGCTCTGTGAAAGTAATTGATGGTATTCACTGTGCTCTCACATTTTCTCTTTGGTAATTCATGCTGATAGGACGTTTCTTCCTCCTGAATTTCTGGTTCGTCAGTCTTAATCTTCGTGTGCAATTCAGTTTCCGGCTTTAACGCAAGTATGTCCTTTTCAATCGCTGACTCAATTCTGTCGAACAGTCCCATTGTTTAGCACGGTCAGCAACTTGAGGTCGATGCCGACCAGTTGTCTTGTAAAATGGAAACTGCCTCACCGGTTTTACCCGGCCAGTCAGAATCAAAAAAGAAGAACGCGAGGTCGGCGCTCACAGCGTAAACCTGACGTATTTCCAGAAGTAGGAGCTACTGGCGGAGTATATCATACCCAGACTGTTGGGCAATGTCAGTTGCCGGAGGTTTTATGACCGATAAACCTTGAACTGGAGTTTGGCGCGGAACTTCGGGCCGAGGTTGGCCAAGTCATGATCAACCAGCTAGAGGTTCGACACCAGCGTCTGCCCATCGAGCGTTTCCGCTTCCTCCCAGTAGATCTCCGGATCCTGGCTCTGGTATGGGAGGATGGTCTATTCAGACCTCGAGAGTCAGGCAGTCCCAAGTTAATCTAGAATACTAAGAAAGAATCTGAACCTACTAGACCTCGATGAAACTCTTGAATTTGTACCCGGCGATCTTGAATAAAAGATTTACCGGATTTGGATCTGCCGGCATGGCGGCAGTCTATTTCGGAAAGTTGAAAACAGATTGGCCGGTCGCTTGTTTAAAAACGGGATGGCGAGCCGGTCGCTATTCCGTGCTGCTATCCTGAGGGGTTGGATTGGACTGGCACAGCGCTTTTGCATCTAGCAACAGGGAAAAAACCTCGTGAAGGCGGCTTGGAATCTGGATATCCCCATCCAGATGCTCGTACTTATCCATCAGAAATTGACGCGGATGTGTCGGGAGGTCGTAGAGATCGACCAATCGCATGCCCCAAGTTTCGAAATAGGGAACATCGATTGATTCGAAAGAAATCAGTTCGACCTCACGGTGGCGGGAATCTTGATAAATTTTGCCGTAGAGTCGGTTCACCGCTTTCGAGTCACCTTCAAGGACTTGGAGGAACCGGTCTCCAGAGAGCAAAAGAAGCCCGGTGATTTTATCGCGAAGATTGTTCTTGGAGGATCTCTTCACGAGCGCCTTGATAGCGTCGTTGGAGACGATCTCCTTAGATGAGATGCTTGAATAAATTAACCGGCAGCGACTCACAGGGAGGATGCTTAAACGATCTTATCGCAATAGGCGAGAAGGGATTTTGGCCGAAAATTCATTCTTTTAGAAGGGGTCGAGGAAGAGAGGGTACTCGGTTAAGGGATCAGCGTGAATTCGTCATGCTGGATTACTGAATATCGGCCTGGTGATGTCGTAGATGAACGAAGATTTTGCCCAAGAAACAGAACCATTGGCGACCTCGGCACTTCCTTGTCGCTGACAGGCAGATTGAAACGCTAGCGACTGGCCAGCAACGACAACGTTTTGGCGTAGATCGCCCGGACGTTACGTTCGAGTTTTAAAAGATCATCCATAGCGAGTGCCAAGCCAAGGGGTTATGGCCTTATAATCGTTGCACTACCACTCACAAGGAAAAATGAACTGGACGAGCAGCTAAATGAGATTCACATCGGCTCGGGTTGACGCTAAGCTGCACGGCCATGAGTCTGAAGGAGGAAATGACCGACTTGGCTAAGGACGCCCACTCGGCCTCTCGCCGCCTGTCCAGCCTGTCCAGCGACGACAAAAACAAATGTCTTCTTGCCATGGCCGATGCCATCGAAGCCAACATGCCGGCGGTCCAGAAGGAGAATGCCCGGGACATGGCAGCCGGCGCGGAAATGGGATTGCCCAAGCCGATGCTAGATCGTCTACTGCTAGACGAAGGGCGAATCTTCGGCATGGCCGCCGGCCTCCGCGAAGTCGCCGTATTACCCGACCCGGTCGGGCGAGTGATTGAAGAGCGCTCACGGCCCAGCGGCCTGAAACTCACCAAGGTCGCTTCACCGATCGGCGTGATCGTCATCATTTACGAGTCACGCCCCAACGTCACCGCCGACGCGGCAGGCCTCTGTTTCAAGTCCGGCAACGCAACGATTCTTCGCGGCGGCAAGGAGGCTATTCATTCGAACCAAATTATTGCAAAGATCATGGTCGAGGCAGCGGCCGGAGCTTTGCCTGCTTTCCCTGCGAACGCTATACAGGTCGTGCCGACGACCGATCGCGGTGCCATTCCAGAGCTGCTTTCGCTCACGCGCTTCGTTGACCTCTGCATTCCCCGCGGCGGCGAGAGTCTCATTCGTGCCGTAACCGAGTGCTCGCACGTGCCAGTCATCAAGCATTACAAGGGCGTTTGCCACGTTTATATTGACGCCGACGCCGACGCCGTGATGGCGGAGGAGATCGTATTGAACTCAAAAGCACACCGGCCCGGGGTTTGCAACGCCGCCGAGACGCTGCTGGTTGACAAGTCCGTCGCCAACGACGTGCTGCCCCGCTTGTGCAAGCGCCTAGCCAAGGCCAACGTCGAGTTGCGCGTCGACAAACCGACACAATCCTTGCTCGACGGCACTGGCATCGAGGTCACCCCGGCCTCCGCCGACGATTGGGACGAGGAATACCTCGACCTCGTGCTGGCGGTGAAAATCGTGGATGGCATCGGCGAGGCGATCGAGCACATCAGCACGCACGGCTCGGGCCATACGGAAACGATCGTCACCGGCGACCCGGCGGCGGCCAAACGTTTCCAGACCGAGGTGGATTCCTCGACGGTTTTCTGGAACGCCTCGACCCGCTTCAGTGACGGCATGGAATTCGGGATGGGCGCGGAGATCGGCATTAGTACCGATAAAATCGGTGCGCGCGGCCCGATGGGCTTGGAGGAGTTGACCAGTTACAAATGGCTTGGAGTCGCAGACGGTTTAATTCGTAAATGACAGTCCTCGGACTAATTGATAAATGCGTTAACATGCTTCGAGAAGTTGGCATTAAGTCACCACTGGCTGATGTCGAGTGGTTGGCTTCTGACATTTTCAAGTGCCGCCGATCGGAACTCGCCCTTTATGCGCACAAGATGCCGACTCACGAGCAGGTCGATCGAATGCTGAAAAACATCAAGCGCCGCCTGGATCGCGAACCATTGCAGCATATTCTCGGCATCGGCGATTTTTACGGCTACGAGTTCCGGGTTAGCTCCGACGTGCTGATCCCCCGCCCGGAGACCGAGACGTTGGCGGAGTTGGCCCTGGGTTTTCTGCAACCACTCACCTCCCAGATCGTCTTCGATCTTGGTACCGGCAGCGGGTGCATTGCCATCACGCTGGCTAAGCGATGTCCCGGCCTGAAAGTCATCGCCTCTGATGTGTCCGAGTCGGCGCTCAACCTGGCCAAACTAAATGCCGAGACGTTCAATGCAATCGAGCAGGTAGAGTTCCGCGAGGCCGACGGCTTAGCAGCCTTGGTCGAGGATGAACAAGTCGACTTGATCGTCTCGAACCCTCCGTATATTCCGTCCGGTGACATCAGCGGCCTGCAACCCGAGGTTCGGTACTACGACCCGCACCTCGCGCTGGACGGCGGCGAGGATGGCCTGCAGTTTTACAGGCTGCTCGCTGCCGAGGGGCAATCCCGCTTGAAGCCCGGCGGCAAACTGATGGCGGAGTTCGGTGACGGGCAGGAATCGGCCATCGAGGGCTTGTTTGCCCAAGCCGCCTGGCCAAACGTGGAAACCTCCAATGATCTGACTGGCAAGCCCCGAATCGTGATTGCCTCCGCAGGGCAATAGCGCAACACTGCCCGCCGACAAACGCTCATGGATTGCCTGGTAATCAATGGAGGGACGCCGCTCAAGGGCGAAGTCAAAATCAGCGGCGCAAAAAACGCCGCCCTGCCGCTGATGGCGGCGACGTTGTTGACGAGTGATGAGTGCGTTTTGCGCAATCTGCCCAACCTCAGCGACGTTCAGTTCATGGCGCGGATCTTGAAATCGCTCGGCGCATCGGTCGAGATGAACCGGGGAACGATCCGTGTCAGGGCAAGAAAAATAGATGGTTTCGGTGACTACGACTTGATCCGAAAAATGCGCGGCTCGATCTGTATTCTTGGGCCACTCATGGGACGCCTCAACGAAGCCAAGGTGTCGATGCCTGGAGGCTGTGTCATCGGCGCGCGCCCGATCGATCTGCATCTCAAAGGCATGCGCGACTTAGGCGCAAAAGTCCGCGTCGAGGCCGGTTACGTGCACGCCAAGGCCAAGAGGCTGATAGGCGGCGAGAGCTTCCTCGGCGGCCGTTGCGGCCCCACGGTTCTTGGCACGGCCAACATGCTGATGGCCGCGAGCCTGGCCAAGGGAAAAACACTCATTCACAGCGCCGCCTGCGAGCCGGAGATCGAGGACTTGGCCAAGTTCCTCAACGCGATGGGTGCAAAAATCTTAGGCGCCGGCAGTCCGACAATCACTATCCAAGGCGTGCGACGACTCAGGGGGGCGGAGCACCGGGTGATCCCCGACCGGATCGAAGCGGCAACCTACGCCCTCGCCGGTGCAGTGACGAACGGCGACGTGACGCTGCGCAGTTGCCAGCCGAGCCACCTCAGCGCGGTCCTCGACAAAATGCGTGAGGCCGGTGTCAGAATCGAGTCCGGGCGCAACACCCTTCGCATTCGCCCCGCCAAACAGTTGCGCTCGGTGGACATCACCACCATGCCGCACGCCGGTTTCCCGACCGATGTGCAAGCACAAATGATGGTGCTCATGCTCAAGTCGCCAGGGATCAGCATCATCACCGAGCGGATTTTTGAGTCGCGCTTCATGCACGTGAACGAGTTGGCGCGGATGGGTGCGGACATCTCGATCGAGGGGCCAAGCGCCATCGTCAAGGGCGGCCAACCGCTTAGCGGTGCGGATGTCATGGCGAGCGACCTCCGCGCCTCTGCAGCTTTGGTTTTGGCCGGTATGGCGGCCAAGGGCGTCACTCGTGTCAATCGCGTTTACCACATCGATCGAGGCTACGAAAATATCGACGGCAAACTCCGTGCGCTCGGCGCGAACATTTCGCGCGAGCCGGGCCAATGAGCGTCAAGCCCCCGATGCCAAACACCAAACAACCGCTCACCAGCGGCTTGACCCAGGCCGCTACCTCCGGCGTTCCCATCTAAAACCTCTAGGCCACGCTGCCCAAGACTGAACGGAAGGCGAAAAACGGGGCAAATTATCTGCACGCAGGAACAGTTCGTCTCCCAATATTTTCGTCGGACCGAGAATCACGAAAACTCTACCATGGCCGAGGCAATCAGCGACACATCAGAATAAACCATCGCCAATGCAGCCCAATAATAAACGGTCTTGCTCTGCGAGCTCCACTTGCCCAAAGTGGAAGTGACCCGCACACATTGGCCGTTCCTTCACGACCGGCGCATCGATGCGTACGAAGATTCAACCCGCAGATTGATCAATGAATGACACACCCGATGAAACAAAACCGCTCGCTTGGATTACCGGAGCCGGTGGGCTTATCGGCAGCCACATCGCACGCGCCGCTTCGGTGCATGCACTGGGCTGGCGGGTTCGTGCATTGATGCGTGACGACTTCGATTTGACGGACTTCCCGGAAGTTCAACGGCAATTCGAGGCCGACCTGCCGCAACTCGTAATTCACTGCGCCGCGATGAGTGACCCCACGGTTTGCGAGACGCAACTCGCTCAAACCCGGTTCGTAAACAGGGAGGCGACATTTTTCCTTTCTGGCTTGGCACAGGACATCCCAATGATCTTTTTTTCGACGGACCTAGTGTTCGACGGCAAACACGGGCACTACACGGAGGAAGACGAACCGTCGCCGCTGACGGTGTACGCCCGTACCAAGGCGGAGGCGGAAGCGTTGGTTCTCGCCAATCTGCTGCATAGCGTGGTGCGCACGTCGCTCACCGTCGGCAAATCTCCCAGCGGCAATCGCGGCGTTGAGGAACAACTCAGGCATCGCTGGGCCAAGGGCGACACCGTGAAGTTGTTCGCCGACGAGTATCGCAGCCCCATCCCGGCAGAAGTCACCGCCCTCGCAACTTGGGAACTCGCCTTGGCCAAGCGACCCGGCCTGTACCACTTGGCCGGCAGTCAGCGGATGTCTCGCCTCGAAATTGGCCGGGCCATCGCCAAGAGAAATCCAGAGTGGAATCCAAAAATCGAGTCTTGCAGCCTGCGTAACTACGATGGCCCGCCAAGGGCAGCCGATACGTCACTCGATTGCAGCAAACTCCAGCAACTTCTTTCGTTCCCGCTGACAGGGCTGTCCGAATGGCTTGGATTCAGCGCAACACAACCCGCATGAAGCCGTATCGCGGCCGCGTCGCCCCAACCCCCACCGGTCTGCTTCATCTTGGCCACGCGCAGACGTTTTGGATAGCCCATCAACGAGCACGCCAAGCCGACGGCAAACTGGTGTACCGGACGGAAGACCTCGACCCGCAACGGTGCAAAACTAAATTCGCGGATGCCGCTCTGGAAGATTTGAAATGGCTGGGTATTGACTGGGACGAAGGACCGGACTCCGGCGGCGAATACACGCCGTACATCCAAAGCCAACGGATCGAGCGTTACCGTGAACTCTTCGAAAAACTGAAAACTCTCGGCTTGGTTTACCCTTGTCGATGCTCGCGCAAGGATGTGATGGAAGCCGTAACGGCACCGCACGAAACCGGCGAAGAGCCGCTTTACCCCGGAACTTGCCGCCCAGCGATTGGCCAAGCAGCCACTTTCGAAATAGACACTGTACCCCGAGTCAACTGGCGGTTTCGCGTGCCAAGCGCAGAGGCGGTTGCATTTGAAGACGTCCGCCTCGGGCAACAGTCATTCACCGCCAGCAAGGACTTCGGCGACTTCGTTTTTTGGCGGCACGACGATGTGCCCAGTTACCAGTTGGCCGTGGTGGCCGACGATCACGACATGCGCATTACCGAGGTTGTTCGCGGCGAGGATTTGCTCAAATGCACCGCCCGCCAAATGCTCGTTTACCATGCACTTGGCTGGGAAGCCCCGGTGTTCCATCATTGCCCCTTGGTCACCGATGAAGACGGCGAGCGCCTGGCCAAGCGCCACGACTCACTCAGTTTGAAAGCCATGCGCGAAGCCGGTCTCACACCGGAAATGATCCGAGCAAAATTCATTGAATAGCGCTCTACACCCACAAGTCTTTGTCTGCTATCTGGCAGAAAAATCAGGTTGCGAAAACGGGAGTTCCCAGTAGAATTTAAGTAAGTGCGAACGCACAATCTTTTTAGGCCAAACGATGTAAAACAATGAAACAGTCTTCGACGATTTACGCATCATTAGCGGCTGCGATGGCGATAATTGCCGCGCCGCAGGCCAAGTCGCTGCCCACTCCGTCGCAACGGTTTGGACACGAGGCAAATAGAGATGTAGCGAGTTTCCGGAAGCACGTGATTCCACTGCTTGGTGTCCGGGGCTGTAACGGGAGGGAGTGTCACGGTTCCTTCTCCGGCAGGGGTGGTTTTCAACTCTCGCTCTTCGGCTACGAGTTCGACAAGGATCACGAAGAGATCGTTCGCGACGAGGACGAGATTCGAGTCAACCGCGACCAGCCAGAAAATAGCCTCATCCTCATGAAACCCACCATGCAGGAAAGGCACAAGGGCGAACTGCGATTTAAAAAAAACAGCTGGGAATACCGGCTTCTTTTGAGTTGGATATTGGATGGTGCAAAAAACGATTCAAAACTGACACCGGAATTCGAGCGTCTCGAAATCGTCCCCCCATCATTGCGCTTCACCGAGTCTGGCCAATCACAGCGGCTTCAGGCGATCGTCCACTGGAAGGACGGTTCAATCGAGGACATCACCGAGTTGACTCGGTTTCGCAGCAACGATGAATCGATCGCCACGGTGAACGAGATCGGTGTTACCACCGCCACCGGTAGAGGTGACACACACATCATTGCCTTTTACGACAACGGCATTCAACCGGTTCCGGTTTACCTGCCCGTCTCCGACAAACTGGGCGACGCCTACCCCGAAGTTCCCGCCACAAGTGAAGTGGATCAATTAATCCTGGCCAAGCTGAGAACACTGGGGATCGTACCGTCCGAAAAATGCACCGATGATGAATTCCTGCGTCGAGTAAGTCTCGACCTCACCGGTTCGCTTCCGCTCCCGGATGAGATTCGATCCTTCGTCGCTAGCAAATCCTCCGTCAAGCGCTCGAAGAAAATCGATGAACTGCTCAAGCGGCCCGCTTATGCTGCGTGGTGGACTACCAAGCTTTGCGACTACACCGGAAACAACGCCCAGAATCTGAACGATCCCGTTTTCCGGAACGACATGGCTCGCCAGTGGTACGAGTGGATTTATCACCGCGTGAAAACCAATGTGCCATATGACCAAATTGCGGAGGGGTTGATCATGGCGACCAGCCGCCAAAAGGGCGAAAGTTTTCAACATTTTGCGACGGGAATGAGCCATTACTACAAAAAAGAGAATCCGGTTCCTTTTCACACCCGCGAGTCAATGCCTTTTTACTGGAGTCGCAGAAACGTCCGCAAACCGGAGGAAAAAGCACTCAGTTTCGCCCACGCCTTCCTTGGCGTCCGCATACAGTGTGCACAATGCCACAAGCACCCGTTTGACCAATGGACACAGCAGGATTTCAAAAAGTTTCAGGCCTTCTTCGAGCCCATTCAATACAAGGCAAACACGCCGAAAAATGAGAAGGGTGCCGGTATGAATTACCAGTCGCTGATGAAGGAAATCGAGCAGTTTGTCGGCTACGACAAGAAAAAGAAAAACAACAAGAAACAATTGCGTGAAGAAATCCGGAAACGCGCAAATGCCGGTAAACCTGTTCCATGGCAGGAACTCCACATCGTCAACACAAAGCCCAGATCCAAGGGCGGCAAAAACAAAAAGAAGCAGAATTACTCAAGACGCGTGATCACGCCAAGTGTACTTGGCGGTGAGGATGTTCACTTAACCGAGTACGATGATCCGCGCCAACCGCTGATGGACTGGCTTCGATCCGAGGACAATCCCTACTTCGCCCCGGCGTTCGTCAACCGTGTTTGGCACAACTATTTTGGCCGTGGCATTGTTGATCCCGTGGACGACATGAACCTGGCCAACCCGCCCTCCAACAAGTCATTGCTCGATCACCTAGCCAAGGGCTTTACCCAAAGCGGCTACAACATGCAATGGCTGCACCGCACCATTCTTAACAGCGACGCCTATCAGCGCAGTTGGCGTCCCAACGACACGAACAGGCATGACGAACGCAACTTCAGTCGCATGACCATTCGCCGGTTGCCCGCCGAGGTTGTTGCGGATGCCATCACACAGGCCACCGCCTCGAAGTCCCGGGTTGACGCCATGACTGCCACCTCAAAGGATCGCACCATTGGCCCGGACACTTTGTCCAAAAACAACAAGAAGAATACCTCCTCTCTAAATTATGCGTTGTCGGTTTTCGGCAAGCCGGACCGGACGGCAAATTGCGACTGCGAACGCTCCAACGAGCCCACGCTCCTTCAAGCTATCTTCACGCGGAACGACCCTGCGATGAACTTGTTGCTCGATGGCAGAAATCGGAAAAGCAAGGGCTGGATTCAGGAAATTAACGAGTGGTACTCCGGTAAAACGAAGTCAACAGCACAAGGCGCAAAAAGCAGACAACATAAGGTTCTGGTCGGGCAGCGAAAGAAACTCATGGCCAAGGCCCCACAAAAACCTGCGAACAAGCAAAATGCACGGGCCATGCAGCGTTATCGGATTTCCACAAAAAGCTACAGCCAAGCGCTCAAGGAATTAAACCAGAAAATACGCAATCTTAATGGAGGCCAACCAAAACAACCCGCGAACACTCGACGCCCAATCACCGAGCGGGAACTTGACCGACTGATCAACGAAACGTTCCTCAGAACCTTAAGCCGTTTCCCTACCGAGACGGAACTCGCCAAGGCACGTGTTGATGTGGGGGGCTCAATTGACAAGATTGCCGGCGTGAAAGACCTGCTTTGGGCGCTGCTCAACACAAAGGAGTTCCTGGCGAACCATTAATTACGAACGTCCGAACCATGAAACATAAACTTTGTTGTGACGGAATCCTTCGACGGGATTTCCTCAAGGCTGGTGCTCTTGTCGGAACTGGGCTTGGCCTGTCTGATTACTTGAGCTTGGCTAAGGCGGGCTCCGTTGCAGGCAAAGCCAAGGCGGCTATTTACGTGCGCTTGGCCGGCGGACCCAGCCACATGGATACGTTTGACATGAAACCAGACGCCTCGGACACGCACCGAGGTGAATTCAAGGAAATCAGCACCAACGTGCCGGGCATCCGAATTTCCGAGCATCTTCCGAAACTCGCCAGGTGCGCCGACAAGTATGCCATTCTTCGAGGCGTCAGCCACACCTTGGCGGCGCATCGGTTGGGCGCTGAATACCTGATGACCGGGAATCGTCCCCTACCCTCGCTGAAGTATCCGACTTACGGCGCCGTGATCAGCAAGGAACTCGGTGGCCCAAGGGACATTCCCCGTTCTGTGGCCATTCCAAAAGGAGCCGTAGCGCCGACCGGTTTTCTCGGCTTGGAATATGGCCCACTCGAAACCGGGGCCACACCCAAGGCCGGTCAACCGATGAACATACGGGGCCTCTCACTCTCCAATGGCCTGACCTTGGCCGACATCGACCGCAGAGACAGCTTGGTGAAGCGGTACGACACCGCTTTTGGTTCGTTCGCCAAGGAGGACAAGGTGCTGAGCGGCATGGATGAGTTCAGCCAAAAAGCCTACGAGATGATGCGCTCCGGTCGTACCCGGGAGGCGTTTGACCTAACGCGCGAGCCCGCAGCCATTTCTGGTTTGTTCGACGACGGCAATTTCTCCCAAAGCTGCCTGCTGTCCACTCGCCTTGTCGAGGCCGGCGTGCGCCTGGTTTCAATTCAATTCGGCGGCTGGGACACCCACAGGGACAACTTCAACCGGCTCAAGGACAGCAATCTGCCCAACCTCGACAACGGCTTGGCCGGTTTGTTCAGGGCTTTGGACTCGAAGGGGTTACTGAACTCGACCGCCGTTTTTGTAACCGGCGAATTCGGCCGGACGCCCAAGATCAACCAACGCGGAGGCCGCGACCACTATCCACGCGCAATGTTCTGCCTGCTTGCCGGCGGAGGCATGCAGGGCGGCCAAGTGATCGGAGCCTCAGACGCCAAGGGCGAGGGTCCGAAGGATCGCGTCATCTCACCCGATGACGTTGCCGCCACATTTTACCACGCACTAGGAGTTGACCACACAAAGGAATACCACACGCCGACCGGCCGACCGGTGATGATCGTACGGCACGGTAAACTGATCCCGGAGTTGGTGTAACACCCGAAACCACAAACTCTTTTCCCCGCGCTTGCGAAGCGGTTTTTGCTTCGCAATGTTTTTTGTCTCGCAAAACCCGAGGAATCTTGTCTTCAATCCCCTGCTTTTCAGCACCATGAACGAACAGATTGTCATCCTTGATTTTGGTTCCCAATACACGCAGGTGATCGCCCGGCGCATCCGCGAGTGCAAAGTTTACTCCACCATTGTCCACTACAACACGCCCGCCGCCGTTATTGCGGAAATGAACGCCAGCGGGATTATCCTCTCCGGTGGTCCGTCCAGCGTTTACGCCAAGGATGCCCCATTGCCAGACAAGGCGGTTTTCAAACTGGGCATCCCCGTTCTTGGAATCTGCTTCGGGTTGCAGGTGATGGCCAGGTTTTTGAAGGGCAAAGTCGAGCGCGGCCAAAAACGGGAATACGGCAAGGGAACGCTTCGCGTGAAAAACGCCCAGTGCCGACTCTTCGACGCCTTGCCAAGGGAACTGCAGGTTTGGAATTCACACGGCGACAAACTCACCAAGCTGCCGGACGGTTTCAAGTCGGTGGCCACCACTGAGAACTCCGGGTTTGCGGCAATCGAGAATGCTAAGGCCCGTTTTTACGGGCTTCAATTTCATCCGGAAGTCGTCCACACGCCCAAGGGCAAACGCATCATTTCAAACTTCGTGCACAAGATTTGTGGCTGCGGTCGCAAGTGGACGATGCGGAGTTATGTCGATCAGGCTATCGAGAATATCCGCACTCAAGTCGGCAAGGAAAAAGTGATTCTCGGCTTGAGCGGGGGCGTCGATTCCAGCGTGGCGGCGGCACTCATTCACAAGGCCATCGGGAAGCAGTTGACCTGCATTTTTGTGAACAACGGCGTGCTGCGCGCAAACGAGGCGGGCGTTGTGAAAAAAGTTTTTGGGCGCAATTTCAAGGTCAAGCTCCACTACGAAGACTCGGCGGATTTGTTCATACGCAAACTGCGTGGCGTCACTGACCCTGAGACGAAGCGCAAGATTATTGGCAACACGTTCATCGATGTTTTCCAAAAAGCCACCCGTAAGGTCGGCAAGGCAAAATTCCTCGCACAGGGCACGCTGTATCCCGACGTCATCGAGTCGGTGCCGATCGGCGGCAATCCGGCGGCGCTAATCAAGAGCCATCACAACGTAGGCGGCTTGCCGGAGAAAATGAAGTTCAAGCTGCTCGAGCCATTGCGCTGCCTGTTCAAGGACGAAGTGCGCGAACTCGGCGCTGAACTGGGTCTGCCAAAGGAGATCGTCATGCGCCAACCGTTCCCCGGCCCCGGCCTAGCCGTTCGCATCCTCGGCGAAGTCACACCCGAGCGTTGCGAAATCCTCCGTAACGCCGACACAATTGTCGTCGAGGAAATGAAGTCTAATAATTTGTATTACAAAATCTGGCAGAGCTTCGCGGTTCTGCTGCCGGTTCGAAGCGTCGGCGTGATGGGCGACGAACGAACCTACGAGTACACGATCGCCGTGCGCGCGGTGGAGTCGAAGGACGGCATGACCGCCGACTGGGTGAAGCTGCCGTACAAAGTACTCGAGACGCTCTCAAGCCGAATCATCAACGAAGTCAGCGGCGTGAACCGCGTATGCCTCGACATCTCCAGCAAGCCGCCGGCGACCATCGAGTGGGAGTAAGATTAAACCGGCTAATCGTGCCGGCACGCCGGCGTGGCGCGATTCCAAGTCCGGTTGTTGCTGCAGTTTTTCAGATAACCAATCTTCCAGTCGCAGATTGACCGCGTCGATGCTTCACTGCCCCTCTGCCTCCGCCAAGCAGATGCCACATGAGATCCAGTGTCCGCCTTCGAAAAACAGGTAGGCATCCAGTACGGCGTTCGTTCCATCATCCATGGCCAATCCAAAATATGAGGCTTTCGAGAGTGGCAGAATTGATAGATCATTTTGAATCATATCGCGGAGTTCACCCGTGGTAACCCCCTGCCAAGCTGGCGACATTCTCGACTTGGCTTTGCAGAAATTTCTGGATCGCACCGCCTTGAAAAAGTCGCGGGCTGTCTCGGTGAACTGTTGGTGCAGAAGAAGAGTCTGCAGCGAGTCCCTGATTGTTTTGACTAATGTGAATGCCTTTACTTTTTTCTTCCCGAATGGATTCTGAATCCGAAAAGAGTATCGACGGCGCACTCAAAAACTTTAGTCGGAACTTTTCTGCCCTTTGACTGTGCTGCTAATCTCGCCGTCGTGGAGGTGTGTCCGCAGCATCTGGCCGGGCTTCGCGTTTTTGGAATCCCTCAAAACCGCACCCGTCGCCGCGTCGCGGGTGATCGAGTAACCTCGGGCCAGGACGGACTTGGGCGAGAGTAACTCAAGCAGGCTTGCCGCCTGCTCAAGGCTTGCTGCGCGTTTGCCCAAGGCACGGCTCGGCACCTCAGCCAAGCGGCGTTGCAACCAGCCAACCTGATCCCTCCGCCGGGCAAGCAATGTCGTTGGTCGGAGCGACAGCAGGCGTTGGCTGGCCAAGCGCAGATGTTCTCGCCTGGCCACCACTCCCTGCTTGGCCAAGCGGTTCAGATCATCGAGCTGATTGTCGAGACGCTGTAAGGAATCATCGAGCGCCCGGCGCGGATGCGCCCGCCCAAGCCGGTGGTTAAGTCTCGACAATTCGCGCCTGGCCGATTCCACGCCGCCCTTGGCCAAGCGGAGCAAATACGCCGCTGTCGAGGTCAAATCCCCGCGCGATGCAAACACGTCCTCGGTGATCAACTCGCCAGCGACACTCGGCGTTGCCGCCCGGACATCGGCCACGAAGTCAGTGATCAAAATATCAATCTCATGCCCCACGGCGGACACCACCGGCAGTACCGACTCGTGCACGGCACGGGCCAGAACCTCCTCGTTGAACGCCCAAAGATCCTCCAGGCTCCCGCCGCCGCGCGTCAGCAAAATTAAGTCCAGCGGCTCGCTCTGCCTGGCACTCCATTGGTTCAACCGGTGAACCGCTTTGGCGATTTCCGCTGCGGCTGTTTCGCCTTGTACACGACACGGCTCCAGCACGATTTGCAGGGAGGGATTTCGTCGCAACACAACATGCAGTACATCCCGGATCGCCGCGCCGGTCGGCGACGTAACAAGACCGATGCGCGCGGGATAACCGGGCAGCGGCCGCTTGCGCCCGGGTGCAAACAGTCCCTCGGCCTCCAGCTTGCGTTTCAGTTTCTCAAACTTGACCTGCAACGCCCCCTGACCCAGCGGTTCCACCTTGCGGACGATCAACTGGTACTGCCCCCTCGCCTCGAACAGCGTAACATCCCCTTGCAGCAATACCTGCGTGCCGTCTTCAATCAGCGAACGGTTCTCCGCATCAGTCCCGCGAAACAGCGCGCAACCCAACTGGCCTTTCTCATCCTTGATGCCGAAATAAATGTGACCCGAGGATTGTCTCCGCAGCCCAGTGATTTGCCCCTCCACCCAGACGGTTCCGAGTTGATTTTCCAGCAGACCCTTGGCCTTCCTGTTCAGCTCGGCAACGCCATAAACCTTGCGTGCCTCCCCCTGCTCCGGCAACCCGTCGAAGTCCCACAGGCTCTGTTGCTCCCGGCTCATTCCTCTGGCATCTGCTCTGAGACTCGCTTGATGGAGCGCGCCTTGCCTGTTTCGTCGTCGATGTCGATCAACGCTCCGTTGAGCGTAACGCGCTTGGAGGCGACGCCAAAGCGCTGTGGCCGGTACGTCGTGAACCGCCGAAGGATTGGCTCGATCTCCCGCCCAAGAATGCCCTCCTGCGGCCCCGTGCAACCGGCGTCGCAGAGGAACGCCGTCCCGCCCGGAAAGATCTGCTCGTCGGCGGTCTGCACATGCGTGTGCGTCCCCACCACGGCGCTCACCCTAGCATCGAGAAAACGTCCCATCGCGATTTTTTCAGACGTTGTTTCCGCGTGCATATCTACAAAAATAATCGCCGTCTCCTTGCTTAACTCGTCCACTGCCTCGGCGGCAGCGAAGAAGGGGTTATCGATCGGTTTCATGAACGTTTGCCCCTGCAAGTTTAGTACTCCCACCGGAGGGAGTCCTTCCTTTCGGGCGACGCAAAACCCCTGTCCCGGCGTACCCTCGGGATAGTTGTGAGGGCGCACAAAACGCGACTCGCTCTCCAGCATCGACTCCACCTCGCGTTGATCCCACAAATGATCGCCGGACGTCATCACATCCACTCCCGCTTCAAAAACCTCGCTCGCGGTCGCTGGCGTGATGCCCGAGCCACCGGCCATGTTCTCCCCGTTCGCAACGACGAAGTCGATCCCGAACGACTTGCGGAGGCGAGGCAAAAAATACCGTACCGCCTTGCGGCCCGGTTTCCCGACGATGTCGCCAATGAAAAGCAGTTTCACGGGCCGCACTTTACGACACCTAACCACCCGCGCAAAGCTCAAGCGAATCAATAAGCAGTCGGCAATGAGCGGTCAGCAGTTGAGAAAAAGAAACGGCCAGGCAGGTGGAACAGGATAGAATATCGAACATGGAATGTTCCAAATTGAAGTGAAAGAACTGAAAACTCATTGAGAATCTCCGCTCATCCGCGAAATTTGCGGATAAAGTACATTTGTATCCATTCGTGTTCGTTCGAGGTTACCAAAAACAAATAAGTGCTCATCCGTAAAATCCGTGTCCTGCTCTCATGAGACCGCTAAACTTGAAGAGTGGCTCGATGCGGATTATGACTTTGGCGTGTCGCTGAAAATCACCGGAGCCTCCATCCGGCAAACTCAACTCAAGACGCGCATGCCGTTCAAGTACGGCATCGCCACCATGACTGAGGTGCCGATGGTGTTTGTCCGGGTCGAGACAGAGGTAGATGGTCGGCCATCGTGGGGCATTTCCTCCGACCTGTTGCCGCCGAAGTGGTTCACCAAGGTGCCGGATGACCCGCTCGAACAGGAGATCGCCGACATGCTCCGGGTGATTCGCCGCGCCTTAGCTCATGCGATCGGCGTCGAGGCCACGACCGCCTTTGCAGCTTGGCAAGAGATTTACGGGCAACAGGAGGCTTGGGGCAAAGCTGAGAACATCGCGCCGTTGCTGGCTCACTTTGGTACGTCGCTGGTCGAGCGCGCATTGATAGAGTCGGTCTGCCGCGCCACGGGCCAACCTTTTGGTCAAGCGCTACGCAACGGCATGCTGGGCTTTGAGCCCGGTGCGATTCACCCTACCTTGGCCAAGCGCTCAGCCGCTGAACTGCTCCCCCAAAAACCGTTGACCAAAGTACTCGCTCGACACACGGTTGGTTTGGCTGATCCATTGTCCGCCGCCGGTATCCCGGCCGATGAGTTACTCAACGACTCACTGCCTCAATCGCTCGACCAGTGCATTCGCACCTATGGTCTGCGACATTTTAAAATCAAGATCAACGGCAACCTCAACGCCGATCACGAGCGCCTCCGCAGTGTTGCTGTCACAATTGGGCAAAACGCACCGAGTGACTACGCATTCAGCCTCGACGGTAATGAGCAGTTCAAGTCCGTGAACGATTTCCGGAACCACTGGGCGAGTCTTTCCGCTGACGCTGAGTTGACCTGCTTTTTTGAGCACCTGATTTTTATCGAGCAACCGTTACACCGCGACATCGCGCTGAAGGATTCCGTGGGCGACGGTTTTGGCGACTGGCCCGATCGACCGCCGATCATCATCGACGAATCCGATGCCACGATAAAAAGCCTACCGCTGGCACTGGAGCTTGGCTACGCCGGGACAAGCCACAAAAACTGCAAGGGCATTTTCAAGGGAGCCGCCAACGCATGCCTGCTCAATGCACGGCGGGAAGCCGGGCAAGCGGCAGTCATGAGCGGCGAGGATTTATGCAACGTCGGCCCGGTTGCCGTGATACAGGACTTGGCGGTGATGTCAGCGCTCGGTATCGAGAGCGTCGAGAGGAACGGGCATCATTACATGGCGGGGCTGTCGCAGTTTCCGAAAGCTACACAGCAGCAGGTGATCGCCGCGCACCCAGGGCTTTATCGCACGAGCGACCAGGGCTGGCCGACGCTCGATATTCACGATGGGCAAATTCACTTGCTAAGTGTCAACGAGCAGCCATTTGGTACCGGCTTCGAACTCGACTTGTCGCCGTTCGACGAAATCGGCCTTACCGCTGTATGAAAAAGCATCCCCTCGCTAAACTCGACCAACGGCTTTTGTGGCATCCGTTCACGCAGATGCGCGATTGGATCAAGGGCGAACCGCTGGTCATCGAGCGCGGGAAGAATGCGCTTCTTTGGGACGTCCGCGGACGGGAGTACATAGACGCCAATTCGTCTATTTGGACCAACCTTCACGGGCATAATCATCCAAAAATCAACGCCGCTATTCGGCGTCAATTGGGCAGAGTCGCTCACACCTCTGCGCTTGGCTTGGCCAACGAACCGGCCTCACTGCTTGCGCGGGAGCTGGTGCAATTGGCCAACCCTCGAGCCGGCGTCACCAAGCAACAGCGGCGTTTGGCCAAGGTGTTTTATTCGGACGACGGATCGACCTCTGTCGAGGTGGCGCTCAAGCTAGCCTATGAGTTCGCACGTCGCACGGGGCGCGCCCGCAAGCCAAGATTCCTTTCACTCGATGGCGCGTATCACGGCGACACGGTCGGGGCGGTCAGCACCGGGCACATCGACCTTTTTCACAAGGCGTACTCCGGCTTACTGTTCAAGACCGACAAGGTGATGTCGCCATACTGTTACCGATGCACGTTCAACAAGGCCAAGCCGGAACGCGGCGACGCGCGCGACACCCGTAAGTGCAACTTCGAGTGCGTTGACAAAGTAGAGCAGCGATTCGCCACCCGCAAAAAACGCGGGAGCAACTACGCTGCGCTGCTGGTCGAGCCGGGCATGCAGGGGGCGGCTGGAATGATCGCACAGCCGAAGGGGTGGCTTGGCCGCGTCGCTCAGATTGCACGGGGACACGGCACCCAACTCATCGCCGACGAAGTGATGACCGGCTTGGGCCGCGCTGCTTCCCGGCATTTTGCAAGTCATGACGAAGGCGTGCAGCCGGATTTCCTCTGCCTTGCCAAGGGACTAACCGGCGGCTATCTGCCGATGGCCGCCACGCTGACAACGCAGGAAGTGTTCGATGCGTTCCTTGGGGACTATTCCGAGTTAAAGACTTTCTTTCACGGACACAGCTACACCGGAAACCAACTCGGCAGTGCCGCCAGCCTGACCAGTATCGGCTTGCTAAAGACCGCCGCAAGTAGGCGCAAAAAACTTGCCGCGAATCTCCACACAGAAGCCAAGCGGCTTTGGAGCCTCTCTCAAGTCGGTGACATCCGTCAGGCAGGATGTGTCCTGGCGATTGAATTAGTTCGCGACTGGCGGACTCGCGAGCCGTTTAAGATGGCCGAGCAGGCTGGAATCCGCGTCTGCGACGGCTTGGCCAAGCGCGGCGTGCTGACTCGGCCGGTCGGCAACGTGATCGTCATCATGCCGCCGTTCTGCACGACGCAGCAACAGGTCAAAAAAATCTTCTCTGCGCTGCACGACTCGATTGAAGAAACCCTGAACAAACCATGAGCTCTTTCGCCTTTGTTGCCCTTGGGCTGATTTTAATACGCTATTTTTTTGAGCTTTGGCTCGATGGGGTGAATGCCGCGCACGTGCGGAAACATTCCGCTGAAGTCCCGGAGTCGTTTCGGGAAACCATGGATGCGGTGACATACAAAAAGTCGGTTCAGTACACTCTGGCCAAGGCCCGCTTTGGCACGATCTCAGACAGCTACAGCACGGCGGCACTCTGCGCCCTGCTCTTCAGCGGTTTGCTGGCATCGCTCTTTGCCCAAGTCGTGGAACGGACCGGTCAATCCGCATGGGGACTGGCCATCACGCTTTGGGCAGTGATACTGCTGATGTCGTTGTTGAGCCTGCCGTTTTCATGGTGGTCGCAGTTTCGGCTTGAGGAGCAGTTTGGTTTCAACAACTCGACACAGCGCACTTGGTGGTCGGATCAGGTCAAGGGGGTCGCGCTAAGTTTTGCAATCGGGGTACCTCTGCTGGCTCTGATACTTTGGCTGGTCCGGGCAGGCGGCGATTACTGGTGGTTGTGGGCGTGGGGTGTTGTCGTGGTTTTTCAACTTTTGATGAGTGTGTTGGCGCCAATTTTCATTCTTCCCCTGTTTAACAAGTTCACGCCTCTGCCGGATGGTTCGCTGAAAGAGCGATTAAAAAAACTGGCCGAGCGCACCGGGTTTATCAACGCCGGCATCCAAGTGATGGACGGCAGCAAGCGGTCCAAACATTCGAACGCATTTTTTACCGGGTTAGGCAAGGGACGGAGAATTGCGCTGTTTGACACGCTTGTGGAGCAGATGAGCGAGCAGGAACTTGAAGCCGTCTTGGCTCATGAGATAGGCCATTACAAACTCCGCCACGTGCCGAAAATGATCACGTGGTCGTTTGTCACCACGTTAGCTGGTTTTTGGGGGTTGAGTTTGCTGGCAGGGCAGTCCTGGTTCACGGGTGCTTTTGGTTTTAGTAGCGAAGCCGGAATCGCACCGGCCTTTTTGCTGTTTAGCCTTCTCGCCGGGACGGTGACGTTTTGGCTATCACCTCTGTCGAGCCTTTGGTCCCGTAAGTTCGAATACGAGGCGGACGCCTTCGCGGCAGACGCGGTGAACTCCAGTGAGCCCATGATCACAGCGCTTCGAAAACTCAATCGAGAAAACCTGAGCAATCTCACCCCTCACCCGTGGTACAGCGGCTTTCATTACGATCACCCGGCATTGCTTGAGCGCGAATCTGCCCTGAAAGACTTGAATCCGGGTGATCGGGCCGCATGATATTCAGCTTTTGCCGCTTGGCCAAGCAGGGTAGATTTCCACGCGCCCTTAGAGGGGATGGCGCGACTTTGAGTTCGATATGCGACTAAAATTACCCATCACGATACTGACCGGTTTTTTGTGGCTTGCCCTAGCTATTACCAGCGAGGCAAGCGACCCGTTCATCAGCGAGATTGTTGCCGCCAACGACAAGTCGCTGAAAGACAACTTCGGCGAGGACTCCGACTGGATCGAACTGCACAATCCCGGCAACGAACCGGCCAAACTACTGGGATGGGGCTTGAGTGACGAACTGGAGAGCCCGCTGAAGTGGACATTCCCCGATGTGAGCATCCCCCCCGGCGGATTCCTGCTGGTGCATGCGTCCGGAAACAACATCGCCGACCCCCGCCGGCCCTTGCACACCAGTTTCAGGTTATCGCGGGCTGGCGAATTCCTCGGTTTGGCCAAGCCGGATGGCAATTTTGCAGACAAGTATACCCCCAGTTTTCCGGCGTTGAACGACAACCAATCGTACGGGGTTCCAATGATGGAGGCCCCGACTGAAGTCATACCCGCACACTCAACTTTTAGTTACCTGGCACCAGCGAGCATTAACGCACAGGAAAAGTGGACTGAGACAAACTTCAAGTTAACAAGTAACTGGAGTAATGGACGTTCTGGTTTTGGTTTTGAAAAATCCGGAACCGTTCTAAAGAGCTTGATCAAGACCAAGATAAGCACCTCGAAGCGGGCCATTTGGCTTCGCAAGAAATTCTCAATAAAAAATCAAGACACACTAGATTACCTAATTCTCAGAATCCAATTTGATGACGGCTTTATTGCCTACCTAAACGGTGAAAAAGTCGCCACTTTCAATTCTATCGAGAAGCCGAAGTACAGCTCCTATGCGACCAACGACAATCGAGATCTTACCTTTTTTGATTTTGATTTGACGAACCATATTCGCCTTTTGAAACCCGGCGCGAACAATGTGCTGTCTGTGCACGCTTTAAACCATCGCACAGACCGCAATCAGTTCTTTGTCATGCCCACTCTTCTCGCCGGACGAGTCACTGCGTTCGACTCGACCAAGCAGGTGTTTCTGTCCACTCCGACGCCGGGGAGTCCGAACACGAGCCAATCCCCGCCCCAACCGGGTGATCCGGTTTTTTCAAAGCCAAGCGGTAGTTTTCCCTCTTCCAGTTCAATCACCCTCAAGCCTTCTGTAGAGGGGGAGATTGTCCGCTACACCACCGACGGATCAGTACCCACCGCATCCTCAAAAAAATACACTAGCGCCATCAGGATTACAAAATCCACCCTCGTTTGCGCCCGGTGTTTCACCGAGGATGGCTACGGTGGAGCACCGGTTACTCGGGAGTATCTGCAACTCGCATCGAACGTGCGAAAGTTTTCGTCAAACTTGCCTGTCATCGTGATTGAAAATTTTAAGGGTGGAACCATCCCGTCCGACCCTTATAAGAATGCTCACATGTCCATTTACGAACCCGGCGAAGATGGCCGTACCAAATTGATGGACGGCCCGACCCTTGACACCCGCGTTGGGATCAGAATACGGGGTTCCAGTTCGCTGAATCGCGCCAAAAAAGCGTTCGCCGTCGAAGCTCGTGACGACTTTGGAGATGACAGGGATATCTCCCCTTTGGGAATGCCGGAAGAATCGGACTGGATTCTATACGCCCCGTATAATTTCGACCGTGCGCTCATCCGCAATGCGTTGGTTTACGAACTGAGCAACCAGATCGGTCGTTACGCCGTTCGCACTCGGTTTTGCGAGGTGTTCGTTAACACGAACGGCGGAGCCCTGAGCTATAACGATTACGTTGGCGTTTACTCGTTTATGGAAAAAATCAAGCGGGACAAAAACCGGGTCAACATAACCCGCATGGCTCCGGACGATAATTCCGACCCTGAAATCACAGGGGGCTACATCTTTAAAATCGACCGACCCGATCCAGGTGACTCCGGATTTAGCGCCGGCGGGGAGGGCATCAAGTGGCTGGAGCCCAAGGAGGATGACATCACCGCCAAGCAAAGCGGCTATGCACGCGCCTATATTAACGCGATGTACAAGACTTTAAGCCACACCACAAAGTACCGAGACTACATTGACCCACTGTCGTGGATCGACCACCACATGCTCAACGAGTTCACCAAAAACCCGGACGGTCTCCGGTTGAGCACTTATTTTTTCAAGGACCGCAACAAGCGCATCGAGTACGGCCCGGTGTGGGACTTTGACCGCACGATGGGTTGCGACGATGACGGGAGGGCTGCGGACCCCGTCGGCTGGTCTGGCTCTTATAGACACGGGTGGTGGTCGCGTGTCATGAGCAATAAGTCATTCAAGGAAGAGTACGCCCAGCGCTGGGGTGAGGTGCGAGGCAATGTAATGTCCCAGAAAAACATATTTAAAATTATAGGCGAATGGGAGGAACTACTTGATGAGGCAGCTCAGCGCAACTTCACCAAGTGGCGCCTGGTAAACTCAAAGACCGGCTTCAAGACGGAAATTGGGCAGTTAAAGGCTTGGATTTCCCAACGTTTGAACTGGATGGACACCCAGTTTGATTCCATCCAATCTCCCCTCTTGAGCATGACTGAAGGGGCAGCTCTTCCCGGCTTCAAACTTGGCGTCAGCGCACAAAGTGATGAGGTGTACTACACGACGGATGGCACGGATCCGCGCATGTCAAACGGCGACATCAACCCAAAAGCCACCCGGCTTAGCCAAGCAGAAACTGAACCGATCATACCGATAAACTCCGAGTGGAAGTATCTCGACACGGGAACCAGGCTCGACAGGGTCGATTGGACCGCTATCGAGTACAACGACAGTGAATGGAAAAGCGGCAAGGCCGAGCTTGGCTATGGCGACGGCGACGAGGGCACCGCAGTTGATCGCGGTTCAGAGCCCAGTTCGAAATTCCACACAACAATCTATTTCCGGAAGGAGTTCCAGATGGGCGAATCAACCGACAAGTCACTGCTTATCAATTTGTTGCGAGATGATGGTGCCGCTGTTTACCTGAACGGACGGGAGTTATTCCGAAGTAACATGAAACTGGGAACGATTCGTTATGCCACTTACTCTATTACACGAAACTCCAGCAGGAACAGCCGCATCTTTTTCCCCTACTTTGTTGAAGTTCCCAAGTTTAGAACGGGCAAAAATGTCTTCGCCGTCGAGGTGCATCGCGGCTCCCGGTCCGACAAGGATCTGAGCTTCAATTTTGCTGCTTCCGCCCTGGACTCATCCGGCATACCAGTCACCATCGACAAGACATCCACCATTACTGTCCGCGCAAAAAGCGGGGAAACCTGGAGTGCGCCAACCACTGCGTCGATTATTATTTCCCCCTCGGCAGCGCTCAAGGTCACAGAGTTGATGTATAATCCGATAGACGGGAAACTTTTTGAGTTTATTGAACTCAAGAATACAACTGGCTTCTCTGTTAATTTAGAAGGAATCACGTTGTCTGGAGTTAACTTTGCATTCGAGGAGGGAACGCTAGCCCCCTGGGAATCTGGCCTTCTTATACCAAATGACGATCCAGCCGCATTTATCGCCAAATACCCGAATGCTCCAATCCTAGGCACCTACGGAGGGAGTCTTTCAAACTCCGGCGAGGAAATCCAACTGATTGATCCTGACGGCCAAGTTATTTACTCTGTAAACTATTCCGACGAACCGCCTTGGCCAAATGAAGCAAGTGGTAATGGCTCATCGCTCGAGCTTACCAAGAACCTTGGCAATGAACACGACCCAACCAACTGGCGCGCAAGCCTCGTACCCGGTGGCACCCCAGGCGACATTCTATTTTTATCCAGCGAATTAAGTCTAACGGGTGGAAGAATGGCCATCCGATTCCTGGGGCTTCCCGGAAACACGTATTCCCTTCATACCAGCGACGACCTCGCTTCAGGGAAGTGGAGGAAACTGGAGAAAAATGAATTCGTAACAAAAACGAAAGTCGTGGAATTCGTCGTCTCGCCTAATGATGGCGAAGGGCAGCAGTTCTACCGTGTTTCAACACCATGACAAAGAACCTCCCGACCGGAAAACTTCCGCCGCTTGCAGGTATCTGCACCTTTGATGAGGCGCAGCGCCCAGGTCTATCTGTGGAAGAATGTGTTTATCGGCTGAAGTGCTATCACTATTCACTCAAGAGGCTGCATCAGATTTTCAATAACCGTATCTCCTCTGAGCCGATTTATGAGCTTAAAATGACTTACAGTCTGCACTCCTATTATTGCACTGAGCATGTCGCAGCCCTTCGACAGCGCGTTGGTGAAATGCGAGAGCCGCCGCTTGGACTCGAGTCAGTGCCAGACAAACACCTTGAGATTTTATTTGATGAGATTCTCGCCGCCCCAACAACTGTTGAATTTTTACTTGGAGTTTACGAGACGGCACTCCCTTCACTGCAGAGTGCCCTTCAACAGCACTTGGCCGACACCAACCCGCTGGCCGACCACCCGAGTGTGAGAATTATCCGTTTTGCCCTGCTAGAGATCGGCGAAATGCTTGCAATTGGTCAAGCCACCATTGACGAATTGGTTGCTGAAAAACAGCGTGCGGAATCTCAATCCTGGCTTGGCCTGTTAAGCCAATGCCTGTCCAACACCGAGGCTTCTAGTGAAGAAGCCCAGCAAATAGTCAAACGTCAACACTCAGCCACACCATACCAGTACGATGGTGCACCCAGGCGCGATGAGCGCTTTCCCGACCCATACAACATGGCTGTCAATGCGGAGTCGTTTCTTTATGACGAGCAATATCCACCGGAGCCCAAGACGCTAATAATGTTTTACAAACGGCTTCGGGAAATTGATGTGCCGGAGATGATGTCAAGTATCATCGCCGAAACAACAGGTAAGCCGTGGGGTTACTACCGCGATATGACTCGCCAACTTTGGGACGAAGCACGGCACGCCATGATGGGCGAAGTGGGCTTTGTGAACCTTGGCATCGACTGGCCCAAAACAGTCATGGTCAACTTTAACTGGTCGCACGCTCTCAACACCCAACTCACCCCGATGGAACGGCATGCCGTCCTCTACTTCATCGAACAGGGGTTGATGCCACGAACGGGGAAACGCTTCGAGTGGGAAGTAGCGCTGGATTCCAGCAACCCGTTGTCCGCGCTCTTTCAGGATTATGACTGGGCTGACGAGGTGCTGCATGCCCGCATCGGCCGCAACTGGTACCTCCCGGAATTTGACAACACCAAAGCAGCAATCGACTACGGTGATGACTGCTGGTCTCGTGTGTTGATGGACTGGAATCAATACCGCAAGGACAGCAAAACGGAGCATCGCAACTGGTGGCCCGACCTCTATAGCGCCGCCTGTAAGGCCCAGAATATCGAGCCCGACCCAAACGTAATGCGTTTCAGCACATCCTACGAGACGGTTCGAGCTGATTTGAGGGCTATTTCAGCTTCTGGGTGATTTTTGCATTTTCCTTAAAACCGTTTTCATCCATTATCCCGTCGATGCGATTTCGCCGTCTGGCCCGCGAACGGGCCATCCAGTTCCTTTTTCAACATGAGATGAACCCTCCCGAGGCAATCGAGGAGGATCTTGAGCGCTTTTGGGAATCCCAAACCAGCGCTGCAATCGCCGAGGATCACAAGGCATCCACCTGGGGTGAGGCATCCGAGCCGACGACGTCGACCTCTGAGGACGATGAAGTCCGGAAGTTTGGCGACCCCCTCATACGCGGCGTCTTGGAAAAACTCAGCGAGTTGGACGGCATCATTGAGGAACAGACACGCAACTGGGATATTGCCCGGATCGCCAAGGTAGATCGAAACATTCTGCGGCTGGCCATTTACGAGATGCTGCACAGGGAGGACATCCCCCCGGTCGTCAGCATCAACGAGGCGATCGACATCGCCAAAAAGTTTTCCACCGAGAACAGCGGACGATTCGTCAACGGCATTCTCGACAAGGTCAAGGGCAACCTCATGCGCCCGGCCCGAACTTCCGCCAACTGAGCAAACTCACCGGGAGAAACGCTTCATCAAGCCATTGATCGACCTGCACCTACACACCGTCTACTCGGACGGCGTCTCCACCCCCGAGCAAGTGGCCGAGGAGGCGCAGAAAATGAATCTTGCGGCCATTGCGCTGACCGACCACGACACCATCGAAGGTTGCCCCCGCTTGGCCAAGGCCTGTGCCGAGCGCGATATCGAGTTCATCCCCGGCACCGAGCTTTCAACCGATATCGATGGACACGAGATGCACCTACTAGGCTACTACCTCGACACGGACAACGAGGAACTAATCCGTGAAACTACCCGCTACCAAAAAAACCGAACCGATCGCGTACACGGCCTAGTTCGCCAACTCAACTCGATCGGTGTGGCCCTGCACGCCGATCAGGTTTTCGACCTGGCGAAATGCAAGGCCCCCGGCCGGCCCCATGTGGCTCGGGCACTGGTCAAGCACGGCTTTTGCAGCACAATGGACGAGGCATTCACCCGTTATCTGCGGAAGAGTGCGCCGGGCTGGGTTCCGAAGGTCAACGCCGGCGTCGATGAGGGCATCCGGCTGATCCACCAAGCTGGCGGTTTGGCTGTGATGGCTCATCCAGGCCTAAACAAGATCGACCACTTGATCCCCCGCCTAGTTGAGGCTGGTCTCGACGGTCTCGAGTGCTGGCACAGCAGTCATCCCAAGAGCACCGCCAAGCGTTACCGCGAAATGGCCACACGCCTTGGCCTTCTCATCACCGGCGGGTCGGATTGCCACGGACCTTCCAGGGGCCGGCACCCCCTCATCGGGACTGTTCGTGTGCCGTACGAAATCCTCGATGAAATGAAACGCCGCCTCCCTCGCTCCACCGCGAGCAGTCAAATTTAACCAGATGGGTTTATTCACAAAACTCTTTTCCGGGCTCAAGAATACGCAGTCCAAGTTGTCGACCGAAATCCGCCGGATCATCTCCCGCTCACCCAAGCTCACCGAGGACGATATCGAGGAACTCGAAGCCGCCCTGGTCGCCTCCGACATGGGCCTCGCGGTCACTGGACGCGTCATCGATGCCGTCCGAGAAAAATACGAGTCGAGCGGCGGCAATTCGGGAAGCGTGCTCGAGGTCGCCCAGGCAGAAGTCATGTCGTGCCTCGGCGACAACACCACCGGCTTGGCCAAGCACGACGGGTTGACGGTCGTCTCGCTGGTCGGAGTGAATGGCGCCGGCAAAACCACCACCGCCGCCAAGCTCGCCCACCGCGTGAAGGCCGCCGGCGGCAAGCCGATGTTAGCCGCGTGCGACACCTTTCGCGCCGCCGCCATCGAGCAGTTGAACCTCTGGGGTACGCGGCTCGACATCCCGGTCGTCAGCAGCAACTACGGTGCAGACCCCGCCTCAATCGCCCACGACGCCGCCAAATCAGCGCTTGGCAAGGACAATGATTATCTATTCATCGACACCGCCGGCCGACTCCACACAAAGCACAACCTGATGCGCGAACTCGAGAAACTGCACCGCGTGATCGGCGACAAGGTCGAAGGCGCGCCGCACGAAACGCTGCTCGTGATCGATGCCTCGACCGGGATGAACGCGCTGACCCAAGCGCGGGAATTCAACAAGTCCGTCCCGCTGACGGGGCTGGTCATCACCAAGCTAGACGGTACCTCTAGGGGCGGAATGGTCGTGGCTATCCAGCACGAACTTGATTTGCCGGTCAAGTTCATCGGGCTGGGCGAGCAACCCGACGATCTCCGACCCTTCTCTGCGGCCGACTACGCGCGGGCGCTATTCTTCGAAGAATAAGCGCTCAATTTTGATTCGCTTTGCCAGAATTGCTTGGTATCCCGAAGCAATACCGATGAAGAACCCCGTCTTTACTCTGGCTCAAGCCTCCCCCGGCACCAACAGTCTACCGGGCATAACCGACAAAGCTGCAGAGGGTTCATCTGCAATTGACGCTTTTCCCGATTACAGAGCGCTTAGCCTCCTGTTCGAGGGAAGGGTTCTCATTGGGCCCATTTATCTGATGGCCCTGATGGCTTGGAGGTCATCATCGAGCGTTGGCACAGAAAAGGTCACCCCGAACACGGCCCGCGCCATTGGCTACGAGTAACAGTCTAAAAAGGAAGACGTCAGCAAGTGCTATCAGTAGACGAGCAACCTCTAGCCCCGCACCCGCAACGTCAGCAAAGTTCAAACCATTTCAAAAAGAACACCATTGGCATCACCCTCGGTGCTCAAGTGGCAAAGGATTCCGCGCGTGGAGTCTTGACGTTCGAGGGTTTAATTGGCAACCCTCGCCTTGGCAGCAAACCAAGGCCGCCCCGGTAGCTCAACTGGATAGAGCGTCTGCCTTCTAAGCAGAATGTTATGGGTTCGAGTCCCGTCCGGGGT
>CALJHX010000041.1 GCA_937770485.1 uncultured Verrucomicrobiae bacterium | reverse complement strand
CAGTATCGTTGCAACAAGCACGGTGGATCAAGATGTCATTGGCACCTACACAGTAAAATACAATGTCAGTGACGCTGCCGGCAATGATGCAACTCAGGTGACAAGGAATGTCGAGGTCAAGGACTTGACAGCCCCTGTAATTGAGTTGATCGGAGGATCTCCCGTGCTTGCGACCGAGGGGGTCAGCTATGACGAACTTGGAGCCACTGCCACTGATGATTACGAAGGCGATTTAACTTCAGTGATGACGCGAACCAGTGATGTCGATACATCCAAACCGGGTCGTTATTCAGTAAGGTACAATGTTTCTGATTCTAAAGGGAATGCTTCCGTTGAAGTGGTTCGTGAAGTGGTCGTGCCAGACACCACCCGACCGGTTCTTACACTTGTTGGAAACGCTGAAGTAAATCTAGAAGCTGGACAGGCTTATGTTGAACCAGGAGCTACTGCTTTGGATGCGGTTGATGGCGATCTGACATGCTAATATTACAATCGTCACACCCAGCATTTCGAATCCCGGTGTTTATTATGTGACATACGACATTGCTGATACCAGTGATAACAGGTCCGAGCAGTTGACCCGTAAGGTTGTGGTAACCGACAGTAGTTTCACCCACATTGAAGGTGACTGGTTTTGACTCGATGGTTGTTGAGGCAGGAACCGACTATAGTGACCTGGGTGCAGTTGCGACTGATTCCTTCGAAGGTGACCTGACAGCAAATATACAGGTGTCTAATCCCGTTAATCCCCGCAAGGTAGGTTCATACGTTGTTACCTATGATGTTTCCGATTCAAGTGGAAACAAGGCGGCCCAGGCCAGTAGGTCGGTTGATGTTAAGGACACCCTGGTTCCAGTCATTACTCTGATTGGCCAGGCTGAGATGACGCTTCAGGTTGGCAAACAATACATTGATAATGGTGCCACAGCTTCAGATAGTTTTGAAGGTAGCTTGAGCGACAAGTTGACGACAGCCAATCCGGTTGACACCACCAAACCGGGTACATATTCAATTTCCTATGATGTGGAGGATTCTTCTGGGAATAAAGCGGTTCAGGTTCTTCGAAAAGTGATTGTGGTAGATACGGAATCACCTGTGATAACCCTTTTGGGAGATGCAGTTATCCAACAGGAAATCGGTGACACTTATCAGGACGCCGGTGCGATCGCCAGTGATAATGTCGATGGTGATATTCACAAAGATTGCAATCGTATAGCACAGTAAATATTCAAGTGGCTGGAAATTATTCCGTGACATACAACGTCCAGGATAATTCCGGTAATTCAGCCTCAGAAATTGTGCGTGTTGTGATTGTTGGCGATACAGGTGCTCCCGTGATTAAACTGTCGGGTGGCCAAACGATCCAGGTCGAGGCTGGGATCGCATTTAGTGATCCGGGTTACTTTGCCGAGGACAAGATTGACGGTGATCTGACTGCGGATGTAAAGGTTGATGGTTCAGTAGACACCTCAATTGTGGGTTCCTACCTTTTGACATACGACGTTACCGATTCAAATATAACGTGCGGTTCAAGTTACACGAAATGTCATTGTCGAGGATAACACTGCACCGGTAGTAGAGTTGGTGGGTGACGCTAGCGTTGAGTTGGAGTTGGGCAGTGTATACACAGAAGAGGGCGCAACCGCGAAAGACAATCTTGATGGTGATGTTACAGGGAGTGTGCTGATCAAAAGCGGCGTGGATCTGTCCAATGTGGGAATTTATGAGGTCAGTTATCTTGCAAGTGACAGCAATGGCAATGTTGCTGTTCCTGTTTTGCGTACGGTCGAGATCAAGGACACAACAAGGCCTGTCATTACGGTGCTTGGAAACGCTTCCGTTCTCGTTGAAGCCGGCAGCCAATACGTTGATGCTGGGGCAACCGTTAATGATGCCTTTGTTGGGGATATTACCACGAGTTTGGTCGTTAATAATCCAGTAGTTACTGGTACGTTGGGGAATTATATTGTGACGTATAGCGCTAAGGATGGGAGTGGTAACTCTGCCTTTCCACGGACAAGAACAGTTTCAGTCCAGGACACAATTGGCCCCGTAATAACCTTAATTGGGGGTTCTGAGTTGGTATTGGAAGCGGGATCCACCTTCGCAGATCCCGGTGCAAGTGCGTTGGATGAGTTTTGAGGGAGATTTGAGCAGCAAAATCTCTGTCGGTGGTTTCGTGAATTCAAAAGTATACGGTGAATATGTGCTGGAATACAGTGTTGCTGACAGTTCCGGAAACAGAGCTAAAGCGGTGCGGAAAGTAATTGTGAGGGACACGGCTGCCCCTGTGCTGACGCTTTTGGGAAATGTTGAATACAAGATATCGAAGGGTCAGCTTTTCAAGGAGCCTGGTTACAAAGCAGTGGATGGGCTTGATGGTAATGTCAGCTCACTTGGTGGTCATCCGAGGGGCAGTGGATACCTCAAGCGCGGGTCAGTATGAGTTGATCTATATAGCCAAGGATAAGTCGGGTAACGAGGCTGCCGGATTGAAGCGTAAGGTTGAGGTCGTGGGAGACAGTTTGCCTCCAGCTTTGCAGTTGGTGGGCGAGCCACGGTCCGTCAAGAGGCTGGCACATCCTATGTTGATGCCGGGGCAACAGCGATGGATCTGCTGGATGGGGATGTCTCCGGTTCAATCAGCGTGACCAATCCGGTAAACATTAATGTCCCGGGTGAATACATAATCACCTACAATGTATCTGATAACGATGGAAACCAGGCGATAGCAATCCAGAGAAAAGTCGTGGTGATTGACACCGTTCAGCCGGTTCTGACCCTCGCTGGAGCTTCAGCGGTCAAGCTTGAGGTGGGTGAGGCATTTGATGATCCCGGTTATTCAGCAACCGACTCTTTGGATGGGAGTTTGACTGGGCAAGTGGTCGTTGCACATTCCATTAATGTCAACTTGGTAGGCCATTATCCGGTGACATATAATGTAACTGATGCCGCAGGAAACAAGGCCAGTGAGGCAGGACGTCTGGTCATTGTTGGTGACACGGGTGCTCCGTACATTCTCTTGACAGGTGCTTCGACTATCGTGATGCAGGGAGGGTCGACTATGTTGATGCCGGTGCAACGGCCGAGGACAGTGTTGATGGTGATTTAACAACTCGAATAGCAGTCAACAATCCAGTTGATGTAAATGAAGCTGGAACCTACCAGGTCACCTACGATGTCACGGATCTTCAGGGAAATGCCGCCACACAGGTGGTGCGAAACGTGATTGTTGAGGATAATATTGCTCCGATAATAACAATTAAGGGCGCTGCATCTGTTACAATTGAGGCGGGCACTGATTATGATGATCCAGGTGTTTCGGTTACAGACAACATGGACAAGAACTTGGAGGGTCGGCTATTCAAGGAAAGCAATATTAATACCAGGATACCTGGAACTTATCAGGTCAAGTACATGGTCCAGGACAAAAGTGGTAACAAAGCCACAACAGTTCTCCGGACGGTGACTGTTGTTGATACCACAGGGCCAGTGACTAGTCTGCTTGGTGATGCAATTGTCACAGTGGAGGCGGGTGGTGCCTACGTGGAGAAGGGTGCCGAAGCTTTTGATTCAATTGATGGGGATTTAAGCACAGTAGTGAAGATTTCCGGTGAAGTGGATACCGGAAAGGTTGGAACATATGAGATTAGCTATGTTGCTTATGACAGTCAGGATAACGCAGGACAAGCGGTTTCACGCTTAGTTAAGGTTGTGGATACGACTCCTCCATTGGTAAAGCGGATTGAGAGTTTGGATGTTCTTGAAGGTAAGGAATTACAGATTACTGTTTCTGCTAATGACAACGGACGAACAGACAGCCAACTGACCTATGCGGTTTCTGGCGCCCCTCTGGGATTAACCATTGACAGGTGCCACAATAGCGTGGACCCCAAGCGAGGAACAGGGACCTGGATCATACTCGTTTAATGTGGTTGTTTCAGACGGGACACTTGAGGCGAAAACGCAAGTGGTGATTAGTGTGGCAGAAGTCAATGCGGCACCTGTAGCAACAACCGCAACCGTCACGGCGAATGAGGAGGCTGAGGCAAGAATCACCCTTGTCGGTACAGATGCTGAGCTCACTGCACTGACGTTCAATATTATTGATAAACCCCTTAACGGCACGCTGGTTGGCGCAGGTTCTGAGTGGAGCTATGTTCCAAACAGGGATTTTTATGGATCTGACAGTTTTAACTTCGTGGCCAGTGACGGCGAGTTGGATTCCGTACCGGCCAAGGTAGAGATCACGATAAACAATGTTGAGGATGTACCTAGTCTGAGCAGCGTAAGTACACTTGTCGGTGCTAAGGAAGACGCTAGTTTCCAAGTGACCTATGCAGATCTATTGAACTCATCAGATGCGTATGATGGTGATGGCGATGATATCGTGTTCCAGATCAACTCGGTGTTAAGCGGCAGTCTTAGCGATGGACAGAACGCGATAACTGGTTTGCGTTTGGCAAAGGCCGAGTCGGTTTACTGGACACCGGATTTAAATGCCAACGGAATATTGGAAGCATTCACCATTCAGGTGTTGGATGAATCTAGCACGGGTGCTGTTGTCAGCAAGAAAGGCCCTATTGGCGAAGATGTTGTTGTTTCCGTCGATGTAACTGCTGTTTCGGACGATCCAGTATTAACCTGGGTAAATCCTTCTGAAATTATTTATGGTACAGCACTAACCCGATTTCAGTTAAATGCTGTTGCAAATGTCCCGGGTATTTATGAGTACTCTCCATCTGAGGGAGCTGTATTGAATGTAGGAAATGGGCAGTCAATACAGGTCACATTCACTCCTGATGATACAGTAGAGTATAATGTGATAACTGGGCGTGTAGCCATTGATGTCTCAAAATCCACCCCAGTAGTAAGCTGGTTCAACTCGCTTGGAATAGATGAGGGCACCTCCTTGGGCGTCTCACAATTAAACGCGTCATCAAATATATCAGGAACATTCAATTACACACCTACCTCTGGAACTGTCTTGAGGGTGCGGGCTGGAGAATTATATAGTGTCTACGATCTGAAAGTTGTCTTTGTTGCGAGTGCTAGCTCTAACTTTAACCCTGTTGAAAAGACAGTTCAGATAACTGTCTTGCCGTTAGCAGCTGATGATGCGAAGCCAAGTATCCTGATAAACCCTGAGTCGTTTACATTGATATCCGGTAATTCAGGTCAGCTAAGTGTGACTGCAAGCGGTCGGAAGCCTCTAGCCTACCAGTGGTACTTAAATGGGGGGATAATAACAGGAGCCAATGAGGGGGTGTTAAAAATAGATAATTCCACACCAGAAAAGGCCGGAGATTATACCGTAATCGTTATGAATGCACTCGGTTCCAAAGTGAGTGAGGCGGGCACATTGAAAGTCCTGGTGCCACCGGTTTTGCTTGGCGGATTGGAAGTCACCACAATTGATCTTGGAGCGACCCATAGGTTTAGCCTCGATGTTGAAGGTAGCCTGCCGATTAATGTTGAGTGGTACAAGAACGGCAAGTTGTTGGATGGAGAGAGCGAACTGGATCTAACGATAACTTCAGCGAATGCTACGGACGGCGGCGAATACTTTGTTCGTCTAAATAATGAGGCTGGTGAGTATATAAGTGATTCGGTGAAGCTCTCTCTGAATATGCCGGTGTCTATAGTTAAAGGGCTAGAGAATACGTCTGTGAAAGTGGGGTCGGATTTAACGTTGATGGTGGATGCTCAGGGAGCAACTCCGATTGCATACCAGTGGTATCATAATGGTAACAAGTTACGTGGAGAGAATAGTGAAAAGCTTGTATTAAATAGCATCAACGAGTTGAACAGTGGTGATTACAGTGTGATCGTCAAAAACAGTCTTGGTGGTGTTGAAATGACGGACACCAGTTCGGCTTATCTGACAGTTAATTCAGCTCCATTGATCAATCGTCAACCTGGCGATAAGTCTGTTGAAAAAGGAGTAGATACTGGTTTCTCAGTTGCCGTGAGCGGGACTCAGCCGATTACCTATCAATGGTACTATCAGGGAGATGCTATCGACGGTGCGACAAGCGCAGACCTCAACCTGAGCAACGTAGATAGTCAGAATTCAGGGTCTTATAGTGTAAAGCTTACCAACATTGCAGGAGAAGCGACCAGCGATTCTGCGAGATTGACTGTGAATGTCCCATTACAATTGCTCAGTGACTTAGAGGACACGATGTCGATGATTGGTGGCAAAGCACGGCTTGAGGTCGGGGTAAGCGGTAGCGGCCCGGTAAGTTATAAGTGGTTCAAGGGAGGAGCGCTTCTAGCAGATGCGAATGACGCGTTGTTAAAACTGAATCAACTGGAGAGCGAGAATTCAGGTCTTTATCAGGTAGAGATCACAAATCCGGTGGGTTCAATCAAGAGCAGCATGGCCAGGCTGGATGTAGTTGCGGGTCCTACCATTACGAAGTTTCTGGCTGAGCGGGTTCATCAGGCACCAGTTGTGCAAACGGTAATTTTGGGCAATTCAGTTGAACTCGGTGTGTTTGCAGGTGGCAGCAAGCCTTTGACTTATCAGTGGTACAAGAACGGAGTTCTTGTGGATGGTGCTGGTGGAGACAGTTTCGTAATTGATTCAGTAGCGGACTCGGATGCTGGGAGTTATAGTGTGTTGGTTTTGAATCGCGGTGGATCTGTTGAGAGTGAAGCTGTGTTACTTGATGTGATTACTCCTGTAAGATTTGAGTTATCTCGAGAATGTGACAGTTGGCGAAGGTTCGATTGCCAGGTTCAGTGTTGAGGCAATCGGAACAAGTCCAATTAGTTATCAATGGTTCTACGGAGGTAGCCCAATTGTTGGGGCAACAGATTCAGTATATGAGATCGGGATAGTGTCCGAAACGAATCGCGGTACTTATCAGGTTAAGGCTTCTAACAAAGGGGGAGTAGCCAGCAGTAACAACTCTAAGTTGAGTGTGAGTGTTGCTCCCAGGTTGGTTCATTCAATTGAGGACACAGAGTTGCTTGCCGGAGGAACATTAAATCTACAGGTGAGCGCCAGCGGAACAAAACCCCTTACCTATAACTGGTACAGGGGAGGAGACCTCTATTCGTCTGGGAGTAATTCTGAATTAAGTATTGTTGATGTAACGGCTCAGAATGCTGGCTTCTATCAGGTCGAGGTTGTCAATGCAGTTGGTAATGCAAGGAGCACCCTTATCGAGGTATCGGTAGTTGAGCCGGTGACGGTTGTGCAGCAACCGGTTGGCACAACAGTCATACAGGGCGCGAATGCGGTGCTTACAATTCAGGCGACTGGAAGTGAGCCGGTCAGTTACCAATGGTATAAAAATGGTACGAAGGTGGCAGGCGGAACACGGGCGTCGTTGAACATTCTTGATGCACAGGTCGTGGATAGGGGCACATATGAAGTGCATGTAAGTAACCAGGCTGGAACTGACATAAGCGACAGTGCAATTCTTAAGTTAAGTGTTCCAGCGAAGATTACATTACAACCAAGACCATTTGATGGCCTGGTAGAAGATAGTCTTGTTATGCGGGTCGAGACAACAGGAACTAAGCCACTGTTCTATCAATGGCTAAAGGGCGATCAGGCCATTGCTGGTCAGACGTCTGAATCGCTGGTCATTGATTCTGTTATTGAGTCTGATGCCGGGACATATTCGGTCTCGGTTACGAACGAGGCCGGATCGGCATCCAGCGATAGCGCCGTTGTGACCATTACGACGCCTGTGGCGATAACTGCGCAACCGCAGGGGCGGACTGCCCCGACAGGTGCGAGTGTGACCCTTTCGGTCACTGCGACCGGGACGGATCCGCTAACATATCAGTGGATCAAGAACGGAGAAAAGATTACAGGAGCGACATCGGCGAGCCACACGGTCAGCAGTGTTGCCACGTCTGATACAGGAGGCTATCAGGTTCTGGTCAGCAATTCTGCGGGTGATCAAATCAGTCAGACGGCCACACTGCGTGTTGCCCAGCCTGTTATCGTTGTCACCCAGCCTGTATCAACCCAGATTCGGCAGGGGCAACCGTATGAGTTAGGCATTTTGGCAAGTGGCACAGGGCCCATTGCCTATCAGTGGTACAAGGATGGTGCCGCGGTTGATGGAGCGACTGCAACCACACTTCAGATTGTTGATGCCGGTGTTTCTGATGCCGGTAGCTACAGCGTGGTGGTTGGCAATGAAGTTGGGGATGTGACCAGTTTGCCTGCTACAGTCGAGGTATTGTTGCCGCCAAGCGTGGGTGATCTGGATGCCTTGAAAGAGGTTGATCCGGGTTCGACCGTCACTTTGACTGCTCCTGTTTCTGGTTTTGGTACGTTCAACTATCAGTGGCTAAAGAACGGTGTCAATATTTCAGGGGAAACCGAGCAGACACTGGTATTGAGTAACGTCACACTGGCTGACTCTGGTAGCTACAGCTTAAACGTGGGTAGTGAGGGCGGCGCCTTGTACAGCAACTCTATGAATCTAAGGGTCAAGGCAGATGCGATTCAATTGGGTGATAGCTTTGCAACTTCAGTAGCATCTGGCGGTAGCACGGGGAGTTACCGGGGTAGCAATGTACGGTTCACACTGCGTCAGTCTGGACAAGCTGGACAGCATCAGACAATGGTATCGTAACCTTTTCCACTGAAGGCAGTACATTTGACACGACTCTTGCTGTCTACACCGGAAGCACAGTTGATTCGTTGATTTTAAGAGCGTCGGATGCCGATTCAGGGGGTTACCTGACAAGCAGGCTTCGATTCAACGCGATCAAGGATACAGTCTATCATGTGGCGATAGACGGTTATAATGGGGCCTCAGGTGATGTGGCTTTGGGTTGGGTGCTTGAAGTGACAGATTCGGCGCTGCCGGTTATCACAACACAACCGAGTCCCAAAGCGGATTGGTTGGTAGTCAAGTAAAGTTCGATGTTTCCTTGGAATTGGAAACCGGTGTGTCATACGCTTGGTTCAAGGAAGGGAGTTGGATCGTGGGTGAATCTTCGAAGAGCCTTGTTCTAGAGGATCTGAAGACTACTGATGCGGGTGCCTATTCAGTCAAGGTGATCTCCGGCGGCGAATCAGTGGTGAGTGAGGTTGCTCAACTTACAATAAATCTTGTCAAGGATGCGCCTGAAGTCGAGGTCAACACGAAGCTGGATCTCACCAAGCTTGATGGCGCCGATGCAAACCAGAATGAAGTGATTCTTGGCGGCCCTGATTTGCTACCCCGTTTGATTGCGAAGTTACGGAAGATCCAGAAGAAGCCGGGTGAGTTCTCGTTTAGCGGTGCAACGGTTTACAGCACCACGGGGGCGGCTAAGGATCCGGGTGAGCCTAATCATGCTGGTACCACGGGTGGTGCTTCCGCATGGACGACATTCACACCGGATGAGAGTGGCACGGCCAAGATAAATACGGACAAGAGTAATTTTAACACAGTATTGGCAATCTACCAGGTAGGTAGCGGGACTGGGTGGGATGCCATAACAGAAGTGGCCAGCGACAATGACAGCGGTGACGACGGGCAGGACAGTGAGGTGGTGTTTAGCGCAGAGAAGGGAGTGACTTACCTCGTTGCTGTGGATGGTGTCGGGGGTGAAACGGGCACTGTACAGTTGAACCACGAGTTGGCGAAGGTGCCGACGTTGAGTTCTCTTACTGAGAATGCCGATGGGCTGTTAAGTGGATCAGTGACCTTGGAAGTGATTGCCAGTAATCCGCTGGCAGACGCGGAATTGACATACCAATGGCGCCGTGACGGCAACATCATTGATGGGGCGACATCATCCAAATTGAGCTTGGCCAATCTGCAATACGCTGATGCAGGGGATTACACGGTTGAGGTCAGCAACTTTGCGGGCACAACCACAAGTGACGTGATCCCGGTACGGGTTGTACAGCCGGTTAGCCTAGAGACGCAGCCGGCGGACGTGCGTGGTGTTGTTGGTGGAAGTGTTTCACTGGCGGTATCTGCGGTCGGCTCCGATCCAATCACATATGAGTGGATGCATGATGGTGAGAAAGTTATAGGAGCCACATCGGCTTCTCTGAGTTTGGTGGATCTCAACGCAGCATCAGCCGGGAATTACCAGGTAGTTGTAACGAACCCAGCAGGAAGTGTTTTAAGTGATGTAGCTGCGGTGGCGGTTGACACTGCTCCGGCGATTGCTTCCCTGACAAATTCCACTTCTGCAATAGCCGGGTCAAATGTTGAATTGTCAGTTTCGGCTTCCAACAGCCTAACGATGAGTTACCAGTGGAAGCGTGATGGTATCTCAATCACCGGGGCAGTGAGTAATTCTCTTACTTTAAGCAGTGTAGGCAGCACGGATGCGGGTGATTACACGGTTGAAGTGACTAATACAGTCGGGACGACGGTGAGTGCCGTTATTCAAATCAGTGTAATTTCACCGCCGACTATTACTGGCTCGCCAAGCGGCAAAACGATTGGGCAGTCCGCCCGCCTGTTGTTGTCCGTTTCAGCGGTTGGGGAGAGCCTCGAATATCAGTGGTATAAGGATGGCGGAAAGATTTCAGGTGGAACTGGATCCGCTTACTCGATTTCTGCTGTAACCTCAAGTGATTCAGGCAGTTATCATGTTACTGTTTCTAACGCAGCGGGTTCTGCCACAAGCGAAACAGCAAGTGTGACTGTTGTTGCGCCGCCGGTTATCCAGACTCAGCCAACAGGAGGTGCGGTGTTGGTGGGCGGAGATATTTCACTGAGCGTGGAAGCGATTGGTTCCGGAACTGTTTCCTATCAGTGGCGTCAGGATGGAGTTGTTCTGGATGGGCAGACCCAGACTTCTCTGGATCTTGTAGGCTTAAAGTTGTCTGACGAAGGCAGCTATTCGGTCGAGGTTTCCAACGAGGCTGGAATCACTAACAGTCAATCAGTTGATGTTCGAGTGCTGACACCGCTGACAGTGACTGTAAACCCACTGGGGCAGTCGGTGGTTGCAGGTGCATTGCTCGTTCTTGATGTCGCTGCCAATGGTTCAAGCCCAATCAGTTATCAATGGTATCAAGATGGAGCTGCCATAGTCGGTGCGACACAGTCTTCGTTGCAGATAAGCAATGTTAGTGCCGCCAACCAAGGGAACTATCATGTGGTCTTGAACAACTCGGTAAGTACTGCAACGAGTGATTCGGCAACTGTGGTGATCAATCTCCCTCCGGCGATTGCTACACAACCGATTGAGAGGACGGTTGAGAAGGGCAGAAGTGCCGTGTTCACAGTTGAGGTTACGGGTACAGCCCCATTCACTTTCCAGTGGCAGCACGATGGTGTTGAAATAAATGGAGCAACTGATGATACGTTGACCATTGATTCAGCCGAAGCGTCTGATGACGGAGACTATGTGGTGATCGTTCAAAGCACCTATGGCGCAGTTGCCAGTGAGTCTGCTAGCCTGAATGTACTTCTTCCGTTGGAGATTACCGTTCAGCCAAATGACACTCATGTTGCCATTTCGAAAACGCTAAATATGAGTGTTGTCGCTAGTGGCAGTGGTCCTTACGCCTACCAATGGTATTTTGGTGTCAATAAGATCAATGGGGCTATCGGATCCGGTTTAGAACTGCCAGAGATGACGCGTGCAAACAGCGGCAGTTATCACGTAAAGGTTAGCAACTCGACAGAAGCTGTCGCGAGTCGTGATGCTGAGGTGATTGTCGATGAGCCGATCTCTATAAGCTTTCAGCCTCTTGGCGCTGAGATATTGGCTGGGGATTCCTCGACAATGTTTGCCTTGGCTTCAGGCAGTGGCCCCAAGACCTTCCAGTGGCAGAAGGACGGTGTTGCTCTTGACGGTGAGATTAACAACACACTCGTTATTAAAAATGCCACGAAAGCCAATGAAGGTTATTATACCGTCATCATTGCGAACTCGGTTGGTTTCCAGGTGAGTAACGAAGCGCTCTTACTGGTTAACTCCCCGCCGACAATTGCAGCGATTTCTCCTTCGGTACTGTCCATCGGGGATGTCTATGAGGTTCAAGTGGTTGCCGGTGACGAGGGCGATCTGTCTAAACTAAAGTACGGGATTCAAAATGGACCAGAAACGATGAGCATATCGAATAACGGTCTAATCCAATGGACAGTAGGTATCAGTGATGATGGAAAATCATATAATGTCAGGGTTCTTGTGATTGACCAGGATGGTCTGGCTGCGGGTCGGAATTTCAACGTCAGCGTTAACAGTACACCTAAGTGGGAGGATCTTGGTTCGCAGTCAGTAAAGGAACAAAGTTTACTGACCTTTAAGCCTGTTGTCACTGATCCCGATGACGGAGCTTTGGTTTTGACTGCAAGTGGATTGCCGGCGGGCGCAACCTATGACGCCGCTACGGGATTCAGTTGGACACCTGCGAGTAATCAGGTTGGGAGTTACGATGTTCGGTTCATTGCAACTGATTCTCGTGGAATGAAGGGAGAGTTGCTTACAAAGGTCACTGTGAAGGCTAATGTTGCTCCAACGATAGCTGCGGTTTCCCAAGTGAATCTGTTAGCTGGTGAAAGTGTGAACATTCAATTGGATGTGAACGATGTAGACGATGACAATGCTACTCTGGTCTACAATCTCGTTAATGCACCGGCGGGAATGCAGGTGTCCCAGGATGGCTTGGTGACTTGGTTGACCCAAACCGGAACTCACAGTGGTGAGTACACAGCCGACGCGGTTGTGACTGATTCCTTTGGAGAGAGTGCGAGCCAGCAAATTAAGATAGTTGTTAATGGAGCTCCTGTGGTTGAGTCGGTTGATGCATTTGTTCTTAAGATTGGCGACAAGCTTGAGTTTACGATTGCCGCCTCGGATCCGGAGGGTGGCGAACTAACCTACACGGCGCTGAATAATCCAGATGGATTCGAGGGCGGAGCCGAAAATGGTATAAACAACAATTTCATTTGGACGACAGACAATGGAGTTGATGGGGAGTACCAGATAGACATTGAAGTTGCGGACGCCGCTGGACTCAAGTCAGTTGTTACCGTTCAAGTTACCCTGGGGATAAATGAGCTTCCAACAATGGCAGTCCTCGAACCGGTGACAGTTAAACCAGAGGAGAGTCTCGAGGTCCAAGTAACTGCTGATGATCCCGATGGGGATAATAATAAGTTGAAGTACCTCTTGAGGGATGCGCCCGAGGGAATGCAGATTTCTGTTTCTGGCCTAATCCAGTGGTCAGTGCCCGAAGATGCGGAGGATGCCACTTACACTGTTACAATCTTCGCTGTCGATGACCGGGACGGGCTTACAAGTGGAACCCTTGAAGTGACGGTAAGTGCAAACAAACCTCCAACAGTTGAACCTATTGAACCGATTATCGCCAAGGTTGGAGCTGATGTAGGTTTCACGGTTAGCGCTACAGATCCAGAAGGTGGTAAGCTTAAATACAAGGCATTGAACAACCCGAGTGGATTCAAGAAGAAGATAAGAAACGGGTTCAACGGAGTGTTTCTCTGGTACACGACGAAAGCCAGTGCCGGTGATTTCACGATAGACATTGAGGTGGAGGATGCTGGCGGACTGAAGACTGTTGTAACCGCACAGGTTAAGTTGGAACCAGTGACAGCCATTACTCTGATTTCCGCTACTAGCGTATTGGGACCGTTCGAGGCCGAGGCGGATGCAGTCATCGATGAAAATGCAAAAACCATTACGGTAGCTGCAGCAGGTGCTATGCGCTTTTACAGGCTGCTGGCTGGTGATGACTCAAAATTGGAAATCAGCTCGATTGAGTTAAAGGACGACAACGCAGTAATAAACTACAAAGTTGTTGGTGAGTAACCCGTTTGGCCGAAGTGATCCACCTCTATTTTGATTCAACCCGTTGGCTATGCAGCCAACGGGTTTTTCTTTTCACTAACTAATACATATGATGTTGGAGGAAAAAACCCTTGAAAACTGCTCGAAATTAATGCACACATAAGCGGTGTTCGGTTCTTGTGATTTACACAGCCCCGGTACTTACAGATTGCGCCCGTAGTTCAATTGGATAGAGCGTCAGTTTCCGAAACTGGATGTTGCAGGTTCGAGTCCTGCCGGGCGTACCATCCTCCTCCCGGGTTTACTTCAGACCGAAACTGCTCCAGCGCTGCCCGGCACGAATGGTTTTGTGAGGTTGGCCTAGCATTTGGCAGTTGGTTTCGAATTCCTCCGGGGTCTCTGTGTTAAACTCGAACATCTCGTAGTGGCACGGGATTACCATTCGCGCACCTATGGACTTGGCCAAGTTGGCCGCTTCGTGCCCCCACAAATTACCCGCGACCCGGCGCTCGGTGCGGCGGCCGTTGATCGGCAGTAGCGCAACATCGATTTTCCACTGCAGCAATATCTCTTCCATGCCGTCATAAAGAATGGTGTCGCCACTGTGATAAATTGTCCACGGGCCAAGTTTAGCTACGTAGCCGACGTATTGATGACGGCCGAGGTCATCCTTGGCCAAGGCCTCGTGCGCGGCCGGTACGGCGTGCAACTCAAACGAACCAAGATTGATCGACTGCCCGGCATCTATGGCCTCTAGTCGTTCTGGGGCCACGCCTAAGCGGTCAGCGGCGAAAGTGCGGTTTGCTGCCGGCACTAGAATTTGCATCTCAGGATTTACCCGCATGAGAGCGGTCAGCGTCTCGCCGTCGAGATGGTCGGTGTGATTATGGCTTGAGGTAGTGAGGTCGATGAAGTCCAGCGAGTCCGGCGAAATGACCAACTCGCTCATGCGTGTGTGCGGCTTCTCAGTGGCGGCATACTTTCGAGAGAGCGAGTCGGAGAGGTAAGGGTCGAACAACAGGTGGTTGCCGCGCCATTGGACTAGAAAGCTACTTTGCCCAAGCCACCAAATATGCAGGTCATCCTGTGAGCTGGCGGCGGCACGGACGTCGGCGAGTAATGCTTCGCCCTGCAAGGCCGGCTTGATCATGCGGCGCTAACTTCCTTGCGGACGAGTTCGACGCCCTCGACCATGTTTTGCAGCTTTTGCTTCGCGGCCCAGCGGGCGGTCTGGCTGAGGCCACAGTCCGGCGCGAACGCGAGGCGATCAGCCGGTGCAAACTCGAGGCAGCGGCGCACGCGCCCGGCGATGTCCTCGACTGTCTCGATGTAGTAGCTTTTCACGTCGATGATGCCGACGGCGACGTCCTTGTGCTTGGCAATTTCACCGATGAGTTCCAGCTCCGAAAACTCGCGGCTGGCCATCTCGAGGTGCAGTTCGTCCACGTTGAATCCGAGGAAGTCGGGAAACATCGGTGCGTACTGGCGGAGCCCGACAGCGTGCCCCTTGTAATTACCGAAACAAAGGTGAGTGGACAGTCGGCACTTGCCGACGGCCGGCTCGACGGTGCGGTTGAAAATATCGACAAACCGCTTGGTGTCCTCCTTGTGCGCGTAGCAGCTCATCGACGGCTCATCGACGGTGATCTCCACGCAGCCGGCGGCGACTAGATCCTTTAGTTCTTGCGCGACGATTGGGATCAATTCCTCCGTGATCGCCCAGCGGTCAGGGTAGGACCGATTGGGCAGCAGCCGGCCGGCGAGTGTGTAAGGGCCGGGGACGCTGGCTTTAAGAGTGGCATCGACCCTGGCCAGGCGCTGGAGGCGTTTGAAATCATCGACCGTGCCCAAGCCTTTGGGTGCTTCGATTGGGCAACTGATTTTGTGTTTACCACGTTGGTCGTGGGCCGGTGGGCCGAACCGGCGAGGCGGAGCACTCTCAAGTTCGATGCCCTCGAGGAAGCCGTAAAACGACAGGTTGAAGTCGAGCCGCGTCTGCTCACCGTCGGTTATCACGTCGAGCCCGGCGGTGAGTTGATCATTGACGGCGGTGACGACAGCATCATCGATCATCTCCTCGCGGTCAGCATCGCCGAACTTCTCGAGGCCTTGGCAGGCGAACTCAAGCCAGCCGGGGAAGGGGTAGCTGCCGATGACGGTCGTGCGAAGCGGTTGCTCTTTCATTGTAAAGGGATTCAAGCAGCGCTTGGCGGTGACTTCAAGCTTGGCGCTTGAGCAGGCGCTCAGTCATTGCCGAGGTTCTCGTAGAGCTTGGCCAAGCGGCGGGCGTGCTCGTCGTAGGCGGCCTCGAACAACTCGGTGGCCCGTTCGTTGCCGACGATAGCGCCGGCGGTAAGCACCTTGGGCGGTTGGCCAGCTTTGACGAGCCGTGCAGCTACTTCGGCCTTGAGGGCGTTGACCAGCATGCAGCCGCCGACGGTCGAGCCGGGTGATACGGGCGTGTCCATGCCGTCTATAGTGGTCATTGCGTCTCCAACCGGCGCGCCGGTGTCGAGGACGAGGTCGGCGAAGTCATGCAGTTTCTTGCCGGACTCGTGCCGGCTCTCGCTGGCCTCAGAATGTCGCTGGCTGATCAGCGCGACGACCTTGACGCCGCGCTGCTGAAACTCCTGCGCGATCTCGATCGGGACGACATTGCAGCCGCTGGACGAGGCGACGAGTGCAGAGTCGATCGGCGATAAATCGTAGTTTCTCAATATACGTTTGGCCAAGCCGGGTGTGTTCTCGAGAAACATAGCCTGCCGTTGGCCGTTCGCGCCTACGACCGAGTTGTGAAAAGTAAGTGACAGCTCGACAATCGGGTTGAATCCGGGGAACGAGCCGTAGCGCGGCCACATTTCCTCGACCATGATGCGACTGTGACCGGATCCGAAGAGGTGCACCATGCGTCCGGCGAGGATTGTTTCGGCGAACCAATCGGCGGCCTTGCTTATGACACTCGCTTGGTCAATCGCGTGATTTACCAACTCGCGGCATTTTTCGAGATAGTCGGTGCTTGGGGACATGGCTTAGCTGGAGTATCCGTTGGGGTGGGCTGAGTGCCAGCGCCATGCCGAGTCCACGATCTGTTCGAGAGTGGCGTAGCGCGGTTTCCAGCCGAGTTCGTCGATGGCCTTTTGGGATCCGGCGATGAGCCGGGCTGGGTCGCCGTCACGACGCGCTTCCTCGATGGCGGGGATCGGTTTGCCGCTGACTTGTCTGCAGGTCTCGATCACTTCCCGGACGGAGTAGCCCTCGCCGTTGCCGAGGTTGTAAAAACCACATTTTCCTGACTCGAGCGCGAGTATGTGAGCCTGGGCGAGATCGACGATGTGAATGTAGTCGCGAATACAGGTGCCGTCCGGAGTGGGGTAGTCGGTGCCGAAAATACGGCATTCCTTCTTTTGGGCAAGTGCAACGCGCAGCACGTTGGGGATGAGGTGCGTCTCGACTCGGCGCTCTTCGCCAAGTTTCTCGCTGCAACCGGCGGCGTTGAAATAGCGGAACGCCACAAACTCCAGTCCGTGCAACTCGCGGTACCATTTGAGTATCGTCTCGAACATCAGCTTGCTTTCGCCGTACGGGTTGATTGGCTTCTGAGGTTCCTGCTCAGTGATCGGTCCGGTGTCCGGCATGCCGTAGGTGGCGGCGGTGGAGCTGAAGATAAATTTTTTCACGCCGGCCTCGACGGCGGCGTCGAGCAGGTTGATACCGTTGGCGACGTTGTTGCGGAAATATTTTGACGGATCGGTCATCGACTCGCCAACCTGCGCGAACGCAGCGAAGTGCATGACGGCTTCCGATTGGTCGGCGGCGACGGCGTTGAGGATGGTTTCGCGGTCACTGAGACAGCCCTCTATGAATTGTGCCCTCTCATCGACGGCCATGCGATGTCCCTCCGACAAGTTGTCAAACACCGTGACCTGATGGCCGGCGTTCAGCAATTCCTCCACACAAATTGAGCCGATGTAACCAGCGCCCCCTGTAACAAACACCTTCATATTGCGGCGAGAAGCTACCCGCCAAGGGACGTTACCCCAAGCAAAACCAAGCCCTCGGATCATCGCTGGCTTGCCAGCCGGCGTTCGATTGCGTTTTATTGACGTGTTTAACATGAAGAAACCAATTTTTTTACAGGCTGCTATTGTCTCGCTGCTCGTTGTTGCTGCTGGCTGCATGACAACCGGAGCCAGGCGAGGACAAGCTGTTACGCCCGCTGACTACGATGAGACGATTCGCGTGGCTTGCGTGGGGGACAGCATTACGTTCGGCGCGGGGATTAAAGATCGAAAGAATGACAATTATCCGGTCGTGCTTGGCCGCTCGCTGGGGGAGATGTTTGAAGTTCGCAATTTCGGTGTCAGTGGGGCGACTTTGCTGAAGGCCGGTGATTTTAGTTACTGGAAGACACCCGCGTTCAAGGCGGCGACGAATTTTGACCCGCACGTGGTGGTCATCAAGCTGGGCACCAACGATACCAAGCCGCAAAACTGGAAACACGCTGTTCAATACGCTGCCGACTACGAGGCAATGATCGACCACTTCGCCGCCCTACCAGCCAAGCCGAAGATTTGGCTGTGTTCGCCCGCCCCGGTTTATCAAACGCGCTGGGGCATAAGCGAGAAGAGTGTCGTCGAGGGCGTCATTCCCAAGGTGCAGGCCTTGGCCAGGCGCAAAGGGTTGCCGGTCATCGACCTGTACTCCGTGCTTAGCGGTAAACCGGAGATGTTCCCTGATAAAATCCACCCGAACGCCGCTGGCGCCAAACTGATGGCCGAGGCAGTCGAGGCTGCCATTCTTGGCAGATAAACGCCTATAATTTGAAAAACAAAATGAAGCTATTCTGTTCAGTCCTTTTGGCGTGTGCTACTGCCGTAACCGGCCAAGCGCTTGGGCAAGCGCCTCAGCCAAAAAAACAAAAAATCTCGAAGCCGGTTCTGTTGACGGCTCCGGCACCCAAGCCAATACCTAAGAAGTCGAGTAAGGCCGTCCCCTTTTCCGGTACGGCGGCGAAACCCAAATCGCCTCCCAAGCCGGCGTCTGAAGGTGTTCAGACCCAAGTCTGAAAAACTCGGTTTTATCAGTGGCGATCGGGTGATGCTGATCGGCGACGGGTTGATCGAGCAGATGCAGAAGCACGGCTATCTCGAGTCACGGTTAACGGCTGGGAACAGCGGCAAGAAACTAAATTTCCTCAATATCGGCTGGAGTGGGGACACGCCAGCTGGCATCGCCCGTGACGGCTTGGGGACGCTGCAGGCCGGTCACGAGCCTGCCAACGAGGGGTGGGTTCAGTTGAAAAAACAGATCGTCAACATAAAGCCCACGGTAGCGGTGATCGGATACGGCATGGCCAGTTCGCTCGACGGCAGTTCGCTCGACAAGTTTAAGTCGGACTACCTACGGTTGGTGGAACACATCAAGAGTAGCGCGGGGAAAAAGAACCCGTTACGCCTTGTGTTCATGAGCCCGATTTCCCATGAGAATCTCGGAGGTAAACTGCCCGATGGGAAAGTGCATAACAGTAACCTCGAAAAATACCGTGAAGTAATCGGCGACTTGGCTAGGGAGAATAATGCCTGGTTTGTGGATCTCTACCGTTACCTGCGTACTTCGGGGGCGGACACAGCTGCCCACATGACCACGGACGGCATTCACCTGAATGACTACGGTTACTGGGTGTTGGCGAGAGTTGCAGAATACTCGTTTAGTTTAACACCATCAAATTTTCGGTTTGGCGTTCTTTCGGACGGAACCGAACGGCAGGGAGGTTACGGGATCAAGTTAAGCGACATCAAGATTACTGACGACAGGATGACTTTGGGCGGGCAGTTCGATGCGTTGCCTCCTTTTTATTCGCATCCTCAAAAGGACACCGCGTTTATGCAACGGACAGCCATTGGTCGGATTCAGTTTATGGGTCTGCCTGAGGGCAGTTTCACTCTTGCTGCTGATGGCGTAGAAATCCACACCGCGGATGTCAAGGAATGGGCAGAGGGAGCGTTCATTGATGGTGGGCCGGATGTGGATCAGGTCGAAAGACTACGCAGCCTGATCGTTGAGAAGAACGAGTTATATTTTCACCGGTCGAGACCGCAAAACCAGGCCTACCTTTGGGGGTTTCGGAAACATGAACAGGGCAACAACTATAAGGAGGTGGCCCGCTTCGAGCCGTTGATTCGGCAGAAGGAGCAGTCGATTTTTGAGTTGAGCAAAACTATTCCCCGGAAATTCCAGCTATTGCCCACTGTGGAGTGGGAAAAAAACAAGCCAAGCGAAGATGCTAAAAAACCTGAGCCGGTTGCCAAGGCAAAGCCGTACAAGCCGCAGCCATTGCCGGGGTTCGACCTGGGCGAAGGTCTCGAGATTAATCTCTTTGCGCAAAACCCTTTTCTGGCCAAGCCGATCCAGATGAACTTCGACGCAAAGGGCCGTCTCTGGGTGGCGAGTTCCGAGGCGTATCCTCAGATTTTACCGGGCGAGATGGCGGCCGACAAGGTGCTCGTGCTGGAGGACACCGATAACGATGGCAAAGCAGACAAGTCAACCGTCTTTGCCGAGAACCTACTGATACCAACTGGCATCGAGCCGGGGGACGGTGGGGTTTATGTTGCTCAAAGTACCGAGCTGCTTCATCTGCGGGATACGAATGGCGATGGCAAGGCCGACAAGACCCGTGTGGTGATGTCCGGATTCGGCACCGAGGATACGCATCACATTTTGCACACACTGCGCTGGGGCTTCGATGGACGTCTGTACTTCAACCAGTCGATTTACATCCGGACGCACATGGAGACGCCGCACGAGGTGTTGCGCCTCGAGAGCGGCGGCGTGTGGCGACTGCGGCCCGAGACACTCAAGGCTGAGGTTTTCCTTCGCGGCTTTTGCAATCCGTGGGGGCACCACTACGATACGTTCGGCCAATCCTTTGTCACTGACGGCGCTGGAGGGCAGGGGCTCAGCTACGGCGTGCCGGGCGCGATGTATTTCACTTACGCTCGTGCACCCAAGTTACTCAACAGCGTGAGTCCGGGGCGTTACCCGAAATTTTGCGGACTTGAGATTGTCCGCAGCGCGCACTTCCCGGACGACTGGCAGGGCGACGCGATAACCTGCGACTTTCGCGCGCATCGTATTGTCCGGTTCAAGATCAGCGACAAGGACTCGAGTTACGTCACTCAGGAGATGCCGGATGTGTTGCGTTCGGACAGTGTTGATTTTCGCCCAATTGATATCAAGTTAGGCCCCGATGGAGCGCTCTATATCGCCGACTGGTCGAACCCCATCATTCAACACGGTGAGGTGGACTTCCGTGACGAACGTCGCGACCACGTCCACGGGCGCATCTGGCGTGTGACGGTCAAGGAGCGGCCGCTCGTCAAAAAGACAGACTTCACCCGCCTCGACAACAGCGCTCTCTTGGCAATGCTTACTTCGCCAAACGGTTTTAACCGCGAAAAGGCCCGGCGTGTTCTCAGAGAACGCGGTGCCGGCAAGGTGTTGTCTGATTTGAGGAAATGGGCGGCAGCGCAAACGGACGAGCAGGCTCAGCTTGAGGCGTTGTGGGTTTATCAGGGATTGGATTTGGTTGACGATGCGCTGCTCGACAAGCTGCTCGAGGCCAAGGACGGCCGGGTTCGCACCGCTGCGGTCCAAGTGCTCGATGAGTGGGCGGATCGCATCACAGACGCCGAGTCGCGCTTGACCAAGCGCATCGCCGACGTGCACCCACGTCCGCGACTTGCAGCCCTGCGTGCGGTTACCCGCAAGCCAACCCGGAAATCGGTCAGCGCCGCATTGAGCGTGCTCGACAAGCCGACCGACAAGCATCTCGACTACGCCGCTTGGCTCAGCATGAGGGAGATCGAGGAACCTTGGCTGGAGATGGTGCGGGCCGGCTTGTGGACGCCGGCCGGCCGCGAACATCAACTTGAGTTTGCGCTCAAGTCAATCACTGCCGACAAGGCCAGCGAAGTGCTCGGCGTCTTTCTAAAAGGCAAAACCATCCCCGAGGACGGCTCGTGGATTGAGATCATCGGCCGCGCCGGGACGACGACCGAGTTGAAGCAACTCCACTCCCAACTTATTACCGATTCGCTGTCCGCAAATGGACAGGTGCGCGCATTGAACGCGCTCAACCATGCATCGCGTTTGCGTAATCTTCGCCCCGGCGCGTCGAGCGAAAGCATCGCCAACTATTTCGCCAGCGGAGACCAGGCGGTGCAAGTGGCAGCGCTTGGCTTGGCGGGAACGTGGAAGGGGCTTGGCCCTAAGTTTGCTGAATTGGCCAGGCTCGCCGGTGGCGTGGAAACCGCCACGCCGGTACGTCAGGCAGCAGTCAACGCCATCCGCGAAATCGGTGGCGCCGGGGCCGTGGATATCCTCAAGCCGCTTGGCCAAGCGAAAGGCAATCCTGAGGCGCGCCACATGGCGGTCGCGGCCTTGAGTATTTTGGATATCAACCAAGCGGCACCGATGGCCGTTGAGGCGCTTGGCGACACCAAAAACGAGCAGACAGCGCTTAAGCTTTGGCGCGCTTTGCTAGGCGTCAAAAATGCCGAGACAGCCTTGGCCAAGGCATTGCCCCGGAAAGGCTTCTCCAAGGTGGCCGCCAAGGCGGGGCTGCGTGCGATCCGGGAGGGAGGGCGCAATTTGCAGTCGTTGGCGCTTGCGCTGCCGCGCAGTGCCGGCCTGAAGGATGAGGACATCACCCTGTCGAGGAGTGAAATTCTCGCGCTGACCCGGGCAGTGGAGAAGACCGGCGACCCGGTTCGAGGCGAGTTGGTTTATCGCAAACTCGAACTCGGCTGCGTAGGCTGCCACGCCATCGGTGGCGCGGGCGGCAAAGTTGGCCCGGACTTGACGTCCATCGGCGCGAGCGCTCCACTCGATTACTTGGTCGAGTCGCTTTACTACCCGAACCGAAAAATCAAGGAGGGCTACCACTCGCTCGTTGTTGAGACGAGGGACAGCCAGGTTTTGTTTGGAATGCTCGAGCGCGAGGATGATACACAATTGATCCTTCGCAATGTCGCCAACCAGTCAACTGTCATCGCCAAGGCGAATGTCCGCAAGCGCACGCAGGGCAACTCGCTGATGCCGTCCGGACTGATCGACCGTTTAGATCGGCAGGATCAAATCGATCTGTTCAGTTTTATGAGTCGCCTAGGCAAGTCCGGCGCGTTTGACGCCTCGAAGGGCAACGTCGCCCGCGTGTGGCGGTTGCGCGCGGCGAACCATCGCGACCAGCAGTTTGGCGACGATCGGATCGCGGATGGGGGCATCAATCGCAAACGCTGGCTGGCTGTGAACTCGCTCGTCGATGGCCGCCTGACTGATGACATGCTAAGAAAGGGCACCAATGCCGGCCAATGGATCGGAGTGATTGGTGTGTACGCTGGGACAGAATTTGAAGTGGCGCAAGCCGGCGAAGTAACGTTGAAACTAGACGGCGCTGACGACGCCAAGGTCTGGATCGACGGTCGAGTAGTGGAAACTGCCGGTGAGATTAAAACCAGCTTGACCGCAGGTAAACACTCACTGGTGTTACGATTCGATCCGAAGGCGTTGCCCAAGTCCGTCAAGGCATCAACCTCGCAGGGCACCTTCCTCGTTGACTGATCCATGCTAAAAAAAGCATCTAAAAGCAAGCCGAGTAGCGCGGCCGGAACACGAGTCGCCATTGTTGCCTCGCGCTACAATGCCCGTTATGTCAACTCGATGCTGCGCGCCGCCAAGGCTGAACTGGCCAAGGCCAAGGTCACGGCGGAAGTCGTTCGAGTGCCCGGCGCATTTGAGATACCGGCTGTGGCATCGGCCCTGACCAAGCGCCTGACCAACCCGATTGATGCGATTCTCTGCCTCGGCGTCATCCTTCGCGGCGAAACCACGCACGCCGAGAACATTGGTCAAGCGGTGACCGGCGCCCTGGCACAGTTGCAGGTCGAGCATTCGTTGCCGGTGATTCATGAGGTCTTACTGCTCGAGAATGTGCAGCAGGCCCGGGAGCGATGCCTAGACGCCCGTCACAACCGAGGCATCGAGGCCGCCCGGACAGCCATCGAGATGACGCGCATCATGCGTCGTGTTGGGGGTTAAGAATCTTGCCACTTGAACTGTGCCTCCGTAGGTTATGCAGCCCATGGTCATTGCACCTTCCATTCTCGCGGGTGATTTCAGTAAGTTCGCCCGCGAGCTCAAGCGAGTCGAAAAAAGCGGAACGGACTGGGTTCATCTGGACATCATGGACGGACACTTTGTCCCCAACCTGACGTTCGGCCCGCAGGTCGTCGCCGATGCCCGCCCCCACTCTGACCTTTTTTTCGATACGCATCTCATGTGCTCCAAGCCGGAGATTCTGCTAGAGCCGTTCGCTTCGGCGGGGGCGAATCTCATAACGGTTCACGTCGAGCTTGAGGATCGGGTGTCATCGCTGCTTTGGAAAATTCGTTCGCTCGAGAAACAGGTTGGACTGGCTGTCAACCCGCCGACTGCGATCGACAAGGTCAAGCCGTTCTTGGACAAGATCGATCTGCTTCTGGTGATGACCGTGAATCCAGGCTTTGGGGGGCAGTCGTTCATCGAGGAATGCGTGCCGAAGGTCCAGCAGGTTTACGAGTGGAGAAAAGAGATGGGGTTAGATTTCCGGATTGAGGTGGATGGAGGCGTGAACATGGCAACCGCTGCGGAGTGCGCCCGGGTTGGTGCCGACACGTTCGTGGCCGGATCGGCTTTGTTTGGTCAACGCAGCTTGACGCGAGCCGTGAAGAAAATGCACAAGATCGTTTCGAAGGTTAAGAACGGATACAATAAGTGAGCTTGGCTGAAATAAAATTTGGCACTGACGGTTGGCGGGCTGTGATTGCCGAGGATTTTACGTTTGCCAATGTGGATCGAGTCGCACAGGCGACAGCGGAGCATTGGAAGAGGCGCCGGCCTAAAGGCATCAAGAAGAAGATTGTGGTAGGCTGTGACCGTCGGTTTTTGGCAGACCAATTTGCCGTGCGCGTGGCGGAGGTGTTTGCTGGGAATGGCTTCGAGGTGGTGCTTGGGGACTCGCCGACGCCGACTCCGGCCATCTCATTCGCCGTTAAGGCCGAAAAGGCCATCGGCGGTATCGTGATTACAGCGAGCCACAATCCTGCCGCTTTTTGTGGCTACAAACTGAAAGGCCACTTTGGAGGGTCGGCTGATTCCGAAACCAGTCAAGCGGTTGAGGCGTTGCTTGATGCCAAGCCGGTGAAAACGCTCGACTTGAACTTGGCCAAGCGCAAGCGCTTGGTTCGCATAAAGGATTTGCAAGCGCCTCACGCCCAGGCGATACGCAAGCTGGTTGACTTCGAACTCGTCGCCAACTCCGGTTTGCGGTTTGCGCATGATGCTTTGTTCGGAGTTGGGGCTGGCGCGTTCGAGAAAATCCTGAGCGGAACCAAGTGCAAAGTCACCACGCTTAATGGAGAGCACGACCCGTTTTTTGGTGGCATCCATCCCGAGCCGGTCGTCCACAACTACGGTCCGAGTGCGGCGTACCTTCGCAGACACCCGCACGACTTGTGCCTTGTGACAGACGGTGACGCCGATCGTGTTGGAGGTATGGACGGCCGCGGCAACGCGCTCACAACTCACCAGATCATTTGCATGTTGCTGCACCACTACGTTGTCAACCGGGGCCAACGGGGTCGCGTGGTCAAGGCGATGACGACCACCTCGATGGTCGATCGTATCTGTGATGAGTATGGGTTGGAACTGCTCGAGACCGGTGTCGGCTTCAAATACATCTGTACCGAGATGCGAAAAGGTGATGTGTTGTTGGGTTTTGAGGAGAGTGGGGGTATCGGTTTTCCGGGACACATTCCGGAGCGCGACGGTCTTCTTGCTGGCCTGGCTTTGCTTGAGTTTTTGGCCACGGAAAAAACCTCTCTAAATCGTCTTCTGGCCAAGCTTGAAAAACAGTTTGGACCACATCGGTACGAACGACTGGACACGCACTTTCCGCTTGGGAAACGAGCCAAGCTGATGCAGTACTGTGCCACCAATCCGCCGGTCAAGCTTGCCGGTTCGTCTGTGACTGAAGTGAAAACCTCCGATGGTGTGAAGTATATCGCCGCCAACGGCGCGTGGCTGATGTTGCGTGGCTCTGGAACTGAGCCGATTCTGCGGATTTACGCTGAGGCCAAGTCGGATGCTGAGGCGAAAAAACTTATTCGGCTGGGTGTCAACTTGACCAAGCAGGTTTAAGTACAGATTTCCTTGATCACCCGGCCATGGATGTCGGTGAGGGTTTCCTGGCGACCCTAATGGAAGTAAGACAGGAATTTTCGTGGTTGATACCCATAAGGCGAAGTATCGTCGTATGTATATCGTGGGCATGAGTCTTGTTAGCGACCGCTTGGAAGCCGAACTCATCCGTCTTGCCGTAACTTATTACGGCTTTCTTACTCGCCGCCGGCCATCCAGATGAAGAGCCAATACGGGTTGTGCTTGTGGGCCGGGGCGTCCTTGCCTTCTCTGAAAGCCATCAACCCAAACTAGCCTCCGCATACGAACTGCGTTGTTCGAGCGTAACGATTTAGCCCGGCAGGCTTTCCAATATCAATGGGAGCGGATGCCAATAAAGAGTTGGTTCGGATCATAGAGGAAATCTATGAAGTGACCTCTCGAATAACTTTGCCCGCCACGTCGGTTAAGCGGAAGTCTCGGCCATTGTAGCGATAGGTCAGGCGTTCATGATCCATACCCAGTAGGTGCAGTATGGTCGCATGCAGGTCATTGACGGTGACCTTGTTCACGGCAGCCTTATGGCCAATCTCGTCCGTCTCGCCATAGCTCACGCCACCCTTGATACCGCCACCGAGCATCCAATTGGTGTAAGCGTGCGGATTATGATCACGTCCAGGCTTGCTTCCCTTCTGCGCAATCGGCAGGCGTCCAAATTCGCCGCCCCAGACGATGAGCGTCTCGTTGAGCAATCCGCGCTGGGCCAGATCAGCAATCAATCCGGCAACCGGCTTGTCGGTTTCAACTGCAAATTGCGAATGATTCCCCTTGATGTCGTTATGCCCATCCCAACTTCGTTGGTTCTCCATGCCTCCACTGTAAATTTGAACAAAGCGCACACCACGTTCAATCATGCGTCGGGCTGTAAGGCATTGCGAGGCAATGTGTTTACATTTGTCATCGTCGAGGCCATATAGCTTTTGGATGTGCTCTGGTTCCTGATCAACAGCCAAAGCTTCAGGCGCAGCGCTTTGCATGCGGTAGGCCAGTTCAAAACTCTCTATCCGCGCAGCCAACTCCTCCTCATAAGGGTTGGCATCAAGATGTTTTTGATTCAGGTGCCGAAGCAAATCCAACTGTCGCCGCTGTTGGTCGGGGTTCATTTCCTTTGGCCGATAAAGATTGTCGATTGGATCGCCAGTCGGGCGAAAATGCGTGCCCTGATAGACGCTTGGCAGGAATCCAGCGCCCCAGTTGGCCGCATGGCCCTTTGGCAAACCGCGCCCCTTCGGATCGCTCATCACAACAAATGCAGGCAGACTGTCGCTGCTGCTGCCCAGACCATAAGTCACCCAGGAACCCACACACGGGTAACCCATACGCGGCAGGCCACAGTTCATCATGAAAAGAGCCGGCGAATGGTTGTTACTCTCGGTATGCCCGGAGTGAATGAACGCCATGCGATCGACGTGCTTGGCCAAGTGCGGGAAAATCGAGGAAATATGTTTACCACATTGGCCATGCTGCTTGAACTCAAACGGACTTTTCATCAGGCCGCCGACCGAGTTTGAAAAGAACCCGGTGAACCGATCGAAACCTTCGAGTGTTTGACCGTCACGCTTGGCCAGGGCCGGTTTGTAATCCCAGGTATCCACTTGGCTGGGACCTCCGTTCGTAAAAATCCATATGACCGATTTCGCCTTAGGCGCAAAGTGAGGGTGCTTGGGTGCTAGAGTGCTTTGGCCCGCCAAGCCCTCTTGCTGGAGCAGGCTCCATAAGCCAAGCGAACCCATACCCATCCCGCACCGCTGCAACATCGCCCGACGAGTCAGTTTCTTGATTTCTCTAATTTTGTCCATTAGTTAACATATACAAACTCATTTAATCCAAAGAGGACTTGAGCGAAGTCGGCAAGAGCCAGCTTTCGAGCATCATTACGGCCCACTTCACGATAGGAGTCCTCCTGTTTAGTGATGAAAGCCAAGGTTGCTTGTTTCTCTCTTAAAGTAGGGGCGCGAGCAATAACTGTTTCATAACCGACCATCACCGCCTGGCTGTTGGCCTCAGTTTCCAACTTCCCAGCCAACGACATAGCTGCAGCGCGAATTAGACCGTTATTCATAAACATCAATGCTTGAGGGGAAATGATCGTCGAGGGCCGTGCCCCTTGACCAACCAGTGGTTCAGGAGAATCAAATAACTGCATGGTAGGAATCAGTTTACTGCGTTTGATCTGGAAATAAATGCTGCGTCGTTTCATTAATGGATCGAGCGTTCCCTTTCCGAACATCGTAGTGTCCAGCAGGCCACTCACCTTCAGCAAACTGTCACGGATCGGTTCTGCCTCAAGCCTTCTAGGGGTGCACCGCCAATATAATTGATTCTCGGCATCAACCAGTGACTTGTCTTGGGAGAAACTCGCGCTCTGACCATAGGCATAACTCATCACGATTTTTTTATGCAACGGTTTTAAGCGCCAACCATTATTGATCAATTCCCCGGCCAAAAAATCGAGTAATTCTGGGTGAGTCGGAACCTTGCCTTGCAGGCCAAAGTCGTTGGGTGTGTTCACAATTCCTCGCCCGAAGTGATGCTTCCAGAGTCGATTGACGATCACCCTAGCGAGCAATGGCCCAGCTCCGTTGTCAATATCCGTAAGCCAATTCGCAAGAGCTTTCCGCCGGAAACTCGTTCGCGCCCAATTCGGCCTAGGTTGCTGCCATTTCTCTTCATCTTTTGCGCCTCGCATAAGCACCCGCAAAAAACCCTGCATCATCTTCTCCTGTTTTTGGCTGGTGTCCCCACGCCTGAGCAAATGCACATCCTTATAAAAATGGGGGAATCCGCGGCCATCAGCGTTGTGCTTGATCGGCTTGTACCCTTCACTGCTGACTTGCACTTTGGTTGTCTGCGGCTTGGGTTTAGCCGCCAAATGCGCCTTTAATTTGGCGTCGCGCTTAAGCCATTCGCTGTCTAGCGTCCGGTACGATCTAAGTAACATCTGCAGGTCCTTTTCACTAAATTCATCCAAGTTGTCAGCGTCCTTGAACGCACTACGCAATTTCGTGATCGAAGTCATCTGTGTGCTGCCTTTGAGCGGTATCGGCTTGGGGTGACTTGTAATAGCCAGGCGCGGGCGACCAATGGTGTGACTGGTGTTAGTGAAAAAATCTAACTCTACGGTCAACTTAATAGCATCGGTACAATCAATCGGTTCAGAGAATTCAAATACCGCTGTCTGGTCTTTTCCGATGCCACCCTGATCGACAGCCCAGCCGGTTTTCATTTTGTCAGCGTCAATGGAACTGGCAACGGAGAGTCCCTTCTTGTTCTGCTCGAAAGTAGCTTGAGGGTTGGTCAACTTCACTGCCACCCGCTTGCTGCCACCTTCAAGCGGTTCGACGAAAACCCGGATATCGCTCAGGGCAAAATTCCCGTTGTTTGCTCTGCCTGGCCCATTGTGTTTCATCGACTCATGGGCCAGCGCCTCAATACGAATACCCGTTAAGGGCTTTGACTTTGACTCAGTTGTGAATACCCAGCGATCGTCTTTAGGATTGTTGCCAGTTAACAAAAAAGAACCATCGCCCAGGCTCTTGAACCCGGCGCCATTCAGTGACTTGATTTTCAGATCATCGAGAACCAACCATTTAAACTTTCCCGCACTCTCTGCAGGCGGGTTTTTTACCCAAGCCACCAAGCGTTCGCGCAAATATTCATTCTCCCACCTGGCCAGACCATCTGCCAATTTGTCATGAACCAACTGCCACTTGGCCAATTCGGCCCTGGTAAGTTCTGGATTCAAATCGACATCAATCTCGCTCCGAATTGTTGTAGCAAACGTGGTGATCAAACGGTAATAATCGCGGGTCGGAATCGGGTCGAATTTGTGATCATGGCAACGTGCGCAACCAATGGTCATCCCAAGCATAGCCGTGCCCATCGTGCCAACCATGTCGTCGAGTTCATCGTAGCGTGCGGATTCGAATTCTTTCTCTGTTAACTGAGTTGGAAACACCCCGGCCCCAAGAAAGCCGGTTGCCATCAACGCCAACGGGTTCTCAGGCGCAATCTCGTCGCCTGCAATTTGCCACCGTACAAACTGATCGTACGGCATATCATCATTGAGAGCCTTGATGACAAAATCGCGATAGTGATAGGCATGGTTCCTGTCGGTATCCTGCTCAAACCCAAAACTGTCAGCATAACGCGCAAGATCCAGCCAATGGCGCCCCCAACGCTCACCGTACTGTGGTGAATTCAGTAACTGATCCACCACACTCTCGAGTGCTGCACGAGGATTTATATCAGATGCGCTCAGGAAACTCGCGACCTCCTCAGGTGCTGGCGGCAAGCCGATAATGTCAAAGTAGACTCGACGCAACAGATCACGGTGCTGTGCCGGGCTATTTGGTTCGAGCCCCGCAGCCTCGAGCTTCGATAGTACGAAGTGATCGACCTCATTCGACACCCACTGACTGTTCTCCACCTTGGGGGCAGATGTCATTTTCAGCGGTAAGAATGCCCAATACTCCTTATCGCTTTTGGTGATTTGCATTTCACCTCGATCCAGCTTCGAATCGAGGAGAGCCTCAGCATAAGGAGCACCGAGATCGATCCACTCAGCGAATTTTGCGATCAACCCGGCTGGTAGTTTCTCTCCCTTGGGAGGCATGTGAGGTTTTTCGACATGCGAGATCAGCCTAAAAAGCCGACTGGTCTTCGCGCTGCCAGGTACTACAGCCGGTCCTTCGCTGCCACCTTCTAGTAGCAGATTATGTGTAGTTATATCTAGTTCGCCGCGAATCTTATCACCGCCGTGACATTTGACACACCGTTGCTTTAGCGCTTGGCTAACGCCATCTTGAAAAACTGCCAAACCCTTGGCCATTCTCTTGGCATGATCGGGCCTCACCTCAGCTTGCGCTTGACCAATTGGAACACTGGTCAATATGGCAATCAAAGCCGCCATTAAATAAATCTGCATGGCCAGAAGATACTCCGCTATCTCAAAGGGGACAATTGATTTTCACTTGTGTTGATCGGTTTATTTATACTAGGCAAAAGTTTGGAAGTCTGGACGGCTTGATTATTTACTCAACATTGCGGAGTAAGGCAAAGCCAGTTATAGATTCAAGTAGCAAAAAAAAACGACCAGAAGCACAGCAACGATTGTTGTGAGTCGGAGGTTTTTTTACAGAAAAAGCTGAGCAGGAATAAGAGAAAAAGAAACAGATATATGCGAGCAAAAGGGAAGTGGAGACAGATGGTGGGTGTTACTGGTAAAACAGAACAAAGTTCTCATTTCTCCCCTGTGACCCCCTATGTAAGTTAAATCTATCTGTATCCAAATATTTAGACTCAGGCCGGAACCGAGCGATCAATTTTTAAACCAAGGTTGCCGAGCATTTTTTGTGATCTCTGAATCAATCGCTTCCATGCGGACTCGAAGTTTCTTTACGGTTTCCTGTTTTGCTTTAGCAAGGTTGTTCTGTTCGCCAACGTCTTTGACGAGGTCGAAGAGAAAGACTTGAGGAGGCCGGTTTTTGGACTGATCGGCATACCCCCTGCGGGGAGCGCGAGGCTTTTTTACCAGCAATTTCCAGTTGCCGCTTCGAATACCCTCGATGACTCCGCGTGAGGTGTAATAAAGGAATTCCTTGCGGGACGACTGTTTGGCCGTGCCCTTCCATAGCCCGGACGCATCCAGTCCATCAATCTTGTTGGAGGGCAACGGTTTGCCTGTGAGGGAGGCAATGGTGGGCAGGATATCGATAGTACTGGTGAGTTCATTGCAAACCGTCCCGGAGGGGATCCCCGGACCCCTCATCACACAGGGCACGCGCTGGCCGCCCTCGAAGGTGCTGCCCTTGCCGTCACGCAGTGGGCCGGCGGAGCCGCCATGATGGCGGAACGGCAGCCAAGGGCCGTTGTCTGTGGTATAAATGACGTAGGTGTTGCTGGAGAGCTCCAGTTCGTCCAGCGTCTTAAGAAGTCGACCTACCTCGGTGTCGATGTGCTCGATGGTGTTGATGTAGGCGTTCTTGGGGTCGGGATCGCGCACCTCGTCTGGTACATACAGCGGGATGTGCGGCATGGAGTGCGGTAGATATACGAAGAAGGGCTTGTCCTTGTTGGCCTTGATGAAATCGATCGACTTCTGGGTGTAGCGGCGAGTGACGGTACGCTGGTCCACCGGCAATTCGACGATTTCTTCGTCCTCGAGCAATGGTGTCTTCCACTTGGTGAGGGTGGACTCGGGATCGTTCCAGAGGATGTCCATGCCTTGCCAACCGCCACGCGGTTTGCCCTTGTTGTCGGGATGGTTCATGTCGTTCGAATACGGGATGCCGTAATAGGTGTCGAAGCCGTTGGCGGTGGGCAGCACTTCCTTGTGATGACCGAGGTGCCATTTGCCAAAACAAGCGGTGGCATAACCCTGCGACTTCAAGTGATCGGCGATAGTGTGCTCTTTCGGGTTTAGTCCCTTGGTCGATGACGGAAACAGGACATGTTGATGCATGCCCACCCGCTTGGGGTAACAGCCCGTTAGCAAAGCCGAACGGGAAGGCGTACATACTGGCGAGGCCACCATGAAGCTTGTGAATTTTCGACCTTCCTTGGCGATGCGGTCGATGTTCGGCGTGCGAATGGTCTTGGAGCCGAAACAGCTCAGGTCGCCGTAGCCTTGGTCGTCGGTGAAAATGATGACGAAATTGGGCTTGGCGCCATGCACGGCTCCGGCGGTGATAAAGAGCATGGCCAGTAAACAGGTGATGAAATGTGTTATTCGTTTCATGATGGTGATCGTGGTTCAGGGATCCTGACAGTAGGCTCAGTTATTTACCAGTGAAAGGGAAGGGGAGTTAGCGAGAAGGAACAGATGGAAAAGTAAAACCAAACTTACCTTTTTAACCTCCACCCAATCTTCCCCTTTCTAAACCCCTCATTTCCGAGTGAAAATTGGCATAGGCGAAGAGAGTTGGATTCCGTTCAATTGATTTCCTGCTCTTTAATTTGAGTTCACAAGCATTCCAACTACAGCGATTCAGTGAAAAATCTTTGGGGATTTAATGTTTCGTGAACTGAAAAAAAATAAACAACAATGAAGGATAAGTTGTTGGGGTTTATTCGTAGTGGGCCCCCAATGACCAGGGGTAGCAGAGCCCAACCCCTCGCATGCTCTCCTCGCGGGCAAGCTGTTGTTTTGGGAGGGAAGGAAGAGTCTTAAGTTACAAGGAAAGCTTTCTGTTGGGCGCAGAACCTTGCAAAGTAGGTCTGCGGAAGAATCCGCAACGATATGACTCAAAGGAATATCAAGGCGATTGCCGACTTGCTCACTGATGCTGTCTGACGACGAACACTACGATGTAATCATCCTCGGTGCAGGAGCGGCAGGCCTGTTCTGCGCCTTTACCGCTGCCCAGCGCGGCCGCCGCGTGCTGGTGCTGGAAAAGTCAAATAAGGTTGGCAAGAAAATACTCATGTCCGGTGGGGGTCGCTGCAATTTCACCAATCTCTATGTTGATGCCGACAATTTCGTTTCGGCCAACCCGCATTTCTGTAAGTCCGCGCTGGCTCGTTACACCCAGTGGGATTTTATCGCCATGGTCGAACGGCATCAGATCGAATACGAGGAGCGCAAGCATGGCCAATTGTTTTGTGTGCGTTCGGCCAAGGATATTCTCGCCATGCTGCTACGAGAGTGCGAATTAGTTGGTGTACAAATTGAGATCAATGCGGAGCTTGGAACTATCGAAAATTTATCAACTGCCGAGCAGTCGGGGTTTCAACTCGAGGTTCTGCAAACCAGCAAGCTAACAAGCAGTAGTAGCAAGTTGTGTTGTGCGTCCCTGGTCGTCGCCAGTGGCGCCCTTTCTGTTCCCACTCTAGGGGGTAGCGGCAAGGGTTATGACATAGCCTCGCAGTTCGGCCTGAAGCTGCTACCGCGGCGGGCAGGTCTGGCACCACTCATGTTCAGCGATTCCATTAAAGCCATTTGCAACACACTCTCCGGCAACTCTCTGGAGGTTGAGGTTAGCTGCAATGGGCAGTCTTTCACTGAACAACTACTGTTCACTCATCGCGGTATCAGCGGTCCGGTGATTCTGCAAATCTCGAACTACTGGCAACCCGGCGATGTTATAAATATTAATCTGCTGCCTCATCTCGAAGCCGGCATCCTGTTGCACTCTGCCAAGGCGCAGCGAGGTGCCAGCCTGTTGCGCAGCGTATTGCAGCAACACCTGCCGAAGTCGCTGGTGGCTGAACTGCAGACGCTGTGGTGGCCGGAGTTGGGGGATCGCCCCCTGGCCGAGTTTGGCGACAAGCAACTCGCTACCCTTGGCAAGCAGCTCAATCAATGGACACTCAAACCCTCAGCCAGCGAAGGTTATCGCACCGCCGAGGTTACCCTCGGCGGCGTTGATACAAATGAATTAAGCTCGAAGAACATGCAGGTCAAACGCCTGCCTGGGCTGTTTTTTATTGGCGAAGTTGTTGATGTAAGCGGGCACTTGGGTGGATTCAATTTCCAATGGGCATGGTCATCCGGTCACACTGCGGGCCTGTTTGCCTAGCACACATGGATTAAAACTTTAGCCCATTGCGATTATAGGGGTTTTGTGCATATGTTTTTGTGTGGGTAATCTGTGCAACTTTCGTTGTCTGTTTTTTTTTGGTCCTTGGCTGCATGGTCTGTCGCAAAAAAAACACCGCAGAATACCTCCCGATGGGAGCTTGATTGTGAGCGCCGTGCGAAAAACGATGCTGAACTCCGTCAGGCCATAAACATACTGAGCTGAGTTGACGCTCATTTCATTAGTTATTTTGTTTGAGACACCAGGTGAAGACGGCATCGCCGATCTGGTAGGTGTCGGAGTTTCGGGTGATAGTGGTTTTCCTGTCTTAATCGATTTGGACGAGGTGCTTCACATCGTGGGACTGAATTCTTCGGGTGATGAGGGTAAAGGCATCAAAGTGAGTCAACACGACTCTCGAGATTAAAAGACTCGGTTCCTAAAGCTCCACGAATTCAGGGCTGTAAAAGCAAAGTCTTAGCAGCATAATAACAAATTCCTGCAATAAGTTGCTAGCGCCGCGGAGATAAGTGGATAAAATTCCGACGTGAAATTCAGTCTCAACAGACGCCACTTCCTACGCGGAGCAGGAGTCGCCATCGCCCTCCCAATGCTCGAGTCGATGCCGTTGACAGCCCGCGGCAAGAGGGCCGTTAAAAAACCGGTCAAACGTCTGGTAACCATGTCGCCCAACTACGGAGCCTACCACCAAGGTTTCTTTCCAAAGACCGCCGGTAGCGCCTACCAGATGCCACCGACGCTCAAGGCACTCGAGAAACATCGCAAAGATTTCTCGGTGTTCTCAAACCTCGACCACGGTATCGCCGGCGGCCACGCTTGTGTGCCGACGTTTTTGAGTGGCATCATGCCCTACCTCGCGTCGAATTTCCCTGAAGGGAATATTAGCCTGGATCAGAAGGCGGCGGAGTTCGTCGGCGCGCAGACGCGCTACCCATCGATGACCCTCAAGGTGAACGATGCCAATCTCGTCAGCTTCACGCGCACTGGAGTGCAAGTTCCCGCGATCGATCTGCGCCAGACTTATCGCGCGCTATTCCTCGACGAGAACGCACATGACAAAGGCAAAGCGCACGAGCGATCCGCTCGCCAAAGAAGCATCCTTGATGTCGTGCTCGACGAGGCGCATTCGGTGAATAAAAAACTCGGTAAACGCGACCAGGAGAAATTTTCAGAATACCTGGAGTCAGTACGCGGCCTGGAGAAAAAGATCGTCCAGCAAGAACCGTGGATCGATCTACCGAAGCCCGAGACCGACCTGAAAGAACCATTACAGGGCAGGGGAACAGAAAAAGATCTCAAAGCGATGGTCGAACTGATCGCCCTCGCCATCCAAACCGACTCGACGCGCGCCGTCACACTGAGCAGCGGTTTCGTGAACGGCGACTTCGGCTTGTCGGGCGGCTACCATGGATTCTCGCACCACGGAGAACGCGAGAAGGAAACCCAGGCGCTGATGAAGATCGAGGGCTACCAGGTATCGATGATCGGGTACCTGATGGATCTCCTCAAAGCGCAAGAGGATCCGATCAATGGCGGCACACTACTGGACCACACCATGCTCCTCTACGGTTGTGGCATGGCGACCGGTACCCACTCGACCAAAAACCTCCCGCTACTATTGGCGGGCGGCGGCTTCAAGCTTGGCGACCACAAAGTCTACCCCGAAGAAAAGAGCAAACGCATCCCCGCCGCAAATCTACTGTTGTCGATGGCGCAGAACTTCGGAATGGAAATTGATCGCTTCGGGACGAGCACTGGGCCATTAAGAGATCTTGAGTGGAAAGCCTAAATCGGGCGTAACACGAAGGCATTAGGGTACGAAGGACTCAATTTTAAATGAAACCCTCCATCTTCCTCCAGTTTTTTATCCTCTGTGTCTTCGTGCCTTTGTGTGCCCCCTCAACTGTGTCCTCTTCCTCTCTCAAGACTCTCGAACCGTTTCTCAAACAACACTGCTACGAGTGCCACGGTGCAAAAACGCAGAAAAACGACCTCCGCTTCGACACGCTCAGCACCGATTTGTCCGAGGCGGAAACCCTGCGAACATGGCAGGATATTCTCGACCAGCTCAACCTCGGCGAGATGCCACCGAAAAAGCAGTCACAGCCGGCGCCCGAAGAGGCGGCCAAGTTCGTCGATACGCTAACCGTAACACTCAAAGAGGCCTACTCCCAACATGGCAGCAAGGGCGGCCATGCGGTGATTCGCCGGCTAAACCGCATTGAGCTGCGAAACACCCTGCGCGACCTGCTCTACCTCAAAGGCCCGGTATTCCGGAACCTCGGCATGGCCAAACTGCAAGACAACAACGGCAACGGCAGCGTCTCGCGTAACAGTGTCGACCCGATCCAAGACTTCCCCGTCGACGAGGAAGAGGACGGCTTTGACAACATAGGCGACCGACTGGTGATGTCGGATTTCCTTCTAAAACTCATTATCGGCGCGGCCGAAGAGAGCCTGAAATTGGCGACCAAAAGCAGAGGGAGACCAACAGTTGAAACGCGCAATTTTGCTGGGCACATCCGCACTCAGGGACCGAACGCCAGCCTGGAAAGCTGGTCGAGAGAGACGCACAAGAAATTCGACGGCATCTATCAGCGCTACCGGGAACCGGGTGCCAGTACCGGCGGCATGGGGCGCGTCGGACCGAGCAAGATCGCCGGCAGCGGGGTCGGCGCCGCGGCGCGGTACCGCATCACTATCGAGCTCTCGGCACACAACCAAAAACACCCCTGGGGTGAGATCATCGAGAGCCGCCAGGACGGGCCGATGCTGATCGGCCTACACCAGTGCAACGCCCGTAAAGGTGGTCTCAACGAAGGGAACCCGACCAACCAGCAACTCACAGAATGGGAAATCCCAGGCGACGGTCAACGGAAAAAACTCACTTATGAAACCTGGCTCGATGCGAGCTGGACAGTTTGGGTCGGCTGGGAAAATGCGCCCTATCAGCGCGGATTTCGACCCTCGCAGCTGGTGCAGAAATTCTACCCGAAGCACTTCAAACCGAAACCAGACAACAAGGCCGACAACAAGATCAAACAGGGTTATGAAGCGTCGATGGCGGCCACGCTTTTCAAAGCCGGATACAAAGGTCCACACGTCCGAGTCTACAGCATGACCTTCGAGCCACTGATCGACACCTGGCCACCGAAAAGCCACGTTTCTCTCTATGGGGAAAACGACGAGATCAAGATTGAGCCACTTATCCTGCAATTCGCGCAGCGCGCGTTTCGCACCCCGCTTAAGCCAGCGGACGTAACGCGATATGTGAATCTAGTCAGGGCTCAGTTGGGGAACGGCCTCAGTCGCACCGAAGCCCTGCAGGTTGGCTACACAGCGATCATTGCATCCCCTCGGTTCTACTACCTTCAGGAGTCTGAAACTGGTGGGAAACTGAATCAGTTCGAGCTCGCATCACGACTCAGTTATTTCCTGTGGTCGTCAATGCCGGACGAGCAGTTGTTCGAACTGGCCGCCGCGGGGAGACTGTCCAATCCAACCGTGATACACAAACAGGTTGAACGACTGCTAGGTCACCGCAACGCTAAATCCTTCGTGCGTCGCTTCACAGAGCGCTGGCTGCGGCTCGATAAACTTGGATCGATGCCCCCTGAAAACGGAGGCCCGTTCCGCATCTATTGGGATCGCCAGATGGAACCAGAGATGATTAAGCAGACCGACGCGTTCTTCTCCCACATATTGAAAAGCAACGGTCCTATCCGCGATTTCATCCACTCCGATTACACTTTTCTTAACGAACGAGTCGCCTTTATCCTCTACGGTCGCGACGATGTCTGGGGCGATGGCTTTCGCAAAGTTCCCACTAACAATCCGAAGCGCGGTGGTATCCTCACGATGCCGGCCGTCATGACCGCCACCGCCAACGGCGTCGACACCTCGCCTGTAGTACGTGGCGTGTGGGTTTTGGAGAATATTCTTGGCACGCCAGCGGCTTTGCCACCGCCCGATGTCGAACCACTCGCCCCCGATCTGCGGGGCGCCAAAACAATCCGCGAACAGCTCGCCTCCCACCGCGAAGTGGCTTCGTGCAACAACTGTCACCGCAAAATTGACCCGATGGGCTTTCCCTTTGAAAACTTCAACGCCGTTGGCGGTTGGCGAGAAAAATATCCGGGAACCAGGCGGGTCATCGACCCGTCAACGATGCTCTCGGACGGCCAGCAGGTCGAAAACATCGCCGATTTCAAAAAGGCGCTCCTCGGACGCGAGAATCTTGTCGTCCGGTGCCTAGCTGAAAAGCTCCTCAGCTACTCCAGTGGCCGCAGGCTCGAGCCAAACGACCGCGGCGAGGTCGATCACATCGTCGCGGAGGTGGAAAAGAGCGGCAACAAACTGCGCGACCTGATCCATCTAGTCGTGCGTAGCAATGTTTTCCTCACCAAGTAAAGTTGAAGTCGTCATCTTGTCCACCTCACCTTTCAACACCGCTCCGAGAGACTGCGGGGAGTCGGTTGTTCAATGACTAGGGTGACAGTGAGGCACCGGAGCGGTGCTGGTACGGTGCATCTGAATGCTGCCTCCGGTTGAACAGTTTCAATTCTTCACCCGAACTGACCACCCTGTTTGTGGATGAGTGCGACGACTGCCTAGCGGCCGTTAGAAGCCGTATCATGCAAAGGAGTCACTCCTCGGAAGTGCGCCTTCGAACTGGAATTCACGCTAGCAGCCAAGCTTTGTTTGACAGTTTTATTGTTCCCGTAGAGTGCAGCCTCAAGCAGTGTTTCATTTGCTATCGGTTTACATTTCGCGGTGCCTATCTTGCGGCTGCCATCCGGGTTTTGAACTGAGCCCTGGCTTGCTCGAGGACAGTGGCGTATTTCGGATCAGAAACGAGGTTGGTGTACTGCCCTGGATCCTTGATCATGTCGTACAGCTCTTCGCCTTTACCGTCGTAATTCATGTAATGCCATTCGGCTGAACGCAGGCCGCCGCCTGCCTGATTATGAATGGACAGGGCTGTGTCGCGCACTTTCGCATTCGGATTGCGTAAAATCGGGGTCAGGCTTTTGCCGTGAAGGTCCTTTGGCATTGGCAATCCCAGCAGGTCTGTCCAAGTAGGATAGAGATCCACAAGCTCGACTAATGACGATGTCCGTCCCGGCTTCACCCCCGGCGCACTGACGATCAACGGTACACGGACGACTTCCTCATGCAGGTTGGCTTTCTGCCAAAATCCATGTTCGCCCAGATGGTAGCCGTGGTCGGTGGTGAACGCGATTGTTGTGGAATCGCGCAATCCGAGCCGATCGAGTTCGTCGATCACGCGTCCAAGCTGCTCATCCATGAATGAAACCGAAGCGTAATAAGCTTGCCACATTCGGCGGCGGTTTTCCTCCATCTCATTGAGTCCCTTGCCATCTGACCCACGACCAGCAGGGGGGATATCATCCAAGTCACCTGGAATCTGCGGCGGAATCTTCATCTTCTCCTGTGGATACAGTTCGAAGAACTTTTTCGGCTGAACCATAGGGAAGTGCGGCCTCACGAAGCCTACGCCGAGGAAGAACGGTTTACCCGACTTCTTGCGTTCCCTTAGCAACTCAATCGCTTTCGTCGCAACCATATAGTCCGCCTGATCGGAGCCATCTTTCTTGTCTGATTCAACAGTCGCCCACATACGGTTTGGGCCCTTGGCATCACGGCCTTCAGTCTTCCGGGTCACGATGTCCGAGTTCAGCAACCGGTACAGCCCGGGCGAAAATGTCTCACGGGTCTTAGTGTTGTAACGCGCGGTCCAGCATTCAGCGGCATCCCTGCCATGACTGCCATCAAGCTGCGCATGTGGTACGGGCATATGAAAAATCTTGCCCACTCGAGACGTATGCATTCCGTATTGTTGAAGGTACTCGCCGATCGTCGGTGCGGTAGCCTTAGACTTAGGGTAGATACTCCGCAACATCGACGGTCGCGATGGCGAACAAGCCAAGCCCTGACAGTAAGCACGCTCAAATACCATCCCTGACTTTGCAAGTCGGTTGATATTGGGGGTCTGGCAGACTGTATTGCCATAAACCGGCAACACGCTGGCTTTTAAATCATCCGACATGATCAGAAGAATGTTTTTGGCTTTTCCGGCCGGTTCTGTCGCCCAGTTGGTCACTACGAAAGTGGGTAATGTCAGAGCACAGATTAGTACTTTTGATATACGGCTTCTTTTCATCGGGGTTTAGTATCTGGTTGTTTGAGGGCGGACTCGATTTTGTGCCGGATGGTAGGCTTCAGTTCGTGTCGTTGCAGGCACGATTGTAGTCGGGCTTTAAGGTTGGGGTCAAGGTGCAGGACAGGCCGGCAGTTAAGGCGTTCCGGTAATCTATCGCTAACTATTTTCACCAAGTGGAAGCAAACAACTGCGTTTCAGGAAAACGGGCTGCAGTTTCTAAATGTGTTGGCTTCTGAGTTAGTCGACAAGGGGCTTCCATGACGAACTACAGGGTCGCTTTCGTGCCTTCAAAGTTTGAAACCAACTGAAGCGCTGAAAGCACCGGCTCGCGTCTTGACCATCTCAGCGAGCAGTTCCTTGGGAATCCAATAGTTGACACGCTTGATTTTTGCCTCGTCCGGATTGTTCCAACACCGCACTTTCCAATAGAATCTCTCTCCGGCAAACAGAGGTTTACCGGCGTAAGCGATTGCCGCTGATTTATTCGATACGACTTTGCCTCTGTCCCAGGGATTACCCTTGTCGGTCGCGAGAACCTCTTCACTGCTAGCGACGAGGATCTGGTAGGCGGATTGTGTCTGAAAACGCGTAGTTTTGATTTCCCAACTTAAGCGGGGCTTGTCGCCTGAGGTATCGCATTTTAGAGCGCTCACGGAGATGCCGTAAACGCAGTCGTTAAGTTTACTTCGCTAATTATTCGGAATTGATCGGGAAAGCCAATGGATGACAAGGAGACAGAGAAGGCCAAGCAGGAAAAGGGTAACTGCCATGACCATAAAACGCTTAAAGACAGTAGCCATAGACGCAAAGCGAATCACAGAGGACCTATGAGTTTCAATCCAAAACAACTGACAAAGGAGATTGAACAACCGACAAGGGAGTCTGCTGCAATCTGGACCCAGATACCTGTCAAGGCATCACTACTGGCCTGGTTACTGGATGCAGGGTTCGGCGTCTACTTCAGACTAAGGTAGCTCGTTCCAATTTGTCCTACCTTAGAAATCCCAAAGGAGTTAGCGATTAGATGGCTTGGGGGCAATATCAACCATCTGAAGGCGTTTCTGGTAAATTTGTCGGTCTTTTGTTCTGCTCATACTCCAAACCGGTAAGGCCCGTTCACGGATGATGCCCTGTTCAAAGTCAGAGGCAGCTTTAAAAACGTTCAACTGCAGTTAGTCCCGCTGGATTGGGTTTGCTAGTGGTCTAACCCTTGGGTGGCCACGTTCAGTGGCACGACGCGGGTATTCATCTCCTTCAGGATCAGTCCCGCTTGGGCCAGAGATCGTCTCTGGCAATCCAGTTTCAATGTCCCAACTGTTTTAAGTTGCCCGCGTCGTAGATATTGCAGCATTTGATCCAGGCTGGGGAGGATGGCCTTGCCGTCGGAACTTTTATCCTTTTTAGAGCTTAGTAATCCTGTTTGGGCGTGTTTTGTGAATATCCACTTGTGGATGAGGTGTGGGAGGGGAGGGCCCCCAGAGCTGCGTGGGGCATCATCAGTTACCCCGCCCCCTGCTCAGAAGATTTTTTTGAACACATAGCCAATTACACCGTCAATAACTGCAGAGTTCATTTTTTCATAGTTGGTTCCCCCGTCAGCCTCGGCTGGCGGGGGTTTTCTTTTAAGCATTGCCACGAACTGAACAGGGGAGAGAAACCCCAACTTACAGGACAACGCATGCCTTAATCCGTGGTAGATGATTCAATCTCACGACCGACTGCAGGTGAGGCGTGTGAACCTGTTAACAAATGATTTCCCCCTAAATCCTGTCGTAGGCCATTAGAATTTTGCAGTCAGAAATTTTTGTGGGACTTGGCAGGGTTGCGGGAAACATTGCCAGATTTGATGGTCCGGATGCTGCATTCTTAATCCCTCGATGAGGGGGCTTTGGGAAAGCAAGGTGCTTGGCGAAACGGAATTTGTTGGCAGCAGCCCCGCTGTCGAAGATGATGTCGCGAATGGAACTGAACGGAAAAGCCGCACTCATTACCGGGGCCAGTCGCGGCGTAGGTGCAGCGACGGCAATTAAGTTAGCCAAGAAAGGATGTAATGTTGCTATTAATTGTAACCAATCCATCGATCGAGCCAAGCATGTGGCCACCCAATGCCGTGGGTTCGGAGTGAAAGCCGTTGTCGTCCAGGGCGACGTGGCCAGAGATGTCGATTGCCGTCGAATCGCCACAGAATCCGTCGAGGCGATTGGTCAACTGGACATCTTGATCAACAATGCTGGCACAACGCGTTTCATCAACTTTCATGACATGGACGAGGTTAGTGACTACGATTGGGAACACATACTCGGCGTGAATCTTAAGGGGCCGTTCCAATGCACACGCGCTGCTCGCGAGTCACTTGAAGCCGGCGACGGCGGTGTGATCGTGAACACCGCGAGTGTGGCCGGCATCACCGGCGCAGGCAGTTCCATCCCGTACTGCGTGTCCAAAGCTGGTTTGATAAACCTTACACTTGGGCTAGCACGGACGCTTGGCCCGAAGATTCGCGTCAATGCGGTCGCACCGGGTTTCATCGAAGGCGAATGGCTGCAAACCGGACTCGGAAGCAGCTACGAATCTGTCCGCGACAAAAAAGCAGCCGAAGGACTACTGGATGCCGTCAGCACACACGAGGATATCGCAGACGGTATCTTGTCCATGATCACTTGTTCCAAGGTTACCGGACATGTTTTGACTGTGGATACTGGCCATACTATCGGCCCTCGTATCAGCTCAGGAATTTGAGCAAACCAAGACTCGAATAGACATAGTGGGGGGATTAAAACTAACGGTATCCTGATAACTCGCAGTGCTCGCTAAACAAGTAGATATCTACAGGCTTTTCATAGAACAGCTTCATCCAATAAACAGAGTAAAACGGCTAGCCCCTTAAGCAGCATAGCCCAATATTGTTTTATCACGGTGTCATCCGATATGAGGCGCGGATGAATAATCTCCGAAACTCTGCCGCTTCAACGACAACAGTGTCACCGGACCGTCGGTCATTTCAGTATTCTTTTTTTTGCGTCAACAGAATCTACCGACTGTATCGCGTGAAGACGCGTACTGGGTCCTTGCCGCCAGTGAGCCACTGCAAACAATATTATGCGTAAACAGTGCCCGCAACGGTATGACCTTGGCAGTTTAGGTGTTGTAAGAGCTCCGACGTTTCGTTATTGGTTGGCTGCTTTCAAGCTTATGAAACTTCTACTTACCACTGCTATCGCAACCGTGTCATTGATTGGATATGGGAGGCCAGCACAAGAATCCGGGTCAAATCCAGAACCGCAGATCCAGGCGCAGAAAATCCAGCGAGTCGAAGAAGGCAAAGAGGAGGATCCAGAAATCTCAATTCACAGAGCTGCGTGGGAAGGGGACCCCAAAGTCGTCGAACAATGCTTGATAAACGGAAAGGACGTAAATGCGAAGGATGATTTATACGGAGACACTCCCTTGCTTTGGGCTGCTGGCTTTGGCAACAAAGAAGTCGTTGTAATGCTAATCACAAAAGGTGCGGATGTGAATGCGAAGGCTGAGGAAGGGTGGACGCCTTTACATTACGCAACGGGTGGTAATGACAGGGGAATAGCAGAACTACTAATCGCCAATGGCGCAGATTTAAATGCCAAGAATGCAAGCGATCAGATTACCCCTTTGCATTGGGCTGCTTGGCGAGGTCACAAGGAAGTCGCCGGACTACTCATCGCTAAAGGCGCAGTTGTAAACGCGAAGAACAAAAACGGAGGGACTCCTTTGCATAATGCCACCTGGAAAGGTCACATGGAAATTGTAGAACTACTAATCGCCAATGGCGCAGATCCAAATGCGAAGGATGCTGAGGGGGAAACTCCACTTAATTGGGTTGAAGAAGGAAAACACAAAGAGATCGTCGACCTTCTCCGTAAACATGGTGGCAAGACGGGTAAAGAATTGAAAGCTGAAGGGGAATGAAGCGCCTGCTACTCATAACAATCGAAGTCTTACTTTTGGAGGGCTTCTTGACTAAGGCATAGAAATGATTTGTTCTCCAATCGGAGGATAAATGATCAAAGCGAAATATTTAAATTTACTTCACTCAGATTTTATCTCTTCTGAGAGCGCATGGGTAAGTGCTTAATTCTAAGTAAGTTCACTAAAAAATGAGTTAACGGTTTGAACTTGGTGCTTGGCGGTCCTTGAATGGGGGTAAAAGATCAGCATGTGTTGACGGCACTCAACTCCTTTTTTTTATTCCTCTTGCCTTAATTAGCTATCTGTAGATATAAGGCCTCCGCTCTTTTTTAAGTGCACTTTAGCACCGGGTGTAGCCATTCAGTTAATGAGATATTTGTCTTATATAAATCAATAGATGAAATGTTCCTGCAGGTGATATATATAATAAATATATTAATTATACACTTGGGCATGGGCAATAACTGATCTTGCGCTTACATTAGTGACTTTACTTAGCGTTTGGATACGGGGCGAAATTAAAAGAATTGATTAATAAGCTATTTAAATTAAATTTTTGTCTGCTTTTCCTGTTTTTCGGGCTCAAACCGCTTTGCAGTGCTGTCCCGCTTTTGATGACTTATCATGGGCATGTTCTCGCCGATGGAAGACCGTTTGAGGGGGATGGGCAGTTTAAGTTCGCCGTTGTCAATCAGGGGGGCACGACCCTTTGGCGCAACGACGGGGAGTCTACCAACGGGGAGCCAGCCAAATCGATCGAGATCAAGGTTGTACAGGGTGTGTTTGCGGTGATGCTTGGTGATGTCTCAGTTACCAATATGGCTGCGCTGAAAGCCCGGTTTGTTTGATCAGGAGCATATTTTCATTCGCACTTGGTTTGGTGACGATAATGGCTCATTCGTTCAACTCACACCCGATAGTCGGGTCACTTCAGTTGGGTTCGCTGTAAACGCTGAAGGCAAAAACGGTGGATGAACTGCCAGATGGAATTGTCACTGAAGCCGCGCTGGGAGAAGGGCTGAGGGATGTGATAGAGCTAAACTCTGCTAAAACAGGGATCACATCTAATCAGGAGACTGCCATTGCCGCCAACACAGCCAAGATTTCTGTATTAGAACAATCTACTTCTTTAAGCGGCCTAAATGGAGTATTTGCCTCTTCTAACCTCCAGGAAAATGGGTATAGAAAAATACATTCATTTCCAGGTGATAGCTGGAGTTCTTTTACTGCCGCCAACGAGCCAACTGGTCGTTATGGACATGTTTCAGCTTGGGATGGAAGTAGTATGATCATCTGGGGCGGATTGATTGGGACCGAAGCCTACATTCGAACCGGCGCAGCATACAATCCCGCCACCGCTTCATGGTCTGAGATTACTCCGATTAATGCTCCAAGCGCGCGTTCGTCGCATTCAGCAGTTTGGA
>CALJHX010000040.1 GCA_937770485.1 uncultured Verrucomicrobiae bacterium | reverse complement strand
CGATCTTTATTCCGAAGGAGAAGTTCGGTGTCGAGGGCGGCTCGCGGCTGATCTTCACGCTCAACCAGAATTACAACAGCAAGAAGCACTCGATCGGCAAGTTCCGGCTGCTCGTTACCACAGACGAAAAAGTGGAGATCGGCTATCCATCGGACATTGGCGTGATCCTAGCGCTCGCTGGGGACAAGCGGAGTGACGAGCAACTCAAGCGGATCACCGACTATTTTAAGTCGGTGGACAACGATCTTGCGGCCAAGAACAAGGAACTGGCCGAGGCAAAGAAGCCGCGGCCAGTGGATCCGAAGCTCAAGGGATTCAAGGAGGGCTGGCCAAGGCCGAGAAACCGTTGACGATCGACCCGACACTGGCGGAGTTACGCCGTGCTAGGGATTTGAGCGGGAAACAACAGGAAAGCATCCGCTTGACCGCCGCGCAGGACATTGCCTGGGCGCTGATTAACAGCCCAGCCTTCCTTTTCAACCGTTGACGCGCGGCGAAAAAGTGGTAGCTTTCCCAAAACGGAGACTTTTGAGTTAGAATATAAGGAAAAAACATGATTACGATACCCGGAGAACTCGGAAAGGACTTGTGCGATCCGCACTTGAAAGTGACCCGTCGCGACCTGCTGCGCATTGGCGGCTCGAGCATGCTGGGCCTCGGCCTGGCCAACATGTTCAAGCTGCAGGCCCGGGCCGCTCAGGCCGGACACGTGGGTGGCCCCGGCTGGGGCAAGGCCAAGCACGTCATCCTCTGCTATTTGCAGGGCGGCCCGAGTCATCTTGATTTGTGGGATCCAAAACCGGATGCACCGGAAAATGTGCGTTCTATTTTCAAGCCGATCCCAACTAAGATTCCCGGCATCAACTTCACCGAGATCATGCCCAAGCTGGCCAAGGTCAACGACAAGATGACCATGATCCGCTCGATGGGATATACGCCCAACGGCCTGTTCAACCACACGGCGGCCATTTACCAGATGATGACCGGCTACACGACCGACAAGGTTAGTCCGTCCGGCCAGCTCGAGCCACCCAGCCCGAAGGACTTCCCGAACTTCGGCTCGCAGATCATCCGCCTCAAGCCACCGACCGAGCCGATGCTGCCGTTCGTCATGCTGCCGCGTCCGCTGCAGGAAAGCAACGTGGTCGGCAAGGGCGGCACCGCCGGATTCCTTGGCAAGTCGTTTGACCCCTACTACCTGTATCCGGACGGGGGCGACATGGACATGAACAAGATGGACAACATCAAGACGGACGACTTGAAGATGCGTCCCGACGTGTTCGAGTTGCGCCTGCGCCGCCGCGCCCGCCTGCGTGACGCCATCAACGACGCCTCGCCGGACATCGACAAGGCCGTGGCCAATCTCAAGCTGGACGACTATTACGATCGCGCGCTGAACCTCGTCGCCTCCGGCCGCGCGCGAAATGCCTTCGACCTGGCGCAGGAATCAGAGGCCACCCGCAACTTGTATGGCCGGAACACCTTCGGCCAAAGCTGCCTGCTGGCCCGTCGCCTGGTGGAGGCGGGCACGCGCGTGGTCGAGGTCGTTTGGCCCAAGGTGGCCAATTCTGACAATCACTCGTGGGATGTTCACAGCGGTCTGCCCAAGCGCATGAAGGATCAATCCGCACCGATGCTTGATGGCGGGTTGTCTGGCCTGATATCAGACCTTGATCAACGTGGGATGCTCGACGAGACCATGGTCATCGCTGTGGGCGAGTTTGGTCGGAGCCCTCTAAAGGGTGTCAGCACTTCCGGTAATGGAAATGATGCCGACGGACGTGACCACTGGCCGTACTGCTACACTGCTTGCATCGCCGGTGGCGGCATCAAGCGTGGGTATGTACACGGCAAGTCAGACCGAACCGCCTCGGCGCCAGTCGAGGATCCGGTGCACCCAGGCGAATTACTGGCCACGATTTATCACGCCTTCGGGATCGATCCCGAGACGATCGTGTACAATCACCTCAACCAGCCGCGCGAATTGGTGAAGGCAAGGGCTGTCACCAAGCTCTTCGCATAGGCCAGGCGCTTGGCCAAGCGGCACTGATTTATCAGCCGGTGGGTTCGCCCACCGGTTTTTTTGTCATGGAATGGATCCGGACACTGCACCTGTGCCTCCGGCACTGCCGGCAAAAGCGGCCGGCGAAAGATTGCTGTCGCCGATTGGGACGGCGACGGCAAGCCGGATTTGTTGCTCGGCGCGGAGTATGGATTTTTCTACCACCTGCCGCGCGACGAGGCGAGGGAGTATCCGGCCAAGGCCAGGACTGCCCGCAAGCCCAAGTGAAATGAAAAAAGTCGTGCCGCCATTGCCACCCGATTGGGGTGCTGTTGAGCAACTCGAAAAGAGCCTTCCGCCGGTTGCCCTGCAGCGGATCGAGTCCGCCGTCGGGCGCATCGTCGAGGCGAAGCAGCGCGGCGGCAAAGTCGTCGTTGTCACCGGCAGCGGCCCGAATATTCACGAGGGCGTGACCACGCTGGTGGCCGAGTTGATGCGCGTCGGGATCGTGGACGGCGTCACCACCAGCTCGGCCGTTGTCGCGCACGAAATGGCCGGCGTGTTGGATTGCGTCAAGCGCGTGGATGGGCGAGAGGCCGGCGTGGCCGAGTCGCTGTTGCCGCACGGTGGCGCGTTCGAGTTGACGGAGATGACCGGGCCGGCGCTGGCGAGGCTCGGGGAGGAATTGGCGCTGGACGAGGGGCTCATCGAGCGGCTTGGCCAAGCGCAGGGCAGGTCGGTCATCAAGGCTGCGGGAAACCTCGGCTACCCGATGGGACTTCACATCGAGCGCTTGGCCGAGGTGGTGCTTCGTTTGGCCAAGGAGCGCGGCGAGAGTTTTGAGAAGGTGGTTGGCTTGGGTGTGGACGAGCGGACGATGCTCGGTGCGGGCGCGCGCGCGGGGTTGCCGGTGTTGGTGACGATTCCGCAACTCGTTGGCGGCGGCGCGGTCGGCTTGGCCATCGGCGACAGTCTTTCAGTCAGCGAACGCTCAAAGCGTTTGGCTGGGATGCTCGGTGAGGCGGACGTGATCATCGAGTCGGCGGTGGCGCTGACGCAGGAGATTCACGACGGGCCGTTCGAGACGCACACCGGCCACGGGATGTGGGCTGCGTGGGAGGGACAGCCGACGTGGTCGCTCGAGGGCAGGACGATCGTCCGGATCGACCTCGACCCAGCGCTGGAAAAAGTCTGGCAGGTCGAGCGGGATGACAAGGGGGTGCAGGAGGCGATTAACCTTGGCCGACCCAAGACCAAGCAGTTCGAGGTGCCGTTTCGGATGGAGATGTCCGGCTTCGCGCGGCTGGAGGAGAGCTTGGCTGTCACGGGAGACATAGGAGTGGTGTGGCCGGTGATGGCGCGGCTCCTGGCCAGGGCGCTTGGTGTCGAGCTGGCGTTTGTTTCGCATCCGCAGGACACCGCGCTTGGCCAGTCGATGCGCGACTGGATCGTGAACGAGATCCAGCCGCTGGATCGCGAGCGGATGCTTTCGGCGCTGGGGTGAGAGGCTTTGGCTGAGGTTTTGGCTTTTGTTTGGCGGTGATCCCGCTACAACCGGCGGAGTTTTTTCGATCCCGAGCCGATGTTTTTTATCCGCTTCATCAGCCGACTGCTGGCCCGTGTCCTGTTTCGCCTTCGCATTCACGGCGGCGGCGTGCTGGACACGCCGGGGCCGGTGCTCCTGATCCCCAACCACGTGTCGTGGTTCGACTGGTGGCTGCTCGGCCTGTGCGTGGGGGAGGACTGGCGCTTCGTCACCTCGGCCTCGAGGGCGGACAGCCACTGGATATTTCGGTTCATGATGGTGAACCGCTACACCTTCCCGGTGGATCACGCCTCGCCGTTCGCCGTGAAGGAGATGGCCAATTTCCTGCAGGGCGGCGGCCGGCTGGTTTTGTTTGCTGAGGGCCGTATCTCGGAGACCGGCTGCCTGATGAAGCTCTTCGAGGGCACCGGTTTCCTGCTGCACAAAACCGGGGCCAAGGTGATCACCTGCCACTTGCGTAACGCGCACCGCCTGCCTTGGTCGCGGCAGCCGGGCTGGAAGCAGTGGTTCCCCAGGTTGAGCGTTCACTTCGGCGATGTGTTGCAGCCGCCGGTCGGGCAATTCAGCGGCATGAGTGACGTGCGTGAGCGGCTGACGCAGTGGCTTCGCGAGCGGATGATCGAGCATCAGTTTCAAGTGGAGATGGACCACGGTCACGGTGACGTACTGACCGAGATCGCCTCGAGGGCGCGGCAGCGTCCCGGCACGGTGGTGCTAGAGGATGTCACCGGCCAGGCGCTGAGTCACCGGATGGTGATGGTCGGCGCGGAGGTGCTGGGCGGACAGTTCCGGCGGTTGTTCGATGACCAACAGGTGCGGGTCGGCATGCTGCTGCCTAACGTGAACGGCACGGTGATCTCGTTGCTTGCCCTGTGGCGCATCGGCAAAATCCCGGCTGTGCTCAACTACTCTAGCGGTGTGCCGCTGATGCTCACTTGCTCGGAGCTGGCCGGGCTGAAAAAGGTCATTACCTCCCGAGTGTTCCTGGCCAAGGCCAAGCTGGACGTGGCACCGATGGAGGCGGCCGGCATCGAGTTCATTTATCTCGAGGACATCCGGAAACGCATCTCCGGCTTGGCCAAGCTGGGTGTGCTCCTTAGGCACCGGTTCGCGCTTGGCCGGTCGCGGTTCGGCATCCCAACCGGCCAGACGGCGGTCATCCTGTTTACCAGCGGCTCGGAGGGCGTACCCAAAGGGGTCGAGCTGACTCACCGCAACATCCTCGCCAACCTGCGGCAGTTGTTCTCGGCCGTGGACGTGATGGACACGGACAGCCTCTTCAACTGCCTGCCCATGTTTCACAGCTTCGGTCTGGTGGTGGGCACGCTGCTGCCGTTGTGCCGGGGGATTCGCACCACAGTGTTCCCTTCGCCGTTGCAGTACCGGCAGATCCCGACCGCCGTGTACAATTCCAACGCGACGATGTTTCTCAGCACCAACACATTTCTAAACGGCTACGCGCGCAAGGCGCATCCGTACGACTTCCGCAATGTGCGCTACCTGCTCGCTGGCGCGGAAAAAGTGCAGCAGGCCACGGCCGACACATGGGCTCGCAAGTTTGGCGTACGCATCAACGAGGCGTATGGGGTGACCGAGTGCGCACCGGCGATCTGCGCCAACACCAAGGCCGATAATCGATTCGGCTCCGTGGGACGACTGTTGCCGGGCATCGAGTGGAAGCTCGAGGCGATCGACGGCGTGGCGGATGCCGGCCGCCTGTTCGTCCGCGGCCCGAACATCATGAAGGGCTATCTCAACGCCGACGCCAACGCGGCGTTCCAGGCGCTCGGCGGTTGGTATGACACCGGTGACATCATCCACGTCGATGACGACGGCTACTTTTGGGTCCGGGGCCGGGCCAAGCGCTTTGCCAAGGTGAGCGGCGAGATGGTCAGCCTCACGGCGGTGGAGGACGCATTGGCGGGCGCGTTCCCGCAGCATGGCGAGGAATGCGAAGTGGTGGTGGTGGCGTTGCCTGACACGGAGAAAGGGGAGAAACTCGTCGCTGTCACCAACGAGCCGGGGTTGTCGCTGACCGAGGTGCGCGGGGCCATCGCCACGGCGGGGATGACCAACCTCTGCGTGCCGCGCGACCTGCGGGTGATGGACGAGTTGCCCAAGCTTGGTACCGGCAAGTTGAACCACCGCGAGGTGCTCAAGCACGTCGAGCTTGGCCAAGCTCGACGTGCTTGAGCCGTGATTCGCGTTGTCACACAGGCCGGTTTTTGGTAAATCCGTGTGATGCGGTTTTTGTTCCGCTGGGCGTATCGCCTGCTCATCTTGCTAATTGTTTTGGCAATCGGGCTGTTCCTCACGAAGGATGCCTTGGCCAAGTGGTGGATTGTCAGCGAGTTTCGAGAGCAGGGGATGGACGCCAAAATTGGCCAACTCGAGATCGGTTTTCCGCTCAATTCCACTGTCTCCGCCTCCGACATCACCATCTACAACCTGCCCGAGTACGGCGGCTCGCCGATGCTCAAGATCGACGACCTGTTCATCGACTGCGACTTCTCGGAATTGATGAACGTGCGCCGCAAGCTCAAGCCGCACTTCCGGCAGGTGCGCATCGGCATTACCGAATTCAACCTCGTCGAGACCAAGGGAGGCAAGCGCAACCTCATCTCCGTGCCGGACGCCGTGGCCAAGTCGTCGGCCCAGTTCACGCTCGGCGAGTCGCCGCTCTACTTCACCATCGGCAACCTGAACTTCACGTGGGAGCGGCTGAAATTTACCAACCTCGCCGACGCTGGGAAATCCCGCGACGTTAACATCAACATCGAGGGCTACACCGTGCAGGACGTGGGAAAACTCAGCGATCTGCGCCAACTCTTCGACCGCATTGCCACCAAGGTCACGTGGAAGGTGCTGCTCAACAAACTCTTCGGCCGTCTCTTCGCCAAACCCTGAAAAGGGCGACACAAAGCAAACTCGTATTTCTCCTCGGTGGGGCTGTGACGCGCCTTTGGCGCTGATCTTCCAGAGGCTCACTGCTTTCTGCTCACTGCTCCCTGGTCGACCTGCCAGCGGTGAAGGTTGCCGGTGAGTTCGCCGGGCCAGTTTTCCTCGGTGCACGTCATGAACACTTGCCCAACGCGGCTGACCAATGGGAACAAGCCGGCCCGACGCCGGGCGTCGAGTTCGCCCATCACGTCGTCGATCAGCAGGATCGGTGGTGAGCCGTGGATGCCACCGAGGTAGTCGGCCTGCGCCATTTTCAGCGCGATGGCGAAGGTGCGTTTTTGCCCCTCGCTGGCGTATTGCGCCACCGCCCGCCCGTTGAGCGTCAGATTGAGTTCGTCCCGGTGGGGCCCTACGAGCGTCGTTCGGTATCGCTGCTCGCGGCTTCTCGACTTAGCCAGATCCACCGCAAAATCCTCGCGTACGCTTGGCGCGTAGTCGATGTGGGCGTCCTCCGTCTTGGTGGCGATTTTCTGGTAGCCCAATAGGATGAGCGGTGAGAGTTTTTTGACAAGATCATGCCGGGCAGTGATAAGTTTTTCGCCGTTAGAAACTAGTTCTCGGGTGAAGCTGTCGAGTAGCGTCAGGTCGGGCGAATCGCGCTTGAGCAGTGCGTTGCGCGAGCGCAGCGCTTCGGTGTAGCGGTGCAGCAATTCCAGATAGCCGGGCCGGGTCTGTGTGAGCAGTAGGTCAAGAAAACGGCGGCGCGACTTGGCTGGCCCGTTAACCAGCAGTGAATCTTCCGTACAAAAGACTACGGTGCGAAGTGTGCCGAGGTAGTCGGCGATGCGCCGGATTGGTTTTTCGTTGATGGTGAGTTTGCGTTGGGCCGCCGACCAATAATAGCGGATGTCGTTCTCCGCCTGGCCAATCGCGAGTCCGCCGGCGAAAAAGGCCTTCCGATCGTGCTGGATGATCTGCGCGTTGCCGACACCACGGAATGAGCGCAGCGTGGCCAGCAGGTAAACGGCCTCGAGCAGGTTTGTTTTGCCCTGCGCGTTGCGGCCGAGCAGTACGTGGAACCCCGGCTCGAACGCGACGTCGAGCCGCCGGATATTCCGGAAGTCACGCAGTTTGAGCCGGGCCAAGTGCACGCGGCATTGTGGGTGATGATGGCGCGTGGTTCGAGCGTAAAGCCGCTAAAAACGGAACAGAGCCCCGATCTTGGCCACGACTTCGAAGTCTTTCATCACGAGGCCGGTCATCTCGTCGAGGTAGCCCTGGTTGACCACGAAGAACATCTTCGCGCCCGGCTTGTATTCCCACTGAAGGCGGCTGTTGACGCCGATCGAGTTCGAGATGTTGTCGTATTGGGCGAGGTTGAACCAAACCAGGTCGGGGGTGAAACTATACCGCAGCGTGCCGGAAATTTGCCTGATGGTGGACTCGTCGAGGGCGTCCCAGTCGATCAGGTTCACCGAGTACTCGCCACCGACGAGTAGTTTGCTCCATGGGCGATAGAAGGTCTCGAGCGAGATTTGTTGCCGCGTGCCATCGTAAAAACCGCCGACACGATACATCGGTCGCAGAAACAACGACCGATGCATACCAAAATAGCCATACGCCCGGGCCTCCCACCACTCGTAGTTGCCTGCGGGGACAATCGAGCCATCCGAGATGTCAAAATCTTCATTAGGTCGGTCGGTCAGGTGGGAAATATCGAACTTGATGACATCCTGGCTTTCGAGGTAGAGCGACACGAGGTTGAGCTGCTGCTTCGTATTCACGACATCGTTGCCGAGGTCGGTGTAGAGTTCCGCCTCGTAGCCGTGCCGGGTGTTTCGTAGCCAGTCGATGTCGTCGTGGTAGGGCACATAGTCCGCCGCAATTTTATAGACTCGAGTGCCTTGCCGCTGGACGAATCCCATCGCCGGGTTGAAGTCGTTTCCGATCTCAATGGCGCTGGCAGCCAACTCGATGTTACGGTCATAAAGTCGGGCGTTGGCGCTCCACGCGGGTTCAAGTCCGCCGATGTCCTCCGAGTATGTGCCGAGCGCGTACAGGTTGACCTCGAGAGTGTGTCCGCCGATGAAGTTGCTATTCCGATACTGGAAGTCTGTGCCCACCACGGAGTTCATTTCATCTGAGTTTGGATCACCCACTGTGGTCAGGAAACCGACCGACGACTGCTCAAGCACATTGCGGCTGACCCGGCCGACAAAGGCATTTCGTATGCCGTCTTCCCCGTCGAGCACGGCATTCAGCAGGCCGATGTTATAATCTTTCACACGGCCAGTTATTTTACCGGCAAACTGGATTGGCATAATCTCCCCGTTACTATTCAGGCCGATTCGACGACTGAAAAACGGCATGAGCAGCGTGTCTGACGAGTCGCGGGAACTCCGTCGGGATGACCCTACTCCGCCAAAGCCGAAGATGCCGGAATCCTCCAGGAAAAACTGTCGTTTCTCGGGGAAAAATAGCGGGAACCGCGTGAAATTGATTTGGCGCATGTCGGTCTCTGTCTCGGCAAAGTCGGTGTTCACGCTGGCCATGGCGGTAAGGCTGGGGGTGAGCCGGTAGCGGATGTCGAACCCGAAATCGCCGAGTAAGTCGGAGTCGTTCGCATCGTAATCCTTCTGATACTTGCCAATGGCATACGGAGTGATGTCCAGACCGAGACCCTGCCGGAGGCCGGCCAAGCCGGTGAGGTCGCCGCTATCTGAGACGAAGTAGCTGCGACTGGCCGAGCGGGAGTTTGCCCACTGGGCGCGTTCGCCGGCACGGCCGATGTTGCGGTAAACGTTCAGCCCCCAAGTGTCAGCCGACTCGTCGAAGCTGATCGACTTAAAAGGGATGGCCAACTCCATGCTCCAGCCCCAGGAGTGGCTTTGGCTCTGTGCGATCCACGCGCCGTCCCACTCGCCGTTTACTGTGGTGTTGTTGCTGATTGTGGCGTCACCCCGTGCACCGTTTGGATTGATGGAGAAATAGTATCCATTTCGTCGATCTAAAAACGTGTCCAGCGTGATGTTGACAACATCCTCGAAACGCATAGGACCGTCGCGCTCCATGTTGTGTGCAATGATCAGGCCCGCCTCGTCGTCGAAACACCATACGCCGACGTATAGCGCATTATCGTCGTATACCACACGGAACTCTGTGCGTTGGGTGTGCGGGATGTTTTCGTTGGGATTCTTTTGCAGAAACTCGCCGGCCGGCTTAGCCAAGTGCCATGCGTCGTCGTCGAGGTAGCCGTCGAGGTCAGGCGCTTGGACAACGCGCACTGCAGCAACAGTGGGGCGCCCGCGAAAGGTGCCACGGCTGTCCGGCGCAACGGTGGAGTGCTCAACGGCGGATGCGGTTTGGCCAAGGCCAAGCACCAGTGCAGTCAATAAAAAAGCCCGCTGCATCGCGGGGCACTCGGTTCGGTTAATCAAAGTTATCGTTGAATGAAGGTATTAAAGTCAGCCTAGGTTGGGGAAAGCCGCCTTGAGGTCAATCGAGTCACCGGTGGCGTGTTGTAGTTTTAACAGGCGTTTGTATAGGCGTTTGACGACTTTTGCTCGATCCGGATCGTTGGCGATATCATTCATTTCGAGCGGGTCGCGCATGATGTTGTACAGGCGCGCCTTCGAGATTTTCGGATAAAGAATGAGTTTCCAGTTGCCCATCGTCACGGAGCGTTGAACCCCGAGATAGGCACCATACACCGCCTTGACGCTGGATTCAGTAGTCTCGCCGTGCAACAGCGGCAACAGGCTCTGGAACTCGACCTGAGCCGGGCGCTTGGCTTCGGCGATATCCAGCGACGTGGCCATCACGTCCTGCATGTAAATCGGAGAGTCGATCTTGTGGCTGGTCTTGATGCCAGGGCCGACTGCGATGAACGGCACGCGCGTGCTGTGCTCGTAAAGGTTTTGTTTGCCAAACAACCCGTGGTGGCCCACTGCCAGCCCGTGGTCGGCAGTGAAGAAAATGTAGGTATTCTCCGCCTGGCCGGATGCGTCGAGCGCGTCGAGGATACGGCCGATCTGCGCGTCCATATGCTCGATGATCGCGTAGTATTCCTGCCGATGAATTTTCACTGCGTGATGTGTGCGCGGGAATGGACCGAGTTTCTCGTCGCGCAAATTGGCGCCACAGCCGATATCGTCCTTGTAGGGATATTCGTTTAGATAATTTTGAGGAACTTGAATGCGGCTCAGTGGGTAACGATCGACGTACTCCTTGGGCGCCTGGCGCGGGTCGTGAGGCGCGTTGAACGCGATGTACATAAAGAACGGTCGCTCATCTTTCTTCGCGGTGCCAATGTAGCCCACCGCGTCGTCCGCGACGACTTTGCTCCAGTGCTTGCCGCCCTTCCAAAAGCCGTCGAACTTCACGTCGTAAGGACTCCACGGATCCGGCTTGCCGGGGAGCGGCCGGTTGTAGCCCTGTGGTGTTTGGTTTGGCATGCCGCCGCGAATATGTTGGGCAACTTGAAACGCCTTGTCGGCGGGAGCTTGGATATGCCATTTGCCGGTGAAAAAAGTCTGGTACCCCGCGCGGCCCATGACCTGCGGCCAGAGATTGTTGAATTCCTGTTCACGGGCGGCCTTTTGCTCGTCGGTCGACTTTTTACCGCTACGCAATGTTTGTGACGCCGTTCGCGCCCGCCAAATGTGCCGCCCGGTGATGAGCATGTGTCGGCTGGCCACGCAGACCGCGCCGCTCCACGAGCCCATGTTGTACGCACGGGAGAACTGCGTGCCACGGCTCGCAAGCCGGTCGAGGTTTGGCGTGTCAATGTCAGTCAGGCCAAGTGAACCGATCGTCTCGAAGCATTGGTCGTCGGCAAAAAGGAACAGCACGTTTGGCTTGGCTTCAACCTGCGCCTGGCTAAGCGCAACACACACGGCGGTGACTGCAGCCAGGCGAACGAAAACTTGAATTATTATCTGCTTCATAAACTTCCTTCGCACGATTCTTTGGATGCGCGCATCGTAGGGCTTGGCCTAGCGGAGTCGAGCCAATAAACTGCTGCCTGACTTCGGCTCCCGTGCCGTGGAGCCGGGGCCAGTATCCATCATGGCCTACGAATCATACGCGGAATTCCTGGAAGCCCTTGAGCAGGCGGGCGAGCTGACTCGCATCAGCCAGCCGCTGGCCACCGAACTGGAGATCACCGAGCTAGCCGATCGGGAGATGAAAAAGCCGGGCGGTGGCCAGGCGCTGCTCATCGAGCAACCCACTGTCAATGGGCAGATATCCGCGCACCCGCTTGCCATCAACACAATGGGCTCGGCTCGGCGCATGGCCATGGCGCTCGGCGCCGAGAGCGTCGATGCTGCCGCCGTCGAGCTGGGTTCACTCATCCAGGCCAAGGCGCCCACCGGCATCCGCGAGACTTTTGCGCTGCTTGGCCAAGCGCTGACCCTGCGCCACGCCAAGCCCAAGCGCGCCAAGACCGGTCCGTGCAAGGAAGTTATTCATCGCTTCGACGCTCCGGCCCCGCGGACCGAGCCTTGGCCAAGCGCACCCGACGTCAACGACACCTCGACTCTCGACCCTCAACCTTCGACGTTGCTTGACCTGCCGATCCTCAAGTGCTGGCCGCTCGACGGCGGGCGCTTTATCACGCTGCCCTGTGTCGTCACGCGCGACCCCGACACCGGCGACCGCAACCTAGGCATGTATCGCATGCAGGTTTACGACGACTCGTCCGCCGGCATGCATTGGCAACTGCAAAAAGTCGCCGCGCGTCACGGACGCCGCTACTACGACACCGGCGAGCGGATGCCGGTGGCCGTCTTCCTCGGCGGCGACCCGGTGTTTCCGTTTTGCGCGACCGCGCCGATGCCTGACGGGCTGGATGAATTCCTGCTCGCCGGCTACCTCCGCCGCAAGTCGGTCGAGATGGTGAAGTGCGAAACCAACGACCTCGAGGTTCCGGCTAACGCTGACATCGTGATCGAAGGCTACATCGATCCCACCGAACCCCTGCGCGACGAGGGGCCGTTCGGCGACCACACCGGCTACTACACCCTGCCCGAGCCGTATCCGGTGTTTCACATCACCGCCATCACGCACCGGAAAAAGGCCGTTTACCCGGCGACGATCGTCGGCATCCCGCCGATGGAGGATTTCCACATGGGCAGCGCCAGCGTGAAACTATTCATGCCCATTCTGCGGATGACCTTCCCGGAGATTGTGGACATCGCGCTGCCGGCCGAGGGCGTTTTTCATAACCTCGTCTTCGTGAGTATCAAAAAAACTTACCCGATGCAGGCCTACAAAATCATGAACGGCCTCTGGGGAATGGGTCAGATGATGTTCACCAAATACATCATTGTCGTCGACGCCGACGTGGACGTGCACAACACCAGCGAAGTGCTCTTCTGCCTGTGCGCCTGCACCGACCCGCAGCGCGACAGCATCTTCACCAAAGGCCCTGCCGACGTCCTCGACCACGCCACAACCGAGATCGCCGTCGGTACCAAACTCGGCATCGACGCCACAAAAAAACTCCCCGCCGAAGGCCATCGCCGCACCTGGCCTCCCCTCATCAAAATGGATGAATCCATCAAATTGAAGATTGACGATTATTTAAACAAACGAAAGTAACATCCAGATGTGTTGTCGGGTGGCACAGGGTTCTGGCAGGGACAAGATCAAAAAGAAGATGAAGGCCAGGGGCGATACGCCGACAATCACGCCCCGGCTGAACCTTGCACCGACACAGGATGCGCTCGTTGCCGTGCAAGCGTCTGGCGATGTTCGACTAGAGGCGATGCGGTGGGGGTTGATCCCGCCTTGGGCAAGGGACAAGTCGATCGGGGCCAAGCTGGCCAATGCGCGGGCGGAGACGATCGACGAAAAGCCGAGCTTCCGGCAGCCGTTTCGGCGACGGCGTTGCCTGCTGCCGGTGGATGGCTATTACGAGTGGGAATCGTGGCCAAGCGGCAAGCAACCGGTTTACTACTCAATGCGCGACGGCGACCTGTTTTGCCTCGCAGGACTGTGGGAAACGTGGACGACACCGGAGCAAACCGACGAGCCGGAGTTGCCGGGCCTTGGCCAATCGCAAGCCGAGACGCTGTGCACGTTCACCGTCGTCACCACGACGCCCAATCGTTTGGCCAATCGCGTGCACGACCGCATGCCGGTGATCGTTCATCCTGCCGACTACGGCAACTGGCTCTCGCCCGAAAGCAAAGCGGCCGATCTTAAGCGGTTGCTGTGGCCGTTCGACGATGAGCCGATGCAGGAGCACCATGTCACGCCGCTCATGAATAACCCCCGCTTCGAGGCACCTGCGTGCATCGAGCCGATTATCAATTGATTTAAGTTGTAACTTTATCGCGAAAAAAGGCATCTATTTCCCGCAGTTTTTTATGAAACGACTTATCCTATTCAAAACAGTTGGCGTGGTGTTTGCCGTGACGTTCACATTGCAGGCGCAGCCTTCGCGAGGTGGAGAACGAGGTCCCGGCGGAATGAGACCCAATATCCCTGTTATGGCCGCTTTGGATGAAAACAAGGATGGGATAATCTCCATTGAAGAAATACAGAACGCTGAGAAAGCCCTGACTGCACTCGACAAAAATGGGGACGGCAAAATCGACGGTAAAGAACTACGCCCCAGTTTCGGCGGTTTTGGCGGTTCGGGTGGTCGAAGCAGCAGCAAGGGCCGAGGCGGTCGGGCCTTCGACCGAGGCAATGATCCGGAGATGGAGCGCATCCCGCCGGGGAAGCTCGACTTCAAGGACGGTGTTGCCTCAATCCCGGGTAGGGAGATGTTCGAAAAACTTTCCTATCAAGGTCCCGAAGTGATGGTCGATCAACATCTTGCAGATTGGAAGTTCGTGAAGTTCCAGATCGAGGATGTGGGCAAGGGAGAACCGGTGTTGTACTTTATCAACACCAAGACCCACCGGGGGCATCCAATGTTCATGCGCCAGATCGGAATTCAGCGTGGTGATGGCTCAATGCGTGGCGTGCTTGTTTATCGCCCGCTCAAGAAGTCGCCCAACGGCCAGCCGGGTATGTTCACTTTCGAGTACGAGCCGAATGATCGTTATCCATTCGAGCGTATCAAGCTCTCGTACGAAATGCTGACCAAACAAATGCCTTACCTTCAAGGTAAGCTTGGCTACTATCCGATGCCGCGTGCCCGATCGGTCTACTTGGATGAAAAGGATCTGTACGATGCCGCTGAATTCCCCGTGGTGCTCGACGAAGACCTCGAGAGCGACATAGGTTTCCTACCTTTGAACACGCAGGAGTCTTACGGGCGGTTGCGCCTTATTGAGACCGACGAATTGCCAACTTCACGAGACATCGTTATCTACAAGATGTTGCCGAATGAAATGCCGCGAGTTGCTGGTGTGATCACTGCTATGCGACAAACGCCCCTCTCGCACGTAAACCTGCGAGCGATTCAGGACAGTGTCCCGAACGCGTTCATTACCGGTGCAGCGGAAAACAAGGAAATCACCTCGCTGATTGGCAAATTTGTTTACTACAAAGTTACCACCAACGGCTACGAACTGCGTGAGGCCTCGGCTGACGAGGTGGACAAACATTTCGCTGCCATCCGCCCGGCCAAGGTGCAGACACCCAAGCGTGACCTGTCCGTAAAGGAGATCAAGCCGCTGGATAAAATAAGCTTCGAAGACTCCGCTGCGTTCGGTGTGAAGGCCACCAACCTCGCCACGCTACATTCGCTGGATTTCCCTGAGGGCACCGTGCCCAGCGGCCAAGCCGTGCCGTTTCATTTTTACGATGCCTTCATGAAACACAATGGCTTGTACGACAAGGCCCGTGCAATGTTGGGCACCGAGTCGTTCAAGGAAAACCGCGATGAACAGATCAAAGAGCTCAAGGCATTCCGTAAACTCGTCAAGTCCGGCAGCATGCCCGACTGGATGATGGGGGACTTGGCCAAGCTTCAACAGTCCTTCGCCAACGGCCAAGGGATTCGCTGCCGTTCAAGCACCAATAACGAGGATCTCCCTGACTTTAGCGGCGCCGGCCTGTACGACTCGTTCACTCACAAGTCGGACGAGGGCCACTTGGCCAAGACGATTAAGCAGGTGTTTGCCAGCCTGTGGAACTTCCGCGCCTTTGAGGAGCGTACTTTCTACCGGATCGACCACTTCACCACAGCCATTGGTGTGCTCGTTCACCCCAATTTTTCCGACGAACTGGCCAACGGTGTAGCGGTCACCGACGACATCCTGTACCAGACCAAGGGCAATTATTACCTCAATACCCAGGTTGGCGAGAATCTGGTGACCAATCCCGACGCTGATTCAATCCCTGAAGAACTTTTGTTGGATTGGTGGCAGCCAAGTGATTACAAGGTGATGCGCAAGTCCAATCAGTTAAAAGATGATAAGTTGATTATGACCGAGGGACAACTCGAGCAGATGAACCGGTATTTGGGCAAGATTCACAGCAAGTTCAGTAAATTATACGGGACAACCTTGGAAGATATAAAATTTGCCATGGAAGTTGAGTTCAAGATTACCAAGGATGGAACTTTATCCATCAAGCAAGCTCGTCCGTGGGTGTACTAAAATTGTAACCCATCTTCAGGGTGGATCGTATATTTGAAGCAGACCATTGATTTGGTATTATGAAAAAGATGACATATAAACTAGTAATGGCTGTCACATGTTTTGGCATGATGGCAGGTGATGCAATCGCGCAGGAACGCGGTGGGCGCGAACGTGGTGAAGGTGCTCAGCGTCGCGAACGTGGTGAAGGTGCTCAGCGTCGTGAACGTGGTGAAGGTGCTCAGCGTCGTGAACGTGGTGAGGGCGCCGAGCGTCGTGAACGTCCGTCGGGAACAAGCCGTGAGCGTGGATCGCAGTCCGGTGGCCGTGGTGGTCAGGGAGGACCAGGTGGTTTTATGCGGATGTTCCCTGTGATGACCGCACTGGATAGTGATGGCAACGGTGAGATTTCCCCCGAGGAAATTAAGGGTGCCGTTGCAGCGCTTAAGAAGCTCGACAAGAATAAGGATGGCAAGTTGACCGAAGACGAGTTGCGTCCAAATTTTGGTGGCCGCGGAGGTGCATCAGGCCAGCGTCCGTCCCGTGGCGGTGAAGGTCGCGGTGGCCAGCGTCCCTCAGGTGGCGGTGAAGGTCGCGGTGAAGGTCGCGGCGGTCAGCGTCCGAGTCGGCCCTCATCCGGTGAATAAGTTTTTGTATTAACAAGATTAGACAAATCCCGCTGGTCTTTTGGCCTGCGGGATTTTTTTACCACACCTCAACAGGGCCCTTGGGCACGGGGATGGTCTTGCGCTTCGCGTAGGCAGGTTCGTTATCGTCCTTCATAAAGGACGGCATCATTGGGTTCTGACGATAGCGCTCGGTGAGTTCTCCGTCATCATTGGAAAACTGTCGCCGCCAGTCGAGGTAGTCGGCGAGCGCTGACTCGAAATCCTCGCGTGTCGAGATCAGCACGACCGCTTTGTTGAACGGCTTCACTGGGCCGAAGCGCTTGGCGTACCACGGGGCGACTTTGCGGAACATCAGGCAGCCGCGCTTCTCGCCGAACACTTCCAGCATCAGGTCAAAATGCCTTCGCATCACTTGCACCCGCTCCGTAAATTTCGGCTCGGGCAGCAGTACGCCAGTGCGTAGATGGTGCTCGGTGTGCTTGAAAATCCACGGGTTGTAAAACGCGCCCCGGCCGACGCTTACGCCGTGGCAGCCGGTGGCGTTCATCATGTGCTTGGCCGACTCCGGGGTGGTAATGTCGCCGTTGCCGATCACTGGGATCTCGCGCGCCGCCCCGACCACTTGGCGGATGCCCTCGAGGTTGACGCCCCCGGTGAAACCCTGCTCTCGCGTCCGTCCGTGGATGAAAACCGCCGTTACACCGACGCCCTCAAGCACACGCACCAAGTCAGGCGCGGTGATGTTTTTGTCGTCCCAGCCGAGACGCATTTTGGCCGTGATCGGTATCTTTACAGAATCGACCATCATTTTCACGAGGTGCGCGGTGTCGTCTCGCTCGGTCATCATCGCCGAGCCGCCGCCGGTCTTGCAGACCTTGCGCACCGGGCAGCCCATGTTGATGTCGATCGAGTCCACACCAATCGATTCGAGGTACTGTGCCGCGTCGCGCATCTCCTCCGGCACCGAGCCAAACAACTGCACGGCAAAAGGGCTATCGGTCTCGTTCGTCTCGATGAGCTTGAGAGCCTTGGAGTTGCGCTCGAGCAGCGACCGGGCGTTGACGAGGTCGGTCGTGGCTAAGCTCAAGCCGCCCACCTCGCGCAGCACGAGCCGGAACGGGAGATTCGTGTACCCGGCCAGCGGCGAGAGAAACAGATTGGATTTCAGTTGGAGCGAGCCGAATTGCATAAGCCCAAGCGCGGCACACATCGTACGACAAACGGAAAAAACTTCGCGACAAAAAAGTACACTTGACCAAGCGTCATTATCGACACCAGGTTCGGCTATTTCACCTTCAGGTGTTGACCGTTCAATTCGATAGTTTCACCATTTTGCCTGATGAAAAACCCACTCCGAGGCTGTCACCCCGTGAGACTGATCCAGTCACAGCCCCGAAGGGGCACCATGCGATATGCCCTGGAAGGGCGGTACTCATGTCCCTTTCCTTCGCTCAAATGATCGTCCATCTTGTCTTATTCACAATGAATCGAGATGCGTGGTTACCTGATGACAACCGTGATGATCTTCATACCTACATCGTGGGATTTTTGATGAAAAATGGTAGCATCTTAAATGTCGGTTAGGTTGCGGATTACATTCATTATCTGATTTATCATCACCAAACCATCGCTCCGGCGAAGTTGGTGCAGAAAACTAAAACCGGATTATCCAAGTGGCCTAAAACAAAGGGTATTCGTTATTTCAAATTTAGTCGGTAAACAGGGTGGGGCATTTTTCGGTAAGTCCCTCGCCTCGCCTCGCATTAGAAACGTACATTGCCAATCAGGCCCAGCATCATCGAAAAGTTTCGTTTCAGGATGAATACCCGCGACTACTAAAAAAATACAGCGTTCAATTTGATGAACGTTATGTTTGGAATTGGATTGGGTGCGGCTTCTTCAGGGCGTTGAATTATTTCGACTTGGTTCCCGTGGCGTTGCCCCGGGAACTCATGTCGGCCCTCCGGCTTTATTTGCTAATTATATTTTAAAGTAAGTCTGATTTTTTATGCCCCGCGCAAGGCTTTTGCGGTGTGTGATTGTTTGTTTTTGGCGAGGGTGTGGGGCGGCCCTTGGGCGACGAGTTGTCCGCCTTCGTCGCCGGCGTCTGGGCCGAGGTCGATCACCCAGTTGGCTTGGCGGATCAAATCCAAATTGTGCTCCACCACCAGTACCGAGTGGCCCTCGTCCACCAGGCGGTGCAGCACTCTGGCTAGGAGCCGAATGTCGTCAAAGTGCAGGCCGGTCGTCGGTTCGTCGAAGAGGTACAGCGTCGGCCCGGTGGCGGTGCGCTTGCTGTGCGCCTCGGCGAGGCTACGGACGAGTTTCAGTCGTTGACTCTCGCCGCCGGAAAGCGTGTTCACCGGTTGCCCAAGTCGCAGGTAGCCCAAGCCTACATCGCTCAGTAATTGCAGCTTGGCGCGTGCCTTGGCCGCCGGGCGCGAGTCGGGGTAGCCGTCGAGAAACAGGATCACCTCGTCGGCGGTCGCGTCGAGCAGATCGGCAATGTTCCAAGCTAAGTGTTTGGCCAAGGGCGGTGTGAGCCTGGCCTCGAGTACGTGGTCGCGGTAGCGGCGGCCGTTGCACTCTGGGCACTTGATGAACACGTCGCTCAAAAATTGCATCTCAATTTTTTCAAAACCGGTGCCGCGACAGTAGCCGCACTGGCCCTGCGCGGAGTTGAAGCTAAACGCCCCGGCCGGCAACTCAAACGTGTTGGCCTCGGGGCTGGCGGCGAACAGTTTGCGGATTTCGTCGAACGCGCCGATGTACACGGCCGGGTTCGAGCGCGGTGTGCGGCCCAGCGACGACTGATCGACCATCATCACGGACTCGAGCGACCGCCAGCCGGTCAGCTTGGCCAAGCTGGCGACCGCCGGCGTGCCACCGAGCTTGTCACGCAGGGCGGGGAGCAGACCGTCGCGAATGAGTGTTGTTTTGCCAGAGCCGCTGACGCCGGTCACGCAAACCAAGCGGCCAAGCGGGATGTCCACCGCGAAGTCGCTCAAGTTGTTCCTAGAAAACTTGGCCAAGCGCAGTCGCAGCGTGTGGGCGGTCACCGCGCGGGCCGGGGGCGGTTCTAGTTTCTTTCGTCCGGAGAGGTACGCGCCCGTCAGCGAGGCGCGGCACTTGGCCAGGCGCGAGCCGGGGCCGTTGTACACGATCTCGCCGCCTCGCTCACCCCGCTCCGGGCCAAGGTCAACGACGTGGTCGGCATGGCGGATGATGCCGGTTTCGTGCTCGACGACAACGAGCGTGTTGCCGAGGTCGCGCAGGTTTTCCAGCAGACCGACGAGTCGGTTTGTGTCGCGCGGGTGCAGCCCGACGCTTGGCTCGTCGAGCACATAAAGCATGTTGACCAGTTTCGAGCCTAGGCAGGCGGTGAGGTTGACGCGCTGGGTTTCGCCGCCGGAGAGCGTGCGCGTCGGCCGGTCGAGCGTGAGGTAGCCAAGGCCGATGCGCACCATCGCGTCGAGCCGCCCGCGCACTTCAGCCAACACCGGCGCGAGTGCATCGGCCCGGTTGAGGTCGAGCCGGTCGGCGAGTTCGTTGATCACGCCCGCTGCGTCGCGGATGGGGAGTCTGTAAAGATCAGAGAGCGTGAGCCAGTCACCGGTGCCGGTGTGGTCAAGCTTGAATCGAAGCGAGTCTGGCTTGAAGCGTTGCCCCTCGCACCCCGGGCAGGTTGTGTAGCTGCGGTAGCGCGAGAGCAAAACGCGAACGTGCATCTTGTACGCCTTGCTCTCCAGCCAGCGGAAATAACCGGCGACTCCGTACCATGCGTCGGGCCAGGTGCGGCCTGGCTTGCCGTAGTCCGGCTCCCCGTGGGTTACCCAGTCGCGGGCTTTTTTCGGCAGCTTGTTGAAGGGCAAATCGGTTGGGATGCCATTCTGCTTCGCGGCGGCCATCATCTCTCGCTGGCACTCAACGCCATGCCCGGTCTGCCACGGCTTAACGACGCCCCCGGCGATCGACTTGGTGAGGTTCGGCATCGCTAGCCGGTAGTCGATCGAGATGATTCGACCGAAGCCCTTGCACTCTGGGCAGGCGCCGACTGGGTTGTTGAAACTGAACAGCGCCGGCGAGGGGTCGCGGTACTCGGCGTCGCAGGCGGCGCAGTGGAAATGCCGGCTAAATCGCTGTTGAACAATTACTTCTGTATGAACGGCGAGGTGACTCTTGCCGAACTGGTACGCCTGTCCGGCCGCCTCGAGAAACCGCGCGCGGCTGCCCTTGGCCAAGCGGATGCGATCCTGTACGACGGTCAGCGACGTGAGCTTGCACTTGGCCAAGCGCTTCGCCGCCTCCTCGATCCGCAGCAGTTCCGGCAGTCTGCCGAGTTTGTTTTTTGCGGTGGGATCGACGATGCGCCGGTAGCCCTGTTTGCCGATGAGTTGTAAAGACTCGGCTAGTGAGATTCTGTCCGACAACGGTACGTCGAACGTGACTAGCGCCTCGGAGGACTGGCTACCAAGCAGAGTTTTCCAAATGGCGATCGGCTCGTCGCGGGTCACGGGTTCGCCGCAATGGTCGCAGCGGCATTGGGCGATGTGCGTCCACAGATTTTTCATGTGGTCGCAGATTTCGGTCATCGTGCCGATGGTCGAGCGAGTGGTGCGGACGGTGTTGCGCTGGCCTAGCGCGATTGCCGGCGGGATGCCGTCGATGCGATCGACCTGCGGCTTGTCCATCCGGTCGAAGAATTGCCGGACGTACGGGGAGAACGTTTCGACGTAGCGTCGCTGGCCCTCAGCAAAGAGAGTGTCGAAGGCGAGCGAACTTTTGCCGGAACCGCTCAGGCCAGTGAACACAATCAATTTGCCCTTGGGCAGATCGAGGTCGAGATTCTTGAGATTGTTGTGGCGGACGCCGCGAAGACGAATTGCACCGTTGGTGTCTTTGCTTGGCAATGGCTCGGGAGGCACGTCAGCCCTTGGCCGCGCAGCTCTTGATGTAGTCAATGATCACGCGGTCGTTGTTGCCGGCTTCGAGGGTGACGCGCAGGAAGTCGACGAGATTCGAGTTGTGCTCTCCCAGGAACGGCCGGTCGCCGCCGCAGCCGTACATCAACTCGGGCGGGAGTTCGCCGGCGAGTTTGGCGCGGGCCTTGACAATGAGGCGCGGCAGCCAGGCAATGCCACCGACTTCGTCCGTCTTGGTCGGGATCTTGTCGGGGTCGATCTTGGTTGTGGCGGATTCACTGCGAAGCGTGTTCAAGAAATGATCGCGCCGCAACGCTGTGACGCCCTCTACCTGGTCGTACTCGACGTCGTCCCAGTTGATGCTGTCCTCCACGAAATCAAACAGCTCCTGCGTGGAGCAACCGATCGTGGCAAGGAAACAGACCTCGTCCGACTCGAAGAGAGTCAGGGTGGTGGTGCGCCCGGCCCGGTAGCGCTCTTGCGCGGAGTGGTACAGCTCACAAAACTTGGCTTTCCAGTCGTCAGACATGCGCTTTAATGACGCAAATTTATGGCTGACATCAGGTGATCTGTCGCGGAGTAAGCCTCCGTGACCCACTCGACGATTTGGGAGGGATCGGGCGCATATTCGAGTTCAAGGCTGATCGCGCCGTCGAAGTCCAGATCCTTGATCGCCTGCATGTAGCCCTCGAACGGCACCATGCCCCGGCCCGGCGGCAGGTCGCCGTGTACCTTGCCGTCGCAATCGGAAATGTGCACGTGCCCGGCCCGGCCCTTGAGCGCGGCGAGCGACTCAGGCGGACTGTCGCTCAGGACCATGTGGCTGATATCGATGTTCGCTTTCACGGCCGGATTGTTCACGTCGGTCAGGAAGCGATCCATCTCGGCAATGTTGTTGACGAGGGACATGTGGAACGGCTCAAGCTCAATGACGATCTCGAGGTCGCGTTCGCTGGCGTAGTCGCCAAGAAGTTTGCAGTTTTCGACAGCGAACCGCCATTGCTCCTCCGGCGGGATGACCTCTTTCTGCCAAATGTATTCACCGATGACGAGAAGGTAGTTTTTCGCACCAAACGTCGCACCCATGTCGAGGTAGCGCTTGCAGCGCTCGACGTGGAAGCGCTGAACCGAGGGGTTGAAATCCACCAGACCGACGCTTACGCCGACCACGCTGATGATTGGCAGCCCGATTTCGTCGCTGGTTTGCTTGATCTCGGTGATGCGGCCTGCGGCCTGCGGCTCCATCGGGTCCTCGAAAATATCAACACAGTCGAAGCCCAATTCCTTGGTTTTCCTGAGACCATCCACGAGACCAACGCCGTGCTGTTCCCAAGCCGAATTAATCATTCCCAGTTTCATTACGATGTAATGTTGACGCCCAACGGTACGTAGCATTCTCGACCATGGAAAGGCGAAAACACCCCGGACGGAGCCTAAGCGCCGAATAATTCCTCGAGGCGGGTGCGCATCACGTCGCCGTCCACGGTCACGCCGGTCCAGTATTCGATGCCGGTGATGCCTTGATTCACAAGCATACCTAAGCCGTCGAGCACCTTGCAGCCGCGTGCCTCGGCATCCTTGACCAAATTCGTTCGCGGTGGATTCGGAATCACGTCGGCCACCACCATGTCCGCTGACAGCGAATCCAAGTTCAAAGGCAAGTGAGCATCGATATCAGGATACAAGCCGATCGACGTGGCATTGATTACGACATCAACTCCATTCGCAACTGAGTAATCACCGTCCCATTTTTCAAATATTACCTCTGCCGGAGTTTTATCGTTCAACAACGCGACCAATTCCAGCCCGCGATCCTTCGAGCGATTCACTATCTTAATATGAGTCGCACCAGCCAACGCCACTTCGACACCAATCGCTCGAGCCGCTCCGCCGGCACCAAACATGACGACGCGTTTACCTGCGGGATCGACGGCTTTTTCCAGCGATTTCAAGAAACCTTTGCCGTCCGTGTTTTCACCAATGAGTTTGTCCCCACGACGAACGACACAGTTCACGGCACCAATCACCTCTGCCGATTCTCCCAAGCCATCGATATATTGGATCACCTCGACCTTGTTCGGCAGCGAACAGTTGAACCCGGCCCAATTCATGGCGCGGGCACCGGCAACTGCCGCTCCTAAATTCTCCGGGCCGACTTCCGTGTTGATATACCGCCAGTGTAAACCGTGATGCCGGTAGGCGGCCTCGACCATTTCCACTGTGGGATTTTCAGCAGCCGGCTTGGCAAAAGAGCCGGTCAAACTCGGTAGAAAATTCAGTTCCTCTGACATATCAAAATCGGGGGGAATGGTTAATACCTCTTGGCCATGCGTCAAGCTGCGCGTCGTCAACTAAGCTAAATTATTCCCGCGTGCCGTAAAATTGTTTTGAAAATCCGACGCCTCGGAGCGCTGCGGATGCCGCTTGGGAAAGGTTGGCCCACGGTCCGGAGCCAAGCGCAAACTCGCCCCCCCGCTCTCAGCCAGCAGCTCAAACAGACGCTTGTTCAGCATGGCTACGGTTTCCTTGTGCTCCGGCTCGAAAATGAGATTGGTTGTTTCGTCCGGATCGTTGAGAAGGTCGTACAACTCATCCGTGTCCCAGAGCCCGTGGTAACGGATATATTTGAAACGCTCCCCACGCACGGCGTGTGTCGTCGGCGTGTGCGGATAGTTACGTTCCCAAAAATACTCGTAGAGCACATAGTCGCGCCACGGGATGTCGTTGCCCTTGGCCAATTGCCAGAAACTGCGTCCATTCATATGTTTCGGAGTGGGCAGCCCCGCAGTTTCAAGCAGCGTCGGACCCACATCAATGTTAGCAACCACCTTCTTTATAGCCGACCCAGCTTGGATAACATCGGGACAATACATCAGAAACGGTATGCGCATCGACGCTTCGTATGCCGTTCTTTTGTCGATCAAGCCTTGCTCGCCAAACTGAAAACCGTTGTCGCCCATGTAGACCACCAATGTGGATTCCAGTAGACCTTTCTTTTCTAACAGATCAAAGAGACGACCAAGATTTTCGTCGATCGCCAGAAGGGTTTCGCAGTAGCGGGTATAATACGCGTTCAAATCGAAGTCCGGCAGGTTATAGGCAAAGTCCACGCCATGACGGCTATTCCGTTGATCTTGCAACCAGCGCGGTTTATTAAGGAAGTTTTTACCGCTCTTCACAAATGTTTTCGGCAATGGCAGTTTTTTATTTTTGTACCGTCCCTTATGCCGGTCAGCTGGAACAAAATCCGCGTGAACAGCCTTATGCGACAGCGTCAAAAAAAAGGGTTTGTCCCCCTTACGGGAGCGGAGCCAATCAAGGGCATAATCCGTCAACTCGTCAGTGATGTAGCCTTTCTGCGGCACTCGCTTGCCGTTGACGTTTAATCCGTCGTAGCTATTCTGTGGCACCTTGCGGCTTGTGCCCCGGCCATCCGGCCAATACGTCCCCTGACCCTTGAAGCTGACCCAGTGGTTATAGCCGGGTTGAGCGTGATCGATGTTCCCGCCCATGTGCCACTTCCCGACAAAAGCTGTATCATACCCAGCTTTCTGCATGTATTCAGGAAAGAAAATTAGCCCCTTCGGCAGCGGGTTGTAGTTATCCACCACATTATGATTGTGAGCATATTGCCCCGTCATAATGCTTGCACGGCTTGGGGAACAAAGCGACGTCGTGACAAACGCGTTCGGGAACCAGGCGCCTCCCATGGCCATCCGATCCAGATTGGGTGTCTCCAAAAACGGATGCCCTGCAAAACCCATCGCGTCAAAACGATGATCATCCGCTATGACAAATATGATATTGCGAGGCGCCTCCCGATCCACCTTCGGCACGGAGCGATTCGCCGCGCCAAGACCCTGCGCCAAAAAACCAAGCGATCCGACAACAGTCGCCAAAACAGCCAAATGCCTGGCCAAGCGTATAACTGAAAACATGCGACGCACCATGCCAATCCAAGCGAAATTTTTGAAGATAATTTGAAGTAGCAGGGTGATTTTCAAATGGGGGATTACTGCCTGTCAAATTTCAACTCTTCACCCGTCTCAGCTTCCTTCCTGAGCTTGTAGAGGAATGCTGATTCAAGATCCTCAGCTATTACGTACAAAATCTCTTCATTCCATATATTTTTGTTTAGTAAGGACATCGATTTGCGGCGAAGATAGAATCTTCCATCTTTCTCACCCAAGTATTCGGATTGGTGCATGGTTTGACGTTTGCCAAGTTCATATTCACTTTTGAATTTTGCACCGGAAACATGTTTGGGTGTCTCGGTGCATGAAGTTAGCATAACTACTAAACACAGAATTGAGATTGTGATTGTTGTTTTGAGCAGTTTTTTCATTTTCTTTCTAAGTCCTGCCTTAGCGTCATCTTAGGTGGACATCCAAGAAATATAGGCGACCCAGGTTTCCTCTGCTTTTCCAAAGAAACACTCAATATATCTTCCTTTAGGTAGTCTTTTCGTACGATCCACTCGATTCTTTAATTCCTTCAAGTTCCACCAGGATTGATTACTTCCAATTTGAACTGAAGGTTTGTTTTTTTCGCCACTTTGGAACAAATCGTTTTTTCAGAAAATCCGATTTCTTTTCCTCCGGTATCAAAACCTTGATTGCCAGCGCATCATCAATCCCCGAGCCAAAAAACACGTAGCCCAAGCCGGTTGCCCCAACCGGAAACTGAATACCTGTGCGCTGAGTTACTTCGGCCATTTCATTGGATGTTACGTTGGGCGCGATGAGTTCAATATCATCTCCAAACTTGAGTTCGCAACCAGTCCCCAACAGGGCAGAGGCAACTACGATAAGTAGAAGTTGTTTCAATGTTCAGCTTTTCGTCACGGCACTTCGACAATGGTTATCATGCCATTGTCATCAAAAATGATCTCATGTCGGGTTGATAAATTTGGCGTAAAGTAGCCGAACTCGACCTTGTGGGCCAGATCGTCCAGCTTCCCGCTCACTTGGCCTCCATCCTCGGCTTTCGATTTAAACCGTAAGGTCTCAGTTGATCTTCCCTTTAATTTTTTTACCTCGAAAAGCTGCCCCCCAGCCTTGATTTCAATTTCTTGCCAATCCTTGGCGCCCTTGTTGGTCAGCTTGATATCATTCTTCGCACACCCCACCAAAAGAGCGGCTACGATTGTTGTGATTAGTATGTGTTTCATTTCTCTTCAGCTCTCAATTCTACTATTTGAGCTTTCGGAAGGTTTGGCGGATGAGGGCTTTTCTGTGATTGTCAACTATGCGGCCGACCTTCAAGAGGCTTTGCTTGTCATCCATGACGGTAAAGACATCCGTCTCACCCTTGCTATTAGTTACATGAACTTCGTACTGGTATTTAAGTGTCCATTTCTCTTCAGGAAACTGGGTATCGCCCACCTTGTGCTGGGCCACTCCATCTTTGAGTAAAATCATTTGACCTGTCTTTAAGCCCAATTGCTCATTTCCATGCTTCCACTCGTAGGTGCCAAGAAGTTCCCTTGCGACTGTTTCCATCTCCTTCCAGTTCCAAGGTTTCGCCCCCAAGTCTTCACCGGTTTTGCCACCATGCTTGCGGAGTATCGCTACGGTTTCCGGCTTTGACCGATCTAAAGCTGTTTCGCCGTGCTGGTTTGCGACGTTCGCATCGGCTCCCTTTTCCAAGAGTAGTTCGACGATTTCCTTGTGGTTTCTGTGAACTGCAAAGGAAAGGGGAGTGCTGTCATCCATTGATCGCTTTGCGTTAACATCTGCCCCATTCTGAATCAGCAGTTTAACGATATCTACATGTCCGTAGTGGCATGCGCAAAGAAGAGCTGAATCTCCGCTTTCGTGGTCAACTTTAGCACCTTTTTCCAGTAGGAGCTTCACAATGTTCAAATGACCCTTTTCTGCTGCGTAATAAAGGGCTGTGTGATTGGCATAATCTTCCACGTTTGGATCTACTCCAGAATCCAAAAGTTGCTGAATTTTGTTGAAATCGCCTTTCTCCGAAGCGTCTACCAAAGAACGATCAACAAATTGACCGTTACACCCCACCAACAGCAGGACTGCGATTGTTGGGGCTATCGAATTTTTCATTTTACTTGGTTTTAATTTTCCTGTTATTGGATATGTAAAAACCCAAGCCTCAGCGTTCCTGCATCACTTGCTCGGACCAGTAGCTCAGAAAGAATTTCTTTTCCTCGAAGTTGACCAGTTTTTCTTCGCTGCCGATGATGGGGCGAAGGGTTGTCGTCATTTGGAGAGTGACCAACAAAAAGATCAGGCACCAGAAGGCGAAGTGGCCCGTATTGGTCATTCCTAGGGCATGTCCGGAGCGGAAGACAAGGGATAGCCCGAAGCAGGCACAAATCAACCAGAGTACAATGAGCAGAACCCCGAGAAAGGTAGCTGAGGTGCTTGAGACACTGAATAGCCAGACCACGGGAGCGAACCCAACCAGCAGAAGTCCTGATAGCGCAATCAGTGCGCAGAGCATGCCGGACACTGTAGAAAACTTGGCGTCCAGACCGCCCATACAGGTAAATATATAGAGACTGGGTAGGCAAATGACTCCACTAAACAGTAATCCGCAAACGATTTTGAGAGGGGCGCCCCAGATTTGATCGTCCCAGGAAAATGTGCCGACTATGACCCCGAAAACAGAAAAGGACACGGTTGCAATCAAAAGAAGGAGGCATGTGATCTTGCCGGCATTTTTTTTCATTTCCAGCTCATGAATAATAGAAAGAGGCTTCTTTAGGAGTTTGTTGATTAGGTTGGGGAGTGTGCAACCCCCTTCAAGGGGCTCGTAGCCCTTTTTCAGATCGTGTTTCGGGGAGTTGGATAGAACTGGCGGTGGTGTGTATGTATCTGATTGTATTTCTTTAGCCATAGTATTACTTGGAGCTCAGTATTAAGTGTTGGTTCAAAAGTTAGTAACGTTGCGAATGGCGCGGAACACCGCTTCATAGAAGTTTCCGTCAAAGGGATCGACCCTGAGAAATTCCACTTCCAGTCCAGGCGAAACAAAAAAAGGGCGTAAAATCCATGAAATTTGAGCGCCGACAAAAAGATTGCCTGTTAGCCAGGCCAGAAAAGTATGTGTGCCGGCGCTAGGGGAGTCCGCAAAATCACGAACGTAGTGGAGCAATCGTGAATGAGCCAGGATGCCTGCATAGGCAATCAGGGAGGTGTGTAGCAGGAGGTTGGCGCCATGCCATGTTGCATCGCCAAGAGCTCCCGGCTCGGGCATGTTGAGAGTGGCAAAGAAACTAATCGGACTGAGTGCTCCCAGAATGATGCTCATAATGGCAAATCCCGTGAGAAGAAATTGGAGACTTTTTCGAAACCCGATTCCACTGCCGAGGGCCAGGCTGAGCATCCCATTGAGCATGCCGTTAAGAAATAATGTCAGGAATATAATAAAGGGCAATTTGAGGGCCACATAGAATGCCATTTCCGAACCATGCCGGAGGCCTATGGTGAATCCATAGGAGCAACAACCCAACGTGATAAGAGCGATGCAAAACGGGATGGATCCACGATGACTCCCTTCAATCCAGGCGGTAAGCAACTGCTTTTCCCCTCGGCAAAGGGCGGCAGCGTTCTTAAGAGGGTTCGCGAAAGGATTCATGCTCCTGAAGAAGTCATTATGGACTTAGCTTACCTTACGAATGTTCAAGCTCGAAATAGAATACACTCTGTTTTCCACTGCATCTATGAGTTGATCCGGAGTGGATGTGCCTGCTGTGATCCCAATCGTATCCGTATCGAAAAGCCATTCGGCTAGAATCTCATCCGGCCCCTGTACGTGATGAACTCTCTCGCAAAACCGCCTACAAGTTCGCGTTAACTCATGAGTATTATTACTATTAACCCCTCCAACAACCAAGACCACGTCCGATTTCTTTGCCAGTTTTTCAGCGGCGATCTGCCTTTGCTTTGTGGGTTGACACACCGTATCGACAAAACGGACCTCAGAGTTCGGGAAGCATGATTTTAAATGTTCAACAAGAGCACGTACTCGTGCAATGGGCTGAGTGGTCTGCGCCACTACGCCAAAACGTGGCTTAGGTGTGAGGACATTGATTTCCTCTTCGCACAAGACAACATCACATTCTACCAAATCTTCAGTGAGCCCACGCACTTCGACATGCCCATGACGGCCGACAATAATGGGGTGATATCCAATTGCCGTGAGTTCTTGAATCTGCTTATGGGCATAATTAACGAGAGGGCAGGTGGCATCACTAATCTGAAGCCCCGCCGCTTTTGCCCGGTTACGAGTCCGGTTTGAAGCGCCATGAGCAGTAATCATCGCTGATTTTGTTTCCACTTGCTCTGGTTCGTTTTTAAAATGTACACCTCGCTTTTTCAGGTCATCAAGCACCAAGGTGTTGTGAACGAGTTCGCCCATTACGGTGATGGGATGTTCTGCAACTTTGCTTTGGGCAAAGTTTACGGCATCGCGAACCCCAAAGCACATTCCCAGATGCTCCGCTCGTCGAACGGTGATATTCGCTTTGTGATGCAAAGTTAGTGGGTTCATTAGTTCTGTTTTGTTCATTTTGATTGTTGTGCCTGCTTTACGATTCCTTCAAGCAGACTGATATAACGACTGAAAGCCCTTATTCCACTTGCCGTGAGCGAGCAAGTTGTCAGGGGGCGATTCTCACGGAAGCTTTTTGAAACCGTTACATATCCGGATTTTTGAAGTGTCCGAATATGCGTGGTCAGGTTGCCATCAGTCATCTTCAGCGAATTCCGCAATTCCGTGAATGACAACTCGGGCGCCCCCGCAAGCATCGACATGATTGCCATGCGACTTTTTTCATGGATTACCTTGTCCAGTTGCTGAAACGAATCCGGATTCACTTGGTCTTCAAGGGTTCCGCAGTCAGTTTCAAATACAAGCCGTATGCCAAATTGTTGCCTCCGAAAGCCCAGCCCATTACCCAATGAGCTTGATTGTCGGCAAGCCAGGAGGTTTCACCAAACTCTGAAATAAAAAGGCAAATAATACCAATAATGACAAAAATCCAGCCCAACAGCCTCAGTCCGCGTTGCATAAAAAATCCAGCTGAATGTAATGCGCCCCCGTACAGAATCATCCATATTGCCGCAAGGCGAATGCCATCCCGATCCATTGGAGCATGCAATAGCTCCAGAAGCCCCAGTCCCAACCCAACAGCCAACATTGGAGCCATGGCCTGAGCTACTCTTCGAGTTGGCGGTGACCAAAATATTTCGCCTCCCTTGAGTGCCTGACTTCGAATCAGCAACAATGCTGATAGCATAGAAATCACGCCGACTCCCATCCAATATGAGGCAAAACGATTGGCCTCAGTCCAGCCAACGACTTGAGCAAACACAGCGGCAGCCAGGCCAAGTATACCAACGATGATGGCGACGGGTGCCATCGCACGACGATAGAGACCGGCATGCTCCATCAGATTCCGAATTGTTTTGAGGTTTTCCTCAGCCCAGTTAGCGTTCACGGATTAACTTTGTGACACAAAGTATATTTATTCAAGCACTTTATTACTGTTATTTTTGATAGGAAGAGCAGGTAGGGGCTCACATTCCAGCTATTTTCCCCGATCGGGACACTGAAGAAAAGCCAAGTAATTCACAGAATTCCGATTGGGCAAGCGCGAATAGTGATTTAATCCACTTGAAATACGAGATGATAGAACTGAAAGTCTTTGCGCAATGAAACCGTTTTATCCTTTTTTCTTTGTTAGTTTATCTTTAGCCGGGTTTTTGTGTGGGTCACATCAAATCAAGGCCGAGAGCCAGCTTGTCGACGAACTTTTGATTGGGGTGAAAACTCCACTGAAGGTCAGACTCGCCGAACCGCCTCGTGGCTTGGTTGCCGACAAGCAACTTGGTCTGTTGCGCCATCGCGTCCTCAAAGGCAAAATTTTACACACGGCGAAGAAGGGGCTTCGTGGTCTCTTTGAGACACGCGGTGTGCGGACCCCGAAGGGAGATCTACTGCTGATGTTTCCGGAGGGTAACCACTACGCTGCCGGCAGCGGTAAGGTGAATGACATGATAGCCTATCGCTCGAGCAACAACGGAAAAACGTGGGAAGGCCCTTCAGTCGCGATTGACATCGATTATAGTCAGCACGGTTTTATTCCGCTAATCCCGCGCGCCAGTGAACGAATCTATGCTTTCGGTACGCAACCAATCCCGAGCAAATATAGCCGTGAAAAGGGTCGGCATGAGAACACACCAATCGGTTTCCGTTGGTCGGACGATGATGGGCATACCTGGAGCGATACAACGCTGATCAAGCCCAAGAATGACCCCGGGTTTCTCGGCATGTCGGTCACGCGCATGTGTGAGACCAGTACCGGAGCCTGGATCCTAGGTTCTCACGCCGCCGACTGGTCCAAGCGACCGTTGATCACCCGCCAGTATGTTTTACGAAGCGAGGACAAGGGCAAAACATGGATGCTCCTTCCGGGCAAACGCCCCAATGGCTGGTTTTCCCCAAAGTACAGTCGCATGGATGAAGGTCGTCCGATCCATCTTGGAAATGGAGAGGTCTATTTCATGGCACGTACCCCGACCGGGCGCATCTGGGAGGCCCGCAGCATGGACGACGGTAAAACCTGGACCGATCCCGAGCCGTCACTGCTCGTTCACCCGGATGCCCCGCCGATGGTCTTCCATTTGAGTGACGGCAAGACGCTGATTTCCTTCCATCACAATCGGCACATCAACACGCAGTATACTGGATTGACTGGTAAGATGGACGGCATGCGCGACCGGGCGGAAATCTGGGTTTCCCTTTCCGGGGACGGTGGGCGGAGTTGGAGTGAACCACAGTTTCTCTTCACCAATGCGACCCAGCCGAATCCTGCGAAGAACGGTTGGTTCAACCACAACTCATCCTACATGGATGCTGTGATCGACGACGGGACGATACACCTGTTCCTCCCTCATCTCTGGAACCGTGCCTTGTATATGCACCTTGAAGAAAAAGATTTAGCCAAGCTGCCTACCATCAAAAATTTGGCTAGGCGCTTGGCCAAGTGAATCAAACCCGAGTCGCTTCTGCCTTCGCCGTAGCCTCGGCCTTGAACTTGACCAGGCGCTTGGTGATTTCCGCCTTGTTCAACCACAACCCACTACCCCCGCTTGGCAGGCGTTGAATCGGATCGTAGTAGAAGAACATCTCACCCGGCTTGGCCGTGGGCGACGTCCAAGCCGAGACGCCGCTCTCCTCGTCGTACAGCGTGTAGCTGGAAATCTCCCGCTTGCCACCGCCGCCAGGTGCGTCGCAAACCACGCGCGGCGTGTTGAATCCGGCGGTGGCGCCCTGCAGTCGGCGCGACAGTGTTTCAGCCACGCGTACGGTTGTGCGTAGGTGTTCGCAGCCCGGCACCATGTCGTGCAGGTAGAGGTAGTACGGCTGGATCAGCAGGCTTGAGAGCTTTCTTGGTTGTGCGACGCAGACAGCCGAATGAGTTGTTCACGCCGTTGATCAGCACGGACTGATTGCGCACCCGCACACCGCTTGCCGAGAGGGCCTTCATTGCGTTGGCCGTCCACGCGGTGATCTCTTGCTCGGTGTTAAAGTGCGTGTGCAGCGCGACCTCTTTCATCCGAGCTTGGCCAAGCCGGCAAACTCCCGCTCAGGGCATCCATCCACTCGGTGTCACTAGTGAATTTCATTGGCATTATCGCCACGCCCTTGGTCGCAAAACGTATCCGGCGCACGGTCGGGATCTCCAGCAGTGTGGTGCCGATCTGCCGGATTTGGTCCGGCCGCAGCAACAGGGCATCGCCGCCGGAGATGACAACGTCCTCAAGTTGCGGACTGTTGCGGATGTACTCGAAGGTGGCGTCCCACTCGCCCGACTTGGCGCCGTAGGTGGACTTACTCTTCACCGCTGTGCTGCCGCCGACCACCCGGCTGCGCGTGCAGAAAGAGCAGTACACAGGGCAAAGCGTGATCGGCAGGAACAGCGCCTTGTCGGGATACCGATGGGTCAGGAACGGCGTTGCCTTGTGGCCTTCCTCATCGAGCGAGTCATCCATCGCGTGCGGATGATCCGGGATGAACTCCGAGCCAAGCGGCAGGAATTGGCGGCGAACCGGGTCGGCTGCGGCATCCTCCCAGTTGATGCGGGAGAACACATACGGCGTGAGCCGCACGTTCATCGGCGTCTTCAGCAGGCCCGCCTCGATGTCGGCGATGAGCGACGGCGTGGCCAAGTCCCGCAACACCCCCTGGATTCCCGGCACGGAGGTGACGGAGTTTTGCTGTTGCCAACGGAAGTTGCCGAAGGTCTCCGCATCGACATCTTGCCATGCGGGAATCGTCCTCCAAAACTCTGACTCGTCGAATGAGTAGTCCGTGGCCGGCTGTTCGGTTTGCGTCGGTTGTGCGCTCATCGCTTGGCTTTGGAGAGAAGCCGAATGCCGGTGATTTCCATCTGCTTGTCGATGGCTTTGCACATGTCGTAAATCGTCAGGGCGGCGACGGAGACGGCGGTGAGCGCCTCCATCTCGACGCCGGTCTGCGCTGAGACACGCGCCGTGGCGGTGATCTCGATCCGGTCGCGGCTTGGCGGCGTTTCAAAGCTGACCTCCGCGTGGGTGATCGGCAGGGGGTGGCAGAGCGGGATCAGCTCCGCCGTTTTTTTCGCGGCCATGATGCCGGCCAAGCGGGCCGTCGCCAGCACGTTGCCCTTGGCCGGCTGGCCGCTCTCGATCGAGTCAATCGTCGCGCTGGCCAGGCGGATCTCGCTGCGGGCCACCGCCTCGCGGGCCTGCATCGGCTTGGCCGAGACATCGACCATACGGGCTTGGCCGTCGGCGTCAATATGGGTCAGTTCACTCACGAGTTGCGCTTGGCTTGGGCAGCGTTTCCCTCCAGCCGCGAATTATGCCAAGCATCCGCTCTCGGAGCAACTCATCCGGCCGAACATGTTTGGGGATGAAATCGGGCGAGGTGCCGAGCAGGTCGGTTGTCACTAAAATTTGCCCGTCGCAGTCGCTGCCCGAGCCGATGCCGATGGTAGGAATATCGATTGCAGCCGTGATTTCCGCCGCGACGCTTGGCGTGACGAGCTCGAGCACGATACCGAACGCGCCCGCTTGGCCAAGCGCCCGGGCGTCGGCGAGCAGCGCCCCCCGCTCCGCCTCATCGCGGCCCTTGATGCGGTAGCCGCCCTCCTCGAGCACGTGTTGCGGCAGCATACCCAAGTGCCCGAGGAACGGAATACCGACGGCGTGGATCGCCTCGAGCTGCGGCAGGATCGCTTGGGCGCCCTCGGCCTTGACCGCCTCGGCGCCGGCGTCGATGAGCCGCTTGGCAGACTCGACGGCTTGTGACGGAGTTTCGTAAGTCTTAAACGGCAGGTCCGCGGCGATGAGGCCGCTTGGCTTGGCCCGGGCCACGGCGCGGACGTGGTGCGCCATCTCGTCGAGCGTGACGAGTGTGGTGTCCGGATAGCCGAGCACGACCATGCCAAGCGAGTCGCCGACGAGCAGCAGCGGCACCCCGGCGTCGTCCAGCAGTTTAGCCATGGGGAAGTCGTATGCGGTCAGTGCCGCGATCGGCTCGCGGCCCTTGCGCTGGAGGATGGTTTGCGGCGTCTCCCGTGTCTCGCTCAAGCGGCAAGGTTCGCCCCGGGCCAGCCTACGCTCAAGCGCAAACTCGCTCCTTCCGGCTTGCTATCCACCGCGATTGGGGTCGAGCCACGGCGTGCCGGACCAGTACCACTTGAACGATGGCATCCCCTCGGCGTGGCCATCGGTGAAGCTGACGTTGCTGCGGCCGCTGTGGCGCAGGTGCGGCCCGCCCCAGTTCGGATCGCCGGAGGTGACGCAGCCGCCGCAGGGCGCGCTGTTGCCGGGGTCGTGGACGATCCAGCAGCCGGCTTTCTCCGGCGACTGTGGCGTGACACATTTTCTTGGGTTGGTGGTGTTGACAGGCCGGCTGCCGCCGTCGGTCTTGTAAACGAGCGTGGAGGGGCTGCGCACTGCGCTCTCCTTGAGTGGGGCGTATTCCCAGACGCCGGGCCAGTTGCAGCCGCCGAGCCGGAAGTTGGCGGCGTAGTTGTTCGTGGTTCGGCCAAAGTTGTAAATCGTCTCCTTGGTCTTGAAAGGCTTGCTGGGGCAGCGAAGTGTTTTTTTTGTTTCCTGATACGGTAGCAGATAGTTGAACCAAGACGTTCGGTTTTGCTGGCTGCCCACAAGCGTGAAGGTCCAGGCGAAGCGATCGCCATTGTCGCCACTGTACATTTTGGCGGCGAGCGTCAATTGCTTGATGTTGTTGAGGCAGTAGATTTCCTGCCCCTTAGCCTTGCCAGCGCCGGCAACAGCAGGGCGGCCAGAATGGCGATGATGGCAATGACCACCAGCAACTCGATCAGCGTGAAGGCGCGGCGATGTTTCATGGACTGTGGCAAAGCTAATTCCCGCTGCCGCGAAGTCAATCGCTACCGATTGCCGCCTCAGTTTAGAAGACGCCCCCATCCGGCCGGCTTGGGCGTGGTGAATTTGCTACGTCGAAGTACTTTTTTAATGTCCACCTTTTGGGAATCCGCAGAACAGTTCGGTCATCGGCCGCCTGGCTGAACTTCTTCAAGACAGGTTTCCTGCGTGCCTCGCCGGGCTTGGCAGACCATTTGTCCGGCTTGGCTTTTTTGTCTTGGGATTTGCGGCTTGAAAAATGGTTGGGCTCAGCCGCCCTACGTCTGGCTTCGAGGCGGTCCTGTTCAGGTCCAGCGCCAGCGTGGCCCCACGACAGGCGTCGAGTTCCTTGGCCGCTTTGAGTAGCGGCCTGAAGCAGCGTAAATCAGCGCGGAGCCGTTCCTGAATTTTCCTGTTAAGGTTAGTGATGCGAACAGATGGAGGGGTGATTGAAAGTAAGGGGCCTGCCAAAAGTAAGCCGACAATGCGCTTGAAATAGCCCCGTCCAATACCCCTAATCGCCGTGCATGAACAAGCGATCGCTCCAGTTTCTCGAGACTCTCGTCAACACCCCAAGCCCTTCCGGCCATGAATCACGCGGCTTGCGCGTCTGGATGGACTACGTTAGCCAGTACGCTGACGAGACCTATTCCGACGCCTACGGCAACTGTGTCGCCGTGCTCAACAAGGGTGGCGGTCCGAGGTTGATGCTCGCAGGCCACGCCGACGAGATCGGCATGACGGTCAACTTCATCGATGACGACGGCTACGTGTACGTGCGGCGGCTTGGCGGCACCAACCCGGCGATCACCCGGGCTCAGCGCGTCATCATCCACTCCCGCAAAGGCCCGGTGAAGGGGGTCGTCGGCAGCGTCGCGCCGCACCTCATGCGCACCGACACCGGCGCGCCCAAGGTGCCGAAGATTCACGAGTTGTTCATCGACATCGGCGTGGACTCGCGCAAGGCCGCCGAGAAACTTGTCCGCGTCGGCGACCCGATCACGCTCAACGACCAGTTCGAGTTTCTGCGCGACGACCTCGTCGTGGCGCGGGCGTTCGACAACCGCGTAGGCACTTGGGCTGTGGCTGAGACGCTGCGCCTGCTCAAGACCGGCAGAGTCAAGCTCAACGCGGAGGTGTGCGTCGTCGCCAACACGATGGAGGAAGTCGGCCTCTTCGGCGCGCGGCAAATTGCGTACTCGCTGCACCCCGATGTCGCGTTGGTGATGGACGTCACTCACGCGACCGACTACCCGACAGTGGACAAGCGGCAGCACGGCGACATCAAGGTGGGCCAGGGGCCGACTGTCACCCACGGCAACTGCAACCATCCCGAAGTCATCGAGCGCGTCGAGCAAGTGGCCAAGCGGCTGAAGATCAACCTGCAGCACGAGGCGATCTCCTCCACCAGCGGCACCGACACCGATGCTGTTTTCTGGACACGCGGTGGCATCCCGAGCGGCCTCATTAGCCTACCAAACCGCTATATGCACTCACCGGTCGAGGTGGTCAGTCTGAAGGATCTCGAGCTGATCCCGCAGCTCATGGCCGGCTTCGCCAAGTCGTTGAAAAAAGGCGAACAGTTCAAGGTGAAGATTTAGCCAAGCGCTTGGCTAAGAGCCTACCGCCTGGTGTGGGAGCAGGTGCCGCGCTGGCTGGTGGCGACGAAGTCGATCAGCTGCTCCGCCAGCACACCGGTGAACTCGCTGCGGGCTTTTTCTAGCGCATCTTTTAGCAGTTCGTCGGAAAGGAAAATGGCGTGGTAGGCTTTCTTGAGTTGAAGCCTTTCCTCGCTGGAGAAGCCGGCACGTTTCAGGCCGATGCTGTTCAGGCCGCACATGCCGTTGATGCCGCGTACGATGGTGAACGGCGGCAGGTCGAGGCTCACCCCGGCGCAGCCCTGCATCATGGCCATCGTGCCGACGCGGCAAAATTGGTGTACCACGGCGTTGCCGGCGATGAAGGCACCATCGCCGATCATTACGTGGCCGGCGATCAACACGCCATTGGCCAGGATGACTTTGTTGCCGATGATGGAGTTATGGCCGACATGGCTGTTGGCCATAAAAAAATTCTCCGTGCCGATCTTCGTGTCTTCGCCGGGCGTGTTGGAGCGGTGAACGGTGACGTGTTCGCGGAAGCGGTTTCGGTCGCCGATGATGAGCCAGGTCGTTTCGCCGTCGTACTTCAAATCCTGCGGCGCGTCGCCAATCACGCAGCCGGTGTGGAAGCGGTTCTCCGCGCCGATCGTGGTGTGGCCGGTGAGGTGCACATGAGGGGCAAGCTCGCATCCCGCGCCGACCGTGACGTGTTCGTCGATAACCGAGTACGGGCCGACTCGCACGCTCTCGTGCAACTGTGCGCCGGGGTGAATAATGGCAGTGGAGTGGATCATGCGTAAAAGTAACCAAGCTCGCGCAGAGAGGCGAAATCCTTACCGCGCTCCGCCGTGCGGCGGCCGAGGATGATGTGGTCTAGTACATCGATTTTCAACAACTTGCCGGCGCGGATGATGTCGCGCGTAAACTTGATGTCTTCCTCGGACGGGGTGGGATCACCGCTCGGGTGGTTGTGCGCGAGGAACAGCGCCGAGGCGTTGGCGGTGATGGCTGGTCGAAAGACATCGCGCGGATGCGTCACCAGCGAGTCGAGTGTGCCTTGGGCGAGCGTCTCGACGCGAATGAGCCGTCGCTTGGTGTTCACGAGCACAACATGAAAATGCTCGACCTCGAGCAGCCGGTTGTCTTCGCGCAGGAGGCTGGCCAACTTCTCCGGAGTGTCGAGCACCGGGGACTCGTGGCGCAGTTCATCGGCCATACGCTTGGCCAGGCTAAAAGCGCTTTTCATCGTGACCGCCTTGTCGCGGCCGACGCCTTTGACGCACAGTTCCTCGATGGGCGCCTTGGCCAGGGCGTCAAGCGAGCCGAACTTGTTGAGCAGCGACTGGGCGACATCGATCGCAGACAAACCCTGCGTGCCGGTACGAAGCAAAATTGCGATTAATTCACTGTCCCTAAGTGCCTCCGCGCCCTTGGCCAGGAGACGTTCGCGTGGCTTTTCGCTGTCGGGCAGATCCTTGATTCGCGTCGCCTCGGGCATGCGGTTTATTGCTGGGTGGCCTTGCGTTTGCGTCGACGTTCGCGCTTGGGCTTGTTGGCCGCCGGTTTCTCCACCTTGGCCTGTAACTGTTTGTCCCACGAGTTAGCCTTGCGAGGGCGATAGAGCGGGCGGCCATCAATCTTCGGTTGGCTGCCAATGATGGCTCGGAATTTTTTCAGCGCGGCCAGGTGCTTCGGCTTTACGCTGTTGAGCAAATTATTTTGCTCGAGCGGATCGGTTTTGAGGTCGTACAGCGCGGTGATTTTTGGCTCGTGCTTCAGCCAGACCTTGTAGCGTTTGTCTCGAAGGACGCGGTCGGCAAAATCGTTGGTGCCGCGCACGCCGTTTTTGTCGAGTCTCCCGGCACCGTGGCCAAGCGCCATGATCCAGTCGCGTGGCGAGTCGTTCGCCTGACCAAGCAGTAGCGGCGCAAACGAACGCCCGTCGAGCATCACGCCTTCCGGCAGCTTCGCTTGACCAAGCTCCGCGAAGGTCGGCAGCAGGTCGGAGAAGTCGGTCAGCGCGTCGGTCTCGCGGTCGCCGGGGACAAGGCCGGGGCAGTTGACGATGAACGGCATACAGACGCCGCCCTCGTACTTCGAGGCCTTGCCACCGCTTGGACGCTTGCCGTTTACCGTGCCGCGCATTCCGCCGCTGGTTCCGTTGTCGGTGGTGAAAATCACGAGGGTGCGATCGCGAATTTTCAAGTCGTTGAGTGTGTGAACCAACCGCCCGACGAGTTTGTCGGTGTAGCGCACCATGGCCTTGAGCTTGTCCTTGCCTGTGGTGATCTTCGGTTCGTCGGGAGTCGGCACAAGCGGGCCGTGCGTGAGTGCCATGGGGAAGTAGAGCATCATTGGCTCGTCTCGATGTTGCTTCATGTAGTCGATGAGGAAATCGCAGTAAATATCCGGCCCGAATTTGTCCTTGTAGGTTTTGCTCCCGGCGCGCGTGTGGATGTAGGCGTCCCAGTAGCGCTCGTTGCTCGGCGGATTGCCGGTCTCGTAGCCGGTCCAGACGGCCCAGTCGTCGAACCCGTGTTTGCGAAGCGCCTCCGGCTCGAGCCGAAAGTCGTTGATCTGCCACTTGCCGGCGATCGCGGTGGAGTAGTCGGCGGTTTTCATCACGTTGGCGAAGGTGGTGTAGTTTGCCCAGTCAAAGTAGCCAACACCCCAGCGGGGGACGTCCCAATGGTTCACCCAGCCGGTGCGCCAGGGGTACTGTCCGGTGAGCAGGGCGGCGCGGGTTGGGGTGCACTGCGGCATCGACCAGGCGTTGTGAAACTTGATGCCGCCCTTGGCCAGGCGATCGATGTTCGGTGTGTTGATTTCGTTCGCGCCATAGCAGGAAATCCAATCCTTGCCAAGATCATCGACCATGATGAACAAAATATTCGGCTTGGCTGCGAAGATGGATTGCAGGCCAAGTGCGCAGAGAATCGTCAGAGAAAAAAACAGGCGTTTCACGCGGGCAGAATAGTCGCCCCGCTGCCCCAAGCCAAGCGCTTGGCTTACAGTTTGTCCTCTGGGCCGTAGAAGAAGGTGCGGATGTCTTCGAGGATGAGGTACATAGCGGGGACGAGGATGAGTGTGATGACGGTGGCGAAGATGACTCCGAAGCCAAGCGAGACGGCCATCGGTACGAGGAACTTGGCCTGTAGACTTTTCTCGAGCAACAGCGGCGTGAGACCGGCGAAGGTGGTAAGCGATGTCAGCAGGATCGGCCGGAAGCGGGAGAACCCGGCTTGGCGTGCCGACTCCATATCGCTCAGGCCGGTGCTGCGTTTGCGGTTGACGTAATCGACCATCACGAGGCTGTCGTTGACGACAACGCCGGTGAGCGCCACGACACCGAAGCCGGATAGGATCGTGACATCCATGCCCATCACGACATGCCCCCAGACGGCGCCGATGAGGCCGAACGGGATTGCCGCCATGACAATGAGGGGCTGGATGTATGAGTTGAACGGAATCGCCAGCAGGGCGTAAATGATGATCAAAGCGATAACGTACAAGTACCCCAGGCTGTCGAGGGTCTCGGCCTGCTCGCTTTTTTCGCCCTCGAACGACCAGTAAATGCCGGGGAATTCGCGCTGCATCGCGGGCAGCACTTTGGTCTCGAGCGATTGGTTGATGAGTTGCGTGTTGCCGGTGGCGGGATCGACGTCGGCGGTGACGTTGACCGAGCGCCGACGGTCGATGCGCCGAATCGATTCGTAGCCACGCCCGTATGTCACGTCGGCCACTTCGGCGAACGGCACCTCGATGCCGCCGGGCATTCGGATGCGCATGTTCTCGAGGTTGGCCAAGCTGCGGCGTTTGTCGCGGGGATAACGGAGCATGACTTTGACATCGTCGCGTCCGCGCTGGATGCGCTGCACTTCGTCGCCATAAAACGCCTGGCGCACCTGCCGCGCGAGGTCGGCTTGCGACAGGCCAAGCGCCTCGGCTTCCGGCGTGATTTTTAGCAGAAGTTCCTCCTTGCCCTCGCGGAACGAGTCGGCGATGTCGATGACGCCGTCGAACTCGCCGAGCCGCTGCTTGAGCCACTCGGCGGCGGTCTGCAGTTGGCCAAAGTCTGCACCGGTGATCACAACATTGATCGCGTCGCCGGCCTGAAAAATATCCGCAGTGAATTGCAACTCCTCGACCTCCGGCATCTCGCCGACGATCTCCCGCCAGCGCCTCGCGACCTCGTGGCTGTCGAACATCCGCTCCTCGGACGGGGAGGCCTCGATGTGCACCTCGCCGGTGTTCGCACTCTTGATGGAGGCCACGGCGCGGCCGCTGGAACGATCCTGGTCGGTCTTGAACGGCTGGCTGCCCACCGAACTGAGCGTGTGTCGCACGATGCTGGGATAGCCCTCCGGCGTCTCCGCGTCGAGTTGGTCGCGAACCTTTTCGCCAGCGATCTCGAGCTTCTTCACGACGCGCTTGGTTTCCTCCGTGGTGCTGCCCAGCGGCAGGATCACAGTCGCGGCGATATTATCGCCCTCTACCGGCGGGAAAAACGTGAAGCGAATATGCCCACCTGCCACGACGCCCATTGTGATGGCGAACGCCGCCACAGAGATGGCCATGGTCAGGTAACGCCAATCGAGGCACCAACGCAGTGTCGGCTTGTAGATTCGCAGGATGAACTGGTCCATCCGAGTGACGAACCGGTGCTGAAACCGGCGCCACCCGCCGACGAAGCCCGGGCCGTCCTCAATGTTGTCCACCTTGCGCAGATTGCTCAAATGCTTGGGCAGGATGAATAGGCATTCGATGAGGGAGAAAAACAGCGTCGGGATCACGATCAGCGGGATGAATTTTATGATTTTCCCGGTGTTGCCGGCCGTAAATATCAGCGGCGCGAAGGCCGCGATCGATGTTGCTACGGCGAAGGTCACCGGCCGGGCCATCTCGACCGCACCCGCGATCGCGCCCTTGAGGCCGGGCGTCCCGCGCTCGTGATGCGCGTGGATGTTCTCGCCGATGAGGATGGCATCATCCACCACGATTCCCAGCACTACTATGAACGCAAACAGCGAGATCATGCTGATTGACACATCCAGCGTTGGCATCAGCCAAAACGTGCCGAGAAACGAAATCGGGATGCCAAGGCTCACCCAAAACGCCAGCCGGAAACGCAGGAACAACGCCAGTACAATGAACACAAGACAGAACCCGGTAAGGCCGTTGCGGATCATCAAGTCGCGCCTTCCCTTCAGGTAAATCGAGTCGTCCTGCCACGTGGTCAACCCGATCCCCGTCGGATAAAGATGTCTCGAGTTAGCGATGTATTGATGAACCGTCTCCGAAATCGCGATGGCATTTTCCTCGCCTACTCGGAACACTTTCACCAAGGCACACGGCTTGCCATCGAAGTACGACTCCTGATCCGTCTCTTCAAAACCGTCGAGGATTGTCGCCACTTGGCCAAGCCGCAATCTAGTGCCGTCCGGGCGCGTGCGCAGAACGATCTGTTCAAAATCCACGGCCCGCTTGGCCAAGCCCTTGGCCCGCAGCAGGATTTCGCCGCCGTTCTGCACCTCGATCGACCCGCCCGGCAGGTCAACGGAGCTGCGGCGAATCGCCAGCGACACCTCGTCGAACGTCAGGCCATATCGCCTCAGCGCCTGCTCTGAAATCTCGATCGATATTTCGAGGTCGCGCACGTTGGTCATCTCGGCCTGCGTGATGCCTGGCAACGCCATCAACTCGTCGCGCACCTGCGAGGCGTAGTGCCGCAGCGCCGCCTCCGAAACATCGCCGGACACAGCCACGTTGATGACCTGCTTGCGCATGATGATCTCCCGGATCACCGGCTTTTCCGACTCTTCCGGGAAGGTGTCGATCGCATCGACCTGCGCCTTGATTTCGTCGAGCGCGTGAGAGACGTCCGCGCCCGGCGTCAACTCCACCACGATCGTGCCGGCGTTTTCAATCGAGGTCGAGGTGACCTTTTCGACATCCGTCAGGCCGTACACCGCCTCCTCAATTTTTTGGCAAACTCCTTCTTCAACTTCATCCGGCGCCGCGCCGGGATACGGCACGGTGATGAAAATCATGTCAGACGAAAACTCGGGGAACACCTCCTGCTTCAGCGTCCCGATCGACATGAACCCGAGGATGACAATGAAAAACGCTAGCAGATTTGCAACGACGCCATTCTTGGCGAACCATTCGATTAGGTTATTCATCCGTTGAGTCCGCCTCCCGCACCTTTACACCCATGCCGTCCACCACCGCGGCAAGCAGCGAGACGACCACCTGTTCACCCGGTTGAATCCCTCCCGTAACAATCACCTGTTTGGCGTCTGCAAAGGCAACCTTCACTGTGCGGAAAGTCAGTTTGTTTTCGCTCACGATCCACACTTGATTTCTCCCGCGAAGCGCATGACGCGGCAGCACGATGACGTTCTCCTGCGTTCGGCCCTCGATGCTGGCCCGCACAAACATCCCGCTTCGCAGCGGTGCGCCGTCGCGCTTGGCCAAGCCATACGGGTCGATGACCTGTGCCACCACGTAAACCATCCGGTTCATCGGATCGACCGTCTCCTCCGAGCGCAAAATGTGCCCAGGCCACTCCGTTCGCCGTTCGCCGGCCCGGGCACTTAGTGTCACCTTGGGCGCTTGGCCAAGCGCAACTTTCGCGCCGGGCTTGGGCAAATCGATGAAGCTTAAGTCATTCGAGCTGAGCGGCAAACGCACTTCCGAAACATCGGTGGCGAACAGTTCGCCAAGCGGCGTGGCCAAGGCGGCAAATTGACTGGGGCGCACATTCGCCCTTGCCACCATGCCGTCGAACGGCGCGCGGATTTCGCAGCGATCGAGGTTGCGCTTAGCCGCCTCCTCGGCGGCGAGCGCGGCTTCGAGTGCGGCTCGGGCGCTGGCGAGTTGCGGTTCACGCGCCTGCAAGCCGGTCGGCTCGTCTTGGTTGAGCAACTGCCATTCGCGCCGAACGACGTCCGCCTCCTTCACCTCCATCTGCAACCGCAACTCTGCTTGGGCGACCTGTGACCTGGCCTGCGCGAGCGCCAGTTCGTAGTCCCGCGAATCGATCTTCAGCAGCACATCATCCTTCGCAAAAATCTGGCCGACATCGAATGACTCGGCGACGGATACCACCCTGCCGCTGACCTCGCTCACGAGCCGGATACTCGTCCGGGGCAGGGCCGTTCCCTGCGACTGAATCCGGTACGAGTGCCGGGTCGTTTCCACAATCTGCACTTCCACGCTTGGCAGTTTGAGCTCGGGAGTTTTCGACTCCGGCTTTTTGGTGCTCTTCGCCAACACCACGGCCAACACGATGCCAATAATTCCCACGGCAAACGTTGAAATTATTTTTAACCTGCGGTTGAGATTAGTTGCTTGCTGTTCCATTGTGATTCATCGATTCAAATCCGCCGCCAAGGGCGAGGTGCAAATTGATTCGGTTTTCCAATCGCCGCCGCCGCGCGGCCCACCATCGACTCTCGGCGTTAATCGCTCGGCGCCGTGTCTCGAGCAGCTTGATGATGTTATCGAGCCCGAGGTCGTATCGCTTCTGCGCGATTTGTGCGGCGGCTTGTGACTGCTCGTACGCGACGCCCAGCGCTTCGTCCATCACTGCTAGTTGCTGCTCAGCGTCGAGTGCGTTTTCCACTTCACCCATCGCCTTGAGCATCGTTGAGCGGAAGCTTTCCTCGGCGGCTCTCAGGTTGGCTTTTTGCAAACGAACATTGGCGCGAAGCCGGCCGCCTTGAAACACCGGTTGCGTCAGGTTAGCGGCAACGCCCCAAACCCCCGAGTCCCCCGAGAGCAGCCCGGAGAGTTCGCTCGTCGAGGTGCCACCGCTGCCGGTCAGGCTGATTTGCGGGTAGAGTGACGCCTCGGCTTGGGTGAGCGATGCGCCTGTGGCTAACAGCCGCTGCTCGGCGCCGACGAGATCGGGCCGACGCGAAAGAATCTCCGCTGGCATACCGGCCGGGATCGCCGAGGGCACTTGAGGCAGTTCCGCTGGAACTGCCAGTTTGTTGGCCGGGAATTGGCCAAGCAGAATTTCCAACTGCCGAGTTGTTTGGCTGGAAACTGTATCGAGTTCAGCGACTTGCGCCTTGGCTCCTGCGAGGTTGGCCATGGCCAGGCGCAAGTCCAGCGACGGGAGGACGCCTTGCTCGAACCGGGCGCGAACCCGTGCCACCGTTGTCTCGTGAGTGGAGACGGTAAACTTGGCCAAGCGCACCTGGTGCCGCGCTTCAATGGCCATCATCCACGCCTTGGCCACCTGGCCGGCGATCGAGTGGCGAGCCCCGGCAAACTCCGCCTCTTGGCCAAGCGCATTGGCTTGCGCGACCCGTTTGCCGGCGCTCACGCGGCCCCACAGGTCGAGTTCCCACTGTGCGCCAAGCGTCAAGTTGTGGCGTTCGCTGAGGAAGGAATTGGGCATATTAGGAATCCTCACCCCGAACTGCGCCATGTTAAGTTGGCTGGCTGACAAGCCGCCGCTGAGGCCGATCTGCGGGAACTGTTCCGCGCCGGTGATCTTCGCCTGTGCCCAGGCGGCCTCGAGCCGGGCGGCGGCACTCCAGACATCCGGGTTGGTGTCGAGGGCGTGCCCAATCGCCTCACTCAATCCGGCATCACGAAAGCTGTGCCACCAAAACGCCGGTGCTTTGCCAGTGCTCCCGCTGGGTGCCGTCCAGCCGGCGGGGAGTCCGCTGGCAAAATCCTGGGCCGTCCGGTTGGAGTCGGTGGTGCAACCCGCGAGCAGGAGGACCGCCGCGGTGATGAAGGGTGTTCGGCGCATTACTTTTTTTTGCCTGGGCGTGTGGGCGGGCTGACCTTTGCCCGGAAGCCGGCGGCGGTGAAATCGATCAACCTCCGTACTGTTGACTCGTAACCGCGAGGATCGAATTGCGTTCCAGTAAACTTCGCCAGCAAGTCGGCGTTGCAAAGTGTGTGCGCCATCGCGCCAGCCATGAAGTGCGAGCGCCAATCTGTTTCTTCCTTGGCCAAGCCGGGTAGTGCAGCATCGAGCGCGGCACTGAACTGAGGGATCACTTCATCCAACTCGCTCATCATGAATTTTTGAAGGTTCGCGTTTCGGTCGAACAACACACGGCCGATCAACCGCGAAAACGCCGGACCAACTTTGGGGTCGGCCTGGACGCGGAACAGCGGCAGGAACAGGCACTCGAGCACGCGCTCCAGTTTCACCGGTCGCCGTCCGGCCTTGGCCCGGGCCTCGGCCAGTTTGGCAAGGCGCTCCCCATTGATTGGGCGGAGTCGCCGGCCGATCACCGCGTGAACCAGCGCCTGCTTCGATCCGAAGTGATAATGCACTGCCGCGAGGTTGACCTTGGCCGAGGCGATGATGTTGCGCAGCGACACGGCATCGAACCCCTTCTGGGCGAAAAGCCGCTCGGCGGTGTCGAGGATCCGTGTCTTGGTGTCCGTTTTTACCATTTAATTCAAACGGATGTTTGAATCAGGCGTTTGTTTTAACTAACACAACTCCAGCCGTCAACCCTGTTTTTTGGTAGGAGTGCGCCGCCAAATTCCGTCGTTGGAAAGCCATCGTTTGACCGGGGGATTCCGCTTGGCCAAGTGCTTGGCTGGGGGCACACTACGCCCATCATGCTTTTCAATAAAAAGAGGTTCGTTTGTCTTTTTGCAGTCGTTTTGTTGTCGGCTGAGTCGGTTGCAGTCGAGAATGATGGGTTTCGTCCATTGTTTAACGGCAAGGATTTCGTGGGTTGGGTGCCGGTAAACACGGCGCCTTCCACCTGGTCGGTGCGGGATGGGATGATCATTTGTTCAGGCATGCCAACCGGCGAGTTGCGCACGGAGCGGATGTACCAAAATTTCATCATGGAGGTGGAGTGGCGGCACATGAAGCCAAGGGGTAATGCCGGAATTTTTGTCTGGGCGGATGACATCACGGCGCGCGGGCAGCCGTTTCATCGCGGCGTCGAGGTGCAGGTGCTGGAGAATGCCTACGGGAACTCCGGGGGGCACACTGTGCACGGTGACATTTTTCCGATCCACGGCGCGACGATGACGCCGGTTAACGGCCGGGGCGGCAGCCGGGCGTTCCCCACGGAGTTTCGCTCCAAGCCCAGCCCGGAGTGGAATCACTACAGGATCGTTTGCAACGACGGAACCATCTCGCTGGCTGTGAATGGTAAGGTGGTGACGCGCGGGAAGGGGGCCAGCCCACGCAAGGGCTACATATGCCTTGAATCGGAGGGTGGCGTGGTGCATTACCGCAACCTGCGCATCAGGGAATTACCGGCGACACCGCTTGAGCCAGGGCAGGTAGCTATCAGCAATCGAGGCTATCGATGTCTGTATACTGGCGTTGATTTTTCCGGCTGGCGTGCGACGAAGGGTTGGCATTCACAAAACTGGCAGTTTCGTTTCGATGGTAAATCGGAAGCAGCCGACAAGTCGCTCCTGACGACCGAGTCGTTCGATGACTTTGGCTTTATATTTGATGTTCGCGTATCGGAGGAGACGCAGTCGTGTGAGTTTCAGTTTCGAGGCTCGGAGGGGGCGGTTATCACGATTGCGCCTTCGTTGTATAAGGACGCCCTAGTTTTGAAGGGGCGTAACTGGAACCGCTTCGAGGGCGAGTTGCTCGGCGATCGGCTCAGCCTGAATCTTAATGGCAAGCCGATTTTCAAAAACAAAAAACTGAGCGGTGTGCCGGCCAAAGGGCCGTTAAAAATTGTGCCACGAGGCCCGATCAACTTCGCAAACATATATGTTCGCGATCTAACCAAGCGTTGATGTTTTGCCGTGAAATTCTCCACCGGCTTTTTTCAGATTGCGAATTTGTAAAATTTTGTCAGGTTTTATCCTCGAACTCCATCCAGTCTTCGGCGTTGTCCCCGTAGTAGATTTTTAGCTTGTTTCCGTCCACCTCGAAACCCTTGGCTGCATGCAGCGACTCGAAAAACTTGAAATCGAGTGAACCCGGCATGCATAACATTTTCGTCGAGAGGAAGTTTTTACCAAATTTCAACCAGTTGCCCTTCACCATGGAGTAGGAACCGGAATACCCGTTGCAGTCGTTCCGACCAGCCGCCCTATTGTCGCGGGACAACGTCATGGAGTGGGTTCGACCCTTCTTCGGTTGGATGATTTCGTCAGCTTCGTGTAGGGCTACCAGTTTCCACTTCCGATCGAGTAGTCCATCCGAAAACGGTTTAGATTTTGTGACTACCTGATAAAAATGAGTATTCCCCAGTTGGCTGCGGAGATCCTTGAACTGGGCTGGTTTTCCGTTGCCCGGATACTGGCCCACTATCACCCATTTTTGAAGATCCCGGCTTGCCTCGACCAGGTGGTAGTCTCCGTCGGATGATAGGAACCCAAGTGAAACCGTTGCTGCCTCGAAGGAATCAATGTTGGACGCCTCCTGGCCAAGGGCCGGTGTGGCAAGCAAGAGGGGAAGCAGGAATGCTGTCTGGCAGGTTAGATATGCGAATTGAAATTTCAGAATCACGGGCGCAAGACTCATCCTCCTCCTGTTCAACTTCAAGCCGGATTTGATGAGTAGGTCAAAAGCTTGGCCAAGTGGCTTCCCGACAATCGGCCGCTGCTGCGTTACATGGAGAGCGCTAAAACCAGGCCTGCTTTTATTCGCCTGTTTCAGGGCAGAAACAGGAATTCGTTGGCGTTGAACAGGGCGCGGCAGAATGCTTCCAGCGTGTGTTCGGCAACCAGACCGCTTGCGTCGGAGAGCTCCTCGCGGGTGGGTTCGCGGCCAAGCGCGAGTTGGCAGGCGCGTATCACTTGAGCGCGGCTGTCTGTGCCCGACTCATGCCGGAGCCGCTTGGCTAACAAGCCGGCCTGCTGCAGCACGAACGGGCTGTTGAGCAGGCTCAGTGACTGCAGCGGGGTAGTCGATCGGCTTCGGTTGGGAACGGTTTGGTTGAAGTCTGGGCAGTCGAACACGCCGAATGTCGGCTCACGTTCCTGCCGTACTTTCGTCATGTAAAGCATGCGCCGCCAGTCGGCCGGGCCGTAGCTTTCCTTGGGATGATAGTGGCGGACATTTTCAGCCTCGACCCGGAAGCCGCTAAAGCCTGGTCCACCCATTCGCGAATCCAGCGTGCCTGTCGCCAGCAGAATGTTGTCGCGAATCACCTCGGCCTCGAGCCGGCGCGGAGGGAAGCGCCACAGAAACCGGCTGCCGCCATCGACTGCGAGCGCCTCTTTGCGCGGCTGGCTCGATTGCCGCCAGGCGCGGGAGGTTAGGATCAGCCGGTGAATCCGCTTAAGGGACCAGCCGGACGAGACCAGTTCCGCTGCCAGCCAGTCGAGCAGTTCCGGGTGCGTGGGGCGGACTCCGTTCACGCCGAGATCGTTAAGTGTCGCGGCGAGGCCTGTGCCGAAATGGTGCTTCCAAATCCGATTGACGATCACCCGCGCCGTGAGCGGGTTGTCCGGGGTCGTGATCCATTGCGCCAGCTTGAGTCGCCGCTGTTGCTCGGGCGCGTTGGTGGCCAAGCCAAGCGCGCCGCCAAGCGCGCCGATGCCGTCCGGCCCGACTTCGTCCCGCTTGGCCAACGGGTCGCCCCGGTGCAGCACATGGGTCACCTCCGGCTGGCGGAAGGTGCCGGCGTATACCGTGCGCCGCATCGCCGCACGAATTTCGCCTAACCGCTGTTCGTCACCGGCCAGGCGCTTGGCCAAGTGGCGGACGTTCGTGGCCTCCCCTCCTTTCAAGTTGGCTAACAAAAACTCGAGCTTGGTTTGGGCTTTGTCGCCGGTCGGCGGCCGGTCGGCGGAACGGGCAACGGTTCGCCATTGGCCAAGCTCCGTCGCAACGTCAAACGTGTACTCGACAGCCAGCCGATCGGCGTAATGTCCTTCGCGGTCGCGCGCCCATGCGATGCGGTTGATGGCCACCGGCTTGGCCAACTCGATCTGCACCCAGGCGTTGTCGCGGTTTTTTGCGATCCAGCTCCGTGAGTTTCCGTGTCGGCCGTCGTTGACGAATGCAAGTTGGTGAAAGGCGTTGCCGCCGTCGGCGTACACGCCGGATGCGGTAGCCTTGGCCCCGACACTGGCCAGCGCGACATTTTTGCCCTCCGCGAAAATTTCGAGTTCATCAACGCATGGCTCTGATTGGTTGGCGCGAACGATGTTGAAGCGGATAAACCGAGCCTGCACCGGGTCGAAAATTTCCTCATTGCTCCGCGCGTTCACCGGAGGCTTGAAACGGGGAATCCTCGCCTCGAGCAGCGTCAGCTCTTTTTTTACCGATTCAACCCGACTCTCCAAGGTAGCCTGTTCCATCGCGAGAGCGGGCTCGCGTTTTTGGTCGATCATCCGTTCAGCGTGGTTCACCCCTGCGAAGATGGCCTGCAGCGAGTAGTAGTCGCGCTGGCTCACCGGATCGAATTTGTGATCGTGACAGCGCGCGCACCCCAGCGTCAGCCCGAGGAACGTCGTACCGGTGGTGTTGATCATGCCATCGAGTTCATTCTGCCGCTGCATTAGCGTAAGGTTGATGTCTTGGCTCTTGACAAGATCATACGGCCCCGCGACGAGAAAGCCGGTGCCTATGCCGCTGCCAAGGGCGTCGCCGGCCAGTTGCCCGCGCACGAACTGGTCGTATGGCAGATCTTGATTGAGGGCGTCCACCACCCAGTCGCGGAACGGCCAGGCGTTCGGTCGCTCCCGGTTGGTCTCGAATCCGTGCGTCTCGGCGTAGCGAATGACATCGAGCCAATGCTGCGCCCAGCGTTCGCCGAGTAGGGGGTCGTCCAGCACGCGATCAACCAACCGCTCCCAGGCGTCCGGCTGCGGATCGTTCACAAATGCTGCAACCTCCTTGGGGGAGGGGTGCATCCCCAGCATGACGAGGTAGAGACGGCGGATGAGCAAAGGCCGCCCGGCCTGGCGGGACGAGGCAAGTCCCTCTTTTGCAAGCTTAGCAAACACAAATGAATCGACGGCGTTCGCTGGTCGCTGCGCCAGGCCAAGCGCCGGGGGAACCGGCCTTCGCACAGGCTCCAACGACCAATGCCCGCCCCATGTCGCAAGCGGGAAAATCAACACCAATGCCAATCCAATTTTCATCTCAACAATTTACGCTAAGACGCCCTCGATGACTTCGCCCTCCACATCGGTCAGTCGGCGTTCGAACCCGTTGTGATAAAAAGTAAGCCGCTCATGCTCCAGTCCCAACAGGTGCAAAATCGTCGCGTGGAAGTCGTGCACCGTGGCGACATCCTGCACGGCTTTGTAACTGAATTCATCCGTGGCACCGTGGGTGTGGCCGCGCTTCACCCCGGCACCGGCCAGCCACGCGGTGAAGCCGTCCGGGTTGTGGTCACGCCCGCTTGCCCCGACCTGAAAGGTCGGCATCCGGCCGAACTCCGTGCACCAGACTACGAGCGTCTGCTCGAGCAGGCCGCGCTGTTTCATGTCGGCCAGCAGGGCGGCCACCGGCTGGTCAAGCACCGGTCCGTGCTTGGCGTATTGTTCCTTGAGCACCTTGTGGCCGTCCCAGTTGCTGACCCCCTCGCCGCCGGTTTGGTAGGCGCCGTTGAAGAGTTGCACGAAGCGCACACCCTGCTCGACGAGTCGCCGAGCGAGGATGCAGTTCCGGGCGAAGGCGGCCTTGAGAGGGTTTTGCGAGTCGTCTGCGCCGTATGACCGCAGCACGTGCTGCGGCTCGGAGGAAATGTCGCTCACCTCCGGCACGCTCATCTGCATGCGCGCCGCCAACTCGTGGCTGGCGATGCGCGCCGCAAGTTCCGACTCACCCGGGTAACGCTGGAGATGGCGCTGATTCATCCGCCGGAGAAAGGCGCGAGTCGCCTCGTCGGTGGTGCGCGAAATGGTTTCCGGGCGTGCAAGGTTGTTGATCGGTTCGGCGGCGTTAAAGGCCGTCCCCTGGAATGCCGCTGGCAGAAAACCGGATCCCCAGCAGTTGACGCTCGATTGGGGCGTGCCGCGCGGGTCGGGGATGGCGACGTACGCAGGGAGGTTGTCGTTCTCGCTGCCCAGAGCGTAACTGGTCCAAGCTCCCATGCTTGGGAACCCCTCCAGCGTGGAGCCGGTGCACATGTAATTTTCGGCCGGGCCGTGCGTGTTCGTTTTGCCGGTGAGCGAGTGGATGAAGCACAACTCGTCCGCCATCTGCCCGATGCGTGGAACTAGATCGGAGATTTGTTTGCCGCTTTGACCGTAAGGCTGGAACGCCCACGGGCTCCGGTTCAGGCTTCCCTGTTTGCCCTGAAAGGTGACGAGGCTGTCGGCTCCCGGCAGGGATTGGCCGTGGCGACGGATGAGCTCCGGCTTGTGGTCGAAGGTGTCAATCTGGCTGCAGGCCCCAGAGCAGAAAATCACCAGCACCTGCTGCGCCTTGGGCCGTGCGTGTGCGTGTCGGGCGGCATAAGGGCGTGTCGGCACGATGTCCGGCCGGAACGGCGGCTTGGCCGCCCTGGCGCCGAGCAGTTGGGCAAGCGCTACCCCGCCCAGTCCCATGCCGGAGTTCACCAAAAACTGCCGACGGCCAAGCAGCGGCCGCTCTGGAATGGATGACTCGTGCTTCAATGCACCGTCATTAGCATGATTAGCGTCGCTTGGCAATTGAGGCCTTGCTCGACATGAAGATCATGTCCTTGTTATGGGCTGAGGGAACAGCCAGCGGCATTGACTTGTTCGTCACGGGTGGCGTCGTGCGTTCATCGTGCCACTTGTGAGGTTCCGCGTGACCGTCAGCAAAGGACAGTGTGCCTGCCCCGTTGTGATTGCTGGCGGGATAATCAATGATGTAAATGCGGGTGGATGCGACTCCGTCATTCATCGCCACGGCCAGATCGCCGAAGTTGATACTGTCCGGGTGTTCGTTGATGAAGTTATAGGCATCGGACGCTCCCATCACGTTGATGTCGGACAATTTCCGAAAGACATGATACTGTTTTTTGGTGATGAAACTCAGCCAGTCATTTCGGGAATTCATGGCCTGACTGAGCGACACACTCCGAACTCTGGACATTGTTTTCCCACGAATTTTCACGGTGCTTTTGTCTCCCGGGCAACGGTAGATGCCGGGCGACTGGGTGTAGCGCGCCAGCTTGGCATATTTCGGATCCATCAATCCCTTGAGATTCGTGTTGTGTGGGTTGCCAGGATTGTAATCGATGATGCCGCGCACCCATCCGCTGCCGTTTGACGTCAGGTCGTTCCATACCAAGTTGTCATCAAAATCCCCGGCATAAAGAATCCAAGCCAGGTCAAGTTGCTTGAGATTGGACAGGCAGACCGTGTGCTGCCCTTTGCTTTTCGCCTTGGCCAAGGCGGGCAAAAGTAATCCCGCCAGAATCGCAATGATCGCGATGACCACGAGCAGTTCAATAAGCGTAAACGCTCGGGTTGTTCCCCGCCTGTACTTTATATGTATCATTATATTAATGGGCCACTCACTCCCACCGGCTAAGCAGCGGTCGCGCTGGTATGGATGACTCATGCTTCAATATTACGGGCGGTAATTTACAGGTTTCACGCCGCTTGGCCAGCTTGGCCAAGCGCGTTTGCGCTTTGGGCCGGTTTCTGACATCGTCGGGCCGGTTCCTGACACCATAACATGCGTTTCATTCCAATAGTCTCTTTTGCCGGCAGGATGGCTCCGCGACTCAGCCTGCTTGGCCTGTGCCTCGCCGCTGCGATTGCGTCGGCCCAGGAGACCCTGCCTCTCCTGCCCAAGTGGACGCGCTTCCAGGGCGAGTTGGTCAGTCTCAAGGCGTACGACAACCCTTTACAGGACGTGCAACTCAAGGCTGTCTTCACCTCGCCAGCTGACGAGCAATACGAGGTCGACGGTTTTTGGGACGGCGGCAACGACTGGAAGATTCGTTTCCTGCCGGATCTCGCTGGCAAATGGACGTTTCACATCACCTGTTCGGACGAGGAGAACCGAGGCTTGCACAATCTCTCCGGCGCGTTCCGCTGTACCGCGCCGCTGGGAGGCAATGCCCTTAGCCAACACGGCCCGATCCGTGTGTCGCGCGACCGCACCCACTTCGTGCACGAGGACAGCACACCGTTTTTCTGGATGGCCGACACCGCGTGGAACGGCCCGCTCAAGTCGAACGAGTTCGACTGGAAACATTATTTGAGCGAACGCAAGCGGCAGGGCTTCACCGCCGTGCAGTGGGTGGCCACGAGTTGGCGCGGCGCGTCGGACGGCGACGCTGAGGGCAACAAGGCATTCGTCGGCAGGGAAAAAATCAGCATCAACCCGGAATTCTTTCAGCGACTTGACCGACGCGTCGAGGCGATCAACAACGCCGGCCTGCTGAGTGTGCCGGTGTTGCTGTGGGCTATTCGCGGGGACGAAAACCCGGTGAATTTTCTGCCCGACGACCAGGCGATCCTGCTGGCCCGTTACATGGTCGCGCGCTGGGGCGCCACTTACGGCGCCTGGTTTCTCGGTGGCGACGGCGATTACTCCGGCACACGCGCCGCCCGCTGGCGCACACTTGGCCAAGCGGTATTTGGCGGCGGACGGCACTTCCCCGTCTTCATGCACCCTAAGGGCAAGAGCTGGGTCTTCGAGGAGTTTCGCGATGAAAAATGGATGACCGCGCTTGGCTACCAAAGCGGCCACGACGTAAACGAAGCCACCAACAACTGGATCCACCACGGTCCGGCGGCGCGCGACTGGGCCAAGCTTCCGCACCGGCCGGTTATCAACATCGAGCCGACCTACGAGGGCCAGAACAGCTACAGCAAAAAGCAGCCGATTACCGCACACGAGGTTCGCCGTGCGCTGTACTGGAGCCTGCTGAGTACTCCGACCGCCGGCGTGAGCTACGGCGCTGCCGGCGTGTGGGGCTGGGACGCCGGCGACGCGCCAACGCCCGGTCATCCCAACGCCGGTACACCTCCCGCCTGGCGCGATGCGTTGAGCTTTGACGCCGGCGAGCAGGTCGCACATCTCTCGGCTCTATTTCAGTCGATCGAGTTTCAGAAACTCCGCCCCGACAGCGTCGTGCTGGCGGAGCAACCCGGCGATGAGGCGCTCTCCGAATACGCCGCCGCCGCCAGTTCCGTCGACGGCCGTTTGGTCGTCGTTTACACGCCGGTCGAGAAGCGACTAAAAATCAACGTCGCCAAGCTGCCCACGCCGCTGATTGCCGCGTGGGTCAACCCGCGCACTGGCGAGCGATCCAGCGTGTTGGCCGTGCTTCGGGGTGCGGCGCTCGAGTGCCCGGCCCCTGGCCCGGGCGACTGGCTGCTGCTGCTCCGCTCCAAGCCAGTTGAACCAGTGGCCACCGGCAACTGACCCATGCATCCGCTCGCGGGAAAAGTGGGCAACATCATCCGGGTGCAGAACTTCTTCCCGGGCAGCGGCAACATCATCGTGGCTGTCTCTGGTGGCATCGACTCGATGGCGCTGATGCACCTGCTCGCCACTCCCGGGTTTGGCCTACGCGACCGCTTGGTAGTCGCCCACTTCAATCACCAACTCCGAGGTGCGGACAGCGATGCTGACGCGCTATTCGTCGCGGAGGCGGCCGGGCAGCTTGGCCTGCCGTTCGAATCCGATAGTGGCGACACGCAGCAACTCGCCGCCGAGAGCGGCGAAGGTATAGAGGCGGCCGCCCGTCAACTGCGCCATCGTTTTTTCGCCCGCCTGGCCAAGCGCTTGGGAGCCGTTGTCGCCTTGGCTCATCACGCCGACGATCAAATCGAAACTTTTTTTCTCCGGCTGCTTCGCGGTGCTGGTAACCGTGGCTTGGCAGGCATGCAGCCCATCGCGTCATCACCAGCCGACTCCGGCGTCACGCTCGAGCGCCCGTTGCTAGGAATCCGGTGTGACGAGATTATCGAGTATGTAACGCAGAAGGGGATCGGGTTCCGCGAGGACGCATCCAACACCGACACCCGCTTTCTCCGCAACCGCATTCGCCACGAGTTGCTGCCGCAACTTGCCGGGCAGTTTGGCGCATCGGTGAGCCGTCAAGTCCTCAAGGCGATGCAACTCTGCGGCGATGATACCGACTGTATCGACGACCTCGCCGCCGAGTGGCAGGGCGAACCGCCGTTCGATCAGTTGTCGATCGCTGTTCAACGGCAGGTCGTGCAGCGCCAACTGTTCGCGCTTGGCGTCGAGTCATCGTTCGACTTGGTTGAGGCGTTGCGGCTTGAGGCCGGCCGTGTCATCGAGGTCGCCCCCGGCCGGCGGCTGCAACGGAATGCCGGTGGCCAAGTGGAGCTGGTTGCTTCCGCCGCCGAGCCGGAATTCTCCATGGCTAAGTGCGAAGTCAGCCTTGTAGGCCAGTCCTGTGAAGTCGAGTTCGGCGGCTTGAAAATCGGCTGGGAGCGCTTGGCAGGCGGCTTGGCCAAGTGGAGCGAACTTGGCCAAGTTGAGAGCAGCGAAGTCTTTGACGCCGAGTCGCTTGGCCAAGAGATTACCCTGCGCCACTGGCAGCCCGGCGACCGTTTTCAGCCCATCGGCCAGGCCGGCACCTCCAAATTGCAGGACTTGTTTGTGAACCAAAAAATCCCCAAGGCCGATCGCCGCAAACTCGTCGTCGCCGAGGCCGCTGATGGACGGTTGTTTTGGGTGCAAAAACTTCGCATCGCCGACGCCTGCAAAGTCACCGACTCGACCCGCGAACTGCTGTTGTTTAGTTGGAGAGGATAGCCGGATCCCAGTCTTTCCAGACCGGCTCGTAGCCGAGTCGGGTGAGGGTTGCGGCGACAGCGCTTGGCTCGCGTTCGTCGGCGATGTCGAACTGGCCGGTGGCGTGGGCGGCCGGTTCGCTGGCGTGGGCGGCCAACTCCCGGATGCGGCCGCGCTCGGTGTAGTGCAGGTTGTCGTGGCCGGCGCCGGTGTAGCCGCCCGGCTCGGTGTGGCTGCCGGCGCTCATCATGGTGATGCCCAATGGAATCAACCGGTCGCGCAGGCACGCCGGTTCGCGGGTGGAGAGGACGATGCCGGCGTCCGGCAGAAACAGACGCAGCGCACAGATGGCCTGGACAAGGTTGTGATCGTTGAAGTCAGTCAACGGCTCGAACTCACCGGCGCAGGGGCGGAGGCGTGGCAGTGAAATGGTCAGTTGCGATTTCCAGCAGTGGCGCAGTAGGTATTGGGCGTGCCCGGCGAGGCAGAGGGTTTCGTGCCGCCAGTCGCTCAGCCCGAACAACGCCCCGATGCCCAGCCGCCGGAAGCCGGCCGCGTGGGCGCGCTCCGGCGTCTCGAGCCGCCAGTCGAAGTTGCGCTTGGGGCCGGAGGTGTGCATGGCTGCGTAAACCTCGCGGTGGTAGGTTTCCTGATAAACGACGAGTCCCTCCGCGCCGGCCTCGACCAACGGCCGGTATTCGTCGGTCTCCATCGGGCCGACTTCGAGCGAGATGGATGGGACAGCGTCGCGCAGCGCCTCGACGCAGTCGGCCATGTAGCGGCTCGAGATAAACTTTGGGTGTTCCCCAGCCACGAGCAGGACGTTGCGAAAGCCCTGCCCGGCGAGTGCCGTGGCCTCGCGCACGACTTCATCGACCGAGAGCGTCACGCGCAGGATAGGGTTATCGCGTGAGAAGCCGCAGTATTGGCAGTTGTTGATGCATTCGTTGGAGAGGTAGAGCGGCGCGAATAGCCGGATGACTTTGCCGAACCGTTGCTGGGTCAGTTGGTTCGCGCGTTTGGCCAACGACTCGAGCTGGCCGGCAGCGGCGGGGGAGAGCAGGGCAGCGAGGTCGGCCAAGCCCAAGTCGCGCTTGGCCAGGGCGGCTGACACCTCATCGTCCGAGGCGTCGCGGGCGCGGCTCCTGAGCGCGTCGATGGGCAATTGGTCAAAATGGCGGACAAAGCTCACGGAGCCAAGTTAGCGGAGGGTCTGCCCTTGGCCAAGCGTGGTTGTCATTTGGCGACGGGATGAATAGGGTCTGCCGAGTTCTGCGTCATGCAGGAGCGACTGATGTTTGGATTTAGGAATAAAAAGCCGAAAGAAGGGGAGGAAGCACCTCGTTATTACCTGCTCCCCGGCATGGGGCGTTCCAACCGGCGAAACCGGAACAAGATCCAAATATGGAGCATTATCGCCGGGATCGTTGGCTCCGCGTTGATTGGCGTGGTGCTCTGGTTGGTCAATCGTTGAGTTCGCTCAACCCTTCAGCGCAGCCAATTCTTTTCGCAACAGCTCGGCCATCGGGGCGACGGTTTCCCGGCTGAAATCGAGCCGGGTGTTGCAGCGCTCGAACAGTTCCGGCAACGGCCTTGAGCCGCCCAGCGCGAGCGCGGCTTTGTAGTCGGCGAGCGCCCGGCCGCGATCCTGCTTGCTGTTGGCCCACACCTGCAGTGCGCCGAGTTGGGCGATGCCGTACTCGACGTAGTAAAACGGGTGCAAAAAAATGTGGAGTTGCTTGTGCCAATATTTGGCCCGGGCGCGCTCGTGGCCGCTCCAGTCGATACCGCCGCCGAAGCGATCCATCAGGCTGTTCCAGGCATCGTCGCGCGCGGCGACCGAGTGGCCGGGGTTCAGGTAGAGCCAGTGCTGAAACGCATCGACCGTGGCGATCCACGGGAAGACGAACACGATGCCTTCGAGGTGGGTGATTCGCGCGCGGCGCACTTCCTCTGTGTCGTAAAACTCGCCGAGGTATTCGCCGCCGAGCAGCTCCATCGCCATCGAGGCGACTTCGCAAAACTCGATCGGCGCGTGGCGGTACGAGTGTAGCGGCTCGCCTTGGCTGGCCATGGTGTGAAACGCATGGCCGGCCTCGTGCAGCAGTGTCTCGACGTCGCGTTGCACGCCGACGGAGTTCATGAAAATGAACGGCAACCGCGCCTCGGCCAGTGAGTCCTGATAGCCGCCCGGCGCCTTGCCCTTGCGGTTGGCGAGGTCGAGCAGGTCGAGTTCCTGCATGGTGCGAAACCATCCGGCGAGGTCGCCGTCGAGTTGGTCGAAGATAGCTTGCGAACGGGTGATCAATTGGGACACGTCGTCGAACGGCTTGAGCGGCGGGCGGCCAAGCGGGTCGGTAGCGGTGTCCCACGGGCGCACCGACTCGATGCCGAGCGCGTCGCGTCGTTCGGCGTGCAGTTCGGTGAGCAGCGGCACCATTTCCTGCTCGATGGCGTCGTGAAATGCGAGGCAGTCATCCGGCGTGTAGTCGAAGCGACCCTTGCGGCGATGGGCGAAGTCGCGGTAATTCGCAAAGCCGGCGTTGGCGCTCATTTGGTTGCGCCGCTTGGCCAAGTCGTCGAGTTGGGTGTCGATGGTTTCGGCCTCCTCGAGCCGTCGATTGGCGACGAGTTCCCACGCCTCCTGCCGCAGCGCGCGGTCGGTTTCCTCGAGGTAGCGGCCCATTTGCACGAGGGTGCGTTCTTCGCCGTCGAACTGTACGGCGAGGCCGCCGATGAGTTTTTGGTATTGCTGTCCAAGCTTGGTCGTCTCGGTCTCGAGCGCGACGTTCTCAGGCCGGAACAACTCGACCTCGAGCGCGGAGTCGCGGGTAAACACCTCGTAGCGCTTGGAGGGCAGGCTTTCGCGGTGGGGGTGGTTGGAGAGCGCCTTGGCTAGGCGGAAGCTGCATTGCTTCTCCTCCGGCTCGATTTTCTCGACGAAATCGAGGTAGTCCTGCTCGGCGGTTTTGTCGTCCGTTTGGCAAGTCATCGCGATGTAGCGCTTGGAGCTTTCCTCGGCGATCGCGGCGGAGAGTTCCTCCCAGTTGAGAATGGCCTGCTCAAGCTGCTCGGCATCGGCGGCGGCGCTGAGTTGCTGCTCAAGTTGTTCAAATAGCGGCGCGAGCCCGGCCCAGTCGCCGGTGTTCAAATCGGTCGGGACAAACTGGCGTGTTGTGTGGATGGAGATTTTTTCAAACATCAATCGTCGGGCGGACAATGAGGGAACGCGCCCAAAAAACCCAGCCAGTTTACTTCGCCAGTCGCGACATCGGGCCGCCGGGATAGATCAAGTGTCGAATCTCCGCCTTGGGCAGTAGTACATGAAAATTGCCCTGCCTGTCCGGGACGACCACGTAGGGATGGCAATGAGCTCCGAGCCATTTTTCGGAAAATATAAACGTAACGCCGAGCAAATCATTGCGACTGACATCATTGGGCCAGAGTGCTATTTGGGCCGTCAACTCACGCCGAATCAGCCGGTCAATCTGCTCCTGTCATAGCTACATGGGCTTGAAAATAGGGGCTAGCCTCACTCATTCGACCTTGCCGTTTCGAATCCAGTAATTCGCGTTTAAGAACGTGGTGTTTCCGTGCGTGTCGCGGATGCTGATGACCCATCGCGTAAGGTAAGCCGCTGCGTAGCTGTCTTTTATCATCCAGTCATAAAAGCTTGCGCTGATTTTCGAAGGGTCATCGGCGAACTCCATTTTGGTTTCGCTGCTCCCGCGAATATCTCGGTGAAGGCCGGCTTGTAACGCCCGGCGAACAGGCTCTCGATGGATTTGTTGAG
>CALJHX010000039.1 GCA_937770485.1 uncultured Verrucomicrobiae bacterium | reverse complement strand
ACCTGATGTTTACCAACAATCGGAATATTATTCTCACTCTGACATGCCACCACACAGGCGTTGCAACCCACGCAAGTGCCGAGGTCGATTACCATGCCCCATTGCTGGCGCTCGATGTCCATCAGTTTGGGGGCACTGACTGAATCCTCGCCTCCGAAGTTGTTTTTGTAAGGAGAAGCTGGCAATTCCTCGTCTTGTTTCCGATCCTTTTCCCAAGGATAACCTCGATCATCACCTTTCACCAAATGGGATGTGTGGTGGATGCTGTCCAAGTCAAAATGTTTTACGAAATCCTTGTGAGCTGAGAAGTCGTCCGCATTGCATTCGCGAACCACGGGCCGGCCATCCATGACTCCCTGCTCCTGAGTACAGGCCACTTCGTACTTAGAGCCGGCAGACTCCAGCTTGGCTCCGACCGCAAAATGCTGCTCTCCGGCGGTTCGCACATCGTAGGCATTAAAGCCAGCGGCACCACCAACCCGACCAACACCGCGTCCATAACCCAACGCGACCCCCACGGTGTTGTCTGCCATACCGGGCAGCAACCAGATCGCCCCCTTCACTTTCTTGCCGCTAATAGTCAGGTTGTATTCCTTTTGGAAGAAACGACCCGACTCCGAGTGAAATCCAAACCGCCCTGGCAACCCCCCCAGCTTCTTATCGTATTCCTTACCATCAACCTTTTCGAAATCCAGCAGGTCTTTAGCTTCGCTACCTAATAGCTCTAGCGCTGTATTTAGGCTGACCAATAAAACGTTATCCCAAGTGATCCGCGTCACCGGGTTGGGCGTCTCCAGCAACCATCCGTTGTTGCCCCAACGACCGTCATCCACGCTGTGGTCTCGGAAAAATGTAACCTCCAAATCGCCCTTAGCCGGCAGGGGGACTTTCTTGGCCCCCTTCTTCCACGCATCAGAAGCGGCACTGATGTCAAACTCGGCGAACACCGTGTTCGCCGCGCTGTCAGCTAGAAATCCGTCGTGTAAAAACTTATCCCACTTCCGGTCACCTTTTCCGGCGATCGCCTCAAATGTGGCTCGGGTAATCTTGTGAGGGTCGGTCTCCTCAGCACTGGCAATACGGGCCAAGACCTCAAGCTCCGTCAGACCACCGAACAGCGGAGCTATCAGCGGCTGCACTGGCACCAGCGTTCCATCGCTCGTCCGTGCGTCGCCCCAAGACTCAAGATAGTGAGCAGCCGGGATGAAAGCCGATGCTGTTTTCGAAGTATCGTCGACCGAGTAAAAACCGTGGCGGATGAACTTGCCAGCCTTTGAAACGATATCGTCCCAGTCGATATCCGACGGGGCGTTGTAGGCAGGATCTCCCCCTAGAACCACGAGGTTATCCCCCTTATTGAAGCCGGCTGCCAAGTCCTCGATGGAACCGTTCCCACTTGGCTTGTGAGCCTGGAGTAACAGTGTTTCGCCAATGTTTTGTAGGATCGCATTGATCCCCATCGCGGCCAAGTGCACTTCCTTCGGCTGACGATAGCCCGCCACAACCAAGGTCTTTTCACCTCGCTTGGACAAACGCACTAAGTCTGCCACACACTCATGAACCCACTTGGCTGTATCGACCTCGCCATCACCATCAACGGCGTGACCTTTGGGAAAATCTTTATTCAGGTCCTCAACAAAGGTTTCCAATTCATCAACAATCTCACCGGCGTTTACATCAGCCTGCTCGATGGCCTCCTTTAAGGCCAAGGCCGCCACGCGGCCCACGCTGCCGGTCGGAATCCGCAAACGGTGATCGGCATTGGTCCCAGTCAGGCTCAACAACCCTTCCACCGAGTACAAGCGGTTCATCACCTCAGCCGGGTTCTCCGTGTCGTCATCCTTCACACGGCGACCCGCCGCAAATCCACTGATATTTTCGAAGGCCGACTCCTCGGTTCCCAGAAAATCGCAATCCAGCGAGAGGATCGCCTTGGCTTTGTCAAACTTATAGGCTGGTTTGATCGAGGAACCGAAAGCGATCGAAGCCGCTTCAGCGTGAACGCTAAAATCCACCGGCTCGTACTCGTAAAAACGAACCCCTTTGGCCTTCAGGCCGTCAACCAAACGCGCACGGGACGGCGAGCTGCTCTGCTCCATCAGCACATGCGTTTTGCTGTTAGCCAAGTCGTTGAGTTGCTCAAGCACCTTGGCCTTGGCGATGACTTTCAGGCTCTTCTTCTTTTTATCGCCCTCGCCCTCCGTCTCGGCCAACTTGAAATTTAGCCCGCGATCCGGGTCGTACAGGCTCAGGATCGACGCCTGCGCGTACTGGTCGGTTCCTCCGTTGCTATTCGGGTGCTCGGCGTTGCCTTCGATCTTGATCGGTCGTCCATCATAGGACTTCACCACCAAAGGGACTGCTGATTGGCGGGTCGGCATCGAAGTGGCGTATAACTGCGGCGCACCATGCACATAGTTCTCCGGCATCTTGGAAAACGGCAGAATCTTGTGCTCCGGCCGACGGCAACCACTTACCCCAAGGCCCGCCAACGCAAACGAGGCGGACATGATTTTCATGAAGTTTCGCCGTGAAACCGGGTCCTCGATCAAATCCACCCCGGACGGAAACTCCTTCTCGACAAATGCGCGAAATTCTGGCGAATCAGCCTTGTGCTCAAGGCTGCGCCAGTAGCGTGGGCCACTCTTTTGCTCGTTTGTGGGAGTTGAATTGTCGTTCATCTATGGCAAGCGGAGCAGTTTTCAGAGGTTTTAACGTGCCACTCCTTTACAAAATTCCTGTCTTTATTGGCTGGATCCTTCGATCGATCATACGCCAAATCGGTAATTTTATCTAAGGGGCGTAGGCGCTTGTTTGGATCACCATTTTCCGGTGATAGCTCTCGATGGCAATCCAGGCAAAACGTCATGCTGAAATGTTTCTCGTGGCGAACCTCGTCCATTTCGTCAACCCGGCCGTGGCACTCCACACAGCTTACTCCACGGTTCACATGTACCGAGTGGTTGAAATAGACGTAATCCGGCAACTTGTGAATCTGCACCCATTCGACTGGCTTGTTCGCATCTTTGTAGCTGGCCCGGATAGGCTCAAGTTTGGGGTCATCGGCCCGAACCGCGCTGTGACAGTTTATACAGGTGTCAGCCGCCGGCACGTTCGAGTACCACGACTTTTCCACCCCGTCATGACAGTACCGGCAATCGAGACCCAACTGCTTCACATGAATGGAATGCGAAAAAGGCACCGGCTGGGTGGGTTGATACCCGACCCGGGTGTACTTGGGCGTGAAATAATAGTTCAGACCAGCCGTTACCACTCCCCCAATGAGTAAAAGGCCAAATATTATTTGGCCCGGTAACCTGTTGGTCCATCTCGGAAAAACGTCAGACATCCAACTAAGTTCGGTAGTTTATTGATGACACAAAGCTCGGGCAAGAGAATTAGTGAATAATTTCACAAGCGGTCGCTTCTCCCCTTTTCTCCGTGGCTTTTCCACATCGAATCCTGATCCAAACTGGCCGGGCTCGAGCGTGGAGGCGAGGGCCGGAATCGAACCGGCGATAGAGCTTTTGCAGAGCCCTGCCTTACCACTTGGCTACCCCGCCAGCCAGAGAGCGCGGCATCTTAGGGCTGAATGGCCGCCATTCAAGTTTTTAGTGAAACAGGAATCACTTTTGGCATGCAAAACGCCAAAAAGATCAGACAAGAAGATCGGAGACGACATCCGGTTCGTTAACACCCACGAGCCGTTCATCCAACCCGTTCTGACTGACAGACAGGCGAGAACAGTCTAGACCAAGTAAATGTAGCAACGTCGCATGCCATTCCGGCACGCTCACGGTTTTTTCCACTGCTTTCAGGCCAATCTCGTCCGTGGCGCCGTGGGTGTAGCCACGCTTGAGCCCGGGGCCAGCCATCCAGGTGACCATGGCGTTTTTGTTGTGATCCCGACCTGATTTTGCCTCGTTTTTTTTGCCATCCAGCTGTGCAATCGGCAGGCGCCCCATCTCTCCTCCCCACGCCACGACCACCTCATCAAGCAAGCCACGTTGCCGAAGGTCGGTCAGCAACGCCGCCGTTGGTTTGTCGGTGCGCTCGCACGCACCTTGCAGGCCTGACTTCAGGCTGGTGTGGTTATCCCAAATCTGACCGTCTATGAACAATTGCACGAATCTCACCCCTCTCTCAACCAATCGGCGAGCGATTAGGCAGCGGCGACCATACGAATCGGTTTTGTCCTCGCCAATGCCGTACATAGCCTTGGTGGCGAGGCTTTCCTTGGACAAATCGAGTGCCTCGGAAGCCTCGATCTGCATACGCGCGGCCAGTTCGTAGTTCGCGATCCTCGCACCAAGACTCGGCTGGTGAGGCCGACGCCCCAGATGGATTCGATCCAGTTCGCCAATCAAGTCTCTCTCAAGGTCTATCATCTGATCCGGAACATCCTTGCCAGGATGAAGGTCCAGCACCGGCGCCCCGGTCGATCTAAAGCGAGTGCCCTGGCAAACGGGCGGCAGATAACCAGACTGCCAGTTTTGATTGCGGTTAATGGGTGGTCCCTTGGAATCTTCGAGGACCACGTAGGCCGGCAGGCTTTGGCTCTCGCTGCCGAGCCCATAGCTCACCCATGCGCCCAACGACGGGTGCCCAGGGAATAGTCGGCCACTATGGATATTAAACAACGCCGGCTCATGTGTGATGCTGGTGGTGAACATCGATCGAATCATCGCCACTTCGTCCACGCATTGCGCAAAGTGGGGCATTACCTCGGACACCCACATTCCGCTTTGGCCATGCTGCGCAAACTCAAACGGGCTTCGCAACAACGCGCCGGCAGACTGCGGGTTCTCCACTTCACCTGCGATTTTGCTGAAGTAGGATTTTCCATGGTTACGGGTCAACTCCGGCTTGGGGTCAAACAAATCCATCTGGCTCGGCCCACCGTTCATGAACAGGTGGATCACCGCCTTGGCCTTGGGATGGAAGTTAGGCTGACGCGGTTTGAGGTCGAACACCTGTTCCGGCGCGGCACCCTGTGTCGTCTCGGCCCTAGCCCCGGGCAGATCCCTCCCCAGCAGCGACAACAATGCCGCTTGGCCAAGCCCGCCGCCCATGTGCTGAAAAAAGCGGCGGCGTGACGTTTTGCCTGTCCTCGGTGCGTTCACGACTCAAAAAAACTAGTCCACATAAATAAACTCTGCAGCATTAAACAGCGCGTGACAAAATGCCTGTAGCGCCTGGTTTCCATCGCGCTTGGCCAGGGGACCAAGTTTGCGCTTGGCCAAGTCGATCTCCTCTGCGCTTGCATCCCGGCCGAGCGCCAGTCGAAACGCATGTCTCATTTTTTCACTGAGGACGCCTGGCTTTTCATGGCTCACCCGCTCTGCAAACGAGTTGGCCAAGCGACGCAGCAACTCGTTGTTCATTAGGTGCAACGCCTGGGTGACCACGTTTGATTCCGGCCGTTCAATACAGTTCGGGCTCATGACCGGCAGATCGAAACTGGCCAGTAACGTTGGCACCTCGGTTCGGCGCTGACGCAAATAAACACTGCGCCGCCATGTCCCATCTTTAGGCTTTGCCATCACAAGCCCCTGCCCGGAAACATCGACCGGATCGGCCGGACCGAACTGCTCCCAACGCAGTCGCCCTGCCAATGCCAGCATTGAGTCACGTAATGCCTCGCCCTGCAATCGGAGAAGAGGCATGCGCGACCATAGTTTGTTTTGAGGATCCGACTCCATCCGTTCAGCGGAAACTCGGGACGTTTGCCGATAGGTGCGCGAGGTCATTATCAGTCGCTGCATCCGCTTGATGCTCCATTCGACCCCGACGAATTCCGTTGCCAGCCAATCGAGCAACTGCGGGTGGCTTGGTCTTTCCCCCGCCTTGCCAAAATCACCCAGCGTCCTTACCAAGCCCCGGCCAAAATGATGTTTCCAGAGCCGGTTCACCATCACCCGGCCCGTTAACGGGTGATCGTCTTTCGTCAACCACCTGGCGAAAGCCAACCGGCGGCCAGTCTTGCCACTTCCCGGCCATGGCGTTTTTGCACGAAACGTTTTCCCGGGAGGAACCAGTGCCCTCGGCAAACCGGGCTCGATCAATTCACGTGGCTCCAAATAACCACCGCGGTTGAGCAGATAGGTGGGCGACGGCTGACCTCGATCCCACAGCGCCCGCACCATTGGCTGCTCGCTTCGTTTTTTTTCAACCGCTTCAAGTGCCTTCTTTTTGGCTTCCTCGTCCAGTTCCTTATTGGCCTTGATCACCACCACTTCGGCATCCACCGCCGCCTTGTTTTCACGCCAACGTTTCAACTCCTTCGGATGGCCCAACGGCAGGCGCCGCTTGGCAGGGCTCAGCCAGTCGTGCTCGTCGAGGGCGCCCTTGAAAATCGCCCGCAGCCTGAAGTAGTCCGCCTGCGACACCGGATCAAACTTGTGCGAATGGCATTTGGCACAGTGTAACGTCAAGCCCAACACGGACGAACCGAGCACGCGCATCTCGTTATCGATGTGGTCCTGCCGGTCCGGAACGAAGTTGGTGATGTTGGCATTCGTCCCGTCCTCGACCATGCGTAAAAAACCGGTCGCCACCAACCGGTCGAGATGTTTCTCTGTGAACGCGTCGGCACCCTCATAATCCGCCAACTCATCGCCGGCAATTTGCTCCAATAAAAACAAGTCATACGGCTTGTCCGAGTTCAAAGCACGGATGACATAATCGCGATAACGATACGCCCACGGCCGCAACGTATCGGCGTGCTGTATTCCTTCCGAGTCGGCGTAACCGGCAAGGTCGAGCCAATATCTTGCCCAGCGCTCACCGTAGGCGGGTGATGCCAGCAATCGATCAACCAACTGCTCATAGGCATCCGGGTGCTTATCCCCAACAAACGCATCAACTTCCTCGGGCAAAGGCGGCAAGCCGATAAGATCAAGGTAAACCCGCCTAGCCAACTCGCGCTTGGACGCCTGCCCGGCCAACTTCAATCCCGCCCTGGCCAAGCGCTCGGACACAAACGCGTCAATAGGATTGGCCACAGCCTCTTGACCAAGCGCAGGCAACTCCGGACGCTTCGGAGATTGAAACGACCAGAACTGACGATCCTGATCGGATATCAGTGGCTCCCGTGGCCGCCCAGATTCAGCCACAGGCATTCCGGCGGCAATCCAGTCGCGAATGGTTTCCAGTTCCCCTTCTCGCACCGGCTTTACACTGGCTTTGACCAGATCCCGCTTGGGCGGCATTTCGCCTTTTGTGATTTTCTGGACCAGCAGGCTGCCATCGGGATCACCTGATTTTACAACCGACCCATCCTTGCTTCCCTTCAGCAGCGACTCGACCGTACGCAAATCCAGGTCCGCCTTTTGTTCCTGCCGACCATGACACGCCGCACAGCGCAAATGCAGGATGGGAAGCACATCGTGTTGGTTGACCGGTTCCGCTACGCTATCGGCTTGGCCAAGCGTCCGCAGAACAAAAACCAACAGCAACAGCCTGCCAACGAACTCAACCCTGTGCTGTGACACAAACATTTTCAGTGAAGCAACTTGGGTAACGCAGCCCAGCGTGAATGTCCAGTTGCATCCCTGCCCGCTGAATGCTACCGCTTTCCAGACAGTAAAATGAAGATCACTGACATCGAATGCCATGTCCTGCTCGTCCCCGACGTACGAACCGATGCCACCTCCTCGGCACAGGACGACATCGTCGTGTTCGTGCACACCGACGAGGGGATCACCGGCGTGGGCGAGAGCGACGTCAACCCGTGGATCGCCCGGGCCTGCATCGAGGCTCCCAGTACACACTCCATGGGCCTTGGCCTCAAGGAAATGCTTATTGGTGAGAACCCACTCGACACCGAGCGGCTATGGCAAAAACTATACGTCGGAAGCTGCATGAATGGACGACGCGGCGCGGTTATCAACGCCATTGGCGCTATCGACATGGCTCTTTGGGATATCAAAGGCAAAGCCGCCGGCAAACCGACGTGGCAACTCCTCGGCGGCACCCCGCGCGACGCCATCCAACCGTACGCCTCCCTGCAACCCAACGGAAACAGCTATGAGGAATACCGCGACTCACTCGTGGAATGGGTGTTGCGCGCCCGCGATATCGGCTTCCGCGCCGCCAAACTCGAGATCACCCTGTTCGGCCCCTACAACCACAGCGGCATGAACGAGAAGGATGAAAAAGTCACCGAGGTCATCGCTGCCTGCCGTGCAGCCATCGGCCCGGACTTCACGCTGTTGGTCGACGTGCAATACGCCTGGGATGACGTTGAACGCGTGCTGGCAACCACCCGCGACTGGAAAGATCTTGGCGTGTATTTTCTAGAAACCCCACTATGGGTGGATGACCTCGAAGGCTACGCCCGCTTGCACGACGAAAGCGGCATCCGTATCGCCGCCGGCGAATGGCTGACCACGCATCACGAGTTTCGCGACCTGCTGGACATTGGAAAAGTCGATATTGCCCAACCGGACGTCGGCCGCGTCGGCGGGCTCACCGAGGCGATGAAAGTTTGCGACATGGCCGCCGAACGCGGACGACAAATCATTCCGCACTGCTGGAAAACCGGAATCAGCATCTCGGCCAGCGCCCACCTCGCCGCCGTCACCCCGCACTGTCCATTCTTCGAATACCTCCCCGCAGAATTGACCGACTCAAAACTCCGGCAGGAACTCGTTCAGGACGAACTGAAACTCGTCGATGGAAAACTGGCCATCCCACAAAAACCAGGTCTCGGTATCGAAGTCAACATGGACGCCTTGAAGCGATTCAAACAGGACTGAAAAAATCAGGGCTCCAGATCCAGTGCGTTGATGATCACATCAATTTCTGTAGGCGGCACCCATTCCTCACCTTTGAGCAACAGGATCCGGCCATCAGGGAAGATATCGTGAGATGGCCCCCAGACGTTCACATAGTCCCCCTCGAAAAACAGTTCCGGTTCTCCGATCTCCGGCTCACCCTCCAAATCCAACGCCACCTTCATCCACTTAGATCCATTCCGGTAATAAACCGCCGAACCATCCGGCAACCACTTGGGCTCCTCCCCGCCTCCGGTTGAAATCCGAATCTCCTCATTCATCTCCGGAAAACGGTTCAGATAGATCGCAAAACTCCCCTCCATGTCCTTCTCGGAAGTATACGCCAACCACTTCTCATCCGGAGAAAAAACGCCTCCCCATTCCTGCAAGCGGTTTTTTGTGAGCTGATACTTCTTTCTTTCTGAAATGTCGACATAATACAACTCACTCGACCTCGTCCCCTTTTGCTCCCCAAAGCACAATATCTTATTCCCGTCTCTGGATACGCTTGAAACATCAAGCCGGCCCATTGGTTCTCCATCCAAAATAATTTCCTCTTCTTTTTGTTTTCCGAAGTCATAGACATACAATCCAAATTCAGATGGATCTGTTCTGTTGGATGTGTAGTATAATTTTTCTCCATCAACTCCCCAAAAAGGAGCATAGTTATGTTTTGAATTCAAAAACGAACTGAATCGCCCTCTTTTAATATCGAAAATGTTTATACTGTATATCTGATTGTCCACGATTTCGACTGCCACTTTCTCCCCGCTTGGTGAAACGGAAAACTGGCCATATTGCTGCCTTCTCTCGGACAGCGATACAGATTCTTTTTTTGTTGGATCCAAAAGTGAAAGATTCAACTCCGGTTTGCTATCCCCCTCAATGAACGCCAGAATGTTGTTTTGAGAAATCGAGTATTGAGCAGAATCGCGATCATTTCTGATTTTTGAATTCAAAATGGTTTTGGTCTTCCCCAGTGGCTTGAATGTTTCGATGTCGAATTCCGTTAATCTCAATTGATTGTCATCCACTGTAATCAAGTGTTTTCCACCAAACCAACTGGGCGCTCTGCCATCCAGCAATTTCAGGGGGTTATCTTCAGTTGAAGGAACAAAATAAACCGAAAGAGGAGCCCGGTTTACGTTAATTCCTGGATGAACTAAGAACAACACCCTTCCCATTGGAAACGACACTTGGACTAAAAGCGTTCAGAATCACTTTTGAAACAAATTCCGGCTCCCCTCCATTTTCGTCAACTTTTAAGAATTGGGAGCCTTCCGAATCGCCAAAATAAATCTTGCCCTCATCACTCCATGTGGCTCCCGCATATGGGTTCTTTGCATCACAGACTTCCGCCAGCAACCCACTCGATATTTCGATTTTCTTGACTTTCTTTTCAGTCAAAAAGCCCAACCATTTTTCGTCCGGACTGAAAAACGGAAGAACCGCCCCGTTGGATCCCTTTAGCAACTGGAACGTATCATCGCTCAAACTACGCAGACACAGATGCCGTTCGTTTTCATGCATGCAGACATAAGCCAAATGTTTCCCGTTCGGAGATATGGCCAACATTCTCCATGCGACCCCAAACGGCATGTCGGTCGGCTTGGCCATGGGGTATTCCTCGGGAATGGGAATTTTCAGATGAATGCGCCCTACTCCGGAAGCTTGTTTTACTTCCGTACTGTCCATTGTGTGTGCTGGAGGTCTTTTGGATAGTAGAAGTCCAAGTAATATCAGGACACACAAAGCCAGTGCCCATGCGATCGGCTTGGCTAGACTTCCCGATGGCTGCGCAGAGACCGCAGTTGATTTTGGTTTTTCGTGGCGCTTGATTGACATGGACCGCGTCGCCACTACTTCATCGCCTCCACCCAAAACACCTCGCTTCTTCAGACCCGTCACCAAATCGGACAGAACCTGCTCTTCCCCTTGACCGTATAACTCGAGGTGTTGAATCCCTGCTAACTGGTATTGCAATCTGGCCGGAATTTCCGCGGACTCGAGGTAAACCGGCAGCAGCGCCTTCTTCTGCTCGGAGGCGAGCATCGCCTCCTTGACCACATTGTGCGAATCGGTCGAGTTGCCCGACAGCATCACAACCATCACCTGGCACCCGGCTATCGCCTGCACGATCTGTTCCGACCACAGATCTGCTGCATGAATGTTGCCCTCATCCACCCAGACCGAAATCCCCAAGGAACGTAGATATTCCACCACCGGAATCACACGATCCCGGTCCTGGCTCGAATAACTAACAAATACTTCCGCGCCCGTGCCCATGGTTCTGCGGAAACCCTATGGCAGACGGGTTAAATGTCACGCTGTTTTGAGGCAAATGTGCCACTCCCTGGCGGATGACAGCCGCGCCAACTGCTCGTCAACGACTCATCCGGCCTCTTTGCGCCAACACCGCTTCGGGTAGAAACAGGGAACTCCACTCGATGGCGGCCAAGCGGTCGTGCCGGTTGCCGCCTTCGAGCGCGAACCGCCCGTCGGCCTCGCGCATCAGCCTCGCCTGGCCAAACAACGCCACCACCCGACGGGTGTGCAGCATGATCCGGGGGCGTTTTCGGCACGCCAGTTTCATGCGGCAGCCCTCCCTTCTGGCTTAGGCTCAGCTTCCGTCGTCCACAGCCGCATTCGGGCAAACCACCAATTGGCCACGTGCTCGGGCGCTTTGCGCTCGATTCGCGAGCGGCGACTGGCTACGCGTCCGCCCAGCGAGTTTCCGAGTTGCAGTTCCATCTGCCCCCGGACCGTCGTGTCTTGTCTCTCCATCATTTTCATGTTCGTAGAGGTTTTGCGCCGCCTATGGCAGCAACAGGGGAGAGCCTAAAGAGACATGTGGGACATAGATGGTCCCACATAAAACTTTTTATTGGGTTTTTTCCGTGAGGGAGCATACGCACTCGCGTGCGCTCCCTGCTTGGCTAGGCGCTTGGTTTTAGAGGAAATTCTGCTGGCCGCCCTTGTTGAGCGACTTGAGGCCGAGCTTGTTAAAACTCGCCTCGGTGGCGACCCGGCCTTGCGGCGTGCGGTTGAGGTAGCCCTGCAGAATCAGGTACGGCTCGTACACTTCCTCGAGCGTGTCCGGCTCCTCGCCGACCGCCACGGCCAGCGACGACAAACCAACCGGCCCGCCGCTGAACTTGACGATGATCGCCTCGAGGATGCGCTTGTCCATTTCGTCGAGGCCATCCGCGTCTATCTCGAGCATGGCCAGCGCCTTGTCGGCGGTGCTGCCGTCAATGCGGCCGTCGCCTTTCACCTGCGCGTAATCGCGCACTCGGCGCAGGAGGTTGTTCGCGATGCGCGGTGTGCCTCGGCTACGACGCGCCACCTCGGCGGCTCCGTCGGTGTCGATCTCCACGTTAAGCAACCCCGCGGATCGCCGGACGATCGTTTGCAGATCGTCGGCCACATAGTAGTCAAGCCGCTCGCGCACGGGGAAGCGCGTCAGCAACGGCGCCGTCAACAGGCCGCTCCGGGTCGTCGCCCCGATGAGCGTGAACTTCGGCAGATTCAACCGCACGCTCCGGGCGCTTGGCCCCTGGTCGATGATGATGTCCAGCGTGAAATCCTCCATCGCCGGGTAAAGATACTCCTCGATGTTTTTTTGCAGCCGGTGAATCTCGTCGATAAACAAAACATCCCCCTGGTTGAGGTTCGTCAGCAAGCCGGCGAGGTCGGCCGCCTTTTCGATGATCGGGCCGCTGGTAACCTTCATGTCGCCGCCCATCTCGCGGGCAAGTATGCCGGCGAGAGTGGTCTTGCCAAGGCCCGGCGGGCCGCTAAGCAGTATGTGGTCGAGCGCCTCGCCGCGCTGTTTGGCCGCCTCCACCGCAATGCCAAGCCGCTCCTTGACCTTGAGTTGACCGGTGAAATCGGCGAATACCCCCGGCCGCAGCGACCCCTCGAGGGCTGCGTCTGGCTGGGTCAAAACATCCGTAATCATGCGATCGGCCATGCAGCCAACAGACTGCGTCAAACCGGCCCAAAACCACAAGGCATTTTAAAAACCGGTAGAAAAACGGACTAAAACCTTGCCAGACACAGGGGTTTTCGGCTCAATGTCCCGCGCATGAATAATGTTTTCGTGAACAGTATCCTCGCTACCACTGGAATGGCTGTTGTACTTGGACTCGGCATCCTGAATCTCGTATCCACCCCACCGCATGGCACGGTGCTTGGTTTGGTGGGTTTGGTGTTGATCGTCGTTTTCCTCGGGGTGCTCACCGTGCTCTATAACAAGAAACCGGCGGCGGCTTGGGCAGCGTTGGCCAGCGGAACGCTGATGCTTTACCTCGTCGGAGGCCCGCATCTCTTCACCTTCAGCATGCTCGGCTTCACGTGGGCATTCGCCAAGATCGGCTGCCTCTCGGCAGAACATTAAAAGTGAAACAATGGCGGCCCACAGGGTGCCCGTACCCATCCGTCATTGAGCAAGCCAAGTTTTGAACACCGGGTCGGCGACCAGGCGCTTGGCTAATCGCTCATAGCCTTCGGTCAGCGGGTGGCTTGCGTCAGCGAACTCGTCGCTAGGCAACACTTCCGGAACGACAAAACGAATCCCCTCCACCGATAGCCAAGCCGTGACTGCTGTGAGGAAAACTTGATACTTTTCCAGGGTCGCATCGTTCATTATGTGTTCGTTCAGCGGGCCGACGACGACCAGTAAATTGCTTCCGCTGCCCTGCAGCCGATTGGCCAGCCGGCGGAACGCCAGCCACTGCAGCGAGTTCTCCGGTGTCACCCATTCCATGTTGGCCTTCCCCGACTGGTTCGCCGACCACGGCTTGTGCCGCTCGCTGGACAAGCCGCGTTTTACGCTCGGTAATTCGGACGACAACGGTATGCCAACCGGCAGCCGGTACGTGTTCGGGTACGCCGGCGGGAATTTCCCGTCGTCGGCCAGCGTCCACTCGGGGGCGGATTTTTGGCTGAAATAAGTTTGTTGCAAATGCCGCACCCAACTCAGCGGCTCCAGCCGCCGCTCGAGTGCCCGCGCCAGGCGCATATCGATGTCCCCGCGGTAACACGGGATGCGCGGAGCGAACTGCGGCACCAGTGCCGGGTGGTTGAACACCTGCTCCTTGGCGAGTTGCATGTCGGCCTCCGGGTCGCTCATCCACAACAGGTTGCAATGCAGCAACACGCGGCGCTTGGCTAACGCGCTGCCGTGATGCTCGACCAAACCCCACAGCGCCAGCGGATACAGCCCATTGATACCGGCGTTGGCGAACGGCATCCCGGTCGCGTCGCCGAGAAATCTCGACAGCGTGCCGTCGTGCGCCGTGTACTCGCCCCACACCACCGAGTCGCCAACTACCGAAATGACGTCCGGCGGGATTTGATCGAGCCAGCGTTCGTACAGCCAGTAGTCCTCGCTTAACTCGTACGGCACACGGTAGTGCTGCACCGGCTCGAACGGCTCGAACGCCGTCCAGGCCTCCGGCAGCAACCAAGCGAGTCCAAACGACAAACCAAGCGCGCACAGCCACTGCCGCACCGACAACTGTACAGCGGCGGAGTCGTTGATGGGGAGTTGCCCTGTTTTGTGCGTCATTAGAACTGGAAATAAATAAACGGCTCACCGCCGCCCGGCGCGAATAGCAGCATCCAAAGAATCATCACCACCGCCAACCCAACCTTCACCGGCGGTTTCTCAAGCCAAGAGCGTAGCGGCGACTCATAAACGAACTGGTAAACCCAAACCGAAACGACAAGCAACAACAGCAACAACGGCATCCGCGGGTCGGTCCAGCCGGTGGTGAAAATGCGCTGGAGAATTTCCACCGCTTGACCAAGCGACTCGGCCCGGAAAAACACCCACGCGAAACAAACAAAGGCGAATACAACCAAGCGCTTGGCCAAGCGCGGGCAACGGTCGCGCCACCAGGCAGCCTGCTCGAGGCCGCGATTGGCAATCAGTCCCAAGCCGTGCAGCATACCCCAAATCAGAAATGTCCACGCAGCCCCGTGCCACAGCCCGGAGACGACGAACGTGATCAGCAGATTGCGCCAGAGCTTGATCCTGCCGACGCGACTGCCTCCAAGCGGGATGTACACATAATCGCGGAACCAAGTGGAAAGGCTGATGTGCCAGCGCGACCAAAAATCGGCCAAGCTCACTGCGAGGTACGGGTTGCGGAAGTTGAGCATCAAGCGAAACCCCATGCAGCGTGCGACACCGCGCGCCATGTCGGTGTAGCCACTGAAGTCAAAATAAATCTGCCAACCAAAGGCGAACGTCGCCAGCGCCAGTGCCGCCCCGCCCTGTGTTGCGACGTCGCCATAAACGCGATCAACGTACGGACCAAGGTAGTTGGCCAGTACCACTTTTTTGAACAGTCCGACGAGGAATAGCGACGCGCCGTCGGAGACATCGGCAAGTGTCACGCGTGGAGTTTTCGAGAACTGCGGGAGCAGGTTTTTTGCACGCTCAATGGGCCCAGCGACCAACTGGGGGAAAAACGTCACGAACGCCGCAAAGCGTACGAAGCTCGGCTCGCGCGCAATGATGCCCCGGTAAAAGTCGATCGTGTAGCTCATCGACTGAAACGTGTAAAACGAAATACCCACCGGCAACACATACTCCCATCCGGGCGGCATCAGCGACTCGGCGGACGGCAGTTGACCCGCGCCGAGACGGGCCAGCAGGGTGTTCAGGTTCTCAATCGCAAACCCGGCGTACTTGAAAAAAACCAGCACCGACAAATTGTTGATGATGCTGACCCACAGCCAGGCGCGGCGGCTACATAGCCAATGCCCCACCGCCAACACCACTGCGAAAAAACCAACCGCAGCAGCCAAGCCGCCCCACCCACCGGGTGCCATCAGGCCAACGACAACCGCGCCGACGAGCACCACAACGCTTGCGCTGAAGCGCCACCCCAGCTTGGCCAGGCGCGGCCCGCGCTCCATCCAACTGACGATGAAGTAGTCGAGCGCCGTGGAATAAAAAACGAGCAGCAGATAGTAAGGATGCCACCAACCATAAAAGACCGCCGAGGCGAGAAGAATCCAGTGCAACCAAAACCGGGTCGGACGCAGCGCCCAAAACACGACAATCGTCACGATAAAAAAAATGAAAAACGTCCAGGTGTGAAAAAGCATGGTCTACTTTTCCGGGGACGACTTGCCCTGGAGCGACTCAACTTCGGCAGCCGTGACGCGGCGCACGCAGCGGAAGCCGCAGTAGTCGGTGAAGAAACAGGCGTCGGTGTCGCCTGTGCGTTGCCCCTTGCGAAACGAGGCGCGGCACATCGAAGCCGAGGCCTTCCACGAACCGCCTTTCATCACGCGCTTGGTGTCAGCAATGCCCTCCGCCGGGCCAAGCGGGTCGTGAGCGGGACTGCTTTTGTAATAGTCCGGATCGTAAACGTCCTGGCACCACTCGGAAACGTTGCCGTACAGGTCGTGCAGCCCCCACGCGTTGGGTCTGCGAGTGCCAACAACATGCGTGCGCTTTCCGGCGTTGTCAGCAAACCAGCCATTGGCCTTGATCTTGGCCACGCCGCCGAAGCTGTACAAACGGCTTGAACCGGCACGGGCGGCGTACTCCCACTCGGCCTCGGTGGGCAAACGATAGCCGTTGGCGGTGAAGTCGCAAGGCCAGCCCGGCTTGGTCTCGTCATAGCACGGCGTGAGTTCCTCCATCAGCGAGCGTTCGTTGCAGTAGAGCTTGGCTTCGCGCCAGCGCACACGCTCAACCGGCTTGCGGCTGTCATCCTGCCAGCGGGAAGGGTTCGGCAACTGCGCCTTGACGAACAAGTCGTGAGTGACCTCGAACTGATCCATCAGGAATGTGCCCAGTCGCACCTCGTGGCGCGGACGTTCGTCGGCCCCGTGCTCGTCGGAGCCCATCTGGAACGAGCCGGCCGGGATGACAATCATCGGCACACCGCTGGTGGTGGTAATCGACTGGGGCGTGGCCGGTGATGGCGGTACCGGGCCACAACCGTTGGCCAAGCCAAGCGCGAGCAGGCCAAGGGCACCGGTAAACTGCTGCAGGCTCATTTGCTCGGCGGCAGAAACCAGTCAGACTCCTTGTTACTGTAACCGTTGCGAGTGAGTGGCTGCCAGTCGTAAACAGGCTTGTGACCGATGGTGACCGAACCGCCCCTGGCAACTTTCACTGCGAAAATATCCCAACCTTTGGCGTGGACGCCGACGATCTCGCAGGCGGCCTCGTAGGTGCCGGGCTTGGTGATGTCGCCCTTACCATTCGGGCCACGACTAAATGAGAGGAACCGGCCGTCGGGCGACCAGTCCACGTGGTAAATCTTATTTTGTTTGTCGAAAACTTGAAAAACCTTTTTGCCGAGTTTCGGGTGGTCGGACTCAATGTCGATTGGCACGACGGCCAACTCGTGATCGCCCGCACCCCATGCGATGTGTTTGCCGTCCGGGCTGAAGGTCGGGCGGCAGCCGCCGATGCCGAGGTTGATCACTTTACTGCCGTTAGCCTCGATCAACAGGTTGGTGTGGCGGTGGCCCATGCCAGCGTGAACAGTGGCGACGATCCATCTGCCGTTGGGTGCGTAGCTGATGTTGTAAAGGTGATGCAACGGTTTGGTGTTGACGTGCTCGCGTGTTTTACCGCTCGGCAAATGGTGAAAGCTAATGCCCCTGGTGTAATAATCTGTCACGTTGAACTTCGGATATTCCTGTGGCAAAAAGGCGATGGTCTGGCTATCGGGCGCCCAGCATTGCTGGCGTGCGCGGTCGGTCACTTTTTTGCGGCCGGTGCCGTCGGAGTTCATCACCCAAAGGCTGCGAACCGTGGCGCGGCCCATGCCGGAATCGACGAGGAAACATATCTTCGCGCCGTCCGGCGAGGCCTGTGGATACAACTCGTTGACGTCCGGCGTGTTTGTGAGGTTGGCCGATGACTTGCCGTCAGCCGACGTGACGAACAGCTCCCAGTTATTGTTCTCATAAACCTCGTGAACAAGTCTGAACTTGCTGTCGGCCAACTCCTCTCGAACATTTCCGGCCTGCAGAGTGAGCGATTGAAAAAGCACGGCGCCGAAAAGGAGCACTGATGTTTTTGGGTGTTGTGTTGGTTTCATGTAATAGCGTTTATTTTTTGCCACTCTTCATAGTTCTCGTGATGGAGGTGACTTTCTCGCCGGCTCCCGGAGCGCTCTGATTGTCGGCTTTCTTGGCCAAGTCCCGGCGCGGGCCGTTTTGACATACCGCTGGAGGCCCAGCGCCCTGCTGTCCTTCACGCCCCATCCCTGTTCATGGAGGATGGCCAGTGCATTCATGGCCATCGGGTGGTTTCCGAAGCGGGCGGCTGTCTTGTAGAGGGACACGACCCTAGCCAAGTCGAGTGGTACCTGATTTTCGCCGGAGCGATACATTTCCGCTAGACGAAAAGCGGCGTTGTCATCACCGGCATCGATCTCTTGGCCAAGGCGGTTGGCCAAGGTCTCTGAGCTATTGGGATCGGGGGGAACCGCCAGGAACAACCCTGCCAAGCCCAGCCCGATGCGAGTTGAATGGTTACGAAGCGTTGCCACGCCGTGAGAGTATCCCTAGCCGCAAACGGCTCAAGTGAAAACCCCACTTGGCCAAGCGACAAAAAAAGGCCCGTCAACCGACGGGCCTTCAGAAATATTGAAAAGACGAAGTTACTTTTCCTCTTTGGATTCGCCGGCATCGCCGGATTTCTCGGCAGGGGCTTCGGCTGATTCTTCTGCTGAGGCTTCGGCGGGTTTGTCTCCGCTGGCTTCCTCGGCGACGGGAGCCTCTTCCTCGGATGCTGAAGTCTCGGGCGTTTCAGGCGAATCCTCGGCCTTGTCCTGCGCGGTTTTCGGCTTGGCGGAGGCCGAATCTATTGCCTTGGCCTTCTCGTCAAGAGACTCATCGACCCACATCAGGATCGCCATCTCCGCAGCATCCCCCTTGCGGGCGCCGGCGATTTTTACGATGCGGGTGTATCCGCCCATGCGATCCTGAAACTTCGGGGCGATCTTATCGAACAAAATGTGAACCACATCGTGTTCTTTTCTCCATGCTTCTCGGAGATCTTTGCCTTTAACCGCGTTGGCGCCGGAAGCTTTGCCTTGAGTCGTGTTGGTTCCGCGGAAAAACTTTCGCTGAGGCGCCCGCAACCGTGCGGCAGCCAGGCGACGATGGTGCAGGGTGCCTTTTTTGCCAAGAGTCACCATCTTTTCCGCAACGACACGTGCCGCCTTGGCCTTGGCCAGGGTAGTGGTGATTCTCGTTTTCTCGATTAGACTGCACACCATATTGGCGAGCATCGCATTGCGATGTTCCCCGGTGCGGCCCAACTTGGCTGTTCTTATTCTATGTCGCATGGCTTACGGCTTGGCAGGTTGTGGGTTATTCTTGCTCCTCCAACGGGGGATCCTCGAACGCTTCCGGCGGAGCTGCTATAGGTAGTGTATCGAGAAGGGACGGATCAATCTTTTCGCCGAGGGCGAGTTCGTATTCTTTAAGCTTCTCCTTGATCTCGGTGAGCGATTTTTTGCCGAAGTTGCGGTATTTGAGCATTTCGGATTCGGACTTCATCGCAAGGTGGCCCAAGGTGGTGATGTTGGCGTTATTGAGGCAGTTCGCCGCGCGGACGCTCAACTCGATTTCGTTGACGCTGGTGTTTAGCAGCTTGCGCGAGGCTTCGCGATCCTCGTCCTTGGCCTTGGCGTCCTGCTCAAACTCGAAAGTCTCATCGTTGATCCCGGTGAAGACGTTTAGATGGTGCGACAAGATTTCAGAGCTCTGCTTCAATGCCTCGTCCGGGGTCAACCGTCCGTCGGTGAAGACTTCAAGCACTAATTTGTCGTAGTCGGTTCGCTGACCGACACGCGCGGCCTCAATCGCGTATCGCACGCGGGTAACCGGCGAAAAGATAGAATCGATTGGGATCACGCCAATGGCCTGGTCCGGTTTCTTGTTGGCATCGCCCGCCAGGAAGCCGCGGCCTACCTGAACTTCCATCACCATGTCGACCTTCTTTTTCTTATCTGTCGTGCAGATGACCTGCTTTTTGTTGACGACCTTCAGACCAGGGGGAAGTTCCAGGTCGCCGGCAGTGACTTTGCCTTCGGCAGTGACACTCAGACGAACTTCCTGGGATTCACGACTCGTGTGGCGAAACTTGACTTTTTTGAGGTTCAGGACGATGTCGGTGACGTCCTCGACGACCCCCGGCACGGTGGTGAACTCGTGATCCGCCCCCTCAATCTTTACCGAGGTGATGGCCGCTCCCTCAAGCGAGGACAAAAGCACTCGTCGAAGACAATTTCCAATGGTGTGACCAAAGCCGGTTTCAAATGGCTCTGCCCCGTACTTGGCGAAGGTGTCGGTCGAATCGTCCGATTTCTTCAGCTTATTTGGTTTCTCGAAATGACCGAGTCTTATTGGCATATGTTTTTTATATTTAGAGCAATTTTAACCTGGCCCCATCACTATTATTCCCGCTTATGCGGGGCCCATATAATTGCTTATCCAACCTCCCAAGAGGCCGGAAGTTTAGCGGGAATAAAATTCTACAATGGTTTGTTCATCCGCGATGGGCTGGATCTCATCGCGTGTAGGCAACCGCAGCATGGTGCCCTTAAATACGTCCTTCTCCAGTTGCAACCACTCTGGCACTACCCGGCTCGTGGAGTACTCCAGATTGCGAGTGGCCAACTGCCGTGAGCCACTCGTGTCCTTCATCTCGATCACATCGTTGATCTTGGACGTGTAGGACGGAATAGTCATCTTGCCTCCATTTACCATCACGTGACCGTGGGCAACCATTTGCCGCGCCTGAGCACGGGTGGCTCCGAAGCCGAGGCGATAAATAACGTTGTCCAAGCGGGACTCAAGCAACTGAAGCATGATCTCACCCGTGACGCCCCGGTGCCGGTGGGCCTTGTCATAGATGGACCGGAACTGCTTTTCCATCAGCCCATAGTAGAAGCGGAGCTTCTGCTTCTCCATCAAAGCCAACGCATAGTCGGTGTACTTGCGTCGCGCACGGGGCCCGTGGGTACCCGGCGGATAATTCTTGCGCTCAAGGTATTTCGACGGCCCAAAAATGGGAACGCCGAATCGCCTGCTGATCTTGTCGCGTGGACCTGTGTAACGTGCCATGCCTTAAATTCTTGGTTAAACTCTGCGCCGCTTCTTCGGGCGGCATCCATTGTGCGCTATCGGAGTGACGTCCCGGATGGACGTGATCTCCAGTCCCACCGCCTGCAAGGCGCGAATGGCGGATTCACGACCCGAACCGGGCCCCTTCACTCGAACCTCGATCTCTTTCAGTCCGTGAGCCATAGCCCGGCGAGCAGCGTCTTGCGCGACTTTTTGAGCAGCGTAGGAGGTACTCTTCCGAGAGCCCCGGAAGCCGTTTTTTCCGGCTGTGGACCAGGCAATCAAGTTGCCCTGCTTGTCGGTGAGTGAGACGTGTGTGTTGTTGAAAGTGGCCAGAATAGTGGCGATGCCCGAGTGAACGTTTTTAGACTTTTTAGCCTTGATGACCTTCTGCGGAGACGGGTCGTCGCTGGTCAACAGTTCCTTTGCAGAAGGCGCAGCCACACTGGTGTCCTCTTCCTGCTCAGAATCTGAATCATCTTTATTGGCCTTGGCCTTGGTTTTCTTCTTAGCCTTAGCCTTGGGTTCGTCCTTAACCTTGGGCTCGTCCTTAACGGGCTCGGCCTTAGAATCGGGCTCGGCCTTAGACTTGGACTCATCCTTTGCCTTGGCTTTAGCCTTAGGCTTGGGTGCCGGGGTTTCCTCTGCCGGGGAGGCTGCAGGGGTTTCCTGCTTGGCTTCATCCTCGGGTTGTTGAGATTTGTTTTCTTCGTCAGCCATAATGGTCCGCTATAAAATCAATGAATGTAAAATCAATGAATGCCGGTCTTGGCATTTGGATTGCGTTGCGCGCCCACGGTTTTCTTTTTACCTTTACGGGTGCGGGCGTTGGTTGAGGTGCGCTGGCCCCGAACCGGCAGGCCGCGCGCATGGCGCAGACCGCGGTAGGACTTAATATTCTGCAGTCGCTTGAGGTTCAGACTGCGCTCGCGGCGCAGATCGCCTTCCACGAGGTAATCCCCCTCCTGAATGACGTGAACGATCTTGGACAGTTCTGTCTCGTCGAGGTCCTTGGCACGAGTGGCGGGCTTTATGCCGGTTTTCTCGACAATCTCCGTGGCGATCTTCGGCCCGATGCCGTAGACGTATCGCAACGCAATGTCGATGCGTTTATTTGGGGGGATATCGACTCCGATAATTCTTGGCATGATCTGGTTTTTTCTATCAGCCCTGACGCTGCTTGTGCCGAGGGTTGGATGTGCAAATGACACGGACCACGCCCTTCCGGCGTACAATCCGGCAGTGCTCGCAAAGTCGCTTTACTGATGCGCGTACTTTCATTTTAAAAATTCTTTATTATTATTTCTCAAAAACCACCACGCCATTGCTGAAATCAGCAGGCGAGATTTCCAAATTCAACCTGTCACCAAGCTTAACACCTGACACTTGTTCCCGTTGTCCCGATAACACTCGGGCAAACAGCCTATGGCCATTGGCCAACTCCACCACGAAGGTCACCGGAGGCCGGTGTTCCCTCACTATACCCTCGGCTCGGATGGTAGATTTTCCGGGCATGTCAAAATCTCCGGCTCACCGTCGGTCACGAGGATAGTGTGCTCATAATGAGCAGATGGCAAACCGTCGCGAGCAACCACCGTCCAGTCATCCTCCAGCACCTCAACGTACCGCTGGCCAAGGTTGACCATCGGTTCGATAGCCAAAGTCATCCCCGGCTTCAATACTGGAGAACGACGACCGCCATCATCAAAATTCGCTATTTGAGGATCTTCGTGGACTTTTTTGCCCACTCCGTGTCCGACAAATTCTCGCACGATGCTGTATCCGTTGGCCTCAACACAACTCTGGATTGCCCGTGAAATGTCCACGACCTTGTTACCTGGCAGCGCTTGGCCAAGTCCATCGTACAGGGATTTCTCGGTTACTTCCATCATCCGCTGCACAGCGGGGTCGCATCCGCCAACGGCCACCGTTGTGGCGTTGTCGCCAATGTAGCCATCGTAGCGTACCCCGACGTCGAGGCTGACGATGTCTCCAAACTGCACGCACCGCCCGGAGGCCAAGCCGTGCACGACCTCCTCGTTTACGGAGATGCAAATCTGGCAGGGATAATTCCGGTAACCAAAGAAGGCGCTCCTGCCACCGTAGTGGTTGATGCGCTCCCCGGCATACTGGTCTATCTCCAGAGTGCTCATGCCCGGTTGAACAAAGGCGGCTGCTTCTCGCAGCACGGTCGAGGAAACCCCGCCGGCCGAGCGCATGGCCGCTATCTCATGATCTTTCTTCAAGTGAATCATGTTGTCTCCGGGCGCTTTCGCACCCAATCCAGAGCCAAGCCGCGGCTTGGCCGTTTTCTATCAAGGAACAAACCGCTGGGGGTTTGTCTCACCACCAGCGTCAGAAGCGGCCACGAACGCGGCCCTTCCGTAAAAATCCGTCGTAATGCCGCATCAAAAGATACGACTCCATCTGCCGCATGGTGTCGATCGTGACACCCACAGCAATTAAAATACTCGTCCCGCCAAAGAACTGGGTCACTTGGTACGGGATACCTCGCCATTGCCCCAGCAGCATTGGGATGAGAGCGATAATAACCAGAAACGAAGCTCCGGCAAAGGTGATGCGGCTCATCGTCCTGTGCAAAAAGTCACTAGTCGCCTTTCCGGGACGTATACCGGGGATGTAGCCGCCGTTTTTCTTTAGGTTATCTGCGATCTCAATCTCGTTGAACGTCGTCGCCACCCAGAAATAGGCAAAAAACATGATCATCATCCCGTAAGTGAAATAATAGAACGGATGCCCGGGTTGGAACCAAGCCGCCGCACGGATAAAGAAATCGCCGTACGAACTCAGGGCGTTTAACACCATGCCGGGAAACATCAGGATGGCCTGGGCAAAAATCAGCGGCATTACGCCGGAGTAGTTGACACGCAGCGGCATGAAGGAACTCCCGCCGGCGTACACCTTGCGGCCCACCGCGCGTTGCGCGTGCTGAACCGGCACCTTGCGCTGGGCTTGAGTCACCGCGACCACACCGGCGACAACCGCCAACAAAAGGAGCACAAGGAAAACTCCCTCAAAAATGTTTCGTCCCTCAGTAGCGCTGCTCCAAGGAAAATAGTCTGCGCCTTGACCAAACCACCCTGCGACCACGTTCATGTAATTGATGACTTGAGCCCCAAACATGTCCCAAATCATCGGTAACGCCCGTGGCAAATCCGCCACGATGCCGATCATGATCACAAGCGACACGCCGTTTCCAATGCCCCGCTCTGTGATCTGCTCGCCCAGCCACATTAACAGCAGCGTCCCGCAGGTGAGCGCCATCATGGTCTGTAAATGGTACCAAAAACCAGGGTTAAGAACCAAAGCCCCACCGGTCCAGCTTCCCCCAAATACCGTCGCGGGATTCAGCCAGCCAAGCGACATGACATAGCCTTGGCCAAGGCAGAGAAACAGTGTCATCACACGGCCAATCTGCATGATCTTCACCCGGCCACCCTCCTCGCGTGAGAGACGGGATAGCTTAGGGATGATCGGGCTCATCAACTGCAGAATAATCGTAGCACTTATGTAGGGCATGATGCCCAGACCGCCAATGGAGCACCGCTCCCAAGCGCCGCCGGTGAACATGCTATACATGCCCATGAAACCAATCCCCCCATCACTTTGCTTCACGCGCAGTTGGTCGAAGTAGTTTTGCAACTCTACCCCGTCCAGCCCTGGAATGGGCACCCAAGCGATCAACCGGCAGACACCCAACACGAGTAGCGTGAATATAATCCGCTCCTTCAGCTCCGGAATTTTGAAGCAATTCCGGAAGCCGGTAATCATGCGGGTTATGTGGTTGTCACTTGCCATGGATTATTTTTATCGAGCGGTCAGATATTTAAATTATTTGCGGGAGGATGCCGCGCTTCCCTTGGCTGCCTCCTCGCAGGTGCCTCCCTTTTCCTCGATGGCTACCTTGGCGCCTGCACTAAATGCGGCCGCATGGACGGTCAACTTTTTTTCCAATTTGCCACGGGCGAGAATTTTGACCCCATTGCCGCGCCCGTTGACCAGACCGACCTTGCGAAGCGCTGCCTCATCCACTCGTGCCCCTTCCTCAAACTGGTTGAGGCTGTCGAGGTTGACCGGAATGTAAATAGTAGCAAAACGTTTGTTGTTGAACCCTCGCTTGGGCAAGCGGCGGGCAAGCGGCAACTGGCCACCCTCAAAACCGGGCCGGGTAGATGAGCCGGAACGCGAGCCCTGACCCTTTTGGCCACGCGTGCTGGTGTGACCACCCCGGCCACTGCCTGGGCCGCGACCAATCCGCTTGCGGCGGTGCTTGGATCCGGAGGCTGGTTTTATATCGTGCAGTCGCATGTCTCGTTAATGTTTTTTATTCTACGGCAACAACCGGTTCCCCTACAACGACCGACTCGGCGGCAGCGGCTGGTTCCTCGGCAGTGGGCGCTTCAGGCTCCGGTATGCTTTTGCCCCGGGCTTTCATGACTTCGTTTCTGTCGCGCAACTCCAACAGGCCGCTGAGAGTGGCCTTGGCCAGGTTCAAGGGATTGTTCGAGCCAAGTGACTTGCTCAACAAGTTGCGCACGCCGGCTAGTTCGCAGATGGCGCGAACTGTCTTGCCGGCGATGATGCCGGTACCGGTAGAGGCCGGGCGGAGCAGAACCTTCGCTCCGTCGTATCGGCTGAGGACTTCATGCGGGATGGTGGTGTCACGGAGAACCACTTTAACCAATTCTGCGCGAGCGTTTTCGCTGGCCTTTCGAATGCAATCGGGCACCTGGTTGGCTTTCCCCTGGCCTATGCCAACCTTGCCTTTTTTGTCGCCAACTATAACCACTGCGCTGAAGCCGAACCTGCGACCGCCCTTAACCACCTTGGCCGAACGATTAATGCAAAGTACTTTCTCGGAGAAGCCGTCATCCGGCTTGTCGTTCCAACGGCCGCGTTGGCCACCGCCGCCCTGGCGCTGGCCGGGACCTCCGAAACGACCGCCGCCGCCACCCTGGCGTTGGCCGGGACCACCGAAACGACCGCCGCCGCCCTGACCGGGGCCCTGACCGGGGCCTCCGAAACGGCCGCCGCCAGCACCCTGCCTTTGGCCCGTTTGGCCCCCGCCTTGTGTGGCGGGTTTCGCCTCGGCGGGTTTCGCTGCGGCCGGGGCCTGCGATGCCTCGGCGGAGGGTGCATTCTCTTTTTGGTTGGGTTCTTCTGCCACGGTTGTCCTTATAGTTTCAATCCTGCCTCACGGGCCGCTTCAGCCAATGCCTTCACTTTCCCGTGAAAACGGGCGCCGCTGCGGTCAAACACGACCGTCTCAATGCCCGCTGACTTGGCTGCTTCTCCCGCCAGTTTACCAATCTCGACCGCGCCAGTTCCGTTGGCGGCCAAGCCGCCGGTCGACTTGGTCCGGGTGGATACGGAGGCGATCGTGTTGCCCGCGTCATCGTCGATGAACTGGACGTAGATATTCTTGTTGGTGAAACGCACGCTCATGCGGGGACGCTCGACGGTGCCCACAATTTTTTTGCGGATGCGCCACCGGCGTCGTTTCATTAAATCACGTTTTTTATCAGCTCTCATTTCACCTGCCACGGGTAAACCGCGACGTCACAAAAATTATTGTACAGTTTTGCCTTCCTTGCGGCGGACACGCTCGCCGACGTACCGGACACCCTTGCCCTTGTAAGGTTCCACCGGGTAAAAGCCGCGCAACTCGGCGGCAACCATGCCAACCTTTTGCTTATCAGGCCCCTCAATGGTGACATTGGTATCCTTGTCCACGGTCACTTTAACCTGATCCGGCAAATTGTACTTGATGGGATGTGAGTAACCGAGGTTCATGGTGACAATGCTGCCGTTGACCAGCGCCTTGAAGCCGACTCCGTTGATCTCGAGTTTCTTGACGTATCCCTCGGACACACCCACCACCATGTTGTTGAGCAGCGAGCGGCCTAGACCGTGCATCGCCCGGGCTTCCCTGTCATCCCCGTCTCGAGCCACCGTCAGCATGTTTCCCTCTTGGGAAACACTCGTGCGACCGGGCATGTCTATATCTAACTTGCCCTTGGGGCCCTCCACCGCGACGTGATTGTCGGCGATGGCCACCTTGACCTTGTCCGGCACCTCTATCAATTTGTTCCCAACTCGTGACATCTTTTTTCGTTCTGTTACCAGACTTTGAACAGCAGTTCTCCGCCGAGGTTTTTACGGCGTGCATCGTGACCGCTCATTAAGCCCTGCGGGGTACTCACCACGGCAATACCCATACCGCCTAGCACGAGCGGAATGTCATTGGCCGAGGTGTAGTGGCGCAACCCGGGTTTGCTGATCCGTTTCAGCCCGGTGATGATACCCTTTCGACCCTGAAACTTTAGTTGGATGCGGATGTTCCGCTTGACGTCGCCCTCGACGTTGAACGATTCCAAGTACCCCTCGTCCTTGAGGATTCTCACGGCACTCTCCTTGATGGTTGAGTGCGGCACGGATATCTCCGGCTTCAATGCCAAGTTGGCATTGCGGATACAGGTTAATAAATCAGCGATTGGATCCATATGTATTTCCTTACCAACTGCCCTTGGTCACGCCGGGGATCATCCCCGACCGGGCCAATTCCCGAAAAGTCAGGCGAGACACGCGGAACTTGCGGAGGAACCCGTGGCGCCGGCCGGTGACCTCGCAACGGTTGACCAGCCGCACCGGGCTGGCGTCACGCGGCAGCTTGGCCAATCCCTCGTAGTCGTCGTTGGCTTTTAACTCGGCCCGCTTGGCCGCATACTTGGCCACTGTCTTGGCCTTGCGCTTATTTCGCTCCATCCAGGCTTTTTTTGCCATATCTTCCCTATTTACGGTTGCCGTCGAACGGCATTCCAAATTCTTTCAACAATTCGTAGGCGTCGTCATCGTTCTTGGCGGTGGTGACGATGGTGATATCCATTCCCTGCGTGTGCTTGACCTTGTCCACGTCAATCTCGGGAAAGATGGACTGGTCATCGATTCCGACAGAAAAATTGCCAAATCCGTCAAAACCTTTCGAGTTGATCCCTCGGAAATCTCGGATCCGAGGAAGCGCAGTGGCAATGAGCCGATCCAAAAACTCGTACATCGTCTGCCGGCGAAGCGTCACGCGACACCCAGTGGTCATGCCCTGGCGCAACTTGAAGTTAGCAACGCTCACCTTGGCCTTGTTCAACGTGGGCTTCCGGCCGGTGATGGTGGTCATGTCTTTCAGCGCGTCGCCGAGAACCTCTTTTCCCAGTTCCGGGCTGACGCCCATATGCACCACGATCTTCTCGACCTTGGGGACTTCGTGAATGTTCCCGTACTTGTCCAGGCCCTGAAGCTTGGTACGGATCTCTTCCTGATATTTTTCCTGTAATCTGGGGATCATTCTTCAGTTTCAGCCTTGCCTTCGGCCACTTCGGTTGCAACGGCATCCTTGGGCTTACGTTTTTCGCTAAAGTATCGGTCCTCGCGCATCACGTTGGACCAGTGGATGGTTCCTTCGCGCTCGGCGATTTCACCCTGCGGTTGGTCCTGGTTTTTGCGTATGTGCTTCTTGACCATATTCAGTCCCTCGACGACCACACGTTCGCTCGAAGTCAGGACATCGATTACCTTGCCGCTCGCCCCCCTCTCCTCTCCGGACAGGATGTAAACTGTATCTCCCTTTTTAAAGTGCCGTTTGTTGCCCATTTAAATTACCTCCGGCGCCAACGAGACGATTTTCATGAATTTCTTTACCCTCAACTCACGGGCCACAGGCCCAAAAATACGTGTGCCACGAGGGTTGCCATCTTCGTCAATGATCACGATGGCGTTAGAGTCAAACTTCAGCACGGAGCCGTCCGGACGGCGGATGGGCGACTTGGTGCGAACCACCACGGCGTTGACCACCTCACCTTTTTTCACATTGCCATCCGGGGTTGCCTCACGGACGTGAGCCTTGATCACGTCGCCCACGGAGGCGGTGTCCTTGCGGATACCCAGTACTCCGATTGCCCAAGCCTTCTTGGCCCCGGAATTGTCGGCCACATTTAATCTGGATCTTAGCTGTAACATTTCTGCCTTGTCTTTCCTGCTGCCCTAAGCAGTTGCTTCCGCCTCTTTGGCTGCCATGGCAAGCTCGCCGCTCTTTACGATTCTGACGAGTCTCCAGTGCTTGGTCTTGGAGATCGGTCGGGTTTCCATAATCTCAACAAGATCGCCCACTTGAGCCTCATTTTTCTCATCATGAGTATGAAACTTGCTGAACTTGGTGATGATTTTTTTGTAGAGCGGATGTGCAATCCGCCGGGAAATTTTCACAACGACCGTCTTGTCCATGTTGGAAGAGACGACCACGCCCTCCCGAACTTTCCGGTGACTATTGCGTGCTGAACTAGTTGTTTCTGTCTCGGTCATTGCTTTCTTAATTTATTGCCGCTTCCTTCTTGATGAGTCCCACGGCCTTTTCCATGCCCTTGGCCTGGATTAGTTCCGCCATTTCCCTGTTGGTCAGGCGAGCTTTATTCTTGTTGAACACGGATCCTCCAACCTTCAACACATCCTTGCGGTTCAAGCCGCGCTTGGCCAAGCCGAGCAGTGCTAAGGCCACGCCGTCCGCTGTAAAATCCTTCACCCCTTTCAGCGCCGTTGCCAAGTTCTCCAGAGCGTCCTTCCGGGCTATCTGCGTGAATCGTGTTTCGATGCGGGCGATGTCACGCCGCAACTCACGCAGGCGGATCGGTTTCTCCAGTTGGCTGGTGGCTTTCTGAACCTTGAGATTGAACAATTCCCTACGGAGGTCACGGCCCTGCGCCGCCAACTCTACTTTTGTCTTATCACTGATCTCCGAAATATTCATCCTGCTACTTTCACTTTAATCACGCTCGGCAAACCGGCAGCGAACAGGCATCTTTGCCGCCGCTGAACTCAAAGCTTCGCGTGCCACGCTTTCCGGCACGCCTTCCACTTCAAACAACATTGTGGCCGGCCGAACCACAGCTACCCAGTGATCCACGTTGGCCTTGCCCTTGCCCATTCTCACTTCCAACGGTTTTTTGGTCACAGACTTCTGAGGAAATATCCGAATCCACATACTCCCTTTACGCTTCATACCACGGGAGATCGCCACACGGGCGGCTTCAATCTGCGTGCCAGTGATCCAGGCGCGCTCCAGTGACTGAAGGCCATAGGAGCCGAACGACACCTTATTCCCACGCTGTGCGACACCTTTACGGTTGCCGCGGTGCATTTTGCGATATTTAACTTTGTTGGGTAGTAAAGCCATTCCGATATATTTTTAACCGTTGCCGCGCGGGCCCATCGGGCGCCTTGGGCGGGTGTCACGCCTTGGCCCCCGCTTGACGCGATCGGCCTCTTCCTCGGCGGGATCCTTACGGCAAATCCAGCATTTCACCCCGATGACCCCGTACTGGGTTGCGGCCTCGGCAAATCCATAGTCGATGTTGGCCCGCAACGTGTGCAGCGGCACCGCACCCTCCCGCGTATTCTCACAACGGGCAATGTCGGCCCCGTTCAGCCGGCCGGCCACGCGCAATCGAATGCCAAGCGCGCCCATGTCCATTGTCACCTGCACGGTCCGCTTCATCGCTCGCCGAAACGCCACGCGGCGCTCAAGCTGCATGCAGATGTTCTCTGCGACGAGTTGCGCGTCCAGTTCAGGGTTCTTAACCTCGGCGATTTCAACATAGACTTCCTTGCCGGTCATCTTGGTGAGCTCTTCCTTGATTCCATCGATCTCGGCACCCTTACGCCCGATAACCACACCCGGCCGGGCGGAGTGGATGGTGATCCTGCAACGACTGGTGGCGCGCTCGATCTGAATGCGCGGCACGGCGGCGGCCTGCAGTTTACTCTTCAGTAGCTGGCGAATCTTGTAATCCTCCACAAGCAGCGAGCCGAAATCCTTCTTCTCAGCATACCACTTCGAGCGCCAATCCTTGTTGAGAATAAGCCGTAATCCAATTGGGTTGGTTTTTTGTCCCATACAGGTTCGTTAAATTTGATCCGTGAGTACGATCCGAATGTGGCAACTCCGCTTAAGAATCGGGCTGGCCGAGCCGCGAGCTCTCGGGCGAAAGCGTTTCATCGTCGGGGCGTCTCCCACGGTTGCCTCTTTTACATAGAGCATCGTCTGGTCAAGTTTGTGAGTGGAGTCTAGAAAACTCTGGTAAGCATCGATCTTGGTCTGGCTGCTACGACGCGTCTTCTTGTTGTTAGTGGAGCTGACTTTCTGCTCCAGTTCAGAAATACGATTGCGCAAATCCTCCACGTCCCACTCGTCGGCAATATTCTCCGCGTTCGCCATGGCCGACTTGAGTGTCTTGGCAACCAAGCGCGCGGACTTTCGAGGAACAGCCCCCAGAAGGGCGCGAGCCTCCATGGCATGCAGGCCCTGAATCTGCCGAGCCATCTCCCGCACTTTCTGCGGGGACATCCGAACTCCTTTTGTGACTGCCAAAACTTCCATTTATCCGCCTGCTTACTTGTTATTGTTTTGAACCGTGCCCCTTGAAAATGCGCGTGTGCGAAAACTCACCCAGTTTGTGTCCCACCATGTTTTCGGTCACAAACACGGTCAAAAAGGCCTTGCCGTTGTGCACCATGAATGTGTGCCCGACAAATTCTGGAGCGATTGTCGACCGACGCGACCATGTCTTGATCGGCTTTTTCTTACCGTCGGCATTCAGCTTCTCGATCTTGTCGAGCAGGTGCTGCTCCACAAACGGTCCTTTTTTGATCGAACGTCCCATGTCTGTTTATTTCTGCTTCATCGGCCGGCCGTCACGGCGAACCAATATCCAGCGATTGGATGGTTTATACTTGGGCCGTGTCTTGTAGCCCTTAGCCAGGACTCCCCATGGCGACACCGGATGCCCACCTCCCGATGTGCGGCCTTCGCCGCCTCCCATTGGATGATCGACCGGGTTCTTCGCTACGGCGCGCGTTATAGGCCGCTTACCCTTGTTGCGCGTCCGGCCCGCCTTGCCGACGACGATCTTTTCGTGATCGGCGTTGCCCACCGTACCCATCGTGGCAAAACACTTTTCGTTTAACTTTCGAATTTCCCCAGATGGCAGCTTCACCTGCGCATAACCATCAGCCAACGCCATTAGTGAAGCGCACGTCCCGGCGGAACGAACCATCTGGCCACCCCGTCCCGGACTCATCTCCAGGTTGTGAATCTCCGACCCGGAGGGGATATTGCCCAATGGCAAAAAGTTTCCGTTTTCAACCGGAGCATCCGGACCGCTCATCACCTTGGATCCCACCTCGAGGCCGTCCACGGCGATCATATAGCGCTTTTCCCCATCCTCATACTTGAGGAGGGCCAAGCGGGCCGAGCGGCAGGGATCGTACTCGATCGCTATCACCTCGGCTGCCATGCCGTGCTTGTTGCGCTTGAAATCCACGTTGCGAATTTTCTGCTTGTGCCCGCCACCAATACCCCGGGCAGTGATGCGGCCATAGCTGTTGCGTCCGCCGGTCTTCTTCTTCGTCTTGACCAGACGCTTCTCAGGCTTCGTTTTCGTAATCTCCGAAAACGACGAAACTTTCATGTAACGCCTCGACGGCGTTACAGGGTTGAAACTCTTAACTGGCATACAATCTAGGTGCCTCGATTGAGGCTGTGACGCACCCCTCCATAACTCCCCTGCTTTGGGAAAGCGGGTTTTCGGCGGGTTGCCAAATTTTCTAACCGTTCCTTTTCCCGCAGGAAAAGGGCCGGACAAAGTAACAATTTTTTTCCTGTGTGCAACCTCTTTCTGAAGTTTTTTTTAAAAAAGTTTTAGCTCGTAAATCCTTGGGAAATAGGGCGAAAGAGCGTTTGCATCAAGTGATGCCCTCGGATATATCCCTGAGGATACCCAATTCTCCGCTTGGGAAAATGCCTGAAAAAGCCCTATCTCATTGAAAAAAAGAAGGTAAGATCTCTTCACCTGCTACCGGATACCCTTGGCCTCAAGCTGACGAATCTCGTGCGACCAGGCTTCCCGCTCCTCGTCGCTCACATCCGGATTGGGCATCAGGCTCCGCCGCGTGCAATTGACCAGGGCTTGCAGCGTCTGGTATCGACGGGTCTCGCCGATCGCAGGTGGAAGTAGGTCATCGATCAACGCCATCACTTCGTCCATCGTCAGATTGCCTTTTTTCCCGAAAAGCTTGGCCTTGGCCTTTAGTTCCGAGCGCAGAGCCGCAAACCCGGCGGCTGACCAACCCTCGGTCGCAGCTGCGAATTTCTCGCGATCCTCGCCAGTCAGCTTCCTGTCGATCACAGGACTCACCACCCAGTCAAGAAACGCTTCTCGATCTTTCCCTTCCGGATCGAGCACCGGGATGATCAGGTCCCCTACCCGGCCCGGGCGGCGAATGTCCGGCGAGAGTAGATGGATGCGCGCCGTCACCAGCAGCCACACCACCTTGCCGCGCAAGAGCGGGTCGGACATCATCGACTGGATCTTACCGGTCAAACGGCGCTCCGTCGCGTGCGTGTCCGCGCCGACACCGCCAAGTTGCGTGTCGGCTTCGTCGATAAAAATCAATACGCGTGACAACGCCATCAGCACACGGCGCAACCGCTCGAAGATGACATCTGTCTCGCCGTAGTACTTGCTGCGGATGTTCTTGATGACAAGCACGACCATGTCGAGTTCTGCCGCCACTGCCTCGAAGATGAATGTCTTGCCCGCACCAATCGGCCCGCCGATCGCCGCGCCCGGCAGCGCCTCACCGCTGTCCATTCCGAACCGCGGGATGACTTCCTTCTTCAGGAATGTCTTTAATCGCTTGAAGCCGATCACATCGTTCAGGCTGTGGCCAGGTTTCTTGAACTCGACCACCTCCTCGCCGAGTTGGCTCTTGATGAAGCCTTCCACTTTTGCAACGACTTCCTCCTGCGAGAGCTTGACCCGGCCGTGGCGCACGCCCTTGAGCAGCTGCATCAATGCGTGCAACGACAGGCCGGCGGTCAACTCGGCCAACTCGGCCTGTGTGCCCCAGAGCTGGAGCTTGCGGTCCTCGCTGTCGTTGCGTGCGAACCATGAGATGAAATGTTTGCGCGTCTCAAGGTCGGGCGACGGTACCTCGACCTCGATCAGTTGAGGCAGGCGGGCAATGCGCTGGTTCAGCTGCGACCGGGACTCGGCAATCATCACCACCGAGTCGCCGCCGTTGACAAAACCTAGGTCGCAAAACCAGTCGTGACAGATGCTTACGCGCTGGCGATCCATGTCGTTTAGGCTCGTGATCGGCGCATCCGGCAGCAGCATGTCAGCCCCTTCGACAAGGACCAACAAATCCTCCTTGAGACAGGGGCTCCCCCCCAGATTCGTGCGGGAGCAGAGGCACATTTGACGCATCAACTCAAGTGCCAGCGTCGGGTTACTGACGGCTTTATGCATCGAGTCATCGTAGGCGCTTGTGACAGAATCGACTTGTGACTGTACCTCCTCGGAAGCGGTCATGCGGTTAATGGCCAACTGATCGGGATTCATCCCTAGCCGCCACTCGATCCATGCCTTGCGCACCTGCCCGGCATCCTTCTCGCGCAGGAAGCGAATGGGGCCGTTCAACTCGTACACGATCAGGATCAGGCTCGAGAGATTCCAGCTGCCTGTGAGGTACTCGACCAGTGACGAGTAGTCGTCCGCCCCTCTTTTTTTCATGTGGAAGATGTCATGAATGTTGCCCGTGAGGATCAATGCCCGTGACTGGCCGGCGTTGAGAATTCGGCCGGCCGTGCGAAGGAAGTTGTTGCCGCTTGCCATGTTGATTGTGATTAACTGGTTGGACTCAAATTAACGTGTTCGTCACGCCGTTGCAAAACCTTGGGGTTGTAAACGACCTGCCGGATGTCCTGCCGGATGTCCGCAAACAATTCGTAATCGGGCCGCTCATCAGGCCGAAAGACCGGGGCTGGTTTATCATAAACCACGGTGGCCCCGGGACTGCGGTCATGCCCATCGGCCTTCCAGTCCCAATATTGTGAGAGGCCCACCAGCCGGTCACCCACGCGGATTGCCTCGTTGAGTTCATGGGTCACAATGATCAGCGTGTATGGCGGCTTTTTGCCTTCGGCCATGGCCACCTTGTTCTCCTCGTAAAACTGTAGAAGCATTTCCTGCAACTCCTCCCGCGTCGCCTCATCCAGCGCGCCGAACGGCTCATCGAGCAGGATGATCTCCGGCTCCATAATCAACGCCTGGGCAATTGCTACCCGCTGCTGCATGCCGCCGGACATCTGGCTCGGGTACAGATGCATCGCCTGACCAAGCCCGACCTTGTCGAGGAACGCTGCAGCCCGGTCGCGGAACTCACGGCGTTTCTTTCCCCATCCCACCCAATTGAGCCAGCGGAATGCCGTGGTGGTCTGGTCGAATTTCAGGCCAAGCGCGACGTTGTCCAGCGCGGTTAAAAACGGATAGAGCGAATATTTCTGATAAACGATACCGCGGTCGCGTCCCGGACGGTCGGCATTGGCCAATCGCCCGTTTTGCAGGGTGAGGATTTTCCCTCTGTGTGGCGGGTGGGTGCCGAGGATGGCCCGGAGTAGTGTTGACTTGCCACAGCCGCTTGGCCCGATCAACGACAGAAACTGCCCGGCATGCACATTCAGGTTCAGGTCGAACAACACCTTGGTTTCTCCAAACCAATGGCTCACGCCCTGGCATTGAAGCCCGAAGTTGTTCTCGTCGGACAAGGTCATTTTGAATCACGCTGGTACCACGAACAAAGCTTGGCCTGCAAAAACCGCAGCCCGTAGTCGAGGGCAAAGCCGAAGAACGCCAACATTACAAGGTACGGGTAAACCACGTTCATGTTGGTTAGCTTGAATTGTAAGCGAATCCGATAACCGAAACCAACGTCGCCCACCACCATCTCGGCAGCGATGAGAAATACTATCGCCGGCCCGATGGCTAGGCGCACCGCATCGATGAACTTGGGTAAAACCTGCCTGAACACCACCTCGGTCGCGACCTCAAAGTGGGACGCACCCAGCGTGTAGGCCTTGTCCAGCATCTCGGAGGGCAGATCCTTGATCGCTAGGTAAACCGTCACCGCCAGCGCCGGGATGATACCCAGCGAGATCATGGCAACGTACATCGACAGGCCGGTTCCGAATACCACGAAGTACACAGCCAGCGCTGCCGTTTGTGGGACCTTGGCTAGGAGCGCTATCGGCGGCTGCAGGAAGGCCTCCAACGATGAAAAACATCCCATCAGCATACCCAGTACAAACCCGCACATCACTCCAAGTCCAATACCGTAAAAAAAACGCCGTCCGGTCGCAATCGAGTCCTCCACGATCCACCGCTCTTCTTTCCGGTCCGGCTGGGTGAATTTTTTTACGCCGTCTGCCAATTGTCCCCAACTGGGGATAGTGGTGTCTTTCGGGTTGACCTGGTGCTGGCGGTGCGAAACCCAGGTGTACCCCAGCAGCAGCAGAGCCACTGACAGCGACGCCAGCAGAATCGATTTAGCCTGCGATATGGGACCGCGAATCATTTACCGGCGTAACAATGAAGTGAAACCAACTTTACTTCGCCGGCCCCTGGGAGACTTTCTGGATGTAGGTCGGATCGAACCGCACATCGGCATCCGGTGCCTTGGCAGCGTTGCCATAGCCAAGAACGGGGGCCTTTTCCACAATATCGTGGGCCTTACAAAACGACACCACGGTGTCCATGATCTTCGGCAGCTCAGTCCCGGTCAGGACGGCCAGGCCCTCGTCCGGAGTGCCGTAGAACTTGGTTTGCTCCACCACCTTCTCCATCTGTTCCAAGCCTAGGTTCGAGAACTTTTCGCCGATGGCGATCAGCGTTTCGTTACGCTTGGCCGAGTCGGCCAATGCCTTGTTGACCTCGTAGTAGGCCTCGATCAAGGCACAGGCAAACGCCTCGCCGCCTTCCTTCTCCAGACTCGACTTGGCAACCACCACCGAGTCAATGATCTCGTTGGGGATTTTGGTCGAGTCAAACAGGACGCGGACATCACTGCGCTTGCCCAGCGTCTCCATCACGAACGGATTCCAGACCACGATCGCCTGCTGCTCCGCATTGCCCTGCTGCATGGCCAACGCGGCTGCGCCGGGGTCCATGTTTGCAAAGTTATAGTCGGACTCCTCTTGGCCAAGCAGCTCGATGTTGCGAACGAAGCAGTATTCCGAGACCGATTTCTCCAGCCCAAACACTTTTTTCCCCTTCAGGTCCTCAACCGATTTGATGTCACCGGTGACCAGGCAGGCGTCCGCGCCAAAACTGGTCGATGTCGGCAGCACCATTACTCCCGGACGGCCGGTTGCCGGGCTGAGAATGTCCATGTTGGTGATGCAAACGGCGTCGCATTGGCCGGCGCCGTATATGGCCAGGCAGGGGTCGTACTCGGCCTCCTTCAATTCGATGTCGATTCCCCATTTTTCCTCCACCGGGCCCATCTCGCCCTTTTTGCCGTTAATAATGCCGGTGGCATCCGCCACGCCGAAGACACTCCACGAGGGGTACTCGCTCCAGGCCAACGAGAAGCTTGGTACAGACTTCTTGCTGTCACTGCACCCGTTCAGGGTGATTAACGCGGCGCAACTCAAGGCGACCGCCCAGTTAGTTTTTTTGATTATATTTTTCATTTTTCAATAACCATCGTGCACCCAAAAAAGGCCCCCAACCTGGGGGCCTGTTGAATTCTATTCCGGCAGGATGCTGTCACTGCTTGTTTTTTCAACTTGTTCCGACTCGCTTGAAGTCGTTTCCGCACCTTCTGTTCCCTCGGCCATGCCCAGCAAGGCGTCGAACTCATCAGTGGATGTATTGCTGCGGGCGTATTCCAAGAACTGTGCCTCCTGTTGTTTGGTGTCGGTTCCAGCCATTTCCCTGGAAACTCGGGCCTCGGCCCGCATCTCATGCCGAAGGTCACGCATGTCCTGCAATTCCTTCGACATGCCATCCTTTGAAATGCCGTTGAGCATATCGGACAGATCCCTCTCCTCCTTGGCGGTAATGACGTCGGCCACCGCGTCTGCGGCCTCGCTCTTGAGTTTCTCGATGTCGCGCTGCAGTTGTTGTAGATTGATCTTGTGGTTACCGATGCTACCGTCGTACTCGGAAACGTCACCCTCCAAATCCTTGATATGATCCTGCTTCTCGGTCAGCGTGGCGGCAAAGTCATTATGAGCAGTGAGACATTTCTGATAGTCTGGGTTGGCGTGGATTTCCTCCTTGGTTTTGCCCTCACCTTGGAGTTTGGCAACTGACTGCTTGGCCATTGCCAGCGCCCCGGCCTTGAGATTCTCAAGCTTCTTCACCTCATCGGTTAATGACTTTACCTTGGCCATCTTTTTCTCTTGCTGAGCTATGAGCGTAGCCACGGCCTGCTTGTAGGTGTGAATCTGATCGACCTTGCTCTTAATAATATCGTCGAACTTGGCCTTCATCACATTTGGATTCGAATCCAGGGCACGGCGTGACTTGTCTATCTGACCGGTGATCAGATAGAGGAACGACTTAACGTATCTCCAAATTGCTCCAAGCGGATTCATTTTTTATCAGATTTTATTTATTTGCTGTGAATTTTGTATCGGGACACCACTCAACAGTGAATCGACCCTTTGTTCAACCTTTTTCGCCACCTCCAGGCTTTGGTCCAATTCACTCCGCAGCCGTTGCAAACGGATGTCTCCATCGCTCCTGCTGGTGATACCCTGGACGGAGGCCAGGGTTTGGCTCATGTGCTCGACGGTCTGCACCACCTCGGCAACAAGTTTTTCGCGCTGTTCGAGTATCGGTTTGCGAGCTGTTTTCGAGACCAAGCTTTCAGCGGTCTTCCACAGTTGCAGCGTTTTCTCGAGTGAACTCACACATTGCTGAAATAATTCTTCTGATCGCTGTTGGATGTCCTCAATCATCGCCCGGTTCAGGTCAGGTGCAATCTTGTCAAGTTGCTGGAATGCCTGCCGTAGGGATCGCAAATCCTGCATCGCTATCTCCGTACGTTCGTCGCCGTCCATGCCCAGGCGATGGTGGAAATGGTCGAGCGCCTTCTTCTTGTCGAACTTGGCCTTGTTGCGTGACTCCTCGATGAGTTGTTTGACTCGATTATCTTTACCAAGGATGAACTTGGTCAAAAACGTACCGGCAGCAGCGGTCATACCGACAAGGCCGACGAGCACTGCACCCACCGCCGCCGAGCCTTTCAGGCCGAGTGCGAAGAGTGACGCGAACGCCGCCGAACCGGCCATGAACGGCATTAGTACGAGCGGACTGCCGAGGATATCCACTATAACGCGCTTGGCTATGTTTTTGCTGTCACTCACCGCATTCCAATGCCCCGCATTGGCAACACAAAAGGTCGGTAGAAAAGGTTGGGGCGTCAACGCTGCGCTTGGCCAAGTGCTTAGCTTGCTTTACAGCGGTCTCCTAATACGGCACTTGACCGAGTTCGAAACGAACCGATTGTACAGAGCCTGCTCGAGAGGCGGCCGGGGCGGCCTCGGTGCGTATTCGATCCGCATTGACCCCTACGCCCATGAGAAAACTAACAACTGACTCGGCCCGTGACTCGGCTAAGCGGCGGTTGGCCTCGGGATCACCTACGGCGCGCGCTTGGCCAACGACTCGGAGGTAAAAGTTTGGAAAACTGTCCAACTTCTTTTTGAGCCGCTTCAACTCGTGCTCGCTAGACAACGAGACGGCAGCCGAGCCACGCCGGAACCCGATCGACGGCACATCGAGGTCGCCCACGGCCTGGAGCGTATTCCACTGGCCATCGCTAAGCGATCCAACGTGGGCATTAGTGCGAACGCCCTGCAGTTCACCTGTTCCCTGCCCAAGTCCCTTGATGAGATTCATCCGGTTGGCCGGGTGAAAGTTGTCGGTCTTCATGTCAGTCAGGATCTGGTCGAAGTAGAGAGACGAATGTCGACCACCAAGCGGGTCATTCTCAAGTGCATCGGTCTTGATAAGAACATCGGTTACATTGGCAATCATGTCCTCAAGGCTAAGCAGATCGCCCGCTGTCACTCCACTCACCAGTCCAAAGTGGGCGTAGTTTTCCAGAGTGTTCTTCCACTGAATGCCATTCACAAGGCTCTTGGCCTCGTCGTCAGACAGGCTGGGATCGTCTAACTTGACCAGTTTGGCAAAGCCGCCTGTCTGGCTCCGGTAATGGTGCGCGGCACGGGAATAGGCCTCAATCACGGCGCGAACCTTATCAGGATGATCGCGAAGGTACTCACGGCGTGCCACAAGTACGTCGATAATCAGTCCATTTATCTTGGAACTGTCCAGGATCACCTCAACACCGGGCAACTGCTTAGCCTGGGAAACCTGCGGCTCCCACATAACATATGCCGTCTTGTCGGACTGCTTGGCGCTCTTCATTTTTTTGAGCACAGCGGCGGCTCCGTCCGCCTCGATCATCCAGTCGCCGGAAAGGTTGGGTAGCTGGAAGTGAGACTTCACTACACGGGCAAGAAATTCGCTTGGCGAACTGGGCGTTAGCACAAATCGAGCGGTGGAATCATCCAGATCATGCAATGATGCAACTGCACTCTTGTAGGCCAGCACCGCATCCGCTCCCTTCGTTTCGTCGATCAACATCACGATCGATGCAGGGAAACTACCGGCCTTAGCCCCTGCCATCATCAGTGAATCAATCGTGTACACCGCCATTTGCACGTCGCCATCCTCCAGCGCCTCAAGTCGAGCGCCATAATCGGCGCCGTCGTCCACCATCGTCAACCGGATGCCATCCGACTTCAGATTGTCGCGCATTTGCGCGGAACGTAGCACGGCGTAACCAGAGAACAGGTCGGCGGCAATGGACAACTCATGGGTGTATTGGCTGGAGGAACCGGTGTCTTGGTTGAGTTGCTCGTTCTTTGGTTTCGTGTAGAGAAACCAGACAGCCCCGCCGAGAATGGCCAGCAAGACCAACCACACCACAGCGATGATACATCCCTTGGAACCGTTTTCCTCTGACATTACTTATTCTTACCCTTGACGATCGCGTAAATTACCAAGCCGGGAACACCTAACACGCAAAGAACTCCGCAGAGTAGCATAATGAAGCTTTCTTCATCTCCCGAACCTGACTGCGAACTTGTCGTTCCACCCGAATAGGATGGAGCTGAACTGGGCGAAGGCGACTCGACAGCACGCATACTCGGACTCTCTCCGATAGGTTGGTTCCCCGAGATGGATAGCGACTCTAGCATCGCCGAGGCGGTTGCCTCCGGCAGGTCAGCGATCAACTCAAATGCATTCTCCCCCCCTTTGCTGGCATCCCCGGTAGCAACCTCTGCGAACACCTCGGTGATGGCCTGTCTGAGCGACTCAGGATTGTCCGCATTACGATAGGAATGCACCTTTGTGGCCAGCGTGTGGCGCGATGCCATCTCCACCCCGATGACATCGATCGTGATGCCTCGAGATATGATGTCCGGCGTAAAGCTCTCCACCTTTCGCTGGTCGCCGGCCTCGCCATCGGTCACGATCAGCAGACGGCAGGTACCGTATCCAAACTGTTCCTTGCGAGCCTTCAACAACGCATCCGCGCCTTGCTTCATGTAATCCCCCAGAGGCGTGCCGCCGCCGGACTGTATACTGTCGATCGCTCCGACCAGCATACTCTCCTTACGCGGGCCAAGCGGATAAACCCAGTTACCTGTCGGAAACACCAAGATACCTATGTCAGTCGTGTCCGGAATCTGGCCAAGCACCTGCTTGAGCGCGTCCTTGGCCACGGACATCCTGTCGCGCCCTGTGCCGGCCATCACCGAACCCATCGAGCCGGAGGCATCCACCACCACGACCACGCTGTCAGTCACCTGCACCTCTGCGTGGCCAAGCGGCACGGCCCAAAGACCGATCAGCATCGCACTTAGCCAACCACTAAAAAAATGTTTTAAATTTGTGTTATGTTTCATCGAATGGTCTTCAATAATGTCAAAAATCGAAGTCAGATTCCTGTGTCACCTCGGCCGAGACGCGGATCAGCCGAAACTCCACCCGCATGTTCTGCCCCGCCTCAGCCACGGAGCTTGGCTTGGCGATGAACGGCTCGGCGATCCCGACGCCCTGGGGCTGAATTTGCGACATGTCGATCCCAATTCCCCTGCCCTTGGCATATTCCACGACAGATTGCTTAACCGACTCAGCCCGCTTTCGTGAGAGATTGAGCGCAGCCTGCATCGTTCGGCGTGGATTGTAATCCTCCACCCCGTCGAAATCACCAGCCCCAATAGCATCCACCAACCGGCTGGTATTGTTTAGGTCAAGCGCCTGACCGTTGAGAGCGTAGCGGTAATTTCCGCGAGTGCCGCTGCGCTTCAGCGTCCCCTTGGCATTGCCGGCCTTGATCAGGTCGATGAGTGTCTTCGTTGGATCCGCATGGCCACGGATAGCGACCACGGCGTTGCCGAACTTGTCCGCCATCTCGATCACCCGGGTGAACTCGGCCGCGTACTGCACCGCGCTGAACTCCGTCTGGTTGGCTTTAAAATTGATGGTGAACGACAAAATGGTCCGGTCGTCTAGCAACCCGCCAGAGCTGAGCTCCTCGATCTCCGACAGCACCGCCTCGGCGCGGAACCGCTCGCCCTGAACTGCTTCTGTTTTTCTTAAATATTTGAGAAAATCATCATTTTTATAAGCCAAACCGGAGGGAAGCAGCCCCATCTTTTGTTTCGCATACCCACGGCCAGTGGCCAACTCAAGTGAAGATTTCTGGAACGCCTCGAAGCCGTGAAGATTACCCTCCTTCTCGAAGAAGCTCACATTACCCGGGTAGCCAGCAAACGTGCAGTCCAGCAGCAGGCCATGTGCCTCGTCGGCGTTCGGGAGAACAGCCTCGGTATAAATCTGCACCGTTTGGTTGAGTAAGTTGATGTAGTTTTGATCCCTGTTGCCGGCATCGTGTGCCGCGCGCTTGTCAACCAACTCTTCCGACGCCTTCAGGTAGCCCGCAACGAACTTCCTAACGAGCGGGCGGTTGGCATCGTAAAAATCCTTTCGGCAAACGTACACATCTGCGATCGAGCGCGACAACTCCGCCGTCGACACCAGCACATGCGCGCCCTTCACTGTCCCCTCCGCACCGGTGCCCACGCTGTTCAAGTCCGAGCAAAGGCCAAACATGTCCGGCGTCACCGCAAAGCAGGCGGAGATGCTCGGGTCATCCCTGAACGCCTGCGGCGGCGAATCCGGACCGGTGAGTGCATCGAAAAATTTCACCTCAATGTCATCCCAACCCAGCTGGGCCGTCTTGAGCACGTCATCGAGCATGCCGATGTGCGGGCCACCCTGCTGCACCGCCACCGTCTTGCCCTTCAACTCGGTCACCCTCTTGATCCCTTCGCGGGCGACCATGTGATCACCGGCCGACCATGTCATCTGCAGGATCACCACGCCCTTGGTGCGAGGGTCAGAACCGATCACCTCGGACGCCTGCCCCATCATTCGGAAGGTCCCGCGCAAGAACGGTGATTTGCCGGTGCGGTAATCACGCACCTGCTGGATGAAGTCGTCACCAGGCGTCAGGTTCAGATTCAACCCTTGTTCGTGGAAAAGGGTGCCCGGCTTGGTCTTAAGACCGCCGTTGGCATAGAACGTCGCCATGTCACCGCCCCAGATAATGTACGGCACTTGCAATGCTCCACCAGCCTTCACCGAGCCGACCGGAACCGGCCCAACCAACTCGGAAAACAACTTGGTCTGCCCCGTGGCGGCGGCCACTGCCATGCCAAGTGCCAACCCCACTACGATTGATCTGTATGCTTTCATTTCTATAAATAGTTACTGCTTTCCAGTAAGCTACCATCATTCCAGTGACTTGGCAATTACAATTATTAATAATGAAATTACGGTTTTCTGAACCGATATTTCATGTGAAGGAATCGCTTGGCAAGCGCAGTTTTCACAGACCAGAAAAGAGCCTAGCGATCGCTTTTTTAAGCTCCTTTATCGGTTCATAAACGCCAGATTTTGCTGAATGACAGGTTAAAGTAAAAGATTGGAAAGCCAAGGGGGGGTATGGTTTTTCTGACTCCGGAGTCAGCCCCCCGGTTGCCAGGGAGGAGCCGCAAAGGCTGACATCATTTGGATGGAACTTGATGGATTAACCGGAGGCAAGGTGGTTTAATTGGCACGTGATTATCCCCGGACGCGCACCTGCTTCACCATTGACAATGATGGGTAAGAGAGGCCAGAAATTCTCCGCTATCCGCAATCCCGGCCCCTCGGGCTCGGTCGTGTTCATGGACGAGGTCGCATTCAGCATAAACGACGGTAATATTGGCCTGCGCTACTACTCGGAAATCAAGTGGGGCGACGGTACAGCCAATCGCCACGGCTGGCTGCCGCCGGAGCCGGATCGCCAGCCTTACGGCGAGTATCACAACGGAGCTGTCATGAGTTTCGCCGACGGCCATGCTGAGCGTTGGGGCTGGCAATCCCCCCACCCCTTCCTGCGCGTCAAACCCCGCGACAAAGACATCCCCGGTCTACGCCGCATCCAGCGCCACCTGACCAACCAACCTACCCTCATCCCCTGAACCAGCAAAAATGATTATCTCCAAGTCCGTTTTTAAATTCGCTCTGCTTGGGCTGTTTTCGTGGTGTACTCTGCCCTTCGCCAAGGCCGCGCCCCTGTTCTCCGCCACCGACATTTTCCCACCCGGCAAAAAACACACCCACTCCAGCAGCATCGTGCAGTGCCCCAACGGCGACCTGCTGGCCTGCTGGTTTCACGGCTCCGGCGAGCGCTCGGCCGACGACGTGCTTGTGCAGGGAGCCCGATTGAAAAAAGGGGCCAAGCGCTGGGGACCAGTTTTCGAGATGGCCGACACGCCCGGCTTCCCCGACTGCAACCCTATTCTGTACATCGACCCAAAGGGACGGCTGCGATTGTTTTGGATCTCGGTGCTGGCGCATCGCTGGGAATGCGGCCTGCTGAAATTCAGGCGCGCAGAAGATTACCAAGGCGCGGGTGCGCCCAAGTGGTCGTGGCAGGGTATCGTTCAACTCAAGCCGGGGCCGGTGTTTGCAAAGGTGATGAAGCAGCGCTTCGACGAGCTGAAACTGAACACAGCAATGTGGGCCGAGTACGCCCAGCCTTACGAAGCCTTGCTACTGAAGGCGGCCAACGACCCATTTAAGCGGCAGACCGGCTGGATGCCCCGCACCCACCCGCTGACGCTGCCCGGCGGGCGGATACTGCTCCCGCTTTACTCGGATGGATTCAACGCCTCGCTCGTGGCAATCTCCGATGACGACGGCGACTCGTGGCGCGCCAGCCAACCGATCATCGGCCTTGGCCCCATACAGCCCAGCTTGGCCAAGCGGCGCGACGGGACGATCATTGCCTTTTGCCGCGACTCAGGTCCCCCACCTTTCCGGGTGATGGCCAGCCTCTCCCTCGACAATGGCGAGACATGGAGCGCGGCGAGGGACACCGACATCCCCAACCCCGGCTCAAGCCTCGAGGTGATCGTACTGCGCGACGGACGTTGGCTGATCGTGTACAACGACTCGACCAAGTCACGCGACAATTTGACCGTCGCCTTATCCGGGGATGAGGGCAAAACCTGGCCGCTGAAGCAGCGGCTCGAGCCGCAAAGCGACGGGGCCACCTCCTTCGGCTACCCCTCGGTCATCCAGTCGGCGGATGGCACGGTGCACATCACGTACACCTGTGTTGGTCCGCGTGGAGGTCGGATACGCCACGGCATCCTGCAACCGGGTCAGTTCAAGACCGATTGACCGGCGTTTCTGGTTACCGTTGGGGGGTCAGGCAGCGTTAGGGTTGCCGCACTTCGGACCCTTTAAGGGATCCTTGGAAGCTGCAAGTGTGGGATGATTCTCGGCATCCTTGTTTAGATCGATCCACTCCTGCTGGTCGTCCGGCACATTGTCCTCGGGATAAATGGCCTCCACCGGGCATTCCGGTACACACGCATCACAGTCGATGCAGGTGTCGGGATTGATCAACAACCGATCCGGCGCCTCGTGGAATGCCTCCACCGGGCACACATCCACACAACTCGTGTACACACAATCCACGCAAGCTCCTGTTACAATGAATGCCATGATTCTATTTGTTTAATCTTAAAACTGCGAACTCCCAAATGCTGTCCACTGAGCCCAACAGTGTCAAGCGCGATTGTAACCAAGAGTGGATTTTAAAAACCGCGCGCCATTCGCAATCCGAGCATCCCCATGATCGTTCTACCTCCCAAAAACCAAATACCGTAAGTGATGGCCGTCGTCAGCAGCAAAACCAACGAGCCTTTCATGATGCCGATCGATTCCTCATTTATTTCAATGAAGCGCCCCAACAAAAACGAGCCAACAAAAAACTGCCCGATATAGGCAGTGGTGGGATCAAACCTCATCATGAAAGCCACCATCATGATCACGACGTAAACAAATAGAATAATTGACATGAGAATATAGGAAGCCTTGAACGGCACATCCTCCCGAAAAAGCCATGTAGCGCCAGTTTCAGGCTTGCCGCCTGAATGGGAACCACAATGGCCAGGAGGATAAACAGGAGAATCGTCAGGAACTTGGCAAAAAACCATATAGCAGGAAAGAAATGACCCAACATGAAAGTAACCACCCCCAACATGATGACACCCAAAACCAAGCCAACCGTTGCATTGATGAAAGCAAACGTAATCTGCCCTTAAATTTTTTAAAAAATATATTTATTATATATATATTTCATTTACAGGCTCACATTTGAGGCATTGAAAATCGCGGTGAACCGGGTACTTTCCACCGCACATGACCGATCTGCCCACCATCTGCCGCCGCTCAATTGGCCCTTCCCTGGCGTTGGCCCTACTGGCTGCCGCCCCGCTTGGCCAAGCAGTGACGTTCTTCGACTACGGAGCGGACTGGAAACTGTGGCGTGGCAAGAAAACCCCTTCCCGCCCGGACTACTGGGCCTGGGCTAATGCGGATCATGACGACTCAAAGTGGGAAACCGCACCGACCCCGGTATTCTACGGCGAGAATGTCAACGGCGGCACCGAACTGGAGGACATGAAGAGCCGATACAACTCGTTTTTCCTCCGGCGCAAGTTCATCTGCCAGGAAAGGGACGCGATCACCTCGATGACGCTGCGCGCCAAGGTGGACGACGGCTTTGTCGCCTACATCAACGGGACGGAGGTGGCGCGCCACAATGTCGAGACTGACAAGCCGAAGTACAACACGGCCGCTTCCAAGGCGGCGACGGAGCCGCTGAGTTTCCGCAGCTACGCGCTGAAAAATTTTGGAGACATTCTCACCGATGGAGAGAACACGATCGCGGTGATTGTGCTCAACCAACGACGCACAAGCCCAGATGCCCTGTTCGACGCGCGCCTCACGGCGGTGTCGGTCGAGAGTATCCCCCCAAAAGTGAAGACGGTCGATCCACCAAGTGGCCTGGCCTCGAGCCTTGGCCAAGTCAGCGTCACGTTCTCCGAACCGGTGAAAGGCGTTGATGCCGCCGACCTGTTGGCCAACGGCACGCCGGCTCGCTCGGTGGAGGGCAGCGGCCGGACGTGGGTGTTTCAACTCGGCGACCTGCCCCACGGCAAGGTGAGCCTCTCGTGGGCCAAGGGGCACGGCATCACCGACCAGGCGCAGACCCCCAACACCTTCAGGGAAACCGCCAACGGGAATCGCTGGGCGTACACGTACGCCGACGACAACCCGCCGCACGTGAGGCGGGCCAACCCGCCGGCCGGGTTGACGGTGAAATCGCTCGACACGGTCGAGGTCGAGTTCAGCGTACCTGTCAGCGGGGTAGACGCCACCGACCTGCTGGTCAACGGCAAGCCGGCGAAAAGCGTGACGAAGATCAGTAACAGCAACTATCAGTTTGCGCTTGGCCAAGCCCCGGGCGAGGAGGTGAAAATCTCGTGGGATCCACTGGCCTATATCATCGGCACAAACCCTTTCAAAAAACCTTTCGTGCCCCTTGGCTGGTTTTATCACATGGACGCCAATGCACCGCCGCCGCCGCGAATCATCATCTCCGAAATCATGTATCATCCCATCGAGGAGCCGGAGTTTGACCCACGCGGCAGGCCGGTGCTCAACATATCAGAGGATGTGCACGAGTTCATTGAGTTGCACAATTTCAGCCGCGAACCGGTGACGCTGGACAACTGGCGGATCAGTGGCGGTATCGAATATGCCTTCCCGGCGGGCACTAAAGTCGAAAGCGGCGCTTATCTGGTAGTGGCAAAAGACCCCAAGCGCCTAGCCTCCATCAAGGAATACCGACTGGGAAGCGTAACCGTGCTGGGGCCATACGAGGGCCTGCTCAGCAACAACGGCGAACAGGTTAGCGTGGAGAATGACGGCGGCAACACCGAGGACAGTGTGCGTTACTCGGCGCTGTTTCCCTGGCCCATTGGTGCGGACTCGATCGGCGCGGGGCTTAAGTGGACTGGCATTGACCCCTTGACCTACCAATATCGGGGCATGTCACTGGAGCGAGTCAGCTTTTCGCTGCCGGGCAGTGACCCTGCCAACTGGGTCACCTCGCCAATCAAAAAAAACGCTACGCCCGGTCGGCCGAACCACGTTGCTCGTGAGCGTTCCATGCCGGCTCCCATTGTTACCTCCATCCGCGCAGTCAACAGCAAGGGAAACACCCTGATCGGCAAACTGGACACGGCAACCATCGAAGCCAGGCTCTCGACCAACGACACACTCGCCGACGTAACGCTCGAGTACTTTTATGACAATCTAGAAAAGGAGGGGGAGACCCTGGCCAAGCGCGACATGAAACTGGTGGGTGGACTGTGGACATACAAGCTGCCCAAGAAACCGGACCGGACGCTGGTCCGCTACCGAATCTTGGCGGATCTCGGCAACGGACAGGAACAAATCTCCCCGCGCAAGAGTGATCCGTACTCCTGGCACGCCTATTTCGTGATGCCCAAGTTCACCGACACCAGAAAATATTTCGAACTAATGGTTTCAAGAAAAGGCATCAGCCAACTTTCCAAGAACGCCGCGGCCAACCCGCGCAGCGGCTACCGACCAGCCAAGAACATCAAGCCTCGCGGCCCATGGAACGACACCGTTCACGGAGTTCTTGTTTACAACGGCGAGGTGCGCGATGTGTACGCCCGCTGGAATGGTAGCTTTTTCCGCCGCAACGCCGGGCGCAACTCGTGGAAGGTTCGCCTGCCACGCTACAACCAGTTCAACGGCCAAAGCGACCTGCTGTTCACGGATAAGGACAACGTGACGGTGGCCGGGCACATGCTGTACCGCGAGCTTGGCCTGCCCACCTCGCACACCGAGTGGGTCGATGTCGCTATCAACAAACGTAAAATGAGACGGCTCCTGATCGAGGATCATAACGACCTAATGTTGGAAAAATACCACGAGGATCAAGCCCGACGAAACCCCGGAACCGAGCTTGAACCCAACGGGCATATCTTCAAGTCCAGCGGCATCCTACAAAATCTCGGCCCGTACGGCCGCGGCGATGGCGGCAAACTGGGTACCAACGACGGCTGGACGGGACTGCAGCGTTACGAGTGGATCTACTCCTCCAAAAATCAGGACTGGAAGGGGCACACCGAGCTGAAGGAAATGATCGACGGCCTGGCCAAGAACAGGAGCAACCGCACCCGGCTCAAACAATGGTTCGAGGCAAACTGGGACATCGAGTCACTCATGAGCTATATCGCCGTGCGCAACTGGATGGGCACCTGGGATGACACCGTGCACAACTTCTACTTTTGGCGCCGGGCCGACGGCCGATGGGCACTGTTGCCGTGGGACTTCGATAACGACATGCGCAGCGACTACATCAGCCGGTCTATCTTCATCGGCGAGGCCGGCAACCCGAACACCTCCCACGGCACGCACCCCATAAAGGACGCGTTTTTCAAGGCGTTCCGCACCGAGTACAAAGAACACCTTTACTACCTGAACAACACGCTGCTCACGCCAGAAAGCCTCGGCCGCATGGGCCTGACCGGCTACACCTCGTTCGCCAGCGGACGCCAGTCCAACGTCAACAAACAGTGCGGTAAGGTGGAAATCCCCAGCCAGCCCTCGGCTCAAAAATTAACCGGCGGCAGCTCCGTCTACTCACCGGCAACGATGTTGGTCTCCGCGTTCGAGAGCATTGACGGGAACACAACCCATGCCAGCACCCTTTGGGAAATTCGCACCGCTGATGGCTCGTTCACCTACCCCGTTTTCAAGGCCGAAACGACGGATAACCTGACTAAGATGCCAGTGCCGTTTGATCGACTCGAATTCGGCCGTTCCTACTATTGGCGGGCGACCTATATCGACTCGGAGGGGCGCAAATCGCTGCCCAACCTGGAGGCCGGTTTCCGCTACGGCGGGCACGCCAGCTCGGAGAATCTCATATCTCTCGAGGACACGGAGTGGAAATACAACGAAGATGGCAAAAATCTGGGCACCACCTGGCGCAAGGCCGAATACGACGACTCCGCCTGGCCAAGTGGCAAGTCGTACATTGGACGCGCCACTACCCGGCAAAAATACAAGATGGCCACCACTCTAAAGATGGGGGCCAATACGTTTTACTTTCGCAAGGTGTTTGACTTCGACCTACCAACTGAGGGCGGCGAGTTGCAGATCAGCTATCTCATAGACGACGGCGCGGTATTTTATCTCAACGGCAAGCAAATCCACCGAGCGAACATGAAGGAGCGCGGTAGTATCCGCTATACAACACGGGCCTTGAGCTCAGTGGGCGATGCCGAGTTGAGTGGCCAAATTATTCTCCCCGGAAAATCATTGAAGCAGGGTAAAAACATCCTTGCGGTCGAAGTGCACCAATACTCAACCAACGACCGGGACCTCGCCTTCGGCCTGAGCCTCCTCGCCACCGTAGAGAGCCTGCCGGACGGCATTATCCTCAACGAGTTGATGGCCGCCAATCGAGGCTCGGTGACTCACGCCAACACCAACCCCGACTGGATAGAATTGCACAACCCTACCAACCGCGACATCGACCTTGCCGGCGCGGGCCTTGGCGACGGCGTCGCCAAGGAGCCAACCTTCTTTTTCCCAGCCAACACAATTCTGCCGGCCAAAGGCCACCTTGTTGTCTGGTGTGACGACCAAAAGGAGTCGCCAGGGATGCACACCGGCTTCGCGCTCGATGCCGACGGCCAAAACATCGCACTGTGGTGGCCGGGCGACGAGGGACTGAAAATCCAGGATGCCATCGGCTTCGGGCCGCAGGCAGACGACTATTCCATCGGCCGCGAGCCTGACGGCGTTGGCCCGTGGACCCTCACCACCCCCACCCCCGGTCTGGCCAACGTGGAGTCGGACACAGGCAACCTCGCGTCACTTGTGATTAATGAATGGATGGCCCGTCCGGAGAGCGGCGACGACTGGCTGGAACTGTTCAACAAGTCGAGCCTCCCAATCCTGCTCAGAGGGCTGAAACTGAGCGACGACTCAACCCAACCAGACAAGACCGTCATGCCACCGCTGACGACCATTGGCCCCAAAGGGTTTCTCCGCTTGACCGCAGACAATTCCCCTGCCGATGGGCCAACCCATCTGGGATTCCGACTCAGCGGCACTGGTGAGGAGATCGTGCTCACCGACACCACGGACAAAGTGATAGACTCGGTGTTGTTCGGCGAGCAGATTCGCGGCATCTCCAAGGGACGCTACCCTGACGGCGCTAGCACGATTGCTTTTTTCCCGAACAGCGCAACACCAGGCCAGGCGAACCTGATCCTCGGCGACTCGGACGAGGATGGCCTGCCCAACTTTTGGGAAAACCGGTACGGGCTCAACCCCAACGACGCTGGCGACGCTACGCTCGACAAGGACAACGACAGCCACACCAACCTCGAGGAATTCCTCGCCGGCACAAGGCCAAACGACACCGACAGCATTTTGTCGCTGGGGCTGAGGATGAACGAGGACAGCCTGACCGCTGTGTTCGAGGCGCAAACCGGGCGAACCTATGTGCTGTGGAGTACTGCCGATGTCGCCGGCGGCGAGTGGATCAAGGTGCAGGAGTTCCTGCCGCAGGACAGCAATCGCACCATCATCCACGATCTGCCTGTGGAACATCTGCCGTTGCCCAACGGCTACTATCGCCTCACCATCCCCGCTACAAACGACTGACCTCTGATGAGCGGCACGTTGTCAATCATCGACTCGCTCAGTGTCGGGACACAGTTGAAAGCCTACCGCCCCAGCGACTGCAACCTCTGCCAGCTCGACCAGTCACTCGAGTGGACCAGCCAACATCTTGCCGAGTGGTTCGGCCAGCGGCAGCCGCCACTCGACGACGACAAGTCGACCTCAGCGATGCTCAAGGGCGACGACGCCTGGCATATGGGCTGGAAACCAGCCCGCAAGGTGTCTGTCGGCAACTGGCAGGCGCCATGGCTGATCCGGACGATGAACGATTCCTTCTCCACCATTTGTTATACAGCCCACAAGTCGCTGATAGCCAATCCGGAGTTCACCGATACGCAGTTCGACTACACCGCCCCCTTGACCAAGCGAAACACGCCGAACTACTGTTCGTCTCACAGGCTAAACCACTCGAAGATATCACCGACCGGTTGACCATCCAGGAATGAGCAAGCAAAAACCAACCCGACGCAAGCGTGGCGACCAAGCCGCCCAACTCGCCCGAACCGCCCCGGCCAACCTGGCCACACCCGCCGCCATCAGCAGCGCCACGCCAGAGGAACGACGTCACTTCAAGCTTGGTTGGTGGTCGTTGTTCGTCTTCGTATGCCTTGGCATTATGCTTGAAGGAATGCTCGCGTTCCGAGTCGGTTGGTACCTAGACGTCGGCGACAACGAGACGCACCGGCTGATGCTCCGACTTGGTCACGCACACGGCACGCTATTGTCGATACTCAACATCGCTTTCGCCGCATCGCTGGTACGGCTAAGTCTACCCGACTACGCCCGCACCCTAGCCTCCCGCTGCCTAACCGCCGCCACCCTGCTCGTTCCTGGCGGCTTCATCCTCGGCGGTCTGTTCACCCATGGCTCCGAGCCAGGACTAGGCATCGTCCTCCTGCCAGTCGGGGCCATCCTGCTGCTGCTCGGCATCTTCCAAGTCGCACTCAATACCGGAAAATAACCAGATCAACCCAGCAGGTGTCTTAACGCGAACAGAACGTACAGCCCGTCTAGGGAGATATGAAGCACTGCGAACGGCGCGGTTTTTTTTACGAAGCCCATGAACGAGATAAGCAGGTCGTGCTTGTGCATGATGGTCACCGCCACAAGCGTCGAGGCAGAGTCTATCGGTGTCAGATCCCCTCCAAGGTTCACTCCGGAAATCACCGGCCACCACATTCCGGAGTCATCGACGATACCCATCGAATCGAGGATGTTCGAGAGCACCGCGGCAAGCGGGATGTTATCGGTCACGCTGCTGGCCAAGGCGGATGAAACCAACAGCAGGCCGCCTCCCAATTTTGGACCCATGCTGATAATTGGCTCAATGCGCTCGCCAATCAACTCCAGCACCTTGGCCTGTTCCATCGCGTAGATGGCGACAAACAGGCACACAAAAAAAACAGCAGGTCCCAGTCGCTGCCACTGTAAAACTTACCCCTGCTTGGGCAGCGTCATTCGCCACGCCACTGGGCCAGGCGCCTGGCTAGGCGGACCTCGGTTTCGGCCGGCGTGATGAGGTTGGGTAGATCGGCTTTCAACTGGTCAAGCGTGGGGATTTCGCCCCAGGCAGTCACACCAAAAACCTCCACCATCGGCTGGCCACCAAGGCCAAGCTCGCGGTTACGCTTGGTATAGTGGTGCTCGAGCGTGACCCTCCATTCATCCTTCGACTTTGGCACGACCATGTCATGCCTCCCCACCCACGGCAACCACTCGGTCACCTGCGACTGGTGACACCAGGTCATCTCCACCATCAGGTCGAACGCCGCACTCACATCCACCGCCAGATCGTACGAATTAGCCCCGAACATGTACCCATCGTAGGCGGTGAGAATGTACGGAACCTTGCACGGCTTGGGCTTGGGCTCGTCGGACGGATATTCTGGCGTGAAAGCATGCGGCACGTTGATCATATAGGCCACCTTGCGAATAGCCTCCGCCACCGCCACGTGGTCAATGTGAAGCCCAGCGAGGGAGTCCGACGGCACCGGTGGAACGAACAGATAGTCAGGCTCGAAATCTCTTATGGCCTTCCAAAGCGCCGCCAATAAATCACTGTCAACCTGCAGGCAGGCCTCGCGCGGCGCCTTGCCGTTGGGCAAAAGCAGCGGCTCGATTTCGCACTGGGCGAGCTTCGCCGATTCCAGCTGCTCGGCCAGCCGAACCCGTGCTGTCTCCTCCCGTGACATCCGGTGATGTCCCGCCGCGCCATCAGTGCAGATGATCAACCGGGCACGAAAATCGTCGCCCAGTTGTCGCCGCCACATTTCAAACATGCCGGCGGTGGAAAACTCATAATCGTCAAAGTGCGCGTGAACGAACAGTGCCTTCATTAGTACCAGAAAAAAGGAGAGCCAAAACCGGCTCTCCCACAAATTCAAATCACCCGAAGGGCTACTACTTCGGTTTGTTAGCTTCCTTTTCCTTGGCCTCCTTGGCATTACCGACACCGGCCCCAATAAGCCCCCCGACACCGGCCCCGACCAATGCGCCCTTGCCGGCCTCGCCGCTTTGGTTGCCGATGATAGCCCCCGCTGCCGCCCCAATTGCTGCGCCCAATCCGGCGCCCACTGCCGTTTTTCTTCCCGGATCCGTGGCGCAACCGCTAAAAAGCAGCCCCGCCGCTACCGCCACCAATAAGCTATGTCTAATTGTTGTCATTTCTTTCATATCAACCACGCCTATAATCCCAAACTAAATCTAGCCTGTAAATGCTAAAACTAAATCTAGTGGAACTATTTGTACGACATCTTTCTGCCCACTCAGCAAAAGCAAACGCTCGACGAACTACTGGTTTACGTGTTTTATCCCCGGCCTTAAACCATGCATAATTCAGGCTTGTTTCTCGCGACATTACTCGCTCTTAGCCAAGTGCAGGCAGCGAAGCCCCATGCACTGTTTGTTGTCGGCACACACCACTATAGTCCACACGAAACAATGCCTGCACTGGCCAGTCAACTCGATGCGCTTGGCTGGAAGACCTCTGTGCTCAACCCCGGGTACAATCCGGAAAAAAACATTAAAGGAATCGCCGGACTTGAACTATTGCAGGAGGCCGATGTCGCGATTTTCTATACTCGTTTTCTCACGCTTCCGCCGGATCAGTTTCGTTTGATCCAGCTTTACCTCGAGGCCGGCAAGCCGGTCGTGGGATTCCGGACCAGCACCCATGCATTCGACTACCCAAAAGACAACAGCTTGACCAAGTGGAACAATGGCTTCGGCAGCGACGCGCTTGGTTCTCAATATTTCGCCCACCTGCAAGGCGACACATCTGTCACCTTGTCCAAGGGCGCCGGAGACCACCTGATCCTCACCGGCATCAATCTGGCCGAGCCAATTGCCGCCGCTGGCACATTATACCTCACCGACCTTGCCCAGGGCGCCCAGTCGCTGCTACGCGGCACTGGCAAATCCAATAAGCCGGGTAAAAAAACTAACCGCTTTGGAACATTCGAAATCAAGCCGACCATGACGCAGGATGTCGCCTGGACTTGGAAAAACAAATGGGGCGGCCGCGTGTTCTGCACAACGCTAGGCCACAAGAGTAGCTTCGAGAACAGGAGCCTTATGCGGCTCTTCATCAACGGAATTTGCTGGGCCGCAGGCGAAAAAGTACCCTCGGGAAAAACAAAAATTCACCCCTTGGCCAGGCTCGAGTCGCGTTTGGCCAAGAGCAAAAAAGCGGAGACTCGTGCGGATGCTCGTAACAAGCAAACCGGCAAAAAAACGGAGCCGAAGAGTCCGGAGTTGGCTCAGTACGCATTGTTCGAGAAAACGGCACCTCTCCCTGCGGTAACCTCTCCCGTAAATACGCGGTTGCCGCTGAAAATCAAACGGGGCATGAGCATTGCCTTCATCGGCAACACGCTGCTAGACCGCTCGCAGGATTTTGGATACCTCGAGACGCTACTGCACCAGGCGCACCCAAACCACGACCTGACAGTACGCAACCTCGCCTGGTCAGCGGATGCGCTTAGCATGCAACCGCGCCCCGCAAACTTCGCCAACACCGACCAGCATCTTGTTTTTGTAAAAGCCGATATCATTTTCGCGGCGTACGGCTTCAACGAGTCATTCGCCGGGCCAGACGGCTTAGCCAAGTTTCAGGATGACCTAAACGGCTACATCATGGCGATCAAGGCCAAGGCGTTTAACGGCAAAAGCGGGCCGAGGCTCGTGCTTCTCTCGCCGATCGCCAACGAAAACACCGAAGGCGTGAGCGCCGCCGTCAACAACACGAACCTTGGGCTTTACACCGATGCCATGCGCAAAATCGCAGCGAAGCAGCAAATCGGTTTCGTCGATCTTTTTTCGGTCACCGAAAAGGCGATGGCAGCACCGCAGCATGACCTAACGTTCAACGGCTGCCACCTCAATGACGACGGCTACCGGCTGTTTGCCGGGACGGTGTTCAAGTCGGCTTTCGGCATGGAGACGCCGGTGCCGAACGAGGAGATCCGTGCGGCGGTTCTGGAGAAAAATAGGCAGTTCTTCCGCCGATTCCGGCCGGTGAACACATTTTATTACACCGGCGGACGCAA
>CALJHX010000038.1 GCA_937770485.1 uncultured Verrucomicrobiae bacterium | reverse complement strand
CTTCCGCAACGGACTGAAGCAATTGGGGATCATCGCCTATCAACCGGACGTAATGTCGAGATTTATGATCATTGCGCTCCTCTCCCCCGTCTTTACCTTTGTAGTGGATTCTTACTCCCGGTTTTTCGGGGAAATCCTCATAGACTTTTTCTGCAGCTTCCTCACGTGTAAATTCACTGACACGGTCATAAGAGAAATGACCCTCGAATTCTGCATACCACGGTGAAAAATGAACTTCATATGATTTAATGCCGAGTTCTCCTTTTCTGCCTTCAACGTATTCCTCTACCTGTTTTAGGTATGCGCTACGCTCCTCAAGCGTGAACTGATCCGGGAATCGAACATCAATTTCGAATTCATCTCTTTCCTCGCTCCTTTCATCGGAAAACTCAATATTTTCATAACCAATTTTGTAGGAGGCTACAAATAATATGAGCAGAATAAACGCCAAGTCGAGACGACGGTTCAGATAGAATGCAAGTGTTTGATTATACCAAATGTTAAACTTCTCAAAACTTAAATTGTATATTTTAGTAAGGCGTGTCCTAACAAATGCATTCGCAGCACCGTATGCATTGGTTTCATCAACTCCTGAGGAGGTGAGGGTCAAATAGACGCAAAGTGGGATAAAAACCAAGGCGACAATTAAGGAGGCCAGGAGAGAAGCCATTACTGGAAGCGCCAAGCCAGAAAGGGCAAAACGCATACCTCCTTCAATAAATAACATTGGGATAAAGACAATCATGGTTGTCATTGTTGCTGTTGTTATCGCTAGTCCAATCTCACTGACACCCTTAATGCACGCCTCGCGTCGAGGCATTCCGCTAAGAAAATGTCGTTGAATATTCTCTGCAACCACGACTGAATTATCCACAAGCAGTCCTATGCAAATCATGAGGCCGATCATGTTGAATGCATTCAGGCTTTGGTCTGCAAAATACATGGAAGTTAATGAAATTAATAAACAAAGTGGGATAGCCATTGCTATGATCAGCGTCATCCGAAAACGACGAAGGAAAAAATACAGTACAACTACCGCAAAAAAGGCACCCGCCATACCGTTATCAACAAGGTGATTGAGTCTTTTTTGAATCTCACTACCTTGGTTTTGGTAAACGCGCAGATGGTAATTTTTCAATGCCGGATTTACCTTAATTATTTCAAGTTGATCGCTAACCCTTTGGCTTACTTCTAATGTGTTTGCCTCACTTTCTTTTGTCACCCTGATACTGTAGGACTCTAATCCATTATACCGGAAAAAGCGACTGTCCATATCTGGCTCATATTTTATTTCTGCAATGTCTTTGAGGGATACATTGTCATTTAAGGGTACATCTTTTAGTTCTTCAAAGGTATGAAACGAGCTAGAGGATTTGAGGATATATTTTTTACCGCCATCAACTACAGAGCCGCTGGCCAAAGTGAAGTTATCGCTTCGCAAGCGGTTCGATAGTCTTTGTATGTTCAATCCATGGGCTTCCGCACGGTCTTTATCGACTTCAATCATTATTTCCTTTTGCTCTATGTGGAATTCCACATCTGCAACTCCATCGATCCGCATAAGGGGAATAATGACGTGTTTATTGATTAAATCATAATCTGGTACATGCTGATCTGATCCAATTGTCATTCTAACGATTGGGTCTGACCATGAGTCCCGTTTATAGATCCTAGGTTTTTCTGTTCCCTCAGGGAAACGCATCCTAGCTCGTTCCATACGATCACGCACTTCTCGATAGGCCACATCCATGTCTGTTCCCTGTTTGAATTTCAAATCCACCGACGCAGAGCTTTTGCTGCAGCGCGTTGACATTGAGTCCAAGCCTCGCACAGTGCTTAGTTCCTCTTCCATCGGAATTCCGATTTTTTCCAAGGATTCTTGAGGGACTCCGGATCGCCATGATGTTCTCACATAAATCCCATAGCCCTCCGATCCCTTGGGCTCCATCTCAAGGGGAAGGCGATTGGTTGCGATAAATCCGATCGCCAGAATAGTTAGAAAAAGAACAAAGATGGTGACTTTCCGCTTTAGTGAAAACCGGGTGATTTTGGTCGCTAGTTCGTTGGATTCCATTTGTTTACCGCTTGACCAAGCGCTAGGGAGGGAAGGTGTAACCAAGTCATGAACGTGTCAATGTTGCCAACGGTGGGAAACCGTCCGGGAGTGTACATTGGCCAAGCGGGAAAAGTTACTCTTTGGCCAAGCTTGGTTTGGGCGAGCGATCGAGGACACTGGCCAGGGTGTTTTGCATCGCGTGCCGTGCGTCATCGATCAAAGTGTAAAACACCGGCACTGCCAGGAGGGTGAACAGCGTCGCGGAGGTCATACCGCCGATGATCATAAAGCCAAAACTCTCAAAGCTGCGTCCCATCTCCGCATTCGAAAAAGTCAGCGGGATCATGCCGAAGATGGTCGTTAGGGCTGTCATCACGATCGGGCGGAACCGGTGGCGTGTCGCCAGCAGGAGGGCCTCTGTGCGCTCCATGCCGCGCAGGCGGAGCCTGTTGACGTAGTCGATGAGCACGATGCCGTTGTTGACCACCACCCCGATCAAAAGAATGCCGCCCACGATTCCCATGTCGTCGATTTCAGTTTCGGTCAGGTAATGCACCCAAATCGACCCAATGGCCGCCAGCGGGATTGTCAGCACGATCGACAAAGGCATCAGGATGCTCTCAAAAAGGAACGCGATAAGCATGTATATGAACACGATCGAAAGCCCCATAGCGATCAGGCTGGCCGACATTTCGTCATCGTTAAAAGTTACCTTAATCTCGCTGAAGGAAACGCCCTCTGGAAGATCGATGTTGCGCCGGGCGTTCTCGATTGCCCTGCGGGCTTGTTTTTCTTCGCCGCTCTTTAGCTTCATGCTGATGTGGTAGCTGACCTTTTTGTTGGATCGGTTGATGGAGGTTTCACTCTTCAACATCGCGGGTCTGGTGAGGGCGCCGATGGAGGCATAGCGCCCGTCATCACTCCGAACACGATAATTGTTGATGTCATCCAACTCGGCCCGATCCTCCTCACTGAACCGCATACGCATCGGGATCTGCCGGCCGTTGCCGTTGAAATCCGCCAGCGAACGTCCCCGCAACGCACTGCTTACTACTTCCCGAACGTCGTCAGGGCTGATGCCGATAGAACTGGCTCGATCCCGGTCGATGATCAACGCCATTTCATTCGGGGCCTCGTCCGAATCCTTGTCCTCAATCGAAAGCACCCCTGGGAGATTCTCGAAAACTGGCCTCAACATATCGCCGACTTCCTCGAGTTGCCTGATATCGTCACCGACCAGCCGTATATGGTGCCTGGATCTTTCATCATTCCGTTTTTCACCACTGGTATCCATGCCGGAGTAATAGACCCTGACCCCCGGAACCTCGGGCAACAAAGAGTACAACTTGTCCGGCACCTCCTCTGTTGGGAGGGCATCCTTTGCCTTCTCCCTTTCGTAGTTGGCTTCAAACTCTCCGTGTGAGGAATTACTGAACTCAACCCGGTAACTCGATATACCAAACTGAACCTTGTTGGTCTCCACGATGTTTTCCAACTGTTGGGCGTAGGCATTCTTTTCTTCAATTGTGAAGTGATCGGGGAAGCGCATGCGCATGTGGAATTCTTCGCGGTCATCGTCGCGATATCCGGAAACTTCAATCTTTTTGAACCCGTGAAAATAAGTGGCGGAAAGAATTACGATCAAAATGAAAGCCAGGTCCAGCCTATGCCCAAGATAGTAGCTCAGGGCCTTGTTGTACCATTTGTTGAACCGATCAAATGTCCAACCGTAGGCCGCGGCAAGGGCATTCTTGATGTGGTCCCGAATACGTTTTCGTGGGGTGTTCCCATCGGGATGCATTGAGTTCACGGTCAGGTAAACCGAGAGGGGAATAAAAATGATTGCCGTACCTAGCGATGCCATCAATGCCGAAACTACCGGTAGTGCCAGTTGATACAACATGAACCGCATCTCGCCCCCAACCAGTAACGACGGAAGAAAAACAATGACGGTGGTGAGTGTAGCCGTGGTGATCGCCAGCCCGATCTCTCCGACCCCCTTCATGCAGGCCTCCTTCCGCGACAGGCCGGATTGGTAGTGCCGAAGAATGTTCTCTGCGACCACCACAGAGTTGTCGACCAGCAGCCCGACGCAGATCACCAGTCCAAGAATCGAGGTCATGTTCAGCGTTTCGCCCGCAAAGAACATGGCTGTCATGGAGATGAAAAGGCACAGCGGAATCGCCAGCGCAATGATCATCGTCAATCGGAATTGGCGGAGGAAAAAATAGAGAACCATGCCGGCCATTAATGCACCATAAAAACCGTTGTTAGTTAGGCTGTTGAGCTGTGTTTTGATGATGTCCCCGTAATTCTGGTACAGGTAAATTTCGTAGTTGCCCAACTCGGGATTCTTCTGGATCTCCTTGATGGCTGCAGCGACCTTGCTGCCCACTTCCACGGTATTGGCCTCACTTTCCTTGACGACCTCAACCCGGGCAGACTGCATTTGGTTCCACCGTTCGTTGTGCTGGTACCTGTCGTCCTTCTCGTACTTGATGGTGGCAACATCCCGCAAATAGACTGTGTCGTTCAACGGGATGTTTGCTAAGTCCTGCATCGAGTTAAAGGTGCTGGAGGACTTGAGCAGATACTTCTTCCCGCCATCGATCACAGTGCCGCTCGAGAGGGTGAAGTTGTCGCCCCGCAGCCGACGGGACAGCCGGCTGATACTCAGGCCATAAGCCTCGGCGCGATCCTTGTCCACCTCGATCTGGATTTCCTTCCGATGAATCCGCACGTTGACATCCGCCACCCCGTCGATCCGTTGCAGGGGCCGGATGACGTGTTTCTCGATATTAGCATAAAGGTCGGTGTCGTCGTTGTAGCGGATGCTCATGCGGCAAACCGACGAGCTGCTGCCGCCGTACTTGTAAATCCGATAATCATCAACCCCCTCGGGAAAACGCAGGGAGGCTCGCTCCATCCTGTCACGAACCTCCCGGTAGGCGACGTCCATGTCGGTATCACGCTTGAACCGCAGGCTGACCTCGGCGGAGGATCGCGAGCTGCGTGTGTTCATCGTTTCAATGCCACGAACGGTGCTGAGTTCCTCCTCCATCGGGAGGCCGATTTTTTCCATCGCCTCCTGTGGTACGCCGGAACTCCAGCCGGTCCGGATACGGACATAATGCCCCTCCCGGCCTTTCGGATATTTTTCTAGTGGTAACCGGTTGACCGCGATGATGCCAACAGCGAGAATTGTCAGGAAGAGGACGAACACAGTGACCTTGCGGATGAGGGACAGTCGCGTGATCTCAGTTGCAAATTTGTTGGCTTGCATCGCTATCGGGCTTGGTCAAGCGTTTCTGGGAAAATGCGTGAAAAACACGACTTTTCAACAGTACTTTCGCAAAGCTAATTTAGTTACAACAAGTGCGATTATAAGGGCTTTTCCGGGATCTTTTCCCGCTACCTATTCCTCTCTGGCTTGGAAGAATCGTTGACCCGCGAGGCCGAACAAATAGTAAATCGTCGGGATGACCAACAACGTCAGCACGGTGGAGGTCAACAACCCGCAGATCACGGCGACCGCCATCGGCGTGCGGATCTCCGCGCCGTCACCGAGGCCAAGTGCCATCGGCAGCAGTCCAAGCACGGTGGTGGCGGTGGTCATCAGGATGGGGCGCAGGCGAACGCAACTGGCCTGGACGATTGCCTCGTGCAGAGCCATGCCGCGACCGCGCAGCGTGTTGGCGTAGTCCACCAGCACGATAGCGTTGTTCACCACGATGCCAGCTAGCATGATCATGCCGAGAAACACCACCACCGAGAGATTAATACCGAGCATCTTCAGCCCCAGCACCGTGCCGACGAATGCCATCGGGATGGTGAACATGATGATAAACGGCTGCACGAGCGACTCGAACTGTGACGCCATGATCACGTAAACCAGGAACAGGCTTAAACCAAGCGCGAGGTAAAGGCTCGTACGACTTTGCTTCCATTCCTCGTTTTGGCCGGTGATCAAAAAGCCCATGTACCCCGGCCAGTCGATCCCTTGGTCAAGTGCTAGGTTTGATGCCTCGACAGCCGTGCCAAGCGACCCGGCGCCGATGTTGGCCTGCACCAGTGCGACGCGCTTTCCGTCGATGCGCCGGATCTCGCTTGGTCCCTCGCCGACGGTCAGTTTGGCGATCGAGTTGAGCGGGATCGGTGTGTCACCACCGGGGTTGATCGTGAGTTTGCCAACATCGGCGACTTGTTCGCGGTCCGACTCAGCCAGCCGCACGACGATTGGCACACGGCGATCGCGGCGATTGAACCGCGTGGCCTCGGCGCCCTTGACCATGTCGCGAACCTGGTTGGCCACCGTGCTGAGGTTCAGCCCGTGCCTGATGATTTGCTGCCGGTCGTAGGTGATCTGCACCTCCGGTGCGCCGCTGCGAAGTGTCGGTTCTACATCGGCCAGCGCTGATTCTTTTGAGAGCAGGGCGGTAGCTATATCAGAGTACTCTTTTAATTCTGGTAAATCCTCACCGTTGATCTGGATCACCACAGGCTTTTTTGAACTAAACAAAACCGGCCGTGTCACGCGCGTGGTGACGTCCGGCACCTTTCCGAACATCGCGCGTAGCTCGGTGATAACCTCATTCTCGACTTGTTTTGAGGTGACATTTTTATTCTGCAATAGATTAAGCAATTGCCGAAAAAAGCCTGTATCAGTTTCTTTCAGCAACACTTTAAATATTGCTGAGTGTTCACCCTCGTCCGAGCGTTTCATGTTTGTGGTATCAAAGCCGTACATCACCAGCAACGTGTCTATGCCCAGTTCCTTCTTTTTTTCTAGAATGCTTTTTTCGACACCGTCGAGAATGGAAATCGTCTGATCGAGCGGTGTGCCGACCGGAAGGGAAGCCTCGAAGGTGAACTCGCTCTGGTGCACCTCCGGTAGCAGTTCGGTCTCGAGTTGCTTTCCAACCCACCACGTCAGCCCGAAGCAGCCGACGATCAAAGCGAGCATCGCGGCGGGGCTGGCCAAGGCCCAGCGGATGAGCCTCGGATAAAACCCGCGGTTAATTTCCACCTCCGCCTCATCGGTTTTCGAGGGGATTAGCCTTGAAAGCAGCGCCCCAAGCCAGCGGCCCACTCGGAGGATCGCGCGGTAGATGCCGAGCAGGATGAAGGTGATCATGCGAATCGACCAAACCAACGACAGCCCAATCACTTCCAGTAGGAATGAGATGGCCAGGCGCAGCGCAAAGTAGGGTGCCGTGAACAGGAACGTCTGTCCGCTGCGTTTGCGGCTCTCGTCGAAGGCTCGAAATGCGCCCCAGAGCTTGGCCAATCTCTGATCTTCTGGGTGGCATCTCCCAAACCGGTTTTCCCCAGAGTTTCCAGGTAAGAAGATAGCTGCAAACAAAGGTATAAAAATCACAAGCATTATAGAGGGTCCTCTAAGTATATTTGGAAGAATATCTATAAATTTCAGATATGATGGTAGATTTCGAGTTGAGAAGAGGGAAAAATTGTGGTCATGCATCCGCTTGGTCAAGGCGATTAGGAACGGCCAAGCGCAAACGGTTGCCCATACAGTAAACACGATGCCTTTCGACGTATTATAGATGTTTTCTACTTCAATGAGGAGATCATCGGAATTCTCTATCAGGTTAAGTTTATAGCCGAGAACCGTGCCCATCATTAGGATGAGCAGCACTGCCATCGGAAGCAGGATGCGAAGCCAGAGCGTAGAAAGGCCGATACGCCCCTCAAGCGAGCCAAGTGCGCGCGATCCCATGCCGGCACCCGTCTGCAGTTTAAAGCCGACGCGACTCGCGAGCATCGGGATGAACAACACCGCCACAATCAGTGCGGCGATGAGCGAGGTGACCACCGTCAGACCAAGGTCGCTGAATACCTGCCCGGCGAGACCTTCGACAAATACCATTGGGAAAAACACGCAGATCGACGTCAGTGTCGACGCGATCACCGCACCACGCACCTCCGTTGTCCCCCGAATGGCGGCGCTACGGGTTGAGTCACCTTCCTCGCGGCAGCGGTAGATGGATTCGAGCACCACGATCGATGAGTCCACCAACATGCCGATTCCCATCGCCAAGCCGCCGAGCGACATGATGTTGAGTGACACGTTGAGGAGATTCAGCGGTGCGAACGTTACAAAGATCGAGATCGGGATACTCATCGCGATGATTGCCGTCGTGCGGATGTCGCGCAAAAACAGCAGCAACACGATCACGGCAAGAATACCCCCCAGGATCGCTGTGTTGACCACCTCTTTGATACTGTTGTCGATGAAGACAGAGCGGTCGGCGACCACGTGTAGTTTGGCTTGCTCCTCGTTGAACAACTTGCCGGCCAGGGTTGGGCCTCGAAAAAGTTTTTTCATCTTTTCCCGCTGCAACTCGCGCGGGCTTTTCGTTTTATCATCCTTTTTTTTGCCAGAAGTGGGCACCTCTCCTATGAGTGCGATGACACGTTTGGCTACGGCGACCATGTTGGCGTCAGCTTCCTTGTAAATATCGATTTGCACACTCTCCATGCCATCAGTGTGGGTGAGCATCTCGCGGTCGCGCTGCCCATGGATTACTTGGCCAAGGTCTTTCACGCGGATCTCGCGGCCCTCACGACGGAACACAATCGTGTCGGCGATCTCTTCGAGGGTCTGGTACTCGTTGATGGTGCGGATCATGTACTCAGCCCCGCCCTCGCGGATACGGCCACCGGCGGCGTTGATGTTCTCCGCGCGCAACCGGCTGAGCACCTGGCCAATAGAGAGGTTCACCCGCTGCAGTTTGGCCTCGTCGATCAACACGTGAATCTCCTCCTCAAGCCCCCCACGAACTCGAGCTGCTGCAACGCCCTTGATCGGTTCGATGAGTCGTTTGACCTGCAACTCGGCGATGCGCCGCAGGCGCCGCAAGCCCTCGTCACCCCGGTATTTGATGCTGCTGCTGGAGCCGGATAGGCTCAGCTCCATCACCGGGTCAAGCGACGGGTCGTAGTGCAGAAGTAGCGGCTTCTCCGCCTCGCGCGGCAGGTAAACGAGGTCGAGTTTCTCGAGCGTGTTCTGGATGGCATCGACCATCGGCGTGCCCCAGACGAACTCCAGAATCACGTCGCTGACGCCGGCCCGGCTGATGCTGCTGATCTCATTGAGTCCATTGACGACACCAAGCGCCTCTTCGATCGGACGGCTGATATCGTTCTCGACCTCCTCCGGAGCTGCGCCGGGGTACTCGGTGCGGACGGTGAGGGTGGGGTAGCTCATCTCCGGCATGAGCGTGACCGGTAGTTGGCCAAGGGAGAAGTAACCAAAGACAATGGCAGCCAGAAAGACCATCAACACAGCGACCGGCCGGTCGGTGGTAAAATTCGGGTTGCGATGCGGGGACTCCATACCGGTGCGGAAGGCGCGGGATTAGGTCCCGCTCTTGCTGGCGGTCTTGCTTATTTTCCCTAGCACCGCGCTCTCCGGCGGGCCGACGGATTTCTTTGCGTCCGGGTCGGGGTCGCCGACTTCGCGGATTTTGGAATTCTCCTTCAGGCCGGACTGTCCGGCAATGACGACTTTTTCGCCGACGGCAAATCCCTCGATCGGCTCGATGTGCACCTTGTCGGCATTTTGCGGCAGGACCAACTGGCGTTTCACGCTCCTCACGCCGTTGGTGCTCGTGTGCAGCTTGTAGGCAAACGTCTGGTCGTTGTCGTACACGATCGATTTTTTCGGGATCAACACGGCGTCCTGCTTGGTCTCGAGCACCAGCTCCACGTCCACCCACATGCCGGGGCGCAGCGCGCCGAGTTCCTTCACGCCGACGGTGACCTTGATCGTCCCGGCCCGCGCCTCGACGATGGGCGAGATGCGTTTCACGTGGGCCGGAAAAATCTTGTCGTCAAGCGTATTGGAGATCAGCCGCGCCGCCATGTCCGGCCTGAGCTGGGGCAGGTACTGCTCCGGCACATGGACGACTGCAACGGTCGACTCGAAGTCGATGATCTCAAAAATGGTCGAGCCGGTGCTCACGTTGTCGCCGACTTTCACGGAGCGCAGGGTGATAGTGCCCTTGATGGGGGCGCGCACCTCGGTGTACTCCAGTTGGCGCTGGGCTGTCTCGGCGGATAACTGGCGTTGGTTCAGGTCGAACTTTGCGTTACGAAAAATCTGCTCGCTGATGAGGTTATCCTTGTAAAGGCTCTCCTGTCGCTCGTACTCGATCCGTGTTTTTTCGAGTTGGCTCAGGGCCTGGTCGTGATCGTTTTTCTGCTTGTCGTTCTCGAGCCGAAGCAATATCTGGCCCTTGTTGACCTTGTCCCCTTCCTCGACGAGCAACTCGATTGCCGGGTTGCTTGTGCGGGCCTTGACCTCAACCCTGACCTCGGACTCAAGGGGGGCGGAACGCTCAAGGATCGACTCGATCATCCCGCGCTTCACCTCGGCCAGTTCCACCAGCACCGCCTTTTCTTTTCTCGCCTTGCCGGTTTTTTCTTCCTCTTTTTTCGCGGAGTGCTCTGGGCCGCACCCCGCGAGCGCCAACGCGCATGCGAAGAGGGTGATGTAACGTGCTAACGATTGATCTGTTCGATTCATGGAAGAAATCTCTGCCTTCTACTACACCAATGAGCACCAAATAGTTACGATGGAATGGGGAACTTGGCCAAGCGACGGCGCAGAGCCGACTGTGAAGCAATGGAACGGCGCGTCAATCGTAATACCGCAGGGAGGGCGTCACGAATTGATGGCGAATAGCAGTGCTAAGCCAAGCGCGATGCGGTACCAGCCAAACGCCACGAACGTGTGTGTCTCAATGTAGCGCAGCAGCCATCGAACCGACACAAACGCGGTCACCGCCGAGACCACCGTGGCCAGCGCCAACTGCCCCCAGTCCTCCGTGACCGACTCGGCGCGGATCGCTTTGAACACCTTGTACGCGCCGGCCGCCAAAAGCGTCGGCACGCCCAGCAGGAAGGTGAACTCGATCGCCGGCATGCGCCGCAGTCCCATCAGCAGCGCGATGAGAATCGTCGCCCCCGAGCGCGACGTGCCGGGGAACACCGCCGCGAGTAACTGCCCAAAGCCAACCGCAATCGCGATTGCCCAAGTGACCTCCGCCAAGTTTGCCCGGCCGCCGATTTTCTTTTCGATCACGACAAACAGCACGCCGCCGACGAGCAGCGCCACCGCCACCGGCAGCACATCTTCCGGCAACTCGAAGCCAAGCTTGTCGATGAGTAGCCCGCCCGCACCGGTGATGACGAACGCGACAAACAGCTTTGACAAGTAGTCGCGGGCTTCCGGTTCGCGCCAGCGTAGGGTGAGTTGTTTGACGCGATCGGTGAAGTTGAACAGCACCGCGATCACCGCGCCACTCTGGATGGCGATGTTGAAAAGATCCGTCTGCTTCTCCAGCCAGCCAAGCTGCTGTGGCACGAGGAGGTGGCCCGTCGATGAGATGGGGAGAAACTCGGTGATCCCCTCGATGACCCCGAGGATGATTGATGTCAGCCAATCCGGCACGCCGGTTGTTTGACAACATTGCTTGGCCAAGCGCAAGGAATTTTAGTGAGCAGTGAGCGGTCGACTGAGCGGAGCGTTTACGGATCACCGCTTACTGCCGAGGGCTCGGCTTACTTGATTTGATCCCAGATCGGCTCCAAGTCCGGATCCATCAGCGCCACTTCGCGGATTTTTTCCGGGTCGCCAACTTCTTCCGCTGCCTGAAACCAGTGCAGCGCCAGCATTAAGTCACCGAACTGGCAGGCGTAACAGGACAGGTTGTAGGGGATGGCTTCATTTTTTGGGAACCGCTCGCGGATCGGCTCGAGCCAGTCAAACGCCTCGCGGCCGCGTTTGAGGTAAAACAACGCGTTGGCCTGGTTGATCCAGCCGGAGGGATCATCGGGGTGAAGATCCACCATGGTGCCGCCGATTTCCGCGCAGCGCTCCCAGTCCTTGTTGCGGGCGTGGATGTGCCACTCGAGGTGCAGCACTTCGCGGTATCTCCTATGCTCTGCCGACACTTTGGCCAAGTCGACCAGGGCCTCGCCGGGGTTGCCGAGTTGCAGCCAGCCGGTGGCTGACGAGAGGTGCAGACTGTCCGGGGGCGGGATGTCTGCTGGAATGTCGCCACTCATTCGCCGGTTGGTTGCTCGGTGAACGCCTTCACAGACATGACACCCGCCGCCTTGGCCGCATCCATCAACTTGACGATCTGCCCCCACGGCGCGTCAGTGTCGGCCCGGATCGAGAGTTCCAATTCCGGGTTGTCGTCGGTGCGCTGTTTCAACTCGGCCTCGAGGTCGGCGGCCGCCACGGCGCTGGTTTCAAAAAAGAAGTGAGGTGGCTCCTTGGCCACGGTGACGATGAGGCTGTCGTTCACGGCCGGCGCGGCCTTGGCCTGGGACGACTCCGGCAGGACAAGCTTCACGGCGGCCTGGTTCTTGAACGTCGTTGATACCACCATGAAAATGAGCACCACCATCAGCACGTCGATCAGTGCCACGATGATGACGGCGGGCGGTTTTCGGTTTTTGCGCAGGAGAAATCGCATGGCAGTCGGGCTGTTACTTGCCGGTACTGACCGGGTACTGCCGGCGAAGGAACTTGTCGAGTAGCGTCTCCATCTCGATAGCAAAAGTCTCGACCCGCTTATTGTAAATGCTCCACGCCACGAGGGACGGGATGGCGATGCTGAGGCCTGCAAATGTGGCGTAAAGGGCCGTGGAAATGCCCGGTGCAAAATCGGACGTCTTGACAAAGTCCGAGGTCATGGTGCCAAAGATGTCAATCAAGCCATACACCGTGCCGACCAAACCCATTAGAGGTGCAATGCCAGTGATGACCTCCAGCACCACCAAGCCTCGCTCCATCTGGTTGACCTCGTGCCGGGCGCGGGTCTGCAGTGCCTCGACATTGTCCGGCTTGGCCCACTCGAGGTGCTCGATGGCGGCCGTGGTCAGGCGCGACAGCGGTGTGTGTTCGTGTTGCTGGCAGAACCGCAGCAGGGTGTTCACATCGCTGCGCGTCTGACAATGCTCCAGGCTGTCGGTCAGCGGCTGGGGGATGATGGCGTTGCGACGCAGAGCTAAGCCCCGCTCGATGATGAATGCGAGGCTGATCACCGAGGTGACTCCGAGTAAAAAAAAGATGAATGTGTGCATACAATAAAACGGGAAAACCTGACGGCGCCGCAGGGCGATGGATTCAATCGGTAATCGACCATCCGAAGCAAGCCGAAAGCGGAGCGATCAGTCGTCGAACCACTCGTCCCCGGGGTCGAAAGCCGGGATGGGGATGTTGATAATCTTCAGCCGGCCCACCGCGCGGTGACGGCAGCCTGGCTTTATGTAAACGGCGGTCATGGGCCTGAGCGGCACCCGGTCGCCGTCCAGTTCCATGTGCCCTTCGCCCTCGAGGACGAGGTAAATTTCTGTCATCCGCTTGTGGTAATGGACGGCTGAGTCGCGCTTGATATCGACCTCGTGCAGGCTGGCCACCGCGTTCGGTTCGCCGACAAAGGCGCGCTTGGCCAAGCCGCAGGGGCAGGGGGTTGGCTCGACTTCATCCAGTTGCTCGATCAAATAATTTGCCATGACCCCGAAGAGTTTGGGCCGCAAATACTTGCGCTGCAAGGAACTTGATCGTTTGGTGTTTATGACAAAAAAACACTACAAATTGTGGTGAAAAAACTTGATGCCCCTACAAATTGTGGTGAAACTCATCCCCTTGCCCAGCTTGACCGAGCTTTTAAGGGCGGTTGATTGAGTGAAATCGCCTCCAAGCACGGTTATTTTAACCCAAACACCCTTAGACGCCTGACAACCCATGATCGACGCAAACGACCCGTTGACCGCGCCCACTGCCCGCACCACTCGCCGCTCCACTTCTCCAAAAGTCACAACTCCGAAAAGGGGCGTCTTGGCCAAGGGTAAACAGCGTTCGGCCATCAAGGTCGAGCGGGTGTTCAGCGATGCCAAGCGAAATCCCTACGATGAAATCGAGTGGGATACCCGCACGGCGGAGATCACCGACGAGGGCGGCAAGATCATTTTCAAGCAGGAAGACGTCGAGGTGCCCAAGAACTGGTCGCAGCTTGCAACTAAGGTCGTCGTCTCGAAATATTTCTTTGGCCAGCAGGGCACGCCGGAGCGGGAGACGTCAGTTCGCCAATTGATCCATCGTGTGGCCCGCACCATCGCCGACTGGGGCGTCAACGACGGTTACTTCAGCAGGAAGGATGGTGAGGTTTTTTACGAGGAGTTGTCGTGGCTTTGCCTGAATCAGCATGGTGCCTTCAACTCGCCGGTATGGTTCAACGTCGGGCTGCATCACGAGTACGGCGTGGGTAACGGCTCGGCGAAGGGCAACTGGCATTACGATGATGCGCTTGGCCAGGCGAAGCGCGCCAAGTCGCAATACGAGTACCCGCAGGGTAGTGCTTGTTTCATCCAGTCGGTTGATGACGACTTGGAGTCGATCCTCAAGTTGGCGCACAGCGAGGGGATGCTCTTTAAGTTTGGCTCCGGCACCGGCACCGATCTGACGCCGATCCGTTCCAAACGAGAAGCCATCAGCGGCGGGGGAATCCCGAGCGGCCCGATGTCGTTCCTCCGGGTGTACGACCAGGTGGCCAACGTGGTGCGTTCCGGCGGCAAGACGCGCCGGGCTGCCAAGATGAACACCATCCGCGACTGGCACGGTGACATCGAGGAATTCATCGACGCCAAGCAGCTCGAGGAGAAAAAAGCGTGGGCATTGATCGAGCAAGGCTACGACGGCTCGTACAACGGCAACGCCTACGGCAGTGTCATGTACCAGAACGAGAACCTTTCGGTGCGTGTCAGCGACGAGTTCATGCAAGCCGCACAGGACGGCGGTGATTGGTGGACTCGTGCCGTGACCACTGGTGAGAAACTTGAAAAGAAGGATGCTACAGGGCTGTTGGATAAAATCTCCGAGGGTACGTGGGTGTGCGGCGATCCCGGCATCCAGTACGACGGCGCGATCCAAAATTGGCACACCTGCAGTGGCACCGAGCCGATCCACTCGACCAACCCCTGCTCCGAGTACGTGTTCATCAACAACACCGCCTGCAATCTGGCCTCGCTGAACCTGATGCGTTTCAAGCGTGAAGACGGCGTGTTCGAAATCGACCGTTTTAAGGCGGCAGTGCGCATTTTCATCACCGCGCAGGAAATTCTCGTCGACAATGCTAGTTACCCGACCCAGTCGATCGCCGAGAACTCGCACATTTTCCGTACTCTTGGCCTGGGTTTTGCCAACCTGGGATCGCTGGTCATGAGCTATGGGCTGCCGTACGACTCGAACGAAGGCCGCGCATTGGCTGGCGCGATTACGTCGATTATGACCGGCCATTCGTACGAGCAATCGGCTGAACTTGCCGGCGTAAAAGGTGCGTTCGCTGGTTACCGTGATGCCAGTTGCAATCATGTGGCCAAGCCGTTGGCCAAGGACAACGTAGAGTCGATGCGCGGCGTCATGAAATTGCACCATGCCGCCGTGGAGGACATCCAGCCAAGCGAGGATTTTGGATACCTGAAAGACGCCGCCCGCCACTGCTGGGAGTCGGCCTTGGCCAAGGGCGACAAAAACGGCTACCGCAATGCACAGGTCACCGTGCTGGCGCCGACCGGCACGATCGCGTTTCTGATGGACTGCGACACGACCGGCATCGAGCCGGACATCGCGCTAGTGAAGTACAAGTTGCTCGCCGGTGGCGGGACGCTGAAGATCGTGAACCGCACCGTGCCCGAAGCATTGTCGCGACTGGGTTACTCGGCGGACGAGGTGAAAAACATCGTAGCCCATATTGAAGAATTTGACTCCATCGAGGACGTCAAGGAGAACGGGGAAACCTGTAGAAGCGGGCTCAAGCCCGAACATCTGGATGTGTTTGATTGCGCGTTCAAGCCGTTCCGCGGCGAGCGTAGCATTCACTACATGGCACATCTGAAGATGATGGCCGCTGCCCAACCGTTTATCAGCGGCGCCATATCCAAGACCGTCAATCTCCCCCGGGAGTGCTCGGTCGCGGATATTACCGACGCCTACACACAGGCGTGGAAACTGGGGCTCAAGTGCGTCGCGATTTATCGCGACGGATCGAAGCGGTCCCAACCGCTCAACACCGCCAAGACCGGCGAGGGCACCGAGGGTGAACTCACCATCACGGCGGATGAGCGGATTAAGGAGCTGGAGGATCAGTTGGTCGGTCTGCAAAAACAGATCGATCAACCTCTCCGCCGGCGCCTGCCCGAGACTCGCCAGGCGGTGACTCACAAATTTGACATCGCCGGCCACGAGGGCTACCTGACGATCGGCCTGTTCGAGGACAGCACACCTGGCGAGATGTTCATCACCATGGCCAAGGAGGGCTCGACCATTGGCGGACTGATGGACAGCGTCGCTGCGCTGACGAGTGTCTCCCTGCAATACGGCGTGCCGCTCGCGGCGCTGGTGCGCAAGTTCAGCCATCAGCGGTTCGAGCCATCTGGCTTCACCAAGAACCCGCAGATTCGCCGAGCCTCGTCGATCATCGACTACGTATTTCGCTGGATGGGCATCCAGTTCATTCCCGGCTACCTTGAGAGAACCACGGGCGACACCAGCCAGCAGGAACTGAACATCCCCGGCCTGCAAAAGGCCGAGGCCCAGCACGTTAACAAGCCGGTTGTCGAATTGCCGGTGGCCAGCGGCGGAGACGGCGAATCAGTCGATCACGCGGCGGCCCATTCGCACGGCCACGGTGAATCGGCGATCAGCCAGTCGGTGGCGCACTTTATGGAGGACGCGCCAGCCTGCACGACCTGTGGCCACCTCACCGTCCGCAACGGTGCCTGCTTCAAGTGCCTCAACTGCGGCGAGAGCTTGGGCTGCTCCTGAGCCAAGCGCCTGGCCACGCGGGCGAGTTTGCGCTTGAACTGTCTGTGAAAAAAACTAATCAACAGAGAGCATGACAGAGGTCAACGAGTTCAATCTGGAAAAACTGATCAGCCAGTTTCAAATCGTGGCTGAGTTCGAGGAGGGTCATGTGTGGACCAAGGGCCACATCAACGACACCTACATTATAACCTGTCGGCAGGGCGGCACACCTATCCGCTACATATTGCAGCGCGTCAACCACCACGTTTTCCTGTACCCCGAGTTGGTCATGCACAACGTCAAAGTGATCACCGAGCATCTCCGAAAAAAAATAGGTGAAGAAGACAGATTTGACCTGACGCGTCGAACTATGACACTGGTGCCGACTAGGGGTGGCGCGCCCTATTACCGGGATCGTGACGCGAACTACTGGCGGGCCTACGTGTTCATCGAACGGGTCACCTCGACACATGTCGCCGTGCTACCGGCTCAGGCTGGCCAGGTAGGGCGCGCGTTTGGTTTGTTCCAAAAACGGCTTGCAGACCTGTCGCCGGAGAAGGTGCAGGAAACCATTCCCGAGTTTCACAACGGTCTACTGCGGTTCGAGGCGTTGGAAAATGCGGTTGCCGCAGACAGCGCTGGGCGGGTTGCCGGGGCGCAGGCAGCGATTGATTTTTGTCGGCAACAACGCTGCACCGTCAGCTTGCTTCTTGATGCCCTGACACGGGGCGAACTGCCGCTGCGCATCACGCACAACGATACCAAGATCGACAACGTGTTATTTGACTCCGACAGCGGTCAGGTGGTTTGCATCGTCGATCTCGATACAGTGATGCCGGGGCTGGTTCACTACGACTTCGGCGATATGGTACGCACGCTCACCAGCCCGGCCGGCGAGGATGAGCGTGACTTGACCAAGGTGAGCATGCGTTTGGAATACTTTGAGGAATTGGCAAAGGGCTACCTCGCTGAGGCAAGTGAATTCCTGACTCAAGCCGAGCGGGATTACCTCGCGATTTCAGGCAAGGTTATCACGCTCATTCTGGGTATCCGTTTCCTGATAGATCACCTGGAAGGCGACATCTATTTTCGCGTTCACCGTGAGGGACAGAACCTCGACCGCGCCCGGGTTCAGTTTAAGCTGGTGGAATCGATGCTCGAGCAGGAGGAGGCGATGAAGTCGATCATCGCCTCGCTGGGCTAACTGGCCTTGGTCAGGCGCTCTTCCCCTTGGCCAAGCTCCTCGGGGGAGGTGTCGCGCAAACGGGAAACGATCGCCGGCAGTTTCTCGATCACCCAGTCCACGTCCGCCTCCGTGTTGTCCAGCCCAAGGCTGAATCGCAGCGAGCCTTTCGAGCGCGACAACGGCACACTCATGGCCTGTAACACGTGGGACGGCTCAATGGAGCCGGTGGTGCAGGCCGAGCCACTCGAGGCGCAGATGCCCTCGCGGTCGAGCAGCAGCAGGATCGCCTCGGCCTCGACGCCGTCGAAACCGATGTTCGTCGTGTTGGGCAGCCTCGGCTCGCCACCGCCGTTTCGCACAGAGCCGCAAATCGTCTGCAGGATGCTCTGCTCGAGCTTGTCGCGCAGCGCGCGCACCCGCGTATTATCGTCATCGATTTGCTCCAGCGCGAGTTCGGCGGCTTTGCCGAAGGCGACAATATTCGCGACATTCTCGGTGCCGCCGCGCTGGCCTCGTTCCTGCCCACCACCGATGATGTACGGCTGAAACGGCGCTCCCGGCTTAACGTACAGCAGACCGATACCCTTGGGCGCACGCAGCTTGTGGGCGGAGAGAGAGAGGAAATCGACGCCGAGCTTTTGCACGTCGATCGGGATTTTGCCAGCGACCTGAATGGCGTCGGTGTGGAACAACACGCCGCGGCTGCGGCAGATCGCCGCAAGTTCCTCCACCGGGAACAGCACGCCAGTTTCGTTGTTTGCCCACATGAGCGAGACGATGGCGGTGTCGGGCCGGATGGCCGCCTGTAAATCGCAGAGGTCGATGCCGCCGTCGAGATCGACCGGCAGGAACGTCGTCTCGTAGCCGCGCTTCTCGAGTTGGTGGCAATGCTTGATGTTAGCCGAGTGCTCCACCGCCGAGGTGATGATGTGCCGCTTGGTGGGATTGCAGTGAAGCGCGCTTTGGATGGCGGCGTTGTTGCTCTCGGTGCCGCAACTGGTGAAGACAATGTTGCGCGCGTCGGCACCGATGAGTTTGGCCACTTGTTCACGGGCTTCGGCGATCATGTGGGCCGGCGCGTTGGCCATTTCGTACGCGCTCGAGGGGTTGCCCCAATGCTCGGTGAGGCACGGCAACATCGCCTCGACAACCTCGGGCGCGACCCGCGTCGTGGCATTGTTATCTAGATAAACCAGTCGTTCGTTGCTCATCGGCTTGGCCAAGCGCTTGGCCGGTCAAACGTTGAATTTGAACAGCATTACATCGCCTTCCTGAACGACGTATTCCTTGCCCTCCATTCGGTACACGCCCTTGTCGCGGGCAGCAGCAATTGAGCCACACGCGGTCAAGTCGGCGTACGATACGGTCTCCGCCTTGATGAAGCCACGCTCAAAATCACCGTGAATCACGCCGGCCGCCTTGGGCGCGGTGTCGCCGATGTGAATCGTCCAGGCGCGCGTCTCCTTTTCGCCGGTGGTGAAGTAGGTTTGCAGGCCAAGCAGCGAGTACGACTTGTGGATCAACTGCCCAGCACCGCTCTCGCTCACACCCATTTCGGCGAGAAATTCTGCCGCCTCCTCCGCCGGTAAATCGGCTAGTTCGCTCTCGATCTGTGCGCTGATCGCGACCGTTTCGCAGCCATGATGCTCGCCGGCGTAGTCGCGGATCTTGGCTATGTTCGGGTTGTTTTCGGCGTCCGCCAACTCCGAGTCTTTTAGGTTTGCGGCGAACAACGTCGGCTTTGCCGAGAGCAGGAATAGCCGCTTGGCTAAGGCGGCATCGTCGTCGCTCAACTCGCAGGTGATCGCCGGTTTGCCCTCGCCCAAGTGTGGCTCGATTTTATCGATGATCTCCACCAGCGCTGCCGCCTCCTTGTCACCGCGCTTGGATTCCTTGTTCAGCTTGTCGCGCCGCCGCTGGACGGCGTCCAGATCGGTGAGGATCAACTCGGTTGAAATCGTCTCGATGTCGCGAATGGGGTCGATGCTGCCCTCGACGTGATGAATGTCATCGTCCTCGAAGCAGCGTACCACGTGCACGATGGCGTCCACCTCGCGGATGTGACTTAGGAATTTATTGCCCAGCCCCTCGCCGGCGGAGGCACCCTTCACCAGCCCTGCAATGTCGACGAACTCGACCGAGGCCGGGATCAACTCCGCCGAACCGGAGATTTTCGAGAGAACTTCGAGCCGTGCGTCCGGGACGTTCACGACGCCGACGTTGGGGTCGATGGTGCAGAACGGATAGTTCGCCGACTCCGCCTTACGGGTGCGTGTGACGGCGTTGAACAGGGTGGACTTGCCGACATTGGGCAGGCCGACGATTCCGGCTTTCAGCATAAATTAATCTTCACTTGTTGCGGCAACGATCTGTTGCATTTTGTTTTTCAACTCCTCGAGGCCAAGATCGAACGCGGCGGAGATTTCCACAATATCAACTTGGCCAAGCTTGGCCCGGAACGTTTTCAGTTTTTCCGGCGCGGGCGCCTCGTCCATCTTGTTCGCGGCGACGAGGCGCGGGCGCTTGAGCAGCGCTGGGTCGTACAGTTCCAGTTCGGTGAGCAGTTGCCGGTAATCGTCCCATGGCTCGCGCTCGTCGGTGCCGGCCATGTCGATCAGCAGCACGAGCACGCGGCAACGCAGGATGTGCCGCAGGAACGCGTGGCCAAGGCCGACATTGTCGTGTGCGCCCTCGATGATCCCTGGGATGTCGCACACGGTCAGGCGACTGTAATCGGCAAACTCCACGATGCCGATGTTCGGGTGCAGCGTGGTGAAAGGGTAGGCGGCGATCTTCGGTTGCGCGGCCGAAATCGCACCAAGCAGGGTGGACTTGCCGGCGTTCGGGTAGCCGACGAGGCCGATCTCGGCAAGCAGCCGCAGCTCGAACCGGTAGTGGCCTTCCTCGCCGATTTCGCCATCCTGTGCGAATTGCGGCGCCTGGCGGGTCGAGGTGGTGAAATGCATGTTGCCCTTGCCACCGCGCCCTCCGGCGCACAGCACGAACTGTTCCCCGTGCTCCGTCAGGTCGGCGATGACTTCCGGCTCCTGCGGCATGGTCCCGGGCGACTCCTCCGGTACGGCTTCAAGATTGATCTCCAGCGCCTCCGCTTGGCCAAGCGAGCGGCGCAAGGGTACGTCCCGCTCCTCGGCGGTCGGTTCGGTCGGCGGGAGTTTCCAAATCATCGTGCCGCACGGCACCTTGACGATAAGTTTCTTGCCGCCGCGCCCGGTCTTGCCCTTGCCCTCGCCGCCGCGGCCGTCCTTGGCGTGGAGGTGAGGTGCGTAAAACTGGGCGATGAGATTATTGATGTCGTGGTCGGCCTGCAGGATGACATCGCCACCCTTGCCGCCGTCGCCGCCGCACGGCCCACCCTTGGGCTGGAACGGTTCATGCGAAAACGCGAGGCAACCGTTGCCGCCCTTGCCGGCCCTGACTTGAACCTTGACTGAATCGACGAACATTGTTGTGTGGGATAGCGGCCCGGCGTTGGGGCCGGATCAAAACAAAAATGGCGAGGCCAATTGCCCCGCCATCCGAAATCGTGAGTGAGCCTGCTTAATTCGCGGCGGCTTCCCCGTCAACCACATTGACGCGGCGGCCACCCTTGTCGAACTGCACGTGGCCATCGGCCAACGCGAACAGCGTCCAGTCACGCCCCATGCCGACATTGCGGCCGGGGTTAAACTTGGTGCCGCGCTGGCGAATAATAATATTACCGGCGATCACTGCCTGCCCACCAAATTTCTTCACACCCAGCCGTTTGCTTGCGCTGTCGCGACCGTTGCGGGAACTGCCTTGTCCTTTCTTATGTGCCATGACTTATGCGCTGATTTTGTTAATCTTGATAAGGGAAAGATCCTGCCGATGGCCGTTCTTGTTGCGATACCCTTTGCGTCGTTTCATCTTCCAAATAACGAGCTTTTTGCCTCGGGTGTGTTTAACCACTTCGGCCTCGACCTTGGCTCCCTCGATCGTCGGGGTGCCGATCTTCACTGAGCCGTCCTGATTCACGAGCAACACGTTATCAAGGGTCAACGCGCTTCCAGCCTCGTCACCGACACGGTTCACCTCAATGGTGGTGCCCTCGGTAACTTTGTATTGTTTGCCTCCGGTTTGAACTACTGCGTACATCTCAAAAAGGGGGGGGACTAGACCAGAGTCTTCACGCCGTGTCAAACTCTGTTATAGCTCTTTTTCCGTTTATTTTCCACGACTTTGGCCCGAACCGGCCTTGGCCGGCAAAAAAGCTTCCGCTTGGCCGAGTTTATAGTCCGGCCCGCATGAGAACTCCATTTGCTTGGCTGACAGGGCTTATTGCCTTTTTGCTCGCTTCCCCGGCAGACGCCCTGGCCAAGGCCGTCGATCGGCCCAACATCATCTTTTTCTTGTCCGACGATCATCGTTGGGACCGCATAGGCTGCGCTGGGCATCCGTTTTTGAAAATGCCGACGATGGATCGCCTGGCCGCACAGGGGGTGCGGTTTAGCAACATGATCGTCATCATATCGATTTGTGCCGCCAGCCGGGCCACGGCTGTGTTTGGACGGTTTATGACGGTGAACGTGGCTGGAACGACTCAGCCTTTCACCCGTTCGAGGAACTGTTTGGGCCGCGGCTCAAGCAGTTCAGATTTCAGCACCCGCTTTGGCTCCTGCAAGACTGGCGCGAAGTGTTCGACAGCGCGGCGATTGTTCAGACGGGCGAAGTTGATGGCGAGAAGGTATTCGTTTTGAAGCTGTCCGCCAAGGGGGGTCCGTTCAGTTTTTTGCCTAAACAAACGCTGCTCCTAACGCTGTATATGATGTTTGCAATAAAAAATCGTTTTAGCTCAGTAAACATAGAGTTTGTTTTGAGAACGATTGACTTGTTGTCGTTTGGCCGGAGTGGTAGCAGTGCGGTTTGAATACATCCCGTTTCATTTGCCTTTGGCTTGTAGTCGCCGTCATTTCGTTGAGTTCGCTCACGGCGCTTGGTCAGGCGTATTCACGCGCTGAGCTGCCGCCGTTGCTTGAATTACTAGATGGTCGTAAAGTTAAATCTCACGGTGAGTGGGAAGAGCGCCGCGAGGAAGTCCGATCGTTGCTCATCAAATATTTCATCGGCAGTTTTCCCGTCGAGATACCGCAGATTGTCGGGGCCAAAGTCACCAGCGAAAATGTGCACGAGGACGGCTCCACTCGGCGGCGAATTCGTATCACGCTGGCCACGCCAAACCGTCTCGCGTTCGAGATGGCGCTTTGGCTACCAAATGGCGATGGGCCATTTCCACTGCTGCTGACCGCGCCTCGGTTTTATCAGCGTTACTGGGGTGAGGATGCGCTGAAACGCGGCTACGCCGTCTGTCTCTTTCCAGGCGTGGACAGTCACCACCGCGAGGCTGATTACCGAGGCTACGACAGTATTTGGCAGACCTTCCGCAAGGAATATCCAAAGGCCACCTGGACGGAGATCAGCACCAAGGGCTGGCTGGCCAGTCGCTGCATAGATTATCTTCTGGGTGATCAATCCATTGCCGAAATTGATGCTGACAAAATCGCGATCATCGGGTTTTCACGTTACGGCAAACAGGCGATGATTGCCGGCGCTTTCGATGAGCGCATTACCTGCGTCGTCGCCCGCAGTCCGGGTTCCCCCGCGTCCAGCCCCTACCGGTTCACCAGTCGTAACACCTACGCCGAGGCACCATCCGATTTTCCTAGTGAATGGTTTCTTCCTTCATTGCGCGACTTCACCGGACGCGAGAATGAACTGCCGATCGACGCCCACGGCTGGTATGCGTTGATCGCACCGCGTCACTGTCTCATTCACACCGCGAACAACGACGGCTCCGAGCCGACCTTTGCCGTCGAGAAAGCCTACATCGAGGGCCGCTCCGTCTATCGGTTTCTTGGGGCGGAGCAAAACCTGCGGATTGATTACCGCACAGGTGGCCACTCATCCGGCCCGCCGCCGGAACAGGTCAGCCGGGCTGATCGGCAGCGTAATCTCGATTGGGTGGATCTGGCTTTTGGCCGCGGCTTGACCAAGCAAGGGGAGTTTCCCGAGCAATTGATCCACGACTTCGACTGGGAACAGTGGCGTAGCCAGCAAAATGAAGCCAGCTTGGCCATCTCCAAGGACGTTCCCGCCATCGAACGCATCAAATGGTCGCTTGGCCAAGCACCGAAAACTTTGCCGCCGGTCGACCAGGAGGAATTCCTTACCGACGCCGAGTCGAGTTTGATGACGCACGACCGCTGGACGCCCAGGGGCGTGCGCCGAGTACCGATCCGCTTTGGCCACGGCGTGCGCGGCAATCTTTATTTCAAAGTCGGAGCGCCGACGCCCATGCCGGTGGTCGTTTGGCTACATCCGCTCTCCTATCACAGCGGCTACAACGAGGGTTACGGCGTGGAAGGCACAACGGTTTATCAACGGCTGGCTGAGAACGGTTTCGCTGTCATCGCCTACGATCAATGTGGTTTTGGCCTGCGACTGCTCGAGGGGCGCGACTTTTACAAAAACCATCCGCGCTGGTCGAAGCTTGGCCGGATGGTGATGGACGCTCAGGCTGCTGTGAGTTTCGCTGTCGAGGGGAGGGGTGCAGCAAAAAGCGCGATCCCCGAGTTCGACACCAAGCGGGTGTTCCTGCTCGGATATTCAAGCGGCGTGCTGACTACGATGTATGCCGGCGCGCTCGATGATCGCGTCGCAGGTGTAGCCTGTTTCAGTGGCTGGACTCCCTTGCGAAATGCCGGCAATGCCAGGGCGACTGGCGGCAACAGGCGCCTCTGGGAACTGCACGCGTTGCAACCGCTCCTTGGCCTCTTCGATGGACGAGAGAGCGAAATACCTTTCGACTACGATGATGTACTTGGTCTGGTGCTTCCGAAACCATGTTTGGTTGTCACACCCAAGCGCGATCGCTTTGCCGATTTCAACGCGGTAGCGGAAGTCATCGATCGGGTCCGGTCGGCTAGGCCGCGTATCGCCAAAGGCTCACTCGCCTGGCTTGCCCCAGACGATACCAACAGATTTCAAGCCGATCAGCACCAGGAATTCATCAACTGGACAAAGACCCTGGAGTAACCATTCGGCCAGGCGCCTGGCTCACTTTCTTTTATTGCGCTTCTTGTGAAGGCGTGGGGGGAGTTTGGTGTTGTCGCCCATTTTTTTGAGGAGGAATTCGCGGGTGACACCGGTGTTGGTCATCAGTGCGTCCAGTTGTTTTTGGGTGGTGGCGATTTGATTTTTATAGCCTGGCTCAGCGGCTTGGTTGTACATCTCGGTGGGGTCTTCCTGTAGGTCGTAAAACTCGACTGCCTCGGTGTCAGGGAAACGGATCAGCTTGTATCTCTCAGTGCGGATGCCCCAATGCTTGGGGGAGCGGTTGTAGTAGGCGTAAAAAATCGACTCCCGCCAGTCGGCCGGTTCGACGCCCTGCAGCAGTGGCCGGAGGCTCACGCCCTGCATCACGCTTGGGATGTTCATGCCGGCGTAGTCCAGCATGGTTGGGCCGAAGTCGATATTCATGCCGAGTTTGGAACTTTCGCTGCCGGCTTTGATCTCTTTTGGATACCGGACGATAAACGGCATCTTGAGTGACTCCTCGAGAATGAGCCGCTTGTCGTGCATATTGTGCTGGCCCAGCCAATAGCCCTGGTCGCTGGTGTAGATGATGAGCGTGTCATCCAGGATGCCTTCGGCTTGCAGATGGTCGAGTACACGCTTGACGTTGTCGTCTATCGCGGCGACGCAGCGTAGGTATTTGTGGATGAGATGCTGGTAGGCGAGCGAGCGTCGCTCGGCGGGATCGGCGGAGTGCTTAGCCAGGTAGTCCTCGTAAACGAGGTAAAAACTTTTCGGTCCTTCGGAGTCGTACATGACGGAGTAATGCTTACCCTTGAGCAGGGGACTGGTCTTGGTGATGTCCTCGTGCAGGCTGGGCGGCTCGGGAATCTTCACGCCCTCGTGCAGCTTGGCCCATCGCTCAGGGTACTCGAAATACTCGTGTGGCCCCTTGAAGTGCAGGCTGAGGTAAAACGGCTTTTCCTTGTCGCGTTGCTTCAACCATTTAAGCGCCCAGTCGGCGTAGCGATCGGCGTAGTAACCCTCATACTTTTCCTGACTGCCATCGGGGCGGTGCAGTGTTGGGTTGAAGTAGCTGCCCTGGCCAACGGTCACCGCGTAGTCGCCGACGCCGCGCGGGAACTGCTGCATGTGCCACTTGCCGACGACGCACGTCTCGTAGCCGCTGTTGGTCAGCTCGCGGATGTAGCTTGGGGCGTTGGGCTTGAGGCGGCAACCGAGGTTGAGCGCGCCGGTGACGTGTGAATATTGGCCGCTGATGATGCTGGCGCGGCTGGGCGAGCAGATGGAGTTGTTGCAGCAGACATTGGTGAAGCGCATGCCCTCGGCGGCGAGCCGGTCGAGGGTCGGCGTGTGGCAGTAATCCTTGAGCCACGAGCCGTACGCGCTGATCGCCTCGGAGGCGTGGTCGTCGGACATCATGAACAGGATATTCGGGCGCTTGGCCGCCTCGGCGGGCGCTTGGCCAAGCGCAAACAGGCATGCGGCGAGAAGGGGGATGATATTTTTCATGTGAACGTCGCCGCCGAAGTACCATCCTCACGGGCCGGATTGAAGGCTAAAATTGGTGTTTTCGTTGATGTTTGACTCTATCAAAATGGCCGTGATAGCCTCCCGGCCACTTTTTCAGATCATGGAAGCGCTGTTACATCAGCCGGTTCTGGTACTGAACCGGCTTTGGCAGGCCGTAAACATCTGCTCCGCCCGCAGAGCCTTGACGCTGCTCTTCGAGGGCAACGCGCAGGTCGTGCACAGCGAGGACGGCGACTTCAACACGTTTGGCTTTCACCAGTGGGCCGATCTTTCCGAGGAGAAACCCGATCCCGAGAGCATCCATGGCGTTAGCATAAAGCTGCGTTTGCCGCGTGTGATTCTGCTGATGGTTTACGATCGCGTGCCTCGCAAGGAGGTTAAGTTCACCCGGCACAATATTTTTCAGCGCGACAAAAACACCTGCCAGTATTGCGGTAAAAAATACGACACGAAAGACTTGAACCTGGATCACGTCGTGCCGCGACAACAGGACGGCCCGACCTCGTGGGAAAACATTGTCTGCTCCTGTGTCCCGTGCAACTCGCGCAAGTCCAACCGCACGCCGGAGCAGGCCGGGCTGCACTTGGTTCGCAAGCCGCGCAAGCCGCGCTGGCATCCGTTCATGCAGGTGAGCTTCAGCCTGCACTACCACGAGAGCTGGCGGCACTTCCTCGATATGGCCTACTGGAACGTGGAACTGGGCGAGGATTTGCAGTAGCCTAGCAGTCGGCCGACTTGGCCGACTCGATCAGCTTCCAGAATTCCGGCGTCTCCTCCAGCACGCGATCCTCCCCGCCCGGCAGCTTGTTGCGGAAGAGAAAATCCCGGAGATGTTTCTTCGCGTGCAGGATGCGGTGAATCAGCACTCCCAACTCGTGTCGCTCGAAGTACACCCGGTAACTGCCGAGTCGGAAACGGAACAGATGCCGCCCGTCGCGGTTGAGGCGGCCGAAGCTGTCCATCTCGTCGCTGCGGACGTCGTTGGGCAGGCCTCGAAAATCCCCGAGAATCTCCAACTGCAGCTCCTTGGGCAGCGTGCCGAGCTCGGCGGCGGCGGTGGGAGTGAAGATAATTTGAAAAGGTGTCATGGGCTTTGTCGGCCGCAGTGTCGGCGAGATGGTAGCGCGTACGAGAATTGAACTCGTCTTTCCGCCTTGAGAGGGCGGCGTCCTAACCGATAGACCAACGCGCCTCGCCGTGTCCGAGCTTTATGCCGAAACTCCCCCCGCCAAGTCAATCCGAAAGAGTCTTTGGCTTGCGTCCCGGCGCTCCCCAGTCGTTCAGTTGCCGCTCGGCCTCGCTCGGCGTTGGGGCCACCCCGAGGCGTTCCATTGCCTCTCCCACTAGATAAAATGACCCGGCGACGACCACAAACGGCTCGGTCGCGCACCACTCCAGCGATTGGCCAAGCGACTCGGCAACCTCGACCGCCGCCGCCGGATTGGCGGCTTGGCACGCCACCACAAAACTGTCCGGCTTGGCCGAGCGGGCGCTGCTTATCGGCGACAAAACGATTCGCTTGGCCAAGGTTGCCAACTCGGCGCAAAACCCCGCGCCGTCCTTCTCGTCCACCATGCCGAGAATGAAAACGGGCGAGTCGGCGGAAAACCCGTCCGCCAAAGCCTGCCGCAACATCGCTGCGCCCTCGGCGTTGTGCGCGCCGTCGAGCAGTACCGTCTGTTTGCCGCGCCGGATGACCTGCAGTCGCCCCGGCCAATGTACCTTTGCCAAGCCGGCGCGAATCGCTTCAGGCGGCACTGGCAACTCTCCCTGCAATTGCTCGACCACCGCCTTGGCCAAACTCGCGTTGATTTGCTGATGCCGCCCGAGCAGCGGCAAGTCGGCGGTGGACTCCGCTTGGCCTAGCTCGATCAGCTGCGCGTCTTGCCTCGCCGCTTCGGTGCGGATCACTGCCAGCGCCTCCGGTTGAGCGGCCGCCGTCAGCGCTGGGATGCCGGGCTTGATGATGCCGGCCTTCTCGGCTGCGATCGCCCCGTGTGTTTCGCCGAGCCAGCGCGTGTGGTCGAGCCCGATGTTGGTGATCACGCTGGCCAGTGGTGTGACGATGTTCGTCGCGTCGAGCCGGCCACCCAAGCCGGTTTCCCACAGCACGATGTCGCACGACTGCTCGGCGAAATGGCACAGCGCCGTCACCACCGCCACCTCGAAAAACGTCGGCCCTTGGCCCTCGGGAAATCCCGCTGCTGAGTCGCGAAGCTGCGCCGTCAGCCGGGCGAGCGCCCCCTCCGGGATCAACTCGCGGTTCACCTGCATCCGCTCGCGGAACGACACGAGGTGCGGCGAGGTGAACAGCCCCGTACGCAGGCCGGCCTCGCGGTAAATCGACTCGAGCATCGCGCAGACCGAGCCTTTGCCGTTGGTGCCGGCGACGTGGATAAAACGCAACCGCTTGTGCGGCGACCCGGCCAACGCGGCGAGTCGGCGGGGGTTGTCCAGCCCCAGCTTCGAGCCGAACAGGGTCAGCTCGAGCAGATGTTGAATGGCTTCGGAATACGTCACGATGCGCGGGGGAGTCTCAAGACCGAACTTTCAAGTTTCAAGCGCATTACTCGAAACTGAAAACTTGAAACTTGAAACCATCCACTAAATCATTCCCGCCGGTGTTATCCATTCGGAACATTTTTTTTGCAGCGCTGCTGCTCCCGCTTGGCCAGGCGGTGGCCGGGGAGGCCAAGCCGGCGGACGCGTCCGGTGCGGTGATTGAGCGCGAGTTCCGCGAATTGCTTGAGCTCGACGACAAGGTTCACGACGAGGTCGATAAATGGATTCGCAGCAATGCGAAGCTGACCGCGAAGCAGGTCGGCATCGATCCCGCGTCGCTCGATTTGCAGGTACGCAACCGGCTCAGCAAGGTCGGCGAGGCGTACAAGGCGTTTCTCATCCGCCACTCTGGCCACGTCCGTGCGCGGCTGGCGTACGGCAGTTTTTTCAGCGACATCAACGAGATCGACAAGGCTATGTCGCATTGGAAGAAGGCGCTCGAGCTGGCGCCGAAAAACCCGGTCGCGTGGAACAACATCGGCAAGGCGTACGGCAAACAGGGCAGGATCGCCGAGGCGTTCCGGCACTTCGGCAAGGCCGCCGAACTCGCTCCCAAGGAGGCGCTCTATTATCGAAATCTCGCCACGCTGATATTTTCCTACCCCGACGACGCGGCGCGCTACTACCTCATTGACCGCAGCCTGATCGTGCCCAAGTCGCTCGAGCTTTTCAAAAAAGCGCGCTCGCTCGACCCAAAAAATTTCACCCTTGCCACCGACGCGGCCTTGGCGCAACTGGGCACTCAGCCGTTCGAGGCCAAGGCTGCACTCGCCGCGTGGAACGACGCCCTCACGATCGCGCCTTCGCCGGTCGAGGCGGAGGGCGTGCGGATTCATCTCGCCCGCATCCACGTGCACCTTGGCCAAGCGGACGCCGCACGCGCGCTGCTGGCCAAGGTGCACGAAACACAGTACGCCGAACTCAAGGCGGGCATCCTGCGGAAACTCGAGCCGCCGCCGGCCAAGCCGTGAGTCTGCCCGAAGCCATCCAGCCGGACGGTGCCACACACGTGCGCTATCGCGGCAGGCGGCTGATTTATTTTGGCGGGTGCGACTACTATCGACTCGCGCACCATCCCAAGCTGCTCAAGGCCCACGCGCAAGCTGCCGCCCGCGACGGCCTCGGCACCGGCGCGTCGCGGATGACCACCGGCAACCACCCGGCGCACGACAAACTCGAAACGTCGCTGGTGAGGTTTTTCGGCAGCGAAACCGCCACTGTTGTCGGCGCTGCTTGACGGCAACAACGTCGTTACCGGCAGCAGTTCGTTGCCAGCCGGCTTGGCCAAGGCCATGCTGGCGTCGCTTGAGTTGCTGCGGACCCGCCCCGCCTTGGCCAAGCGGCTCCGCCGCAACACCACGTTTGTGAAGGCCAAGTTGCTCGCCGCCGGGCAGCCAAGCGGCGACTCGGCATTTCCGGTATTCGGCCTCGATTGTCCCGGAAAAAAAGCCGCCATGGTGCTGAGCCACCGGCTATTGGCCACCGGCATTTATCCCTCGTGCATTCGCTACCCGAAGGGGAGCGAATGGGCTTTTTATCGCTTCGCCATTTCCAGCGAACACACCCGTGAGCAGCTAGAACACTTAGTTGCCGCATTGAGTGGGTGAAAAAAAGCCGCCGTGTAACCTGGCGGCTTTTGAGTAGTAAATTTTGCCGGTTTTTAGCGTTCGCCGATTTGGCTTAGCTCTTCCTTGCTGACTCGGCCGTCCTTGTTGGTGTCGACGAAGCGGATGTAGCGGCGGGAGGGGTCATCGATTTCGTCCGGCTCGATTTCGCCGTTGTTGTTTTTGTCCAGTTCCTTGAGGCGCGCGCCGAGCCGGGTGCGCCAGTCGCCGCCGAGCCGGTTGCCGCTGTTGCCCCCGGGGCGGCGGTTGCGGAATTGCTCCAGTTGATCGGCCAAGCCAGTTCGGCCGCTTCGGCTGCTCCCGGCACGTTCGCTGATCCGGCGCTCAGCCATCAGGCGGGCTTCATCAACTGCGTGGTCGCGGACGGCGGCGTTGAATTTGTCAAGGTCCGCCTCGCTCGCGGGCACGGCGCTAAAGATGACGCTGCCCATCTCGTCGGTGGACTCGAGCCCCCAGCGGACTCGGCGCGGCGGGTTGAATTGGTTGTGCGGATTGGTGGCCGAGTTGTCGAAGGAGACGGTGCCCTCGACGCTGGTGCCGGCCGGCAGGCGTATGGGTTGCTTGTAGGTGTAGCGGCCCTGCCAGTTGAAGTCCCAGTCGTCGATGTAGAACAGCGGTTTGACGGTGCCGTCCGGTAGTGTGGCGTGGGCCTTGGCCGTGTGGCCGATGTAGTGCATGTGCGCGCCGACGCCGACAAGGTCGATGTCCACCGGTGTGGTGAATTTGCTGGTAAGTTCGTAGTTGCTCTCGCCGGCCGGGATATCGAGCCCGGAGATGCTACCGAAGATGGGCGGCACCTGAAACCCGATGAGCGTCCGATCCGGTTTTTTGTCCGTAAAGTAAAGGCCGATGGTGGTCTGCTCCTCCTCCTCCTTGCCAGAGGGGTGAAAGTGGGAGTTCAGCACGAGGTCGGCCCCGGCAGGGAGTTTGCGGGCCAAGCCCAATGGGAGAATGCGCGGTGTGCCGCCAACGGCCCAGCCACCGAGCCCTCCAAGGCTGCCTGAGAAAACGTCGTTACTGCCACCGCGACGAGAGCCGCGCGAGCTGCGGCCGAAGCCTCGCATACCGCTGAAGCCGGGCGTCCCCTTTGCGCCATCGGCCTTGCGGGCCTCGCCGCTTTGGTCGATGCGGATTATGACGTGGTGCAGCACAGCGCGGGCCGAGGGGCGGACCTCGAAGCCGGCGACCCACTTGTCCTCTTTCAGATCCATAGGGATACAAAAGCTGCGGTAAATGTCGGAGCCGTCGGCGCGCATGGTGTAGGCCTTGGACATTTTCACGATGAGATCCGGCTCACCGAGCAGCCAGTCGCTGGCGAACTTGGGCGGCTCGGGGAGTTTGTGAGCCGGCCCTTCGGCCATACCGGTCTTGTACCAATTCTTGAGCGTGGCGAGTTCGTCGGTGGTCAGGCGGCGTTCGTCGACGAATTTGCCATGGCCCTCGACCGGGTGCCACGGCGGCATGTAGTGATCCTCGGTGACCTTGGTGATGAGGCGCGCGCGTTTCTTCACGTCGTTGTAGGACTTGAGAGTGAACGGTGCCGCCTGACCGGTGCGATGGCACTCGGTGCAGTTGTTGTAAATGATAGGCGCGATGTCCTCGGTGAATGTCGGCTTGGCCTTGGCGTCGGCGATCGCGGTGGGTTGCAGCGCGGCAAAACCGGCCAGCGCCAGCCCGGCACGGATGAGTTTATTTGTTGTCTTTTTTGTCATTGGAAAAATCGATGTAGCAGCCGACCGCCTTGGTGGTGCGCTTGGCCAAGCGTTTGCCGGCGAGCAGCGCGTCGAGCGTTTCGCGCAGGTCGCGCCGGGTCGGCTTGGCACGTTTTTTGCCGAAGTCGGCATAAAGGTTGTCGATGCGCCCACGATATACGAGAAGCCCTTTCCCGTCGAACACCGCCGCCTCTGGCATGACCTCCGCCCCGGCGAGGCGGGTCAGCTTGTGGTCGTGATCGAGCACCAGTGGCGCGGTGAGTTTGTACTCGATGGCGTGGGCCTTGGCGGCCTTGGCGTCGGTGTCGCGGTCGGGATGCACGAGGTAGAGCGAGACGCCCTTCCCCGAGTACTCCCTGTGGATGCGGGTGAGCTCCGGCGTGTAAACGTTGGACACCGGGCAGTCGCGCAGCAGGAAAAGGAACACCACCGCCTTTATCTTGCCGGAAGTGAACGGTGCGTGCCTTTTGCCGTTGATATCGGTGAACACCAGTTTCGCCTTGGCCGGTGCGGTCAGGCCGATTGGCCAAGCGCAAGTCAGCGCCAGCAGCGTGGCGAGCCAGATAATCTGTCGGGGGCGGTTCATCCGAAAATACCAGCCAATGATACGTGGCCGCTTGGCCGGAGGTTACATTTCGGGGAGCCGCCGGCCAAGTGTGTCAGCCGAGGAAGGCGTCGTGGACGGCGCGGGTGGCCTCCTCCGCCTTGTCGATGCCGATGACGACGGAGATCTTGATCTCGCTGGTGGAGATCATCTGGATGTTGACGTCGGCCGCGGCCAGCACCTCGAATACCTTTGCTGCGATGCCGGAGTGGCTGCGCATGCCGACGCCGACGATGGAGAGCTTGCCGATGTTCTCGTCGGTGAGTGCCTCGCCAAAGCTGATGTCGCCGCGCATGCCGTCGATGACGCCCTGCGCCTTGGCCACATCCGGCTTGTCGATGGTGAACGACAGGTCAGTCGACGGGGTGTCGCTGCCGTGGCTGACGTTCTGCACGATCATGTCCACGTTGATCGCCGAGTCGGCTAACTGCTGGAACACGCGGGCGGCCATCCCCGGTTTGTCCGGCACACCGACGAGAGTGACCTTGGCCTGGTTCTTGTCGAGCGACACGCCGCGAATCACGACGTCTTCCATGCTTTTAGTTTCTTCCTTCACGAGGGTTCCGGGGTTGTCGTTGAGGCTGGAGCGAACTTCGAAAATGACGCCGAACTTTTTTGCAAACTCCACCGAGCGCGACTGCATCACTTTCGCGCCGAGGCTGGCCAACTCGAGCATCTCATCGTACGAAACTTCCTCGAGCTTTTTCGCCGTTGGCACGATGCGCGGGTCGCTGGTGTAAACGCCGTCGACATCCGTGTAAATCTGGCAGAGGTCGGCCTTGAGCGCCGAAGCCAGCGCGATCGCCGTGAGGTCCGAGCCGCCGCGACCCAGCGTGGTGATGTGGCCCTCGCTCGTCTCGCCCTGGAACCCGGCGACGATGGTGACATTGCCGGCGTCGAGCATGGCGTGGATTTTTTTTGGCGTGATGTTGCGGATCTTCGCCTTCGAGTGGACGCTGTCCGTCACGATGCCGGCCTGCGCGCCGGTCAGCGACGCGGCCGGGATGTCCATCGACTGCAGCGCAATGGCCAGCAGGGCGACGGTGGTCTGTTCGCCGGTGGCGAGCAGCATGTCCATCTCGCGTTCGCTGGGCACCGGCATGAGCGACTTGGCCATGTCGATGAGGTTGTCGGTGACGCCCCTCATCGCCGAGACGACCACGACGACCTGGTCGCCGCGGTGGCGGTACTCGGCTACGCGGTTGGCGACATTGCGGATGCGGTCGATGTCGGCTACCGACGACCCGCCGAATTTCTGTACAATCAATGCCATTGGCAAATGCCCCGGTTGGGGCCGAAGCGAGAAAACCGCGTGAAAACGCGGGTGAGTTGAGTACCTCAAAGACCGTCCCGTTGCAAGTTCCTCCTTGGCCAACGGGGTGAGCGTCAGTTGGCGGCGGGCGGCTCGAGGTGTTCGTCGAACCACTTCGCGAACGTTCGCATGTCCCACAGGATGGTTGCCCAGCCGTGGCCCTTGCCCCGCTTGCGGATGAGCTTGGCCGTGGCCCCGTGCTTTTCAGCGGCCTCGATGTACCATTCTGATTGCTTGATCGACACCACCTCGTCGGCGTCGCCGTGTATGATCAGCACCGGCGGCGTATCCGCGTCGACGTGGTTGATCGGTGACAATTCGCGGCCGACCCGATTCCATGCGTCGATGTCGTCCGGGTCGATGCCAAACAACTTGCGGAATTTTTTTGATGGCCTGTCGTCTTTCTCATTTTTTTGGGGCTTGCCCGAGTTGATCACGTCGGTGACCGGGAAAAAGATCGCCACTGCCCGGACGAGTCCGTCCGGCTTGCCGGTGGTTTCCTTGCCCCGGGTGGCGATCATCAGGCTCAAGTGGCCGCCGGCGCTGGCCCCGATGACGCCGAGTTGGCCGGGGTCGACGCCGTACTCATCGGCGTGTTCCCGGATGTGCCGAACGGCGCGGGTGACGTCGTCGTAAATTTCCGGGATGGTCGCCTTGGGCTGGGAGAGGTGCGACACGGCGAACATCGAGTAGCCGCGCCGTAGGAACGCCTTGCCCATTATCGGCTTGAAGTCGTCGGGGTTTGACCGCCAACTGCCGCTAACCATCACCACGACGCCGAGGCCGTTGGTTTTCCGCGGCTGCAGGAATTCGTAGGCCAGCTCGTGTTCGTTGCGCTCGCCGTAAACGACCCGCTTTTGCTGGGCGAGCCTAGGCGTGGTGCAGCCGGCGGCACCCAGCACTATGCCCAAGCCAAGCCGGAGGATGGTCGAATGACGTATTTTCATGAATTGTCGGTCGTCCGAGTTTAGCGACAGCCCGGGCGGCGTCAACCGCTTGGCCAAGCGAAACTTTCGTTGGCCAAGCGGGCGGCGGGGTGATTAACTGTGCGCCCTTTTTGGGAGTTTCATGGAAGAGGAAAATTCATTAATCGAGCAGAGGCGGGCCAATCTGGCCGCGTTACGGGAGAAGGGCATCGAGCCGTTTGCCAACAAGTTCACCCCGGACGAGACGTGCGCCGGGGCCCGCGAAAACTACGAGGAAGGCCGCGAGGTCGCCTTGGCCGGGCGCATGACTGCGTTCCGCACGATGGGCAAAAGCATCTTTCTAGACATCCGCGACGGCTCCGACCGGATGCAGGTTTACGCGCAGAAAAACGCGCTCGGCGACGAGGCGTTCGAGGTGCTGAAGAAGCTCGACCTCGGCGATTTCATCGGCGTGAAGGGGACGATGTTCACGACGCGCACGGAGGAGATCACGCTCAAGACGGCGGAGTTCACCGTCGTCGGCAAGGCGCTGCGGCCGCTCCCGGCCAAGTGGCACGGCCTCTCGAACATCGAGACGCGCTACCGCCAGCGCTACCTCGACCTCATCGCCAACGACGACGTCAAGCAGGTCTTTTACAAGCGCAGCGCGATTATCCGCGAGATTCGCGACTTCATGCACGAGCGCGGCTTCATCGAGGTCGAGACGCCAACGATGCAGGCGATCCCCGGTGGCGCGGCGGCGCAGCCGTTCGTCACTCGGCACAATGCGCTGGGCTGCGAATTTTATCTGCGTATCGCGCTTGAGCTTTACTTGAAACGGCTGCTCGTCGGGGGGATGGACCGCGTGTTCGAGATCGGCCGCAATTACCGCAACGAAGGCATCTCGCCGAGGCACAACCCGGAGTTCACCATGCTCGAGGCGTACCAGGCGTTCGGCGATTACGAGACGATGATGGAGTTGCTAGAATCGATGATCACGCGTGTCGCCGAAAAAGTCGTCGGCACGCTCGTCATCGAGCACAAAGACGCCGAGGGCAACGTCACCCGCACGATCGATCTCACCGGCCCGTGGCGTCGCGTGAAGTACAAAGAGTTGATCCGCGAAAAGGGCGGCGCCGACTGGTTCGACGTCACGCCGGACGAACGACGCAAACGAGCCCTCGACCTCGGCGCAGAGATCGGCCCCGACTACATGGATTACGAAGTGACCAACGGCCTGTTCGAAAAACTCATCGAGCCGACGCTGATTCAGCCGACGTTCGTCACGCATTTGCCGAAGGAACTGATCCCCTTGGCCAAGCTCACGCCGGACGACCCGACGACGATCGAGGTGTTCGAGTGCTGCATTAACGGGCAGGAAATCGCCCCGGCGTACACCGAGCAAAACGATCCCGTGGCCCAGCGTGAGGCGTTGCAAAACCAGGCCGGCGAAGAGCAGCAAAAACTCGATGAAGATTTCCTCGTCGCGCTCGAGCACGGCATGCCGCCAGCTGGCGGCATCGGCATCGGCATCGATCGGCTGATCATGATGCTGCTAGGACAGGAGAGCATTCGAGACGTCCTGCTCTTCCCTCAGCTCAAGCCGAAAACAACCGCCGCCGAGTAGGTTCGAAGTTAGCCGTTCAACTCGGCCTTGGCCTTGGGGAGCTGGGTGTCCTCGCCGAGCAGCAGCAATCGGTCGCCCTCGAGCAGCGTCTTCTCCGGGCCGGGGTTGACGATGCGCTCGCCGTCGCGCTCGATGCCCACGATGCTCACGCCGGTGTTCGCGCGCAAATCCAGTTCGCCGATCCGTTGATCGATCACCGGGCTGCCCTTGGCCAGGCGCACGCTGTCCAGGTGCGCGGCCTCAAGCAAACCGGCCGGAAGGTCGGCGGCCTCGATCTCCGCTTGGCCAAGCTCGTTGGCCTCGAATGTTACCTTAAGCGCAATCTGTGCCCGGGCATAAACGCGCACGAGAAACCTCCATTGCAGCCAGGCCACCACCACCAGCACCACTACCAACGCCAGCATCACGCCGAGCGGCGGCAACAGCGCGGAGCTGAGCAGCAACACGCAAAGAACCATCCCGGCCGTGCCGGCAATGAGGCAGACGTTGGCCACTACCGCGCGGAGCGACTGCGTGCGTTGCCCGGCCGACTTGTGCCGGATGGTCGCTTCGGAGATCAGCATGCCGAGCGCCTGCAGTTTGCGGAGGTTGGCGATGAGCATCGGCAGCGAGAACACCAGCGCAGCCACCCACAGCATCGTGCGGAGTGTGTCCGGTTTTAGTTTCCATTTCGCCAGCCAAGCCGGCTCGATCCGCGCAAGAGTCGCGGCACCGATCAGCATCCCGGCGACCAGCGCCATGTTGATCGCCATTTGCAGCAGCCACTTGCGCGAGAGCTTCCACGCGAGACTGTTCCACTGGCCGCCCTTGAATCGCTCGACCCAATCCTTGTAGAGCGTGAGATAACCGGCCAACGGCTTCGGCGCGGCACGCAGCAGCGCGTCGGTGAGGCGGTCGGCGTTGCGAATCCAAAGCGGCGTGAACAGTGTCGTGACCAGCGCCACGCCGACGACGATCGGGTACAGGCTCGGGTCGGTCACGCCCAGCGTCAGGCCCAGCGTGGCGATGACAAACGAGAACTCGCCGATCTGTGACAGGCCGGTGCCGACCCGCACAGCGGTGCGCACATCGTGCCCGGCCACCATGGTGCCAAACGTGTTGCCGGCGATCTGCCCGATCATCACCACCAGCGAGATGCCGGCGATCGGCACGATGTGCTGCCACAGCAGCGCCGGGTCAACAAGCAAACCGATCGCTACGAAAAACACCGCCGTGAAAAGGTCGCGCACAGGCTCGACTAGCGCCTCGATCCGCCGGCTCTGCGCCGACTCCGCCATCACCGCGCCGACGAGGAACGCTCCCAGCGCCACGCTGAAACCCAGCTTGGCCGCGACCAGCGACGTGCCAAAACAAAGCCCCAGCACGGCGACCAGCAACCGCTCGTTGCTCTCGAAACGGGCGACAAAATTGAGCAGACGCGGTACGACCAGCAGCCCGACCACCAGCACGGTCACGAGGAACACCAGCAGTTTGCCGGTGGAGGCGGCCATCGATTGCAGGCCAAGGTCGCCGGTGGACGCGATGCCGGTGAGCAGCACGATCATCACCACGCCGAGCAGATCCTCGACGATCAAAATGCCGTAAATCAACCCGGCGAACGGCTCGCGGTCGCGCTTCATTTCGCGCAGCACTTTTACGATCACCGACGTTGAGGCGATGGAAATAATTGCGCCAAGAAACAGACTACTCACCGGCGTCCAGTCCATCAGTTGGCCGACTTGGTAGCCAACGAACACCATTAGCAGGATCGCCAGCGGCGCGGCGACCAGCGCGGTGGCGGCGACGCGTCGAAGCTTGCGCAGATTGAACTCGAGGCCAAGCGAGAACATCAGGAATACCATGCCCAGCTCGGCGAGCGACTTGATGGCATCCTGCTCTTTAATGAGCTTTAGTAAGTATGGGCCAATGAGAATACCAGCGACGATGTAGCCCAACACCACCGGCTGCTTTAGGCGTTGAAACAGCACGGTCACGATTCCGGCGGCAATCATGACCACTGCCAAGTCCTGTAAAAAACTCATCTCATGCATGGCGCAATCTGCCCGTAGCATGCCCGAGCCGCCGCGCTTGGCCAAGCGCGGCGGCTGAGTGAGTGGCACTCAAGTGCGCAGAGGTCACGCGCTTGACCACAGATCAACCGTCCTTACCCAAAAAAACCGCCGTTTTTGTAGTTGGTATTCCGCTTGCTGTCGAAAGCAGAATAAGGCCATTTTTCGTTATTACAAACCGTCAATATAGAATACTTTTCCGGAAAATGATGAGGACGCTTCACAGCATCTTGGCCGCCGCAGCACTTGCCGTGGCGGGTTACACAGCCACCGCCCAAGCGCAGGAAAAACCGGAGCTCAAGCCTCCCGCCGGTATTTGGGAGGCCGCCGCCAAGGGGGATGTTAAGGCGATCAAGGTCTTCCTCGCCAATGACAACAAGATCGGGGAACAAAACAAAAACGGTTACTCGATCTTGCACATCGCGGCTCGGACCGGCCAGACGGCAGTGGCGGAGTTCGCCTTGGCCAACGGCGCGAATATCAACCTGCCGAGCAACAGCAAAAAGACACCGCTCCACTACACCTCCCAGCTTAATCAACTCGCCATGGCCAAGCTGCTGGTCGAGGCCAAGGCCGACCTCGAGGCCAAGGACAAAAAGGGGCGCACCGCGCTCGACCTCGCCACCGGTGAGGCCAAGCGGGAACTGGCCAACTACATCCGCGGCGGCGTGATGAGCAAGAGCGACGAGGCGGCGGCGAAGTCGATTTCTGTCGCCGCGGAGATCGGCGCGCTCGAGGCCATCAAGAAACACCTCGAGGCCGGTGTTGATGTGAATAGCCTGAACAAGCAGAAGCAAACGCCGTTGCACTTCGCGGCAAGACGGCGCTACATTACGTTGCCTATTATGACGGCAACCTAGACTTGGCCAAGGCGCTGCTCGACGCTGGGGCGGCGGTGAATGCCAAGGACGGTAAAAACAAGACACCGCTCGACTATGCGGTGTCACTCAGGAACGCTGCGCTGGTTGAGTTGCTCCTGGCCAAGGGCGCGCGCACCGGCAAGGAGCTTCGCGCCGAGACGGACATCCACTACGCGGCGGCCAACGGCTAGGCCGATGCGGTCAAGTGGTTCATCGAGAACGGCGGCGACAAGGGCGGTTACACGGCTCTACAGTATGCGGCCTACAACTGCTACATCGAGGTCGTTCGAGTGCTCGTCGAGAGCAAGGCCGACGTGAACGCCGCATCGAGTGGTCCGACCCGCGCGGCGACCTCGGCGCGTCGCAGTTCTATCGCATCCGCGTGCAGGATTGACGCGGTGTTGCTCGGTTATTACGCGAAGTCGCGAAGAAAAAACGAAGTGCTGGACAATCGGTTCAGCGGGCTGGTCGGACGAGGAAGGTTGAGAGTATTCCAGCGCCCTTGGGAAGTTTGCGTGTGCCTGCGTAGTCGCAGAGAAAGTCACTCACCTTCGTGATGGCAGCCAGCGCCGCAAACGCGTCGCTCGCGAAGATTTGCCCCTCCTCGGCGACCGGCTCGATACGGGCGGCGCGGTTGACGTGTGCTCCGTAGTAGGTGTCCCGCCCCATCAGGGGATCGAAGCACTTGTAAACCGGCCCGGCGTGCAGCCCGATGCGGATGCTGATGTCTCTACGCAAGTCGGTGTTTTCCCAGTCGGTCTCGCGCATTGTTTTTTGCAGCGCCAGCGCGAAGCGGCCCGCCGTCTCGACGTTTTCAAACACGGCGCAAATTGCGTCGCCCCAGGTGTTGACGTATAGCGGCCGAGTGTCGCACTGCTCCTGGATCGGCGCCACACGGCCAAGGAACTCGCGGATGAACGGCGGGATGCAATTCTCCGGCCAACGGGAAAAACCGACTGTGTCGGCAAAGAGCATGGCGCGGATTTCCTGCGGAGCACGGTCGGTCGGCCCGGCGTCGGAGGCGGCCGGTTTCGGTGCCGGCTCGGGCAGGGCGAGGCCGCTGGCCTTGGCGAGGAATCGATCCATCGGCAAGATCTCGGCCTCTTGATCGATGGCGTGGCACCAGTAGTTGCGGACCGACTCCGTCCCACCACTACCGTCGCCGCGTTTCCCGTCCCAAAGCAGAATGGGGGCGATGTCCATGCCGAGAAACCGGCTCTTGAGAATGGCGGCCCCAGCGATGACGCGGTTGCAGAAATCGTAGCCGGCGCCGTCGTCGGAATCTCCATGCTCATTGAGAATGCGGACACTTGCAGCGCTGTCGAGCAAGCGATGGAACCGCTCCACCAGTCCCTCCTGCGGGACAAGCCGGACGCTGTGCTTTATGAACGTCTCGATATCTAACGGCAAAAAGATGTGCACTTCGCCGCCGCGTTTGAGGACGGATTCCGCAAACAACATGTCGCCACCGCAGGCGAGTGAACTGTAGCCTATCTGGACATCCCGCCGCTCGAGGGACGCTTCGATCTCGCCACGAACCGCCTCCTCGAGCGCGGCGGGAAACCTCGGGGCCGGCCGGTCCGGGCGGTCGAGCATGTGCCCGGTGAACAGCCCGATCCTCGGCAGCACGAAGCAATCGTCCAGCGCGTGCTCATCCTGTTCCTGGCACTTGAGAAGAAATCGCGCCTGGCTCCGCGTGCGGCTCAACTCGGCGGCGCCCGGGTCGCTCTCGGTCGTGGCGCGGGTGTAGTTGAGTCGGGCGGAGTCCATGTCGCCGGAGACCAGCGCCGCCTCGGCGGCGGTGGCCAGCAACCAGTACAATTCCGGCGAGTCCGACCCGCCCTTGGCCAGGCCCTCCTCGCAGATGACGCGAACCTCGGCGGCGATGCGCCGGGCGGTCTCCGTATCCCCGGCCACGAGCGACATCGAGGCGGCGTTGATGCCGGTGTAATAGCCGCCGGAGCATTCATAGCCTTTGAGATAGTCTTCTAGACTGCGGCGCAGATGATGTTCGCGCTCCTCCTCCGTCGGGGCGATCATCCAGAAATCCTTGTGCGTGCGTGCGAGGATGCCAAAGGTTTCCTCGTCCTCCTGCCCCTGTTCGCGAAGCCCGACCAGAATGGCACTGGCACGGCGCGTGGCCCCGGTGCGAGCCAGGGCCAGCGCCTGCAACTGCAACAGCCGAACATCACCGGCGAAGACCCCCAATCCCTCACGGGCGATGTCGTAGGAGAGGAACGCCTCACCCAGCTTCAGCGCCGAGCCCACCGCTTGGCGGTAAATGGCGACGTCCTCCGCCCAGGCGTCGCGCCGGTGGCTCTCCCAGACCGTGCGCAGCCCGGCAAGGCTGCCGCCCTGTTCCCGGACATTGGACAAGGCCTCAGCCCCGGCATTGTTGCCGGCGAGCGGGAGGGTGGATGGGTCGTCGCTGTCTTTCACTGGACGTGCAAAACCGTGCCCCAAATAGAACACACAGGGCAAACCAAAACCCGCTTGGCCAAGCGGGTTGTCAAAAAAAACGGGTCATAAAAATCCGCTTCAGCGGCGTGGAGTACGGTTCTCCGCACCGCTTTGGATCGCATCCAAAAGCGGCATTGACGGACGCACTACAAGACGCTGTAGCGACGAGTCAGCCCCAACTGTGCGGCATGAGATAGCCCGGCGCAACGCGCCGGATCTGCAACGTGCACAAAGAGTTTCAGCCCTGAAATGGCGGCATGAGAGGCTGGAGTTCAGAAAGGTTTATTTCGCACTGTCAGGGCTCGGGATATTTTTTTGGCGCATTATCCCAGGGTGACACCCCGGGATATCTCATGTTGCCCCGTCAGGGCACCAAGCGCCCTCGCCCAAGCCGCATTTCGGCGGGAGGCCGAAATAACACACGCGAGCCGCGTGTGCTCCCTGTCGCTATTTGAGGGGAGGAGGGGCGCTGAGTTTGCGGTAGAGCCAGGCCTCGAGCGGGCGCAGCGGGGCCAGCCAGCTGTAAAGGGGCGAGTAGTAGAGGCGCAGCCGGATCACGGATAGCAGCATCACGAGCGAGGTGCGGCCCATCTCCACTTTTGAGCCGACCTGGTCGGTCCACTCGGTGGGCACTTCGCGCACGGTGTAGCCGGAGCGCTTGAGGGCGTAGAGCAGGTTGATGTCGAACGCCATGTCGGCGACGGTGAGTTGGCCGTGGATAGCCTCGACCGCCTCGCGGCGCATCACCTTGGCACCGCACTGGGTGTCGCGGATGTTCATCCAGAAAAATCCCTGCACGATCGCGTGGAACACCCGGCTGGCGAACTGTCGCCGAAAGGTTTGCTCCTGGCGCAGCACCGATCCGGCCATCCAGCGGGAGCCGATCACGCAGTCGGCTCTGGCGCATTCGGTGACGAGGTCGTCGAAGGCGGCTGGAGTGGTTGCGCCGTCGGCATCGACGTAGCCGACGAGGTCGACCTCCGGTGCGAGATTGAGTCCCTCGATCAACGCACCACCCTTGCCGACTGGTTCGGGGATGTTGACGTGGCTGATCTCGGGGAACTGTTCCGAGGCGCGTTCGACGACGCCGAGCGTGTCGTCGGTGCAGCCATTGAGCACGACGACGAGGTGGAAGTTATCCGGATGATGCTCCCGAAAGTAGAGCGCGTACTCCCCGAGTACCGGCCCGATGCGGGACTCCTCGTTGTAGGCGGGGATCAGCAGCAGAATGCTGGAGGAGTCGCTTGGCACGCGGATGGTTTACCCAACGAGGATCGTTTTGGCAATGCTCACCAGACGGTGAACGCGCCGTCCTCCCCCCAGAGCTGCGAGCCTCGGTATTTCTGCATTTGGTCGATGGACTTCCAGCGCACTGAGCCGTCGAGCAAGCCGACGTTGCCGCCGTCCGCGCCGATGTCGGCGGAGGACGCCCCTTCGGCGCCGGGGTTTGAAAAGTCGCGTTCCCCGGTTTCGTCAGTGTTGTAGTCGAATAGGATCGGGCCGCGCGGGCCGTGTGGAGCGAGTGAGTGCATGTAGCCAGGCGACCAAGTATTGAGGTCGGTGACGAGTGGCAGGCTGGGGTTGTCGGTGAGGGTTTGCGGGGAGATCCAGCCCTGAAATTCGCCCATCGCCGGCCACGGTGTCTGGTAATGACCGCCGAGGTAGTTGTAGCCGATGACGTAGCCCCAGCCCTCAAAGAGCCAGCCCCTGGGGTTGCCGAACGGCTTGCCGAGGTTGGAACATTCGTAGATTTTGTATGGTGCGTACTGGAGCAGGGCGGCGCGGATCGGCGACGAGATCAGCGGGGTGTGGTCGTCCATGGGATCCTTCGCGTCCGACAGCCCGCTGGGGAGTTTATCCTCATTGTCACCGCCGTACATGTGGGCCACCTGCAGAAATTGGCGGATGTTGTTTTTGCAGTTGGCCCGCCGCGCGCGCTCCTTGGCGCTGGCCAGGCCAGGCAACAGCAACGCGGCGAGGATGGCGATGATCGCGATCACCACGAGCAGCTCAATCAGCGTGAAGGCATTGCGTCTGGCCAGGCTCATTCGCTGCGGAGACGGAAGAATTGTTGTGAGGCGCTTGGCCGGACGCGGACGACGTAACGGTCATCCTCCTTGGCCGTGCCGCTGCCGACCTCGCCCCACTCGGAGCCGCTTGGCCAAGCGCGTCGGTGGACTCGAGGATGAAGTTGCCCTTGGCCGGCCAGGAGAACTCAAGTCGGCTGCCGGCGATGTTGACGGCCAACGGCTGCGGCTCGACCACCATCTCGCTCATTTGAAGCTTGTAGAGCGTGCCACGGGAGTTGCGGACATAAACGCTTCGATTGGCCAATACAGGCGGGGTCCAGCAGGTGCCGCTAAGGACCTTGGACTTGGCCAGCTGCTTAAAGCGGCTCGGCGATGCCTCGGCGACATAAAGGTACCCGGTGCGGCTGAGGAGGATCAGCTTGCCGTCGGCGGCGGTGATCGAGGCGCACGGGATGCTGCTTTTCGTCCACTCGGTCTCGCCGGTTTTCATGTTGATGCAGCGGACGGTGTTGCCGCGCTCTATGCGGCCGTCGGCTCCGTAGAAGTAGTCGCCGATCACCACACCGGGGTTGAAGTGGATGCGCATGTTGCGGTTCTTCCACTTGGAACGTGTGCTGGTGCCGTTCAGTTCGATCAACTCGCCATCGCGGGAGTTGGAGGTGAGGAAAATCTTGCCGTTGTACAAGCACCGGGTCTGCGGCGTTTACCGAGGCACTGGTCTTAAAGGACTTTGACCATAGCTGCTTACCTGTGGCGGCATTAACGCCGTAGGCACTGCTGCTGCCAAACATGATGAATGCCTCGGTGCCACGATGGTCGTAGGGAACGGGAGTCGCGTAGCCTGATTTGCCGGTGCCGGTTTTCCACTTGAGGCTGCCGGTTTTCTTGTTGAGCGCAATCCCTCGCGAGCCGACATTGTAAACGACCTTGTCTCCATGGATCAGCGGCGAGGAGGCAAAACCCCAGGTAGGTGTCGAAACACGGTAGAGTTTTTTCAAATCCTTGTTCCACACCTCATCTCCGGTGGCTGCTTCAAGACAAAACGCTTTTCCGGTCTTGCTGAGGGTGTAAACGTATTCGCCATCGACGGTGGGAGTCGTATTGGGCCCGCCATCGTATTGTCTGGGGTTTAATGCTTCAGAATAGGAATGTCGCCACAGGATATCGCCAGTCGCTTCCTCCAGGGCGTAAACTGTGTCGCGGTTCGATTTGTTGCCCATGGTGAACACCCGTCCGTCTGCCACAGAAACCGTGGCAAAGCCGGTGCCGACCGAGGCGTCCCACAAGTCGCTTGGGGCCGCTCGAGCCCCATTTCTCGAACCAGTCCGTTTCCTGCGAGATGCCGCTGTAGTCCGGGCCGCGCCAGTTGGGCCAATCGGCCGCTTGGCCAAGCGCGCCAGCCGAGACGAGCAGCGCTGCTGCGATGAGTGTTTTTTTCATAATCGATTCAATTTAGTGCGGGAAAGATAGGCCAAAAGTACCCCGCGTCAATGGAGTAGACGAATAAGTGCTGGGAATAAAGCACACCCAATACCAGTCATCCATCGCGGTAAAACAACCCTATCGGCGATTTTTGACCTCATCTAGCGCGTGGCTGCGCAAAAAAAGTGTTAAAATCACGCAAAAAGTGCTTGACGGATCATGCGGCAGGAGGTCTTGTCGCGCCAGTTCGCACGGTGTTTGATGCGAGTGCTGTCGTGAATGTCCCCTACTGCTGACATCGCATCTATCTGAACATTCACCGAAGAGCTTGAAGGTTCCCCCAACCTTGGCGCTTCGGAACGAAATTTGGCCGGTCAAGCTCAGGCTTGGCCGGCTTTTTTGTTTCCGGTGCAACGTTGCGATTTTCTTGTCCGCCAACCGCCGCTGTGTGAGGCTGCGCGGCCCTATGCAATTATCGTGCGCCGGACTCATTCGCTTGGCCAAGCTGGCCCTGGTCGCTGTCGTCTCGTTGAGCTTGGCCAAGTCCGCCCAAGCCGAGGCGGCCAAGCCGAACATCATCTTCATCCTTGCCGACGACTTGGGCTACTCGGAGCTGGGCAGCTACGGGCAGAAAAAAATCAAGACGCCCAACCTCGACCGCTTGGCCACGCAGGGCATGCGCTTCACGCGCAACTACTGTGGCAACGCCGTCTGCGCGCCGTCGCGCTGCGTGTTCATCACCGGCAAGCACCCCGGGCACGCCTTCGTCCGCAACAACGGCGAAGTGAAGCCGGAAGGCCAGCGGCCCATCCCCAAGGCGGAGCAGACCATCGCCGAGTTGCTGCGCAGCCACGGCTACGGCACCGGCGCGTTCGGCAAATGGGGACTCGGCTTTCCCGGCTCGGAGGGCGATCCGATCAACCAGGGCTTCGACCGGTTTTTTGGCTACAACTGCCAGCGCCACGCGCACAGCTATTATCCGAATTATCTCTGGAGCAACCTCAAGCGCGTTCCGCTGAACAACAACCCGCCGGTGCCGGGCCACGCGTCGCTGCCCAGGGACGCCGACCCGGCCGACCCGCGCAGCTACGACATTTTCAAGGGACAGGACTACGCGCCGGACCGCATCAACGAACAGGCGCTGGCGTTCCTCCGCAAAAACCGGGACAAGCCGTTTTTCCTCTACTACCCGACCGTCATCCCGCACGTCGCGCTGCACGTGCCGGACGAGGAACTCGCGCCGTACCTCGCGCAGAAGTGGGACGACCCGCCATTCACCCGGGCCAAGGGCTACGGCTACACGCCGCACTTCACGCCGCGCGCCGCGTACGCCGCGATGATCACGCGGATGGATCGCTACATCGGCCGAGTGCTCGACCTCGTCAACGAGCTTGGCCTCGCCGAAAACACGATCGTTGTGTTCACATCCGACAACGGCACCACGCACCTGAAGGCCGAGGTGGACTACGACTTCTTCGAGAGCGTCAAGCCGTTGCGCGGCCTCAAGGGGTCGCTGTACGAGGGCGGCGTGCGCGTGCCGCTCATCGTCCGTTGGCCCAGTAAAATCAAGGCCGGCAGCACCTCCGGCTTTGTGACCGGCTTCGAGGACTGGATGCCGACGCTGCTCGACTTGATCGGCGAAAAAACCAGCGCGCCTGCCGGCATCGACGGCATCAGCATCGCAAACACGCTGCTCGGCAAAAAGCAGCGGCCGCGCAAGTTTCTCTACCGCGAATTCTCCGGCTACGGCGGGCAGCAGGCCGTGTGGGCCGGACGCTGGAAAGCCGTCCGCCAAAACATCCTCCGTAAAAACAACAAAACCCCGCTCAGGATCGAGCTGTACGACCTGGAGGCCGACATCAGCGAATCAAACAACGTCGCCGCCAACAATCCCAAGGTCGTGGCACGGCTGAAAAAAATAATGACCCGTGAACACACGCCTTCCGAGTTTTACCCCATCAAGCCCTTGGATTAGCCTTTGTCGAAACATGTCCGCCTCGCAACTCCAACGACTCCTGATCACCGCCGCGGCAGTGGCCTTGGCTGGCTGCGGTGCCAGTCAAACCGGCGGGGTGGATGCCACGGTTTGGCAGGCGGTGGAGCGGGGCGACGTGGCTGCGGTGGCGAAAAACCTGGGCGGGCCAAGCTTGGCCAATTCCACCAACACCGCCGGCAACTCGCTGCTTTACGAGGCAGTTGCCAGTCCGGACTTGGCGGTCGCCCGACTGCTCTTGGCCAAGGGCGCGGATGCGAATCAGCGAAACCAGTTTGGCCGAACCCCGCTGCATCGGGCCGCCGACGAGGACCGGCTTGAGGTCGTGCGATTGCTTCTGGCCAAGGGCGCGGCTGTGAACGCACGCGATTGCCGGGGATCCACGCCGCTGATCGCCGCCGCGGAGTTTGCCAGCCTGCCGGTGCTCGAGTTGCTGGTCGAGGCCGGCGCGGATGTGGCCACCGGGAACCATTACGGTCGCAGCGCACTGCACAACGCGGCCAAGCGCGAAGACCCCGCAGTAACAAAATTCCTGATCGCCCACGGTGCCCGGCTTAACCAGATTTGCGAGTACGGCACGCCGCTGGACCTGACCGCCAACAGCGGGATCGCCGATGTGCTGCGAGCCGCTGGCGGATCAGAATCCGCCACAAAAAGCATCGCCTCCAGAACGCACCAAAGTTACCTCACCAAATTGCCCTCGACGGAGTAGTCGCAGCGGTTCTTCCTCCACACTTTTATCCCATGCTGTTAACCTTCGGGGCATGGCGAAGACTGCATTGCTGTTTGCCGGGCAGGGGGCTCAGGTTGTCGGGATGGGGCGGGACCTGGCGGAGTCGCATCCCACGGCCAAGGCGTTGTTCACCCAAGCCGACGAGGCGCTGGGCTATAGCTTGAGCGGGATTTGTTTTTCCGGGCCGGAGGAGGAATTGGTGCGCACCGAGCACGCGCAACCGGCGATTTATCTCGTCGGCTGGGTTGCGCTTCAACTGCTCCGTGAGCAGGCGCCGTCGCTGGCGTTCGACGCGACGGCCGGCTTGTCGCTGGGCGAGTTCACCGCGCTGGCCGCGGCCGATGCGCTTGGCTTTGAGGATGGGCTTCGCGTGGTGCGCCGCCGGGGCGAGGTGATGCAGCACGCCTGCGAGGCCAGCGCCGGCGGCATGGCGGCGATCGTCGGCCTCGACGAGGAGGCGGTGCGCGACGTTTGCGGCCAGGCCAGCGTGAGCTTGGCCAATCTCAATTGCCCCGGCCAAATTGTCATCTCCGGCGACGCCGACAAAATGGAAGCCGCCTGCGACGCCGCGAAAGCCGCCGGGGCCAAGCGTGCCATTCCGTTGCCGGTCGCCGGGGCGTATCACTCGCCGTTGATGCAACCGGCGCAGGCCGGCTTGGCCGAGGCCTTGGCCAAGGTCGAGTTGCGCGAGCCATCGGTGCCGGTTTACAGCAACGTCACCGGGCAGGCGCACGCCGCCGCCGGCACGATCGCCGCCACGATGGTCGATCAGGTCACCTCGCCGGTGAAATGGGAGGCGTGCATCCGCGCGATGATCGCCGACGGCATCACGCGATTCATCGAGCTTGGCCCGGGCAAGGCGCTGAGCGGTTTCATGCGGCGGATCGATCGGGATATCGAGATGCTGAACGTCGCCGACTGCGACAGCTTGGCCAAGGCGGCCGAGTCGCTCAACGGCTGACTTGAAAACCGGGCCTCGTGGTGTAACCGTCTGCGGCCAGCGAGAATCGTCAATGGCCTCCACACTCAAGTCACTTCGCGCCCTCTCCGCCCCGTCCCGGGTGCGGCTGTTGGCGCTGCTCAACGAGAGCGAGTTGACGGTGCGGGAGTTGACCGAGATCACGAACATGCGCCAGTCCGGCATATCGATGCACCTTGGCCAGATGCAGGAGGCCGGCCTCGTTGAGTCGAGTCGTGACGGCAAAAACGCCTACTACCGCGTCGCCCGTGACAACGGCGCGGACAGCAGCAAACTGGTGGAGTTGGCGGTCGCCGGGGCAGGGGAAATCCCGGAGCACGTGTCCGACCTCGTGAACCTGAAGCGCATCCTCGAGCGGCGCGAAAATCAGGACCTCGTCTATTTCAACCGAGTCGCCGGCCGGTTCGACAGCGTGTACGGGCCGGGCCGCTCGTGGCAGGCGTTTGGCCAACTGCTGCTTCGGCTCGTGCCGGAGATTGTCGTCGCGGATCTCGGCTCCGGCGAGGGGTTGTTGAGCGAGTTGCTCGCGCGCAAATGCAAACGCGTCATCGCGGTGGATAACTCGGCGGAGATCGTCAAGTTCGGTAAGGCCAAGGCGGGGCGAAACGGCCTGGCCAACCTCGAGTTCCGGCGGGGCGACCTGCAGCATCCGCCGATCGACGACGCGTCGGTGGACCTCGCGATCCTCAGCCAGGCGCTGCATCACGCCGAGGAACCGGCGCAAGCCATCGAGAGCGCGTTTCGCATCATCAAGCCCGGCGGCCAGCTGATGATTCTCGACCTCGTCGCGCACAAGTTCGACCAAGCGCGCGAATTGTTCGGCGACCGCTGGCTGGGGTTCGCCGAGAGCGAGCTGCACCAGTGGTTCGAGTTGGCCGGCTTCGCGCAGATCGACATCAGCGTCGTGTCACGTGAGGAGGAGGAGCCGCACTTCGAGACGCTGCTGGCCATCGCGACGCGGCCAGCCTAGGCCGGGCGACGAATGGGATCGCACCTTTACAACAGCCGGCTCGGCAAGGTCGCCTGGTTCGTGCGCCGTTTCGGCGCGGCCGAGTTGTTTCTGAAGCCGTTGCGGTGCGCGTTCGCGCCACTGATCATTCCGTGCCTGGCCAGGGCGGAGTTTGTGTTTGAGGACAAAACCCTGCCGCTGTTTTATCACCGCTACAACATGACGTGGGCCACCGAGCGTGCCGTGGAGGTGCCAATTGCCCGAGAATTTCTCGAGCGGTTCGCCGGCAAACGCGTGCTCGAGGTCGGCAACGTCACGCCGCACTACCTCGACACCGCGCATACGGTTCTCGACAAGTACGAACGCGGCCCTGGCATTATCAACGAGGACATCGCCGACTACTCGCCGACGGAACGGTTCGATTTGATTCTGTCCGTCTCGACCTTTGAGCACATCGGATACGACGACGAGGCGAACGGCGAAAGCGGCGAAAAAATCAGCCAAGCCATCACGACCTGCCGGGGGTTGCTGACTGCGGGCGGACAGCTCGTGCTGACGTTGCCGCTTGGCTACAACCCGGCGCTCGAC
>CALJHX010000037.1 GCA_937770485.1 uncultured Verrucomicrobiae bacterium | reverse complement strand
ATACCATTCCTTTATCGGTGGCTTTGCTCGGCTCCGAACCTTGCGGGTCGATCCCGAGCTTGGCCAAGCGCTCCAGTGTGGCACGGCCAATTTCCGAGCCAAACCAAGCGATCACGGATCGGGCGACGGATGGCCCGACCTCGGTCGTGTAGTTTGGTGGATGGTTGCCGTTCTCCTTCGTGATCCGGGCAAAGCCCAGCTCGGCCAGGCGCTCGACCCGTTTGCGAATCTCGTCGACCAATTCTGAGTAACGCTGCTCACGCTCGGCCTTGTCGGCTTCTGATGTGGGCGGGTTTTTACGTGAGCGCGGATTGATGTGAATCACCTCCTCGCCCATATCATCCAGCGCAATGATATCGCTCAAAATGTCTGACTGCGCCACGGCGGGAATGTCCTTGTGGAATCTGCTCAATGCGATGGCAGTCGTACGACCCAGTTCGGGAATGGCCAGCGCGAAGAGCCAGCGGTCGAGGCCCATCGTGCGGGCGCGTGAGACTGAGTCGACGAGCTTGTTGGCATTTTTCTCTCCAAAGACGCGCGGTTCGCCTTCGGTGCCGAGGTTGAGCGGACCGAGTTGCTCGACGCTCAGGCCGAACAGATCCAGCGGATTTCCTGCAAGTTGGCGCTCGACGAGCTTGTCTGACACGATATCGCCGAGGCACTCGATATCGAGCGCGGTGCGCGCGGCAAAATGCTCGAGCCGCTGCGCCGCCTGTGCCGGGCAATCCGAGTTGACGCAGCGCCATGCGACGAACTCCTCGTCCTTTTGAATGGCCCCACCGCAGGTCGGACATTGGCTGCCGGTCGCGGTGAGCATATTGAACGGTTTGGTATCGACCGGCCGCAAATCCTTGACGACTGAGATCACACCGGGGATGACATCGCCGCGTTTCTCGATGAGAACCGTGTCGCCCACGCGAATGTCTTTTCGGGCGATTTCGTCCTCGTTGTGCAGCGTGGCGCGGCTGATCGTCGAGCCGTCGAGGAAAACCGGCTCGAGCTCGGCGACCGGCGTGAGAGTGCCGGTGCGGCCAACCTGCACTGTAATCGCGTTGAGCTTGGTTTGCGTCTGCTCGGGTGCGTATTTGTAGGCCATGGCCCAGCGTGGCGACTTGGCGGTGGCACCGATGCGGTCGCGCAGGTCGAAGCGGTTCAGCTTGATGACAGCGCCGTCGGTGTCGTAGTCGAAGCCGGGTCGGACGCGGTCCAGCTCGGCGATGGCGTCGAGGACGTCGTCCACGCCGGAGCAGCACCACGTGTGTTGTGGTGTGCGGAAACCAAGCCGGCGAAGCGCGTCGAGCAGGCCGGATTGCGAGTCGATCGTCGGGCCTCCGATGATCTCACCGCTGCCGTACAGGACGATGTCGAGGGGGCGTCTGGCCACGAGCGCTGAGTCGAGCTGCTTTAGCGAACCGGCGGTGGCGTTGCGGGGATTGGCGAAGAGAGGCTCGCCGGCGTCGGCTCGCTCGCGATTGAGCTGCGCGAAGCCGGAGCGCGTCATGATCACCTCGCCGCGCACCTCGAGCACTCCGGGGGCGTCCGCTTGGTCAAGCGCATTGAGCCGGAGCGGGATGGTCCGGATGGTGCGGAGGTTGGCCGTGACGTCGTCGCCGGCAATGCCGTCGCCGCGGGTGGTGCCGCGGGTGAACAGGCCATCCTCAAAACGAAGGCTGATCGCGACGCCGTCGGCCTTGGGCTCGACGAGCCACTCGAGCGGCTCGCCGGGCAGGAGCTTTTGCACGCGGTCAACAAAGTCGCGCACCTCCTCCTGCGAGTAGGTATTGTCGAGGCTCATCATCGGCACCGCATGCCGAATGGTCTTGAAGCCGTCGATCGGTGCGCCGCCGACGCGCTGACTGGGAGAGTCGGCGGTTTGGAGTTCTGGATGCGCCAATTCGAGGTCGAGCAACTTGCGGTAAAGTTGGTCGTACTCTTGGTCGCTGATCGCCGACTGTGCCTCGACATAATACGCCCGGTCATGCCGGCGAATCTCCTCCGCCAACACCGCATGCCGCTGCTGTGAAGTGTCAGGCATCAATCAAACATCTTGCCGGGGTTCAGGATGCCTTTTGGGTCGAGGGCTTTGCGGAGTTCGCGCATGACTCGCATCTGGGCCGCGCCGGCGAACTTGGGGAGGAACTCTTTCTTGGCGAGGCCGATGCCGTGTTCGCCGGTGATGGTGCCGCCGAGGCGGATGGCTTCGTCGAAGATTTCCTTGAACGCTTCGTGCACGCGGTGGATTTCAGCCTCGTTGCGTTCGTCGGTGAGGAAGGTCGGGTGCAGGTTACCGTCGCCCATGTGGCCGAAGGTGCCGATTTTCAACTCGTATTTCTTGGCGACCTCGGCGACGAAACGAATCATGTGGGCCAGTTCGCTGCGCGGCACGGTGGCGTCCTCGAGGATGATGGTGGGGGCCAAGCGGGCGAGCGCGCTGAAGGCGCTGCGGCGGGCGGTGGCGAGTTGGGTGGCTTCGGCGTCGTCCTTGGCGACGCGCACTTCTTTTGCGCCGTTGGCCTTGGCCAGTTCCTCCATTTTTGCGGCTTCCTCGGCGACGGCGGCGGGGTGGCCGTCGGTTTCCATCAGCAACAATGCCTCGCAATCGAGCGGCAGGCCGACCTTGGCAAAATCCTCCACGCAATGAATCGTGGTGCGGTCAAGAAACTCGAGCGTGCATGGAATGATTTGCGCGGCGATAATGTCGCTCACCGTTTGCGCGGCGGCATCCATCGCGTCGAAGGTGGCGACCATCGTTTTCTTCGCGGCCGGTTTCGGGATGAGCCGCAGCAGCACCTTGGTGATGACGCCGAGCGTGCCTTCGCTGCCAATCATCACGTCCTTCAGTGAAAAGCCGGCGACGTCTTTCACGCACTTGTTGCCGAGCCACATCACCTCGCCGTCCGGCAGCACGACCTCCATGCCCATCACATAATTGCGCGTGACGCCGTACTTAAGCCCGCGCAGTCCGCCGGAGTTTTCAGCGACGTTGCCGCCGATGGTGGAAATCTTCATCGAGCCCGGGTCCGGTGGATAAAACAGCCCGGCCTTCTCGGCGGCCTCGGCGATTTGAATCGTCGTCACGCCCGGCTCCACCGTCATGGTGAGGTTCGCCGCGTCCACCTCCAGAATTGCGCCCATTTTCACCGTGCACAGCACGATGCAATCTGCCGCGGGAACACTGCCGCCGCTGAGGCCGGTGCCCGAGCCGCGCGTGACCACCGGCGTTTCTGTGTCATTGGCCAGCTTGAGTACCGCGCTGATTTGCTCCGTGCTCACCGCGAACACCACACTCCCCGGCATTTCCTTCATCGCCGCCGTGCCGTCGAAAGCGTACGGGATGAGGTTCTCCCTTGAGGTCAGCACATTTTCCGCGCCGACGATGTCGCGCAGTTTGTTGAGGGTTGATTGATCCAAGGCCATCCGTTGAACAGGCGCGAAGCTTCCGCGACTTGGCCAAGCGGGGCAAGCGCGTAGGTCGTTTGGCCAACTTGGGGACGGCCTTTTTAGCCGTCCGTCGGCGGGGGAGGATAGGGATGCGGCGTGCTGGGGAAAGCACGCCCTGTCTTGGGCTCTTGGCAAATTACTGAGGATAACTTGTCGATAAGCACCGAGTAAGTTTTCAAGTTCTATTCGTTGCGTCGGTACCGGGTTTGGGGTTTCATTGAGTTGTGTCTGATGTCTTGGATATGCCGCCCACCGAGTCTGCGGATCTGAAAAAAACGCCGCGAAAAAGGGAATCAGTCGCCTCGATTGCGCTGGGCCGGACACCGCCGCACGACACCGCCGCCGAGCAGGGGGTGCTCGGCTGCATCCTGCTTGACCCAAAAGAAAATCTCCCCGCCTGCATCCAAAAGGTCAAGGACGAGTCTGTGTTTTATGACCTCCGCCACCAGGCGATCTACTCGGCGTTGGTGCAGATGAGCGAACGTAACACGCCGATCGATCTGCTGATATTGTCGCACCAATTGCGCACCGACGGGGAACTGGACAACATCGGCGGGGTGGCCTATTTGGCCGAGTTGCAGGACGGGGTGCCGTCTGCCGCGAACCTTGAGTATTACTTTGACATCGTTCGGGATCGGGCGCTCCTGCGGAAGGTGATCCACACCTGCACGAAGGCGATCGCTGATGCGTATGAAGGGAGCGATGAGGTGGAGAGCCTGATCGGCGAGGTGGAGCAGGCAGTGCTGGATATTCAGCGTGAGCAAAGCATCTCCAACAACGCAACCATCCAGGAGCATGTCAAAAACGCGGTCGGCAAGATTGAACAATACTTCAAAGACAAGGGAGCCACCACGGGCATCGAGACGGGCTTCACTGATTTTGACCGAATGACGACGGGGTTGCACGGCGGCGAGATGATCGTCGTGGCGGCCCGGCCGAGCATGGGCAAGACCTCGTTGGCGATGAACATCGTGGAGCATGTTGCGCTGGAAAAGGGTCTGCCGGTGGGGGTGTTCAGCCTCGAGATGTCGGCGGACGCGCTGGTCATGCGCATGATCTGCTCGCTGGCCCGAATCAATCTGCGCGATATGCGTGAAGGGCTTCTGCAAACCAGGGAATTCCCCCGAATTGTTGATGCGTCCGGTAAATTAACCAACTCCGGGCTGCATATTGACGACACAGGCGGCCTCTCGATTCTTCAACTCAAGGCGCGGGCGCGTCGCATGTGGCAGCAGCACGGCATCAAGTTGTTTGTCATTGACTACATGCAACTGCTTCATTCTACTTCGCGCCGCGGCGGGGAGAACCGCCAGCAGGAAATTGCGGAGATTTCCAGCGGAATTAAGGCTCTGGCCAAGAATTTGGATGTCCCCATCATCGTGTTGAGCCAGCTCAACCGTGAACTGGAGAAGGACAAAAGCCGCAAGCCCCGGCTGTCGGATCTCCGCGAGTCCGGCGCGATTGAGCAGGATGCCGACCTGGTGGGTCTTTTATACAAGCCAGGTGGAGCGGATGACGACGGCGATGAGGCGGAAAGTGAAGCCGATCAGATCAACCTGCTCATTGCCAAGCAGCGCAACGGCCCGACCGGGGATGTGCGCCTGACCTTTTTGAAGGGATTCACAAGATTTGAGAATGCAGCCAAGATCAGCAGCGACGACGTCCCGCAGGTTGACTAACCCGGCGCGGTGGCTGCGTGCGCTTGGCCAAGCGATCATCGTCTGTGTGCTGATGTGGGGCGGACAGGCTTTGGGGCAAATCAGCGGCCCGGCTCCCAGTGCGCGGCTGGTTCAAAAAATAATCATCCAGCACGAAGGGCAGCCTGCGGCCAGCGAGCAGTTGATCCGGGCCAATATCCGGCTCAAGGCAGGCGGACCCTACTCGGGCAAAGCCAGCGATGACGACATTCACAACCTCCGCAAAACCGGTTTTTTTGAGAACGTTTATGTGACCAACAAGCAGGTTGCCGGTGGAGTGGAGGTGACCTACACGCTGGTGGGCAAGCCGGTGGTCACGGAGATTCTGTTCGAGGGCAACACCGGTGGCCGCAAGTTCAAGGTAAACAAGCTTCGCAAAAAAATCCGCTCCCGCACCGGGGAGACCCTCAACCGGCCGAGAATTTTCTCTGACACACGCCTCCTCCAAAAGGAATACCAAAAAGGGGGCTACGACCAGGCCAAGGTGGGGTACGAGGTCCGGCACGACGAGGCGCTTGGCCAGGCCGTGGTCGTCTTCCAGTTTGACCCGGGTCGGAAGGTCAAAATTGAGGAAATCGTGTTCGAGAATGCCGTTGCCTTTTCCCAGCGCGAGTTGCGCAAGGTGATCAAGACCCGCAGGCATTGGTGGATGTCCTGGCTGACTTCCAGCGGCAAATTCGAGACAGACCAGTGGGATGAGGATCTCGAGATGCTCGTCCAGTTTTATCAGGACGAAGGCTACATCGACTTCAAGATTCGTGAGATCGAGTTTGAGGACTCGGAGGGTGACCGGATGGTGATCCGCCTCGACATGTACGAGGGCTACCGTTACCAGATAGGAAACGTCACCTTCGAGGGCACCTCGATCTTTACCGAGGACGAAATACGCCGTGGCGTGCAGGTTCGCAACAGGGCAGTGGCGCCGGTGATGCTGGAGGGCGCCATCTTCACCCCCAGTGGCTTGAGCGAGGACCGGGAAGCCGTCCGGGATTTTTACGAGTCCTACGGTTACCTCGACACACGTGTGCTTGTGTCCAAGGTGCCCAACACCGATCAGGGCACGATGGATCTGGTTTACCGCATCAGCGAGGGTGAGTTGAACTTTGTGGAGAAGGTGGAAATTCGCGGAAACACCCGCACCAAGGACAAGGTGATTCGGCGCGAATTGGCGATCTATCCCGGTGAAGTGTTCGACATGGTCAGAGTCGAGTTGAGCAAAATTCGCCTTGAGGGCACCGGGCTCTTTGACGCTGTCGAAACGCAGGTAGAGAATAATACCAGAACTGCCCGACCGCCGCAATCTCATCATCGGGGTGAAGGAGGGCCGAACCGGCCACCTCATCATGGGGTTTGGGTATAGTTCCATCGAGTCGATATTTGCCCAAGCGGGCTTCGTGCAGGGCAACTTCGACCTCTTCAATCCACCGTACTTCACCGGGGGCGGGCAGAAATTCCGCCTGCAAATCACCACCGGCGCACGCCGGCAGGATTACCAGGTCACCTTCGAGGAGCCGTATTTTATGGACCGCAAACAGCGTTTGTCCGTGGACCTGTATCACCGCGAGATCCAGTACTACAGTCGCTACTACGAGCAGCACCAGACCGGCATAAAGCTAGGCTTCGCCCGGAAGCTCTGGGACGATTTCACCTCCGGGGGAGTCAACCTCACCTTTGAGTCCGTAGGCATTTTCGACAGCTCCTCTTATTCTGACATGCTCAAGGAGCACGACATGCTCACCAACGGCTTGGCCAAGGGATACGACTTGCCCAGGGAACATCCCGATAGTCTGTCAGCCAACCCCTTTGACTGGACCTTCGATATGGACAGGCTGCATCAAGGGGAGTTGGCCGAGTTGAACAACGACCGCCTGGTTTCCAAGCTGGGGCTGTTTTTCGCCTACGACACCCTCAACCACGGGCTTATGCCCAGTCGAGGCCAATTCACACGGATTAACGCGGATATTGCCGGCGGCCCCCTGGGCGGCGACACCGAGATGTACCGCCTCGAGCTCGAGACGGCCTACTTCTATCCCGGTTTTGTCCCGGGCCATGTGTGGGAGGTGATTGGCAAGCTGGGCGTCGTGGACACCTTCGGCGACAGCGGGCGGGTGCCTTACTTTGACCGGTTCTTCCTCGGAGGCGGATACACAATGCGCGGCTATGATTACCGGGACATCGGGCCGCAGATGCAACGCTGGAAAAACGGCGTGGAGGACGGCAAGCTTGGCTACTATGTGAACGTCGAGGGCGCCGACGGCAAATCGAAGGGAGAAAAATTTGTCCCTGTTGAGGAGAATGTGCCCTACTATCCATTTTCACAAAGACCACAGGTTCAGCCTGAATCCGGTGACAAGTGGACCCCGGTCATTGAAGACGGCACAGAAATACCGCTTGGAGGCAGCAGCTACTGGTTCGGGTCTGTTGAGTACACCATCCCGATCATCGATAAATTGCGGTTCGCGATGTTTTACGACATCGGCATGGTGTACGCCGATCCCTACGACTTCGATTTCTCAAACTACGCTGACAACTGGGGCATCGGCCTGAGACTCTTCGTGCCACTGCTGGGGCCGTTGCGACTTGACTATGGCTTCCCGCTCAATAGCCCGGATTACGCTGAGGGAGGCGGGCAGTTCCACTTTGGGGTCGGCTTCTCCCGCTCTTTTTAACCTGATTTGATAGACACAAAAAAACCATGAACCACTCATCCCTGGCCAAGATGGCCGCCATGATACTGGCTGCAGCCTTCTTCGCCGCTACCGCTACCGCACAGGAACCTGTTAAGATCGCCACCGTTGATCTCCTGAAAGCCTTCGACAGTTACTGGAAAACCAAGTTATCCAACGATCAACTAAGGGAGCGCGGAGCCGACTTCGACAAGGCGCGAATCGGCATGATCGACGATTTGAACCTGCTCCGGGAAGATTACAATCGGCTGAACGCTAGCATTCAGGATCAGGCCAACTCCGAGGAAAAACGGGCTGACGACCAAAAGAAAGCACAGGTCAAACTCGCCGAGTACAAGCGCCTCGAGCAGCAAATAATCGAATATAACAAAAACGCCCAAAAAACGCTCGCAGACCAGACCCAGCGGCTTCGAAAGGGGCGCCTCGAGGAAATTCAGGAAATCGTCAGCGCCAAGGCCAAGGAACTGGGCTACGATTGGGTCATCGATTCGTCGCAGGATGTCATGCTGCCGCGCACACCCACCGTTCTTTACACCAATGGCAAAAACGACCTCACCGCCGTAATCATGGGGCTCCTCAACGAGTCCGCCTCAGGCAAATACAAACCCAGCGAACCGGCCGAGCCAAGCGCGGAGCAACCAGCAGCCCCCACGGCGACAGAAAAATAGTCGCCGCGAACAGTTCCAAGAGAGAGGAGCGAGTTCCACCTCACCCCATTTTCAGCGTCTCCAACTCACCGCTTGGCCAAGCGGTAAAGTTTGACTTTTTGAGCCCCATCCAGTAGAAGATCCTCGCACCAGAGAGAGACAAATATCATGGCCGCAAAAGCATCCTCCAAGACACCATCCGCCGGACCCGACAAACGCACCTCTGACCTCGAGTCTGCTATCGCCGCCATTACAAAGAGCTTTGGCGAAGGCTCGATCATGCGGCTCGGGGACGAGGGGGCGAACTTGAAAATTGAGGCGGTCTCCACCGGCTCGCTTGGTTTGGACATTGCGCTCGGGGTGGGCGGCGTGCCGCGGGGGCGCATCATTGAGATTTATGGGCCGGAGTCGTCCGGCAAAACGACGGTCATGCTGCATATCGTGGCCAACGCGCAGAAGGCCGGCGGCACGGCGGCCTTCATCGACGCTGAGCACGCGCTCGACCCGTCGTACGCGGCCAAGCTGGGGGTGAACCTCGAGGAACTGCTAATCTCCCAGCCGGACAGCGGCGAGGAGGCGCTGACGATCTGTGAGACGCTGGCCCGCTCCGGCGCAGTGGACGTGATCGTGATCGACTCGGTGGCGGCGCTCGTGCCGAGGGCGGAACTAGAGGGCGACATGGGCATGGCGACCATGGGAATGCAGGCGCGGTTGATGAGCCAGGCGCTGCGGAAGTTGGCCGCCATTCTCGGCAAGTCCAAGACGATGTGCCTGTTCACCAACCAAATGCGCGAGAAGGTCGGTGTGATGTTCGGCAGCCCGGAAACGACGCCCGGTGGCAAGGCGCTCAAGTTTTATGCCAGCGTGAGGATCGATATCCGTCGTCGCGAACAACTCAAGGATAACATGGGCAACGTGATCGGCAACCACATCCGCACCAAGGTGGTGAAGAACAAGGTGTCGCCGCCGTTCATGGAGGCCGAGTTCGACATTATTTACGGGCAGGGGATCAACTGGGAGGGTGACCTGATCGCCGTCGGCTTGGCCAAGGAGATTATCCAGAAAAAAGGCGCCTGGCTGCAGTTCGAGGGTGAGATGATCGGCCAGGGCAAGGAAGCCTCCCGCAAGGCGTTGCAGGACGAACCGGCATTGGCGCAGAAAATCCTCGCCAAGATCAAGGGCGAGACTGTGGAGGAGCCCCCCGCAGAGGAGGAAGCCGAGCCAAGCGCCGCCGAGGATTAACCACTTGGTCAAGCGGGCCGGCCTGAAATTTGGCACTTTTCCCGCTTGACGTGCCGTGGCGACTGGGCTACCAATCCGCCCGCTATGGCAAAAGTAGTGGAAACAATCGTAATGGGACTGGTAGTACTGGCACTCGGCCGGGGTCGGGTTTGTTGCGGATAAGTTAAAATTTCCAAGACACCCACGACCCAAACGGTCGTGGGTTTTTTTTTGCAAAACCAAGTAATCCGATGAGCGAGACAACAGAAACCAAGACGGTGACATCAACCAAGGCCAAGGGAGAGATCGGCCCGAGCATGATCGGCAGTGAGATCCTCGTCAGCGCACTCGAGCGCGAGGGCGTGGACACGATCTTCGCCTACCCCGGCGGCGCGAGCATGGAGTTTCACCAGGCGCTGACCCGATCCGAGCAGATCCGCACCATCCTGCCCCGCCACGAGCAGGGCGGCGTGTTCGCGGCCGAGGGCTACGCCCGCGCCACCGGCAAGGCCGGCGTCTGCATGGCCACCAGCGGCCCCGGCGCCACCAACCTCGTCACCGGCATTGCCGACGCGTACATGGACTCGATCCCGCTGGTCGCCATCACCGGCCAGGTGCCGCAGGCGATGATCGGCAAGGGGGGATTCCAGGAGACCGACTTTTTCGGCATGACCCTGCCGGTGGTGAAACACAGCTACCTCGTCACAGACGTCAACGAAATCCCGGCCGTGGTGAAGCAGGCGTTCAAGATTGCCACCAGCGGCCGGCCCGGCCCAGTGGTCGTAGACGTGCCGAAAAATATCCAGCAGACCCGCGCGCAGGTACTGTTCCCCGACGAGGTGGACATCGCTGGGTTCGACCCCGAGGGACTCAAGGCAAGCGAACTCGAGCTCAACGAGATCGTTGGATTGATTGAGAAAAGTGAGCGGCCACTGCTCTACGTCGGCGGCGGGATTATCAGTGCCGACGCCAGTGACGCGTTGCGCCGCCTGGTCGCAGCGACCGGCATCCCAGTCACCAGCACGATCATGGGCGTCGGCGCGTTTCCAGAGACGCACGAATTGTCGCTGCGCTGGCTGGGCATGCACGGCTCGGCCTACGCCAACTGGGCGGTCAGCGGCGAGTTCGAGAAGGACGCCGAAGGCAACTCCATAAAGGTGGCCGAGGGCGCCGACCTGCTGCTGGCTTTTGGCGTGCGGTTCGACGACCGCGTGACCGGCAAGGTCGAGAAATTCTGCGAGCACGGCACCATCGTGCACATCGACATCGACCCGTCGGAGATCAACAAAAACCGCAAGGTCGCCCTGCCGGTGGTGAGCGAGATTCGCTACGCACTCGAGCAACTGGCCGACATGGTCAGCGAGCGGCCGTTGCCGAAAAAATTCACCGCATGGCAGAAGCAGATCGCCGAGTGGAAAACCAAGGCGCCGTTTGGCTATCGCGTGACCGACGAGGTGCTGAAATCGCAGCACATGAAGGATCATCTCGACGGCTCGGAGGACGAAGTCATCCTGCCGCAGATGGTCATCGAGATGCTCTACGAGTTGACCGGCGGCGAAGCCATCCTGACCACCGGCGTCGGCCAGCACCAGATGTGGGCCGGCCAATACTATTTGTCAGACAACCCCCGCCAACTCATCACCAGCGCCGGGCTGGGGGCGATGGGCTTCGGCTACCCGGCGGCGCTAGGGGCCAAGGTCGCTCGCCCTGACAAGCAGGTGATCGACATCGACGGCGACGGCTCGTTCCTGATGAACGTCCAGGAACTGGCCACCGCGCGCATCGAGAAAATCGCGGCCAAGGCCATCATCCTCAACAACCAGCACCTCGGCATGGTGGTGCAGTGGGAAGACCGCTTTTACGCTGGCAACCGCGGCCACACCTACCTCGGCGATCCGGACGACATGAAGCAGATTTATCCCGACTACGTGACGATGGCCAAGGGCTTTGACGTGCCGGCCGAGCGGGTCATTTACCGGCGCGACCTCCGGGCGGCGTTGCAACGAATGCTCGACTCCGACAAGCCGTACGTGCTCGACGTCATTGTGCCGTACACCGAGCACGTGCTCCCATTCATCCCCGCCGGCAAAACCGTCGCTGACATGATCTGGAAGGTGTAGGCAAAGCGAATATACAAGGGAGGGCTGTCCCTGCCGCTCGCTTGGCCAAGCGCGTTCGGTAATTCTTATTTTCCCGGTTGGTTTTTTGGGCGAGGTGGAACTCGCCACTCTCTTGCAGTCCGCTTGGCTTACAGCGCTTTTATCAAGTTTCTCAACTCGACCAGCCGCCCGTCCGGCGATCGCTTGGCGAAACGCGGAAATTTCCCTCCAATCATGATTAAGTCGCCGTTGCGTGTCAGCATGATTTTGTCGCCCTTGGCCTCGATGCCGGTGACGTTTTTGGCGGCGGCCAGCACCTTCAATTCAGCCGCGCCCAGCAGCCGCTCGACCGGCTTGGGGATGGGCCCGAAACGATCGCGAATCTCCGCCCTCAACTCGGCCAACTCGGCGGCGTTGGAGAGCTGGGCCAGTTTGCGGTAAAGAACGATTCGCTGCCGCGTTTCGGGGATGTGGTTGAACGGCAAATACGCGGGCGCACGGCCGATGTCCCTCGGCTCCTCGGCAGTAACCGGTGCTTCGTCATCATTGTCATCGACTGTCGCCACGACATCGCGCGGCACGGTCACCTCGAACTGAGGCGGGACAGACTTGCGGGGCGCTCGCTCGGCGCTCTTTTCCTCGCCGGGATTCATCGCGAGAAAATCGAGCGCGAGGCGCACCTCGACGCGGCGCTCGACGGTTTCGCCCTTGAGACGCTTCACGCTTTGCTTGAGCAACTGGCAGTAAAGCTCGAAGCCAACGGCGGTGATGTGGCCGCTTTGCTGTGCGCCGAGGATGTTGCCCGCGCCGCGAATCTCGAGGTCGCGCATGGCGATCTTGAATCCGCTGCCGAGCTTCGAGTACTGCTTCAGAGCGCTGATGCGCTTGCGGGCGTCGTTGAGCAGGGCGGCGTGGCGTGGTAAAATCAAATAGGCAAAAGCTTGGTGCTTGTAACGCCCGACGCGGCCGCGCAACTGGTACAGCTCGCTCAGGCCGAAACGGTCGGCGCGGTCGACGATGATCGTGTTGGCGTTGGGGATGTCGAGGCCGCTCTCGATGATGGTCGTCGAGAGCAGGATGTCGGCGTCGCCATTGATGAATCTTGTCATCACCTTCTCGAGAGTGCCGCTGGCCATCTGGCCGTGGCCAACGATGAGCCGCGCCTTGGGCACGAGCTCACGGATGCGATCGGCCATGGTCTCGATCGTCGTCACGCGGTTGTGCAGAAAGAACACCTGCCCGCCCCTGTTGAGCTCTCGCTGGATGGCGTTGCGGAGGGTCGTCTCGTCGAACTCGATGACGGTGGTCTCGATCGGCAGCCGGTCCTGCGGCGGCGTCTCGATGGTGCTCATGTCGCGCGCGCCTGTGAGCGCCATGTGAAGCGTGCGCGGGATTGGCGTCGCGGTCAGCGTGAGCACGTCCACCGTCTGCCGAAGCATCTTGAGTTTCTCCTTGTGCAGCACGCCGAAGCGCTGCTCCTCGTCGATGATCACCAAGCCGAGATCCTTGAAGCGGACATTGGGCTGGACGAGCTTGTGCGTGCCGATGACGACGTCCACCGAGCCGGCCGCCAGCGCCGCGATCACGGCGTCGGCCTGTTTTTTTGTGCGGAACCGCGAGAGCAATTCCACCGACACGGGGAACTCCGCCATGCGCTCGATGAATGTGTTGAAATGCTGCTGCGCCAGCACGGTAGTAGGCACCAGCACGGCGACTTGTTTGCCGCCCATCACCGCCTTGAACGCCGCGCGGATGGCCACCTCGGTCTTGCCGAAACCGACGTCGCCGCACACGAGCCGGTCCATCGGCTTGGGCTGCTGCATGTCCCGCTTGGCCGCCTCGATGGCCGTCCACTGGTCCGGTGTTTCCTCGAATGGAAACGACCCTTCGAACTCCCGCTGCCACGGTGTGTCGTCGCCGAACTCGTGCCCCGGCTGGGCCTCGCGCGAGGCTTGGAGCTTGAGCAAATCCGCGGCGACATCGGAGACCGCCTTCTCGGCGTCGGCTTTGGCCTTGGCCCAGCGTTTGCCGCCGATGATGCTGAGCGTCGGCCGCGCCCGGCCAGTGCCGACGTATTTGCTGACGAGGTGCGCCTCGGACACCGGCACATACAGCTTGGGCGAATCCTGCTCCGGGTCGCGTGTGCCGTACTCGATCACGAGGCACTCCTCACCGCCGCCGTTTTTGTTCGTGCGTGCCCCGGCCGACAGTACTTTCAGCCCGAGGTAGCGGCCGATGCCGTGCTGCAGGTGGACCACGTAGTCGCCCACGCTCAAGTCGGTGAAATCGATCTCCAGCGCCGAGCGCGTCGCTGCTGCGTGGGGCGACTTGAGCCGCCGCGGCCGCTGCGTGCGGGTTCGCCCAAAAATCTCCGAGTCGGTGACGACGACCAGCTTGGCCGACTCGACGAGGAACCCGCGTGACACGCTGCCGAGCATCCGCACCGGCTTGGCCCCGGTCTTGCCCTTGGCCAAGCCGTACTCGATCCACAACTCGTCGAATCGCTGCAACTCGCTGTTGGCGCCGCAGACCGTCCAGACGGTGTAGCCGTTGCGCAGCCAGCGATGCAGCTGGTTGAAAAACTCCCGCCGCTGCGCGTCGGCAATCTGCGGGTCGCCCAACGACTCTCCAAGCGGCCGGTACGCGTCGAGCGACTCGAACGGCGGCTCGGCTTCGTCGCCTGTTTCGCGAACCTCGACGATTGTGCCGCGTTCGCGCGCCTGGCCAAGCGCGGTTTCCCAGTCGTCGTGAAACAGGTCGCCGCTTGGCACCTGCCCGAGGTAATCGGCGACGCGCTCGGCGATGTCGTCCGGCTCGATCAGCAGGCAAAGCGGATCACCGGTGAGGTAGTCTCCCAGACGGCCGGTGGCGTAGCCCGCGTCGGCGTCGAGTTGCTGCTTAAGGATGCCAAGCTCGCCGCCGGGCGAGATCGTGGCGCGGTCGATCTTCTCACGGGAAATCTGCGTCTGCGGATCGAAGGTTCGCAGCGACTCGATCTCGTCGCCGAAAAACTCGAAGCGCACCGGCCATGGGCTGGCTAAAGGGAAGACGTCAAGGATGCCGCCACGCAGGGCGAGCTCCCCCTTTTGGCTGACCTGCGCCTCCGGCTCGTAGCCCTGGTCCTCAAGCCACTCAACGAGGTCGAGCGGGACGATGCGCTGGCCAAGCTTGAAGCGTCGGAATCTTTTTTTCAGCTCGGTCGGGGAGAAGGTCCGCTGCAGTAGGGCGACAGCGGTGGTGACAATGACCGGGCCGATGGAGGATTGTTGGCGCTTGGCCAAGTGGATTAGCGTCTCGAGTCGTTCGCTCAGCACGTCGGCGTGCGGGAGTCGGGCCTCGTGTGGCAGGACATTCCACGCGGGGAAAAAGAGGGGCGGCTTGGCCGGGCGCTTGGTCAGGGCCGGGAGCCACGTTTCGAGTTCCTGTTGGAGTTGCTCCTGAAGTTTACCGGTAGGGCAGACGACGAGCACCGGCCGGCCCTTGAAGGAATGGGCCAAAACAGCTGCCGAAAAGGCCCAAGCGCCTTGGCTGACGCCGCCGAGAGGCAATACTCCCCCCGGCTCCGCGCCGTTCAAGACGGCTTGTAAAGCGGGAGTTTCGCGCAGCTTGGCCAAGGTGGCCGAGGGGTCTGGTTGGGCCAGACTCAAAATTAGGCGGTTCAACATGAGCCAAGCCCGGGAGGGCGTCAAACGGAGTGTCCTCAAAAAAATTAAAAAAAGGTCGATCCGGTGCTTGACATGGCGAAATGGGAAGCCAATTGTCCTAAGGAAACGATATGTGCTTCAACTGAAAAATTCGGCACCGTTTGTATTTTGAGCAACCAAACAAAATAGATACCAATCTAAGAGCAATTTTACAGTTATGAAACGAGTATATAGAGCAAAAATAATGAAAATGAACAAATGGACTATGGGTCTGGCCGCCGCTGGCGTTGTCAGTCTCGCTTCGACTGCTCAGGCAGAGGAAAACAGCGTGTTGACGGCTATGTCGTCAACCGTCATTAGCGGCTCAGTTGAGGCTTCTTATAATGGAAGCCTTAGCTCAGGTAATAAATTGGCTGATAGCCATCATACAGGTGATGAAGGATTCAACGCAAACGGCGCAAGCTTGGCTATCAGTAGCCCGCTTGGTGATGGCGACTACAATGCAGGCTTCAATGTGGAGTTGCTATTGGGTCAACGTGCTGCCGACTTCTCAACTGAGGGAGATGACTTCCACATCAAGAACGCCAATATTGGTTTGAACCTGCCATTTGGCAATGGGGTTGATCTGACCTTAGGTCTGTTTGACACAATTGTTGGCTACGAGGTTGAAGCTAGTGGTTCTAACCCAAATGTTAGCCGTTCTTACGGTTATGATTTGGAGCCGTTCACCCACACTGGTTTATTGGTCTCTACGTCCTTGGTTGATGGTATAGATGCGTCTATTGGATTGGCTAATGCCTTTGACTCCACTAGTGGTCTTCACAACGGAGACACAACCGACTTCGCGCTACTTGCGGGTCTTTCGATCACTGCACCTGACAGCTTGGGCTTCCTAGCTGGTAGTACAGCTTACGTTGGTTATACAGAGGGTACTGGTGACGACGAGGATACGCTCTTCTATGTTGGCGCTTCTATGGCTAGTCCAATAGAGGGAGTTTCGTTGGGAGTTTCTTACGACGATCGTGAGTATGCGGGTGAAGCTGGCGATGAAGCTGATGCAGTTGCCCTTTACGCGGTTTGGGATACTAGTGATAGTATTTCATTGGCTCTTCGTTATGACACCCTAGATGGCACCGATGGAGATTCTACCTCTATGTGGACAGCTACCTTGGGATATTCCATATGGGATAATGTTCTAACTCGTTTGGAGCTCAACAATGAAACGGGCGATAGAGACCATGGCTCAAGTAATGGGCTTGGTTTAAATCTGTTCTACCAATTCTAATTTAATCCAACCAAGTTGGATTACAAAGCCCTTCCGTTTTGGAAGGGCTTTTTTTGTGCCTAAGTGGCCTTTGCCTAATTGAAACTTGAAATTTGGCCAAGTGCCACCAATCCTCGCGCTGTTGCTGCTGAATATCGACAATCTGCGCAAGAGCTTCGGGAAACTGAAGGAATCGGTCCAGACAGAGGCGGATGCGCCCTCCTTCTGGCTGGAGACCAAGCAGCAGGTGGTCATGTGTGGTACCAGCGGCAGCGGGCAAGACGGCATTCCTGAACCCCCTTGCGTGCATTTTGAAACCGAACGAGAGCCAGATTGAACTGAATACTTTCCAACAGACCTCCCAGCTAACATCGGCAAGCAGGTCTTTTTTATTTAGCGTTAAGCTTTAAGGCGAAAAATCAATGTTCAATCAGTTATTTTGCATAAACTTGGAGAATTGTTATTAGTTTTCTTCTTCTGTTTTGAAGTTTGGGCTCAAAACGAGGAGGAACTCAGCCCTGTGGTCATTACTGGTTCCAACATTCCGACTGTCGAGTTGGAGGGACCATCGCCGATCGTGCGGATCGACCGCGAGGAGATCAATCGCTCCGGTGCCGAGACAGTGGGTGAGTTATTACGCCGACTGCCACAGAATAACTCTGGGTCGTACGACGAGAAATTCCAGAACTCCTTTGCTCCGGGTACGTCCGGCGTGTCGCTGCGCGGCCTGGGCATGAACTACACGCTCGTGCTGGTCGATGGACGTCGAATGGGCAACTATTCAATGGCCCAGAATATGACCACTGCATTCTCTGATCTGAACGGTATCCCGATGGCGGTCGTGGAGCGTGTCGAGGTGCTATTGGACGGGGCTTCTGCCATTTATGGCTCCGATGCCGTCGCCGGCGTGATCAACATCATCACTCGCGACAACTTCGATGGCTTGGAGATTAACGTGGGTTACAGCAATACCACCAAAGATGACATGGGGACGCAACGCTACTCAATAACAGGCGGCACTGTCAGCGAGAACGGCAACGCTTGGATCACTTTTGATTACATGAAGCGAAACTCGGTGCAGATGAATGATCGCGGCTTTTCGTCAAGCGCCGATCAAAGGGCTAGTGGAGGTGTCGACTTCCGATCTGACGTAGCTAATCCCGGTTCGATATTGATCTTGCCTGGATCTGAATTTTTCCCCACCGGTTATTATAAGATACCAACTGAGAGAAGGTCTGAATTTCTGGATATGGAGATAATTGGAAATCCCGGTGTTAATTTATTCGATCAAAACCCGTGGATGAACCTGATTCCTGAAATCCAACGTTCGGGGGCTTCTGGCCGTGTCAATTATATACTGACCGATTATGCCACCGCATTTTTTCATACGACGTATCGGAAACTAAAAACCCATTATGAGATGGCGCCCACTCCCGCTTTTGCTGACAGAAATATTGATACTTGGGGCATTCTCCCCTCGAGTAACCCTTTTAATCCTTTTGGGGATTCAACAGATTGGGCGAAACTATCAAAAACGCAAAAAGGCGAAGCTGTGAGTTTTAAGCACCGGTTCGTTGAGGTTGGCCCTCGTGTTTCAGATATTCAGAGTGACGTGTTCCGTATCCTGCCGGGTGTCAAGTTCGACATCGGCGACAGTTGGCAGGCTGAGACCGCCTTTCTCTACAACAGGGTGGAGTCAACCGACTTCGGCCGGAATTTCGTCTCTGCGGACGCTCTCAAGGAAGCGTTGGCCTCGAGCGATCCGGCCACTGCGTACAACATCTTCGGCGCCGGATTGGGCATCAACAGCCCGTCGGTTCTTGATGGGCTTCGGGTCAACACTCTGCGCCGCGCAGAGTCTGAACTTCGGATGTTCGATATCAAGGCCGCTGGTGAACTGTATGAACTGCCGGGAGGCACCGTGGCTCTTGCCGTTGGTGCTGAGACAGCAAAGACGGAATCGAGCGATATTGGTGACAGTCTCTCCATGGCGAACAAGATCATTGCCTCCGGCGGCACTTCCAACGCGGGCAGTCGTTCTCGCGACGCCGGGTATGCTGAACTTATGATCCCCATCATCGGGGAGGATAACCGGGTAGCGGGAATCCGCTCCCTCGGATTGCAGGCCGCCTGGCGTGTTGAGCACTACAGCGACTTCGGCACCTCCAAAAACCCGAAGTTTGGCCTGAAATACTCGCCCGACGAGCGTGTGCTGTTGCGTGCAACCTACCAGACGGCGTTTCGTGCCCCATCACTGCAACAGTTGTACATGGGGGAGAGTGTCTCGTTTCCGTTCCTCATCGACCCCCCACGCGGCGATGCCGGCATGCAGTACAAGACCATCGCCGGTGGCAATCAGGATCTACAACCTGAAGAAGCCGATAGTATCTCGCTGGGCACAGTATTAGAGATCCCGGTGCCAGACAATATGAGCCTTTCTGTGAGTTTAAACTGGAGCCGTATCGAGTTGGAGGACCAGATCACCAGTATCTCCGCCCAGTACATGCTTAACAACGAGGCTCTATTCAGCAACAACATCATTCGTAATGAGCAGACGGATGCTGACAGGGCTGCCGATAGTCCTGGGCCGGACGGCAAGTTCGGGACCGAGAAACATCCAGAGTGGGCTGCCGATGACATCCCGAACGGCGGTATCACGGGAAGCTTGAAGCAGATCAACAACACCTATCTGAATCTGGCTGAGGTGAATGTTGAAGCGATCGATATATCAATCAACTATGGGATCGATACTTCGGTGGGTTACTTCGTCGTTGACCTTCGTGCCGCCCACATGTCCAAATACGCCTATAAGGCACGACCAACAGATGCGTTTAGTGATGAGGTCGGCTCTTATAGCATGCCAGAATGGCGTGGCAATGTGAGCGCCTGGTGGAGCTATGACAAGTACAGCGCCGGAGTCACATGCAACTACATCGACAGTTTTGACCAGTTATACGGAGCTATTCAGGAAGTGGAGTCACACACTACTCTCGACTTGCAAGCCTCCTATAACGTGACCGATAACTTACGGGTCACATTTGGCGCGCTGAACGTCACTGACGAGGATCCGCCGTGGTCAGACAGTGAATCGGAAGGGTACTCGTACAGCACCGCCGGCCACAGCCCGGTGGGCACCGTTCTTTACGGCCGGGTGGCTGTTCGCTTCTAAGGCGAACAGATCAATCTTGCAAAAAGTAGGGCTGTATAGTCCGATCCCTGTTGGGAATATCGATTTTTGGCAGATTGTTCTGAGCGAAATGAAAGCAATCAATACCTCCATTATGCGAGCGGCCGCGCTTGGCCTGGTTCTGGTCTGGCTCGCCCCGCTTGGCCAAGCAGAGAAACTACCCGTCGAAACATTTTTTAAGGATCCGGAGTTCAGCAGGATGCGTCTTTCACCGGACGGCAAATGGCTGGCTGCGATCGCACCGCGCAAGGGCAAAAACAATCTTCTCACCATCCGCCTCTCCGATCGCAAGCTATTCGGCTGTACTGAGGAGAATGAAAACGAGGTGCACAGCTTCAACTGGATCAGCAATGAACGCATGATCTTCCAGATGAAAGATCTCAACAACTTCCCCAACGGCGGCCTCTATGCCGTCAACCGCGACGGCTCCCGGCACAAGGTGCTCAATCCTTCGTTAAAAGCCTACCGGGAATTCGGCAGTCGCGTGTTCAAGGTGATCGAGTTGTTCGCCCCGTTGACAGGCCAAGGCGGAGATATTTTGGTTAAGGTGCGCAAAGGCGGCGGGAAATTCCGTGAGGAACGAGCCTTCTATGGTGACATCGTCCGGCTCAACACTTTCACCGCGAAAGAAAAACGGGTCGTGTTCAACCGGGGCGACATCCTCAAGTTCGTTGCCGACCGTGAGAATGTTGTCCGCATCGGGGTCGCCCAGCATGCCCTCACCCGGACGATCTTGCACCGACGGGATGCCAAGTCGGACTGGGAGGAAATCTACTCCGCCGATTTCCGCATAGCCATCGAGCCGCTTGGTTTCGGTACAAATCCTGAGACTCTCTACGTCGCCGCTCCCAATGGAGACAAGAAGGCGCTGTTCCAGTTCGACCTCAAGGCAATGAAACTGGGCCGGATGATCTTTGCGCATCCGAAGTTTGACGTGCCCTCCGGGCCGCCGATCATATCTGGCAAGACCGGCAAGGTGCTGGGGGTGCGTTACGAGGCCGAGCGCCCTCAGACCTACTGGTTTGATAAGGATTACCAGGAATATCAGGCGATGATTGACAACGCGCTGCCCGGCATGGCGAACGACATCAAGAACTGGTCGAAAAAGGAGGAGCGCATCCTTTTCCATTCGCATAGCGATAAGACCATCGGCTCCTACTACCTGCTTGATATCAGCAACAGGAAGAAACCCAAGCTGGAAAAGCTACTCGACCTCGCGGAATGGATTGATCCAGCCAAGATGTCGCCGATGAATTCCATCCAATACACCGCTCGCGATGGGCTGAACATCCACGGTTACCTGACAATCCCCAATGGCAGCAACGGCAAGAACCTTCCGCTCATCGTCCACCCGCACGGCGGGCCGTCTGCCCGCGACTACTGGGGCTGGAACAAGGAAGTGCAGTTCCTGGCCAACCGTGGCTATGCTGTCTTTCAGCCAAACTTCCGTGGCTCGACAGGCTACGGCACTAGGCTTTACACCGCTGGCTTCCGCGAGTGGGGAGGCAAGATGCAAAACGACATCACTGACGGCGTGAAGCACCTTATCGCCGAGGGCATTGTTGATGCCGGGCGCGTCGGCATCTACGGGGCCAGCTACGGAGGCTACGCGACCATGGCGGGCCTGTGCTTTACGCCGGAACTATACCGGTGTGGCATCAACTACGTCGGTGTCACTGACATTGATCTGATCCTCAAGGAATATCCGCTCCCCAAAAAAATCAACGACGCTATCGACGCTGTGATGATAGCTGACCGAAGCAAGGACAAAGACTGGATCAAGTCCCGATCCATTCAGAACAACATCGAGAAGGTTAAGGCCCCTGTCCTGATGGCGTACGGTATGAAAGACTGGCGGGTGCCGCCCAAGCACGGCCGCATCCTCAAGCGGGCGCTGGACCGGAACAACATCCCCAACAAGCTCATTATCAAGGCCAACGAGGGGCACGGCTACCGCAATGAGGACAACGTATTCGAGTTTTACCGTGAGGTCGACGCCTTCCTCGAGCAGCATATGAAATAATTCCACGCGCTTGGCTAAGCCGCGAAAGGTAGGGCGTGCTGTTAGCTCCACGACGGACGGCAGGGACAGCCGTTCCCACCTTGGCCAAGCTACAAGCCCCGAAGGGGTGGCACCCTTGGCAAGCGTTGACACCGGCCAACGGTTTCCCTAGCGTCCTTGCGCTAATGAGGGACGATCCCGGGCTTGGCTTCGGGGGTTTCGTTTCAACAGCCAAAAGACAAATGTTGAACACCATTCTAGTAGGCGCCCAGTGGGGCGACGAGGGCAAGGGCAAGATCATCGATTTCCTGACCGAGCAGGCTGACATCGTCGTGCGCGCCCAGGGCGGCGCCAACGCGGGCCACACGGTCATCGTCGGCCGGACCAAATACATCCTGCACCTCATCCCCTCCGGCATCCTTCGCAGGCGCACCACCTGCGTCATCGGCAACGGCGTCGTCATCGACCCCATCGGCTTGCTCGAGGAAATCGATGGCCTAAAAAAAACCGGCATCGATCCCGCCGGCCGCCTGCACGTCAGCGATGCTGCCCACATGGTCTTCCCTTACCACAAGGCGCTCGACGCCGCCCGCGAAGCCCTCAAGGGCGAGGGCAAAATTGGAACCACCCTGCGCGGCATCGGCCCGGCTTACGGCGACAAGGTTGATCGTACAGGCCTGCGCATGGGCAGCATCCTCAACGCGAAACGTTTCGCTGAACAGTTGCAGGAAGCCATCAGGCGGAACAATGCCCTGCTCAAATCGCTCGGCGCAAAACCGCTCCCCGTCAAGCGCTCGATGGAAAGCGTCCTAAAGGCCACGCGCTGCCTCAAGCCTTACGTGGCCAACACCGTGCAGATGTTGCACAACGCAACCGCGGCAAAAAAACGCATTCTTTTCGAGGGCGCGCAGGGCACGTTTCTCGATATCGATCACGGCACCTACCCGTACGTCACCTCGTCGAACACCACCGCTGGCGGCATGTGCACCGGTTCAGGTATCGCGCCGAATCGCATCGACCGCGTGATTGGTGTGGCCAAGGCGTACACCACCCGCGTCGGCGAAGGCCCGATGCCGTCTGAGGCCCGGGCCGTTGGCGACCTGTTGCACGGCATGGGCCGCGAATACGGCGCGACCACCGGCCGCGAGCGCCGCTGCGGCTGGTTCGATGCCGTTACCGTCCGGCAGGCGGCCATGCTCAACGGCATCACCGACCTCGCAGTCACGAACCTCGATGGTCTGGATACGCTTGAGTCGATCAAGGTCTGCGTCGGCTATCGGCTTGGCGGCAAACGAATCGACCATCAACCCAGCGACCTTGGCCGGTTGGCCAAGTGCCGGGCAATCTACGAGACGTTTCCCGGCTGGCAAAAACCAACCGACAGGATTCGCACATGGAAAACCCTGCCGCTCAACGCCCGGCGTTACGCGCAGGCCTTGGCCAAGCTGACCGGCACCAAGCTCAGCTACGCCTCCGTCGGCCCTGCCCGCTCACAGACCATTACCCTGTAAACCCGGCCGCTTGGCCAGGCGCATGAGCCGCGCATCGACACAACTCAGCGAGAAAGCCCGAACCGCCCTCCCAGCGCACGTCGCCATCATCATGGACGGCAACGGCCGCTGGGCCAGGGAGCGCGGGCTGCCCCGCGTCGAGGGCCACCGGCGTGGTGCCGAGTCGGTGCGCGCGGTGTTGCGCTGTGCCTCCTCGCTCGGCATCCGGCACCTCACGCTTTACGCCTTCTCCATCGAGAACTGGAACCGCCCCAAGGCGGAGGTCGACACGCTGATGAAGTTCCTCGGTCGTTACCTGAAAACCGAGCAGGCGGAGATGGATCAAAACAACGTCCGGCTGCGGGCGATCGGCCAGTTGGACCGCCTGCCGGGATTCGTCCGCGAGCAGCTCGACGCCACCAGCGCTTCGCTCGATGCAAACACCGGCACCACGCTGAACCTCGCCCTGAGCTACGGTGGTCGCACCGAGTTGGTGGACGCCGCCCGCGTGCTCGCCGCCAAGGCGCAATCCGGCGAGTTGGCTCCGGCGGACATCGACGAGCAAACTTTTGCTGATCACCTCTACACCGCTGGAACGCCGGATCCCGACCTGCTGATCCGCACGAGCGGCGAAATGCGCGTGAGCAATTTTTTGTTGTGGCAGATCTCCTACGCCGAGTTGGTCGTCACCGATCGGCTTTGGCCCGACTTCGGCGAGGCTGATTTCTGTGCCGCGTTAGAGGCGTTCGCCAACCGCGCCCGTCGTTTCGGAAAAGTTTGACCACGGACAAGCGGACTGAAACCATCCCGCCGACAACCGACCATGTCACCCGCGCCCCAGTCTGAATCCAAGGTCGCCACCCTCATAAGGCGATTGACCAGCACCGTGATCCTGCTTGGGGTGGTGTTTTACGGCCTGCTTGGTGGCAGCCCAATTTCTGTGTTTCTCGTTGGTGGAATCATCATGCTGCTTAACGTCGCTGGTCTGCTCGAGTTTTACGGCATGGTAAATGCAAACAGCCTGCCGCGCTTCAAGTGGCTTGGCTTGGCCGGCGGCATCACCCTTGTCGGTACGCTGTTTGTGTATCTCTCCGGCTTGGCCAAGCAGCAACTCGGCGAGCCAACGACCGGCGGGGCGGCGGAGCTTGAGCTTGGCATTTTAGCCTTCCTGCTGCTGGCGCTGCTGGGGCGGCGGGTGTTCGCGCATCCGGCGGCACCGTCATTTTCGATGGTGGGCCACACGATGCTCGGCGTGCTGTATGTGTCGTGGTTGCTGGGTTTCCTGCTGAAGATTTACTTTTTCGCCGCGCCCGATGACGCCGGGTTCGATGCCGGATATTGCCTGCTTTTTTTCATTCTCGCGACCAAGTGCAGCGACATCGGCGCCTACTCACTCGGCTCGCTGATTGGCCGCCACAAGATGATCCCGAGCGTCAGTCCCGGGAAGACTTGGGAGGGATTCGTCGGGGCGATTTTACTCTCAACCGCCGCCGCTATGGTGATGGCTCATTACTGGGGCGCGGCCAGGCTCGGCGGGATGACCCTGGGCCACGCCGCCGCGCTTGGCCCGTTGCTGGCCGTCGGCGCGGTGATCGGCGATTTGGTCGAGTCGGTGTTCAAGCGCGACTCTGGCGTGAAGGACTCTGGTTCGTTCTTCCCCGGCATCGGCGGAATTCTCGACCTGCTCGACAGCCTGCTCTTCAACGCGCCGCTGATGTTCCTTTACCTCCGCCTGATTTTGTTCAATGACTAGCCGCCGCGCAAAATGAAAAACATCGTCCTGTTAGGCAGCACCGGTTCGATCGGCACCAGCACCGCCATGGTGGCCGGGGATTTGTTGGGTGACATCCGCCTCGTCGGCCTCGCTGCGGGCAGCAACACGGAACTCCTCGCAAGCCAGGCGCTGCAGTTTCGCCCCGAACTGGTTTCCATCGGCTCGCCGGAAAAAGCCGCCGAACTCCGCCCGCGACTCGACGGCATCCGCGTGGCCTCCGGCGACGAGGGATTGATCGAGCTGGCCACGCTGCCAAGCGCCGACATCGTGCTGATCGCTATCGTCGGCACCGCTGGGCTGCAGCCGGCCCTGGCCGCGATCCGCGCCGGCAAGGACATCGCCGTAGCGTCGAAGGAAATTCTCGTGATGGCCGGTGAAACCGTGATGGCTGAGGCCCGCAAACACGGCGTCCGCGTGCTGCCGGTGGACAGTGAGCATTCGGCGATTTTTCAGTGCCTCGAGGGCCGCGCGCCTGAGTCGGTGCGGCGGCTCATTCTCACCGCGTCCGGCGGGCCGTTCCGCGAGACCCCGATCGGGGAGTTTGCTGGCATCACCGTCGAGCAGGCGCTCAAGCATCCGTCGTGGGTGATGGGCCGCAAGATCACCATCGACTCAGCGACAATGTTCAACAAGGGCCTCGAGATGATCGAGGCGCGCTGGCTGTTCGACGTCCCGATGCCACAAGTCGATGTCGTCGTACATCCACAGAGCGTGGTGCACTCGATGGTCGAGTTCGTCGACGGCTCGATCGTCGCGCAACTCTCCACCCCCGACATGTGCCTGCCGATCCAGTACGCGCTCACTTGGCCAGACCGGGCCGCGAGCGACCGCGTGCAAACTGACCTGGCTGCGATCGGCCGGTTGGATTTTGAGGCGCCGGACTTGGCCAGGTTCCCCGCGCTTGGCCAGGCGCGCCGCGCCGGCGAGATCGGCGGCACGCTGCCCGCCGTGCTCAACGCCGCCAACGAGATCGCGGTCGACGCCTTTTGCGAGCAGCAGACGTCGTTCTCCGGCATTGGCGACGCCGTTGGCCAGGTGATGGATCGCCACGAGGTCATCGGGCAGCCAACGCTCGGCGAAATCCTCGAGGCCGACGCGTGGGCACGCGAAACCGCCCGGAACGTCCTTGGCCTCGGCTAACCAGTGGTGTAATGCCGACCATTAAATCCATCGAAACTCGCGATTTCCGCAAGCAACTCGAGGCTGGCGCTGGCTCAGATGCCGTCCACACAGACCCCCAGTACGGCTACGGCGTCACGCTGCTGAAGACCGACAATGGGCTCACGGGCAGCGGCATCGCCTACACGCTTGGCACCGGCACGAACCTCGTTTGCGATGCGATTCGAATTCTGGCTGTGCAGTTGCAGGACCGCAATATTGAGGAGTTGATGTCGGAGTTTGGTGCCGTGCAACGCTCCATTGCCGAGCACCCGGCGGTACGCTGGCTTGGCCCCCACAAGGGCGTTACGCACCTCGCTCTCGCATCGATTACCAATGCCTGTTTCGACCTCTGGGCCAAGGCGCGTGGCGTACCGTTATGGAAGCTACTGCTGGACCTTTCACCTGAGGAAATCGTTCGTCTGATTGATTTCAGTTACCTTGAAGAAGAGATCACCGCCGCTGAGGCAACCGAGATGCTGCGCGCAAACCAAGGATCTCGATCAGAGCGCGAAGGTGTCCTGCAGACCGGCTATCCCGGATACGACACGTCGGTCGGCTGGTTCCAGTATAGCGACGAGCAGATTCGAGACAATGCGAAGGCTGCTGTTGATGCTGGTTTCACAGCGATGAAGTTGAAAGTTGGTGCGAAGGATCACTCGCACGACGTGCGGCGCGCGTTCATGGTGCGTGAAGCGGTCGGGAACGACGTGCGAATCATGCTTGACGCCAACCAGGCCTGGTCGCTGCCGCAAGCCATCGATGCCTGCCTCTCACTGAAAGAGATGGAGCCGTACTGGATTGAGGAGCCCACGCAGCCGGATGACGTCTCGGCACACAAGACGCTGGCCGACATTATCGCACCGGTGCCGGTGGCTGTCGGCGAGGCGGTTTCGAATCGTGTTTTGTGGAAAAATTTTTTGCAGGCTAGGGCGGTTGGTATCGTACAGGCCGACTGCACGCGCCTGGCCGGCATCAGCGAATGGCTCGCCGTGGCGATGCTCGCCCGAAAGTTCCCTGTGCGCGTCGTGCCGCACGTGGGCGACATGGGTCAGATTCACCAGCACCTTGTGTTGTTCAGCCACATTGCGCTTGGACACGAGAAACTCTTTCTGGAGTACATTCCACACCTACGCGACAATTTCGTGCACCCGGCTAACGTGGTTGGTGGCCACTATATGCCGTCGCTCGAACCGGGGTGTGGCACCGACATTTATCCCAGTAGTTGATACCATGAAATGGATTTTTCCTTGCCTGATGTTCGCCGTTTGGCCATGTGTCGCTGAGTCGGCCAAGCCCGCTGCCGAACCCGCGCCACTCGTCCGCGCCCACGCGCACAACGACTACTACCACAAGCTGCCGCTGCTCGATGCGCTGGCCAGCGGCTTTTGCAGTGTGGAAGCGGATGTGTTCCTGAAGGACGCTACGCTGCTGGTCGGCCACTCACGTTTTGAGTTGAAAAAGAAACGTACCCTGGAGGCGCTCTATCTCGTGCCTTTGGCCGAGCGGGTGAAAGCCAACGATGGTGGCGTGTATAAAACCAGGGCACCGTTTCACTTGATGATCGATTTCAAGACCGACGGCCCAGCGACCTACGCCGCTCTCAAGCCGCTGCTCGAGAAATACCGCTTCATGCTCACCGCATTCACCGCCGACACAACCGAGCCCGGAGCGGTCACGATTGTCATCTCCGGCAGCCGCCCAAGGGAGGCTATGGAGAAGGACGCCAAGCGCCTCGCCGGCTACGACGGGCGATTGAGTGATCTCGGCAAGGCGGAGAGCCGGCATCTCATGCCGTGGATCAGCGACAGTTGGCGTTCGCACTTCAAGTGGCGCGGCAAGGGCGACTTACCGGCGAGAGAGCAGGCCAAGCTGGCCCAGATCGTTAAGAACGCCCACGCCGACGGGCAAAAGATCCGCTTCTGGGCCGCGCCGGACAACCCGGCCGCATGGAGCGTGTTCCACGAAGCCGGTGTCGATTTCATCAACACCGACCACCTCGAAAATCTCGCGGAGTTCCTGCGAGGCAAGGAAGCGAAGTGACAGCCTGGCTGGGGTCAGTTGTAATAAAACGTGAAGCGGACGAAGCGGCGGTCTGAGCCGATTTCGTCGTGCATCTTCTCCGGCCAGGGCGCGTAGGGTGACGGCTCTTTCACGGCGCGTTCGCACTTGAGGGCGAGGATGGTGTTCACTGTGCTGCGCTCGACCTGCACGTTGGTCACTTTGCCGTCGGACCACAGGTTGAACGTCAGCACCACCTGCCCGACGCTGGGAATGTAGTGCTTGTCGAGAATCTGGTTCCAGCGATTCTGGATGGCGGCGATGAGGCGGGCGTCGTAGTCGCCGAACGGCGAGGCCTTGGCGTCGAGCCCCACGATGGTGGCCCGTTTTTTTACGCCGCCGTCCTGCTTCATTTTCTGCCCCTGAATCATGGCCAGCTGCTTGGCCTCGGCAACGGTGCGCGGGCGGCGCGGCTTGGGTTCCGGCTCCGGCTGGTTGGGTTCGGGCTTGGGCTCCGGCTTGGCCACGATTGGGTTGAGCGTCTCGGCCTTGGGCGGAGGTGGCTTGGGTTTCGGCTCCGGCTTGGTTCGGGTTTCGGCTCCGGGGGTTTCGGTTTGGCCGGGGAAGCCGGCTTGCTGTCGATGATCCGCGGCACTTTGTCCTGCGTCCCCTCGATCTTGGGTTGGGTGGTTTCCTTTTCCGTCTGCTCGTCAGCGGCGCGGGAGTTTTGGGTGGAATAAAATTTCGAATCCTCCGGGGCGTCCTCGCTGGCCATGCTCGCTGGCACCTCGAGGAAGATCACCGATTGCTGCCGCTTGCGCTGCTGCATCTCAAGTGCCTCGAGGTCGATGAGTTCCGGGATGACGGCGGCCATCATTTTTTCCACCACGGGAAAGGCGCCCAGCAGGATGCCCAGCGCGATGATGGAGTGGATCAGCAGCGACAGCAGGAGCGAGCGCTGAATTGAGTTCAGCGAGAACCACCAGTTACTGACTTTTTGCCGATCCACCGACATGGGCCGCCATTGTGGGGCAGAAGCGGCCCCGGCGGCAACTCTTGTTTGCGCTTGGCCAAGCGGGGCGGATCCGGTTAAGTCTTCGGCCATGAGCAATCGACTCAAGGGCAAATGGGCTCTCGTGACCGGCGCCTCGAGTGGGTTCGGCGCGGAGACGGCCCGGCAACTCGCTGACATGGGCGTGAACCTGCTGCTGGGCGCGCGCCGGGAGGATCGCCTCGAGCAGGTCGCCGCCGAGTGCCTCGAGCGCGGCGCGGCCTCGGCGCACATTCACAAGATGGACGTCACCCGACACGGCGAGCGTCAACGCGTTCGCCGACTGGGCCAAGGCCACCGCCGGCCGGGTGGACGTGCTCATCAACAACGCCGGCGGCGCGCACGGGGTGGAGCGCGTCGAGGATGGCAGGGACGACGACTGGGAGGCGATGTTCCAGTCCAACGCGCTGGGCATCCTGCGCGTGACCCGTGCCGTGCTGCCGCTGATGAAGCCGCACCCCGGCGGCATTATTTTGAACATCGGCTCCATCGCCGGCCGCGTGGCGTACGAGGGCGGCTCGGCCTATTGCGCCAGCAAGGCGGCGGAGCGGAGCATCACCAAGTCGCTCCGGCTGGAGTTGAACGGCACCGGCCTGCGCGTCGGCACCATCGACCCCGGCATGGCTGAGACCGAGTTTTCCGTGGTGCGCCTGAAGGGCGACCAGGCAAAGGCCGACGCGGTGTACAGTGGCGTCGAGCCGCTGAGCGCGGGTGACGTAGCCGAGGCGATCGTGTGGGCCGCCAACCGGCCGGCGCATGTCTGCATTGACGAAATTCTGATGATGTGCACCGCCCAAGCCGCTCCTTACAAGGTGTACCGGGTCGAGGAGTAAAGCCGGCTGTCTTCAGCTTTCCGGTCGCTTGACGAACGAAGCCGTGCGGGGCCGTGCCAGATTGACGGCCAATTTTCGTTCGCGCACTTCGCGGCCGTTGTACATTTCCACCGCCTTGCGCGCCTCCTCCGGCGAGGCCATCTCCACGAAGCCGTATCCGCTCGAGCGACTGTCGAACTTGTAAGTCATCAGCGAGGCCGAGACGACCGTGCCGGCGTTGAGGAACATCGCCTCGAGATCGTCGCGCTCGATGCTGTACGGCAGGTTTCCAACGTGCAAAAGGGCTTCATTCATGGCAGGGAAACTTGGCCAAGCGCAAAGGCGATAGCCAAGAAGTGCAGAGGTTGGCATAGGCGGCGGGTGATCGTCAATTCGCGCCTGGCCGGGCGGGTGAAAAACACTCGTTTTCACGCAATCTGTGCGTGGGTAACGCGCTTCCCGCTTGGCCAAGCGCTTCAAAACCCAATGAATTACGCATCTCCTTGGGCTGGCATGTAAGATGCTTTGCTATATGCAAGCGCGCAACGGATTTGATACAAGTCAGTTTGCGGGTCTCTACTTAGTCCAACATTGTATCTCCTTAAATTCATCGGGTGTCTTTTAGGTTCCTTCAACCTAGGGCACCCGTTATTTCTTTTTACACCATCGCCTTCCCAGGGGCTTTTGGCATGCCGTAGGGGAGATCGTCTGGGATCGGCGCGAACTCCTCGACGGCTGTCCACAGGCGCGAGAAGTCCTTGTCCACGTCTCCGGAGAGGCAGTCGGTGATGTCGCCGGCGAGGTCGGGATATTTCCCGATGAGGTCGCGGAACGTGAAGTTGGGATGGTAGAAGACGTACACGAGCTTGCGCATGTTCTCGATGCTCACGCGCAACGTGGTGGCATACCCCTCGAATTGCGCCGGGGAAAAATCATCGGCTTTGATTGCCGCGTGTACCGCGTCGGCCGCCATCACCCCGCTCTTGAGCGCCAGCATGAGGCCGGACGAGAAAACGGGATCGAGAAAACAGAAGGCATCGCCGAGCAGCAGCAAGCCTTCGCAGCCGCAATGCCTTGAGTGAAATGAAAACTCGTTGGTGATGTAGTAGTCGCCGGTGGACTTGCCCGGCGCGAGGTATTCCTCGATCCATTTGTTCTGTGTGACTTCGCGGTGGAAAATATCCTTGGGCGACCTGACGCCGTCGCGCGTGAGGTATTTGCCCTCGGCCACGACGCCGACGCTGACCCGGTCGTCGTGCAGCGGGATGTACCAAAACCAGCCTTTCTCCGGCAGGAACGCCACGGTGGTCGTGCCCTCGTCAATGCCCTTGTCGCGCTTGGCGCCCTTGTAATAGGTCCAAACGGCGACCTTGTTGAGTTCCGGGTCTGGCACGCGCCAGCGGTTGCGGGACGCGGCGAACGACTCCTTGCCGGAGCAGTCGAGCGTGATGGGGGCGCGATGCTCGGCCTCGGTGCCGTCTGGCTGCCGCACGCGCACGCCAGTCACCCGATCTCCATCCCGCAGCAGATCGATCACCTTGGTTTCCTCGACGACGTTGGCGCCCTTGTCGCGCGCGTGGTCGAGCAGCATCTGGTCGAACTCTGAGCGCAGCACCTGCCACGTCTGCGCGACGTCTTCGTCGTAGCGTGTGTTGAAGTAAAACGGCTGTGACGCCTTGCCGGTGGTGGAGACGAACTGGACGCTGTGTTTCTTGATGAACGCCGAGGCGCGCATCCGCTCGATCAGGCCAAGGCGCTTGAGTGGTTCGTAGGTGAACGGCAGCAGCGACTCGCCAATGTGGTAGCGTGGGAATTTCTCGCGCTCGATAAGCAGTACGTTGTGGCCGTGCTCGGCAAGCAGCGCGGCGGCGCTCGATCCCGACGGGCCGGCCCCGATCAGGAGGGCGTCATACTGTCCGTTGTCGCTCATGCCGGCGGCAGGATTTCCACGATCTCGGCCAGGCGATGCTTGGCTGTGGCGTCGTAAAGGGTGTTGCGCCGGCCGAACAACACGGGCTGCTCGTCGAGGTCGAACAGTCCGCCGATGTGGTCGTCGCACTCGACTCGCAAAAAACCGGAGGGGCGGCTCAAGTGGCCGATCCCGTAATCGTGCAGCAGTTGGCCAAGCGGCGCGCCGGCCCCGGTGATGGCGTCCCTCGCCGGCCCGGGGAATTGGCCAAGGTGAATCTTGATGGCACCGTACTCGACCGGCCGCTGGCTGCGCTTGGCTAGGAGCAGCACCTCGCGATAGTAGGCGTCGCCGCCGTTGTGCCGGTGCAGCACCTTGAGGCCGATGTCGCCGCCGTGGAACTGGCCAAGCGTGGAGGTCATGTCGCGCTCGTGCACCAACAGTGAGCGGTACGGCTCCGGCAGCGCGGCGCCGTCGACCGGCTCGATGACCGGCAGCCGGCGCTTGGCCAAGCGGTAAAACTCATCGAGCGGATGGGTAAACACCGCGCCGGCCCCGGCCTCGGCGACGCTGGTTTCAGAGTGGCTCAAGGTGTTATGCGTAGCGGGCGTTACGGTGTTCGTCCAAAAAAAACTCGTGCAACAGGCGGTCGATCTGCAGCAAACCTTCGCGGTTCAGCAGCCACTCGTCGCCGTCGAGGGTCGCGAAGCCCCAGTCCTGAAGAGTTCGAAGCGGCTTAGCAAAGCGCTCGGCCGGGTTCACGCCGAACTTGTCGGCGAAGTACGAGAATTTCAGATGGCCAAGCTTCATTTGTAGAATGAACTCGCGGATCAGCCGCTCGTCATCGGTCGGCGTCAGCGCTCGATAAACCGGCAATTCGCCGTTTTGAAGGCTCTCGACGTACGGCGCGAAGTCGTGCTGGTTTTGGTAGTGCGTGCCGCCGATTTGCCCGAACGAGGCCACCCCCAACGAGAGCAGGTCGGCGCCGGCCCAAAGCTTGTCGCGATAAACAAAGCCCGTCTTCGACTTATCCTTCACCGCGGTGTAGGCGCTACTGATGACGTAGCCGTCCTGCTCCAGTTCGGCGAACGCCTCGCTGACCCAGCGGCGCTTGGTTTCCCAATCGGCGATCGGTGCGGTGAGTTTGCCCTCGGCCTTCATCTGTTTGTAGATGCCGGTGTTGTACGGCACCTCCATTTGGTAAACCGTCACGCTGTCTGGCGCCATCTCGCGGGTGCGCTCGATGCAGGCCTTCCAGTTTTCCTCGGTCTCATCGACCATGCCGGCGATGAGATCGATGTTGATCTGGGGGAAGCCCAGCCCTTGGGCGAACTCATACGAGCGCCCGATCTCCGCGCCGCGGTGGGCGCGGCCGTTCACCTCGAGGATGTGGTCGTCGAAATTCTCCACGCCGAGGCTCAGCCGCGTGACACCGATCTCGCGCAGCACCTCGAGTTTCTTCTCGCGCAGCGTGCCCGGCTCGCACTCGAACGTGACCTCCTCCACCTCGTCCCACGGCAGTAGCTCCTTCATGCCGTCGGTCAGGTAGCGGAGCTGATCCTCAGAGAGGTACGACGGTGTGCCGCCGCCGAAATACACGAAGTTGGGCTTACGCCCGCCGATGAATGCCTCCTTCGCGTAGAGCCGCATCTCGTCCAGCACCGCGTCGATGTAGTTGCGGATCTCCGACGAGTTCTTGTCCGTGTACACGCGAAAATAGCAGAAGTGGCAGCGTTTGCGGCAGAACGGGATGTGCACGTAGATGCCCAGCGGCGTGTCCGGCTTGGGCGCTTGGCCAAGCGCGGCGCGGTAGTCCGGCACGTCCTCCGGTTTCCAGAACGAGAACGGCGGGTAGTTCGAGACAAAGTAGTTGCCGACCGTGGTCTGCTTTTCCAGTGGCGGCGCTGTCTTGTGGGTTTCGGTGGTTTCGGTGTCGCTCATGGCTTGCTCCCTGTCATTCACTTGGCCGGGCCGAATGCATAAACCCGCCCGTCCTCTGCACCGATGATCACCACGCCATTGGCCAGGGCCGGCGCGGCGATGATCGGTTCCCCAATCTCGTACGACCAAAGTTTTTTCCCATCCGCCAGCGAGACGATGTACAGGTTGCCGTCGTTAGATCCGACGACGACCTTGCCGTCGGCGACCACCGGCGAACTGTCTACGCTGCCTCGAGTCCGGAACGCCCACAGCCGTTTGCCGCTCTTGCGGTCGAGGCAATGCAGCCGCTTGTCGCGGCAGCCGACCAGCACGCGATCCGCCGTCACCGCCGGCGATGAGATGTAGGCGAACGCCCGGTCCTTGTATTTCCAGGCGATCTTGCCGGCCTTGATGTCGATGCAGAGAAACTCATTCTCGTAGTGGCCAATGTATGCCATGTCATCAACCACCGCCGCCGAGCCGACGATGTACGCCTCGGCGTCGATCTGCTTTTCCTTTTTGCCTTCGGCTAGCTGGATGACGTGCAGCACGGCATCGCAGCCGCCGAAGGCCGTCCGGCCGGAGGACACCGCCGGCGAGCCGTTGATGTAGTTGGAGGTCTCGTAATGCCAGTTGCTCTTGCCGGTTCCGAGGTCGAGTGAGTAGAGGCGGAAGTCGTAGCTGCCGACGATCAGCGCCGGCTTGGCTCCGCCGCCGCTTGGCTGGAACAGGTTGGGCGCGCCGAGCACGCGATCCTCGGTCTCAAACTTCCAGAGCAGTTTCCCGTCCGCAGCCGTGAGCGCGTACACAAACCCGTCCGACGAGCCGAAGTAAACGCGGCCGTTGTGCACCAGCGGCGACGACTCGACGATGTCTTCTGTCGCAAACGCCCACAGCTTTTTGCCGGTCTTGAAATCGAGCGCGTACAGGTGGCCGTCGTCGCAGCCCACGTACACCTTGCCGTCTGCGATGGCCGCCGTGCTGTGGATGCCCTCCTCGGCCTTGAACGTCCAAAGCGGCTTGAGTGAGGTGCCAAGTTTGCTTTTCGAGACGCCGGTGAGCGAGGCCGTGCCCCGGTACATTGGCCAGGCATCGGCCGGGGCGGCGTCCACCCCGGCCGCTTGGCCACGCGCTTGGCCAAGCGCCGCCACCAAAGCCAAAGAAGCGATTGAGAAATAATTCATGATATAAACCGGGCCAACCCCTAAGCCCGCTTGACAAAAAGCCTGCCGAAACCAAGAAAACAAGGCAACAAAAAATACCACGTACACGTACTGTTTTATTGAGAGTGGCTTTTTTTCAGATAAACGGCCTATATTTGGCCTTTTTTCAGTGAAAAAGGGAGGTGTCCGTCGCAGAGGTTTGCAGTCTAAACTCGCGTTTTTTGCCCAATTGTCTGGGCGAGGGGTCAGATGTTTACCTGCTCAGCGTAGTCGTCGGGGGAGAGCAGGTCGTCCAACTCTTTGGGGTTGGTCAGGCGGATCTTGAAGAACCAGCCGTCGCCGTAGGGATCGTCGTTGACGGTGCCGGGCTCGGTGTCGAGGGCGTCGTTGGTGTCGATAATCTCGCCGCTTAGCGGCGCGTAGATGTCGCTGGCGGTCTTGACCGACTCGACCACGGCGCAGGGATCGCCGGCGGTCAGTTCGCGGCCGAGGTCGGGCAACTCGATGAACACCAACTCGGTCAGTTCCTCCTGGGCGTGGTCGGAGATTCCGATGGTGGCGGTGTCGTCTTCCACGCTCACCCATTCGTGAGAGCTGGCGTACTTGAGGTGGGTCGGTATATCTGCCATCGCTCCGTTTTTCTAGCGAACTAGAGGCGGGGTGGTCAACTCGATTTTTGAAAAATCGGCCTCTTGACCACTTGCGCGGGGAAGCGGCGATTGCGAATCTCGATCTCGATGCCGGTGCCGGACTTGGCGTGGGCGCTCTCTACGTAGCCCAGGCCGATGCCGCAGCCCAGCGAAGGGCTTTGTGTGCCGCTGGTCACTTCGCCGATTTCGCGGCCGGTTCCGTCGGTGGAAAAAATTTTGTACTGCTCGCGCGGCGGCGCGCTTTTGCCGGTCATTTTGAATGCGATGCAGAGGCGGGAGACGCCATCCTGTTTTTGCGCCGCGAGCATTTCCCGGCCGTTGAAGCAAGGCTTGTCGAGGGCGACGGCCCAGCCAAGCGCGGCCTCGATCGGCGTGGTGTCGGACGTCAGCTCGTGGCCGTAGAGCGAGTAGCCGGCCTCGGTGCGTAGGGTGTCGCGTGCGCCCAAGCCGGCCGGCAGCAGGCCAAGCGCTTGGCCAAGCGACATGAGCTGCTCCCACAGCGCCGCCGCGCGCCCGTTGGGTACGACCAGCTCGAAGCCGTCCTCGCCGGTGTAGCCAGTGCGCGACACCCAGGCGGTTGCGCCGGCGAACTCGAGTTCGGCGATCTGGTTTTTCCGCAACTCGGCTGCTGTGGGGAAAACGCCGGCGATGATCTCGGCCGCCTTTGGCCCCTGTAACGCCATCGCCGCCAAGCCGCCGGAGGGGTTGCTCATCTCGAGTTGCAGCGACTTGTGCCGGGAGTTGCGCTGGGCCTTGATCCACATCCAGTCGATCTCGAGCCGCGAGGCGTTGACGATGAGCAGGTAATGCGTGTCGCTGAGCCGGTAGGCGTACAGGTCGTCGATCACGCCGCCGTTATCTTGACAGAGCAGCGTGTATTGGCCTTGGCCGGGTTCGAGCTTGGCCAAGTCGTTGGTCAAAAGTTGGTTCAGGAACTTGAGCGCGTCCGGGCCATCGAACAGGAACTCGCCCATATGTGAGATGTCGAACAGGCCGGCGGCTTGGCGGACGGCGTGGTGTTCCTGCGCGATGCCGGAGTAGAGCACCGGCATTTCCCAGCCACCAAACTCGACCATCCGCGCGTCAAGCTCATTGTGGGTGTCAAAAAGGGGTGTTCGTTTCAGCTGTGTTTCCTTCATACCGGTAGGCGCGAAGTGTAGGCGCTTGGCCAAGCGTACAAAAGCTTTCGCCTCGATTTGGAATGTTTTGTCCGAAAGAATGGATTGCGTTCCAGAGATAAAGTTACACCTTGCGGGCTGCTTTTGCGTAACAAAGCCAAGAGCAGAAGCGTATTAGGTATGTTTATATCGACTGGTTTTTAAACCAGAAAAAACAATGAAAACAATAGCGTTTCTTCCAATAATCGCCACTGGCGCGCTCGTGGCTTCAATTGCGCTGACGACCGGGTGCGGCCAGGCCCCCACCGGGAAATCCTCCGGGAATGCGGATCAGTTAGTAGCCCTCGAGAAAGAAATCAGCTCACTCAAGACTAAACTAGCTAATGCCCAATCGCGCATCGACGGCCTTCGTGCCCAAATCAACAGCGCAGGGCCGGCAGTGGCTGACTACGGCCTTTCAGTACCGGAAATTCTAGAGGAACTAGTGGAGATCAAGATGACCTCTGAAAACCGCCGGGCCGTCCAGCGCCGAATCAACTTCCTGCTCGAGGGCTTGGTGGAGCAGGGCGAAGCCTCCGTGCCGCACATTCGCGAGTTCCTCAACAAAATGGAAGACATTGACTTTGTGGTGCAACGTTCCGATGAGGAAGGGCGAGGCCGTGGTCGAGGTCGAGAGGTCGAGGAGGGCGCACATCAATGAGTTTTGAGCAAGCGCCATCGCTCCGCATTGGCTTGATTGACATACTAAAAGAGATCGGTGGCAGTAGTGCCGAGGCTGCGTTGGGGGAGATACTCACCAAGACAGCCCGCGGCTTTGAAGTGGCCTATACAGCCAAGACCGTGCGCGACATGATCGGCCCGGATGCTTTCCGTGACGAGGCATTGGAGGCGGCACACGCTTTGCTGAACGATCCAGTGGAGGTGTCCAATCCGAACAGCTACGATCGAAATGCCAAGCGGTATTTGTTCAGCGTGTTGGAAATGTACAACGATCAGACCTTCATCCAATCCGCGCAGGGGTTGTTGGTGCGGGAAGACGGCAAGATTGATGACACGGTGCTCGATTATTTGGATGACGTTGGAAAGGAAGGAGCCATGGATGCTATTTATCAGGCGTTTAACAGTGGCCAAGTGACAGACAGAGGCGACTTGGCTGATTTGGCACGCGCCGGCCTCAAGTACACCGGCAGCAATCCGCAGGCGAACCAGATGTTCAAGGACATCATGTCCAGCGACGAGTACGACATGCGAGTCAAGTGGTCTGCGCTGCGCGAGATGGATGACGCAGAAGATGACGCCACATTGCAGGTACGCCTTAATCTGATGCAGGGGCTGCAGGCTTCCGGCGACGATGCCACCGACAAGGTCGTGCAAATGTACACCCGTCAAATGGAGGCAAAAATAAACGGAGAGAAATTTGATATGCGTAAGGAAATGCAGAGTTTGGGAACTGACTTTTGGCGTAATACGTTTGGCAGGGGCGAAAGCGGGGACCGCGGAGATCGCAGTAGCCGTGGTAACAATCGGGGAGAAAATCGACAGAATCAGCCGACTATAGTTCCTGCTCCCTAATAGTTGGTTTTCAGCTTCAGCTTTCAAAACGCCGGAAATCATTCGGCGTTTTTTGTTCATGGAACAGTTGCATTGACCACGAAAAATGTCACTATTTGTCCAGTTTTCTGTAACTGTCCGCACCTACTGAATGTATTGCTCAAATAGATTCACTGTTGCTCTAAAGTAGGAATTCAATGAAATTGGCAAAATTGCTCCCAAGTACAGAAATCGTGATGATTTCGGTTTCGGCTGTTTTGTTTATCGGCTGCGGGAAAGCGCCATCGACAGATGGCCCTGCCGCAAACGCCATCCAGGCAGAGGTGCTCAGGAAGGAGGTCGCCTCGCTGAAGATCAAGTTGGCGAACGCCCAGTTGAGACTCGACAGTCTCCGCGATCAGATGAACGACGGCGGTGCACCGCTCACCGCTGGACTTATGTCTGTGCCGGAGATTCTCGACGAACTGATAGAGATCAAGTTGGGCTCCAAGAATCGGCGCAGTGTTCAACGCCGCTTGAGCTATCTGTTCGAGAGTCTGGCGCTCCAGGGCGATGCTGCTGTGCCGCTCATTCGCGAGTTCCTCAACAAGATGGAGGATGTCGATTTCGCGGTGCAACGCGAAGGCGAGAGCGACGAGGAGCGCAATCAGCGTTACAGCCGTTTCCGGGCCACGCTCAACTTTTCACAGCCGCCGACGCTGCGGATCGGCCTCATCGACATGCTAGCGGAAATCGGAGGCGACCAAGCGGAAGCCACCCTTGGAGAGCTGCTCTCCACCACCGGTCGGGGGTTCGAGATCGCGTACGCCGGAAAGATTATCCAGGGCTGGCTCGGCAAGGACGCCTACCGCACCGAGGCGCTGGCCGCCGCGCACGAGTTGTTGCTCGACCCGGTCGAGGCCGTTGGCGGAAACCAGTTCGATCGCTTATCCAGGAACTACCTCTTCATGGTGCTGGACATGTACGACGACCAAACATTCATCCAGTCCGCCCAGGGCATGTTCATCAACGACGATGGGCGGATCGATCGCACCATTTTGGATTATTTTGAGGATGTCGGCAAAGTGCGCGCGCTGGACGCCATGGTGCAGGCGTTCCGCAGCGGCCAGGTGGTTCAGAGGGTGACATGGACAACCTTGCCGAGGCCGCCTCGAGATACGCCGGCATCAACCCGCAGGCCGACCAGTTGTTCCGTGACATCATGACTGGCGACCAGTACAACATGGAAACCAAGCTGGACGCCATCCGGAGCTTCACCCAAAGCGACGGCGACGCCAGCACACCCGGCGTTGCCCC
>CALJHX010000036.1 GCA_937770485.1 uncultured Verrucomicrobiae bacterium | reverse complement strand
GTCGGGAGGCGAATACTCCCAAGTGCGTCAGGATCACACATTTGATCATCGATTTGTTGACTAAAACGACCCAATTGGATCGTTTTTTTGATCGGTATCGCTATTGCTATAGAAAAGGGTGAGTTATTTTATTGAGTTGAAGCTTTTGATAACCAGTGAGGTATTTAAAAGAAATCGTCCGGTGCATTTTATGACAATCCATTCGCGTTGGGCCATGGCGCTGCTGTTTTTTGGCATGGTGGCGTCGATCGCGCCGCGGTCGGCCATGGCGGCGGAAGGGCCATGGCGCTGGTCCAACCCCCGACCGCACGGCAACTCCATTCGCGCCATCGCGAAGGGCGAAGACTTTTCGATTGAGGTCGGCGACAATGGCTCGATCCACACCACCCAAAACATGGTGCAATGGTTTCCCCGAGAGAGCGGTGTCGAGCACACGCTACGTGCCACCGTGTTCTTCAATGAACAGGCGATTGTAGCCGGCGACGACGGCATACTCCTTTACAGCGAGAGCGAGGAGCAGTTTGAGCCAGGCAAACTGGACAAGCCGGCAAGCGGGGGCTTTCGTGCCTTGGCGGCTTCGAGCGAAACGATCGTTGCCGGGGGCGACGACGGCATGCTCTATATCAGCACCGACGGACAGAAGTGGCGCAAGCGAACCTTTGGGTACAACAATCACATTTACGCGCTCATTTGGACGGGGAAATATTTCGTCGCCGTGGGCGAGGGCGGTCTTGTGGCCACCAGCAACAACGGCAGTTCGTGGACCAAACGTCAGAGTCGGACCAACCGCGATCTTAACGCTCTGGCCTACGTCAACAAACGTCTCTGGACCGTCGGCAATGATGGTGTCGTGCTTCTCAGTTACAACGATGGCTGGTCATGGCTCGCAGCCCGATCCGGCACCGACAAAAACTTGAACGCTGTCACCGGCACGGCATCGGAGGTCATCGTTGCCGGTGAGAACGTCGTGCGAAAGGGGGTGCTTGATTTCTTCATGTACTGGGTAGATCTGCTGGGGAACGACGAGGGGACCAATCCTTCACCGCCTCCCGATTGGACCTACTATTGCGCCATCGAGGTGGATGACAAATTCCTGCTTGGCGGCCGTACCGGCATGCTGGTGGACAGTGTCCGCGATGAGGAGGATGACGAGTACCTGTACTGGTTCAGCGCCGACGACTCGGTGCGCAATTGGCTTTGGGACATCAGCCGAGTCGGCGATCTGATGGTCACCGTGGGCGACCACGCCACCGTGCTGACTAGCCGTGACGGCGCTTTGTGGAACCTTGAGGTAACGCCCGAGTCGGCGACTGAGTCGATCCTGCTAGGCGTCGGTGGAACTACGAACCTGCTCGTCGCCGTCGGCAACCGCGGTCAACTGCTGACCAGTCACAACTCGTGGACCAATGTCGTCACTCAAAATGATCTTGGCCAAGAGGTGATAAACAAGGTCAACACAATCGGCGTTGTCTGGGAGGCTGTCGATCCTAAGCCGACCGAGAATGACCTGCAGGGCGTGGTTGCGCTCGGGGACACGTGGGTCGTTACCGGCGGCAAGGGCACGGTATTGACGACAAGCGATGGCAAGCAATGGAGCAAGCACCAGGCGCCGACCACCGGTATCCTTACCAGCGTCGAGGCGTTTAAGGGACGTTTCGTCGCCACCGGCGAGGACGGCGTCATCCTGACCTCGACCAACGGTGCTGACTGGACGGCGCAGGCCTCCGGCACGACTAAGTGGCTTTATCGCGTGCGCGCGTTTGACGACCAACTCGTCGCCGTTGGCCAGGCGGGAACTATCCTCACCAGCCCAGACGGCGAGACATGGGCCAAGCGCGAGAGCGGGACTGGCCAGTGGCTCAACGACGTTACACAAGTCGGCGACGCGTGGCACGTCGTCGGCGCGAACGGCACGGTGTTGACCAGCTCCAACCTCGAGTCGTGGCAGGCCAAGGGTACGATCACCGGCTTGTCGCTCTACGGTGCGTTGGCCAACGGCGGCCAGTTGCTATCCGTAGGGCTTGAGGGAATTATTCTGCGAAAGGAAATCATCCCGCGCACCACCCCGATCCTGATCCGCTGGGATCGCGCCGTTGCCGCCGACGGTGAGGCCACGAATAACTTTGGCTTTAGAGGCTTCCCCGGCCAACGGTTTTCGCTCGATCGCAGCCCGGATCTGAAGACGTGGGAGGCCGGGCCGAATCTGGAGTTGCTCGACGGTTCCGGTGTTCTCGAGTACTCGAACACCTCCAGCGCGGCGCGCGAGTTTTACCGCGCCAAGCTGCGCTGATCACCCGCCCGGCGTTACGTCGTTCAGCAGCACCTCCATCAGCACCACCGAGTGCGCCGGGACTCGCACGGCGAAGAAGCCGAGCTTACCGTAAGCCAGTTCGGGCGGAATGTAGAGCATCGCGTGGCCGCCTTTTTTCATCAGCTTCAGTCCCTCGCCAAGGCCCGGCAGCATTTTCGCCATTTCTTTTACCGTGATTTTCAGCGGCGCGGGCCGGGGATTCACCGAGTCGGCAAACACCCGGCCAAACTCGTTCGCATCGGATACCAACTCGGCGACAAAGTGAAACGTGACCGTGTCGCTGTCTTTCACAAACTCGCCGGTTCCGAGCTTGAGTTCCTCGTAAATGAGTCCCGAATGGGTCGGTTCGATTTTTAACGCCTCCTGGATTTCCTGCATCTGCCTCTTGGCAATATCCCGCAGCATTTGGTCGACCGACTTCTCCGTGGCCTCGAACGCCTCCGCTTTTTCTCCCGCACGGATAATCCGCACGCTCTCGATAACGACGTCGGTTGTGGGCTTGCTGGGACCGCTTACGGCCACGCCGGCGATCGCGTCCACGATATCCAATCCGCCCACCACTTTGCCGAAGACGGAGTGGTTCCCGGCGCGGATGTCGTTAAAGTCCAGCCACGGCGTCGCTGCATGGGTGATGAAAAACTGGCTGCCGTTCGTGTGCTCGCCGGAGTTGGCCATCGAGAGGACGCCCGGGCCGTCGTGCTTGAGGTCGGGATGAAACTGGTCCGGCAGCCAGTAGCCGGGATTGCCGGTGCCGTTGCCCAGCGGGCAGCCGCCCTGAATCATGAAGTCCTTGATCACCCGGTGAAAAATCAGCCCGTCAAAGTACGGCTTGCCCGCGGGATTGGCCGGGGACGCCTGCTGATCCTTGCTGTAAAACTTCGTGCCCTCGGCTAAGCCGATAAAGTTGGCGACGATGTGTGGCACTTTCTCGTACTCGAGCCGGGCCGTCATCACGCCGAGGTTCGTCGTGATAATCGCGTAAATGCCGTCGTCTATCACGTCGGTCGGTGGGCCGACTTCCACGCGGAAAAAGTAGGGCGAAGCGGCGATGAGCTGTTGCAGTTCCCAAAGGATGGGTGTTTTCCTGGCGGTCACTTGGCCAAGTGCTTGCCACTGCTTGAGGTCGGAGGAGCCCTCAATGAACAGTATCGAGCCGGCTTCGGCGTCGCTGATCGTGAGCGCAATCGCTTGGCGGGTGGGATCGCCGGCAACCGGCGTGACGGCGATCGACACAATCGCCTCAGTGGCTTGGCCAAGCGCAGTCGTGCAGGACAAAACAAGTGCCAGCATCGCGAGAAATTGGTAAAAAGTCTTCATCATAATCCGCGCCCGGAAGTGTTATGGCTGGACGGCTGGACGGCCACCTTTTTCGCCCCCCACCTTGGTTGGGACGGCTGTCCCAGTCGTCCGCGCTTTGGCCAATTTTAATTGCCATTTCTCGGGCTGCTAGTAGCGTTCTTCGAGCCGCCTGCGAGTTGCTCAGGACGGGTTCGTCGCTTGGCTTGTTTTCACAATGAAACCTGTTTTCGAAAAATTCTTTTTGTCGTCGCTGGCTTCGCTCGGCTTGGCTACCTCCACCTCCGCTGCCTCGCTTGGGGCCAGGCTCGACGAGGGTACAGGGACGATCACCATTCACCGCGACGGCTTGGCCAAGCCGTTGGTCACGCAGCATGCCGCCGCTGATCACCGACCATACCTGCACCCGATTGTCGGGCCAGATGGCAACGGCGTGCTCACTGAGTACAGCCCCGGCCATCACAGGCACCAAACCGGCTTGTACTGGGGGTTCACCCGCGTGAACGGCCGCGACTATTTCCATCATCCCTCCGATAATTACTGGAAGCGCAAAGCCGTGAACGTGCTCGAGGCCAAGGGCGAGTCGGTGAAGTGGGAAACGGTTTACGACCTACTCGACGCCGATGGCAATGCGGTGCTGACCGAGACGCAGCGTTGGGCGATGCGCTCCGACGGCGACCGCCACGTCCTCGACCTCGAGTGGCGCGGCCAGGCGCAGACCGAAGTCACTATCGGCAAATACGATTACGGCGGACTGTTCCTACGTATGCCGTGGAAACCCGGGACGAAAGGCGAGGCCGTCAATGCCGCTCGGAATATCAACGCCGCCGCAGAGGGCCAGCGCGCCATGTGGCTCGACGTCGGCATGGAGATCGCCGGTCGCGATGACTGGGGGCACATTGCGATTTTTGATCACCCGAAGAACGGCGGCTACCCGCAGCCGTGGCGCGTTGACGGCCAGCTCGGTGTCGGCCCGGTTCGCGCCCGTCTTGGCGACTGGAAAATAGGCAAAGGAAAAACCGAAACCATTCGCCACCAGATTCACGTTTATGGCGGCAAACTGAACGACAAAGAACTCACGCAACATTGGATGCGCTACACCGGCCAGCGCGGTACGGCCGTGCTTTGGGGGTTGGCACAGCGTGAGGGGCGCGCGGCCAAGTTCCTCACGCCAGAGGCGGCGGTGAAAAACTCGACCATCGAGCCGGGCTTTGCGATCAACGCTTGGGCAAACGAGCCGATGATCACTCAGCCAATGGCGTTCTGCTGGGATGATCGCGGCCGGATGTGGGTGGCTGAAAACCGTGACTACGAATCGCGTGGGCGAGGTTTTTCGGCTTCTGGCGACAGTCGAATTTTGATCTTGGAGGATACCGATCGCGACGGCGTGGCGGACAAGCGTACGGTCTTCCTCGAGGGCATCCCCTTTCCGTCGGCCGTGGCGGTTGGCTTGGGAGGACTGTGGCTTGGCGCGCCGCCGAACCTGCTGTTCGTTCCGGATCGTAACGGCGACGACAAGGCGGATGTCGATGACATCGAGGTGCGCCTGACGGGTTGGGGCATTCGCGATCGGCATGAGGTGGTCAACAGTTTGCACTGGGGACCGGACGGTTGGCTCTACGGTTGTCAGGGCTTGTTCACGCCATCGGTTGTCGGCAAGCCAAAAGAAGAGGGCCGTATTTACAAACCGGGAGAGGCGTACCCCAAAAAGGTTGAGTTTGCCGGCGAAGGCACACAGATCAACGGCGGCGTTTGGCGTTATCACCCGGTGAAGGATCGCTTTGAGGTGGTCGCGCACGGTTTTAGCAATCCGTGGGGCATCGACTACGACGCGAAGGGACAGTTCTTCATCAGCGCATGCGTGATCCCGCATCTGTGGCATGTCATTCCTGGCGGCGTTTACCATCGGCAAGGCGGTCGTCACTTTAATCCTTATGTTTACAGCGACATCCGCACGATCGCCGACCACCGCCATCGCTCGGCTCACGGCGGGGCGCGGGTTTATTTATCTGATGCGTTTCCCGATGAGTACCAGGGTAAAATCTTCATGGCCAATATCCATGAGCATGCCGTGTTGACGGATGAACTGGTGCCAAGCGGCTCTGGTTTCGTTGGCAAACACCACAAGGATTTCATGAAGGCCAATAATGCGCAGTGGATTGGCTTCAGCATGGAGATTGGCCCGGGGGGCGACGTGTATGTGCTCGACTGGCACGATGCCGACATTTGCGGCAAGGAGGTTTTTCAAAAGGACACCGGTCGCATCTTCCGCCTCTCGCCGAAAGAGAGCTTGGCCAAGGACTGGGCAGGCCGATACGCGGATGTGGCCAAGCTCAATGATACCAAACTGGTTGAGTACCAAACCAGCGCCAGCGCCTGGCACGCCCGCCGCGCTCGCGTTGTTCTGCAGGGCAGGTCGATCAAAGGCAAATTGGGCAAAGGCACCCATCGCGCTTTGGAAGAAATGTTCCTCAAAAATAAAATCACCGATCATCGTTTGCGCGCTCTTTGGGCGTTGCATGTCACGGGTGGCTTGAGCGAATCCAAGCTGCTGAAACACCTTGACGACAAAGACGCTCATATTCGCTCCTGGTCGATTCAGCTGCTCTGTGAAGACAATAATCCATCCACTGAAGCGCTCCTCAAATTCGCCTCTATGGCCAAGCTCGATTTGTCGCCAGTCGTGCGGCTGTACCTCGCTTCGGCACTGCAGCGCATCCCGCTTGGCGATCGCTGGGCCATCGCTGCTGGCCTAGTCGCGCACGATGAGGATGCCGGCGACCACAATTTGCCCAAGCTGATCTGGTACGGCATCGAACCGATGGTGCCGGCGGATCCAACTCGCGCGATGGAGTTGGCACGGGCCAGCCGGCTGCCGCTCGTCACCGAGTACATCGCGCGTCGCGCTGTCGATGCCGGCCAGTTGGAAGCCGTTTCCGCCGCACTTGGCCAAGCGCAGGGCGAAGATAAGGTCGCTGATATGCTTCGGGGTTTCAGCGCTGGCTTGAGGGGGCTGCGCGACGTGAAGGCGCCGCCGAGTTGGGGCGCGACCTACGCCAAGCTTTACGGCACGCCGCTGGCGACGCAAATCGCGCAGATCCTCGGCGATACCGGTGCAGCGACCGCCATGCTCGCCATGCTCGATAACCCAAAAGCCAAGACTGGTGCCCGGCGCGACGCATTGCGAGGGCTTGCCGCCCAGGAGCACGACGCGCTGAAGGGCCGCTTGATTGACTTACTCGATGACAACTCGCTGCGGCTCGAATCGATCCGCGCCATGGCGGCTTACGACGAGAAAACTTACCCGCGAGCTTTGCTGAAGCGTTACGCCAAGCTCGACGCTGGTGACAAGACGGCGGCGATCCAGACTCTCGCCTCACGTCCGTCGTATGGCAACGAACTCACGGCAGCGATCGAGTCGGGAGCGGTGCCGCGCCGCGATGTCCCGGCGTACGTAGTTCGGCAAATGCGCCGTGTGGTCGGCCCAAGCTTTGTCGATGTATGGGGAGCGGTGGAGTCGCTCTCCGCCGACAAGGCGGCGGCGTTTGCCAAGTACCGCGCGCTGCTCACCGGCAACGCCTTGGCTAAGGGCAACGTCCACAATGGCCGTGCGATTTACGAGCGCACCTGTTTCGCCTGCCACAAGTTATATGAGCAGGGCGGCGAGATAGGGCCGGACATCACCGGTTCGAACCGCGCGAACCTCGACTACATTCTTGAGAACATCCTCAACCCCAGCGGCGAGATCCCCGAGGGCTATCAACTGCTGCTCGTCACCACGCGCGGCGGTCAGACCCTGGCGGGGACGTTGGCTAGCGAGAACGCCCAGCAACTGGTGTTGCGCGTTGTCGGCCTGCCACCGGTGACCGTGGCTAAGTCGGAAATTCAATCGCGCGAAACCATCCCAACGTCCATGATGCCTGAGGGCCTGCTGGCCGCGTTGAAGGATTCCGAGGTTATCGACCTCATCGCCTATTTGAAAACGACCCAGCAAGTGCCCAAGCAGAAATAAAACATGATGCCTGAACCGACACCACTGGAAGTCCAAGTCGTCGCGAAGCGCCCACCTCGGTCGCTGGACATCGTCGGGCGATCGGGGCAGCCTTGAGCCGTGGCTGACGAAAAGCTCAACCGACTGCGTGACATCCTGCGCGAGTACAAATCCTGTTTGGTGGCATACTCCGGCGGGGTGGACTCGGTGCTGTTGGCTCACGTCGCCCACGATGTGCTCGGCGGCAAAATGCTCGCAGTGATCGCCGACTCGCCGAGTTTGCCGCGCCGCGAATTCACCGAGGCGCGCGAGATCGCCAGGGCGCACGGCTTTCCGCTGCGGATCATTCAAACGCAGGAATTCGCCAACCCGGACTACACCTCCAACCCGGTCAACCGCTGCTACTTCTGCAAGCACGAACTGTTCACCCGGCTCGAGCCGATCGCGATCGATGGCGGCTTCGCGGTGCTGGCTTACGGCGAAAATACCAGCGACATCGGCGACCACCGGCCCGGCGCTGAGGCGGCTAAAAAGTTTGAAGTGCGCGCCCCGCTGAAGGAGGCCGGCTTGGCTAAGGACGAAATCCGCGCACTCTCCGCCGCGCTTGGCCTCCCCACCGCCGACAAGCCGCAGATGCCCTGCCTCAGCTCGCGCATCCCGTACGGGCAGACAGTCACGCCGGAGAAGTTGGCGATGATCGAACAGGCCGAGGGAGTATTGCGCGACGCCGGTTTTCGTGAAGTGCGCGTGCGGCACCACGAACAGCCTGGCGGCGCCTTGGCCAAGATCGAGCTTGGCCAAGCGGAGATGGAACGCTTCCTCGGCGCGGACTTGATGGCGTCTGTGTCGGCGCGGATTCGCGAGGCTGGTTTCGCTGACGTCACGCTCGATACGAAAGGCTACCGGCGCGGCAGCCTCAACGAGGGCATCCCTGAAGAAACCTTGGCCAGCGGCTGATGCGCAAAAATCTGGCCAAGCTCGACGACCTGCCCAAGGGCACGACCAAGCGGTTTTCATTCAAGCGCGATGGCATCAGGGTGGACGCTTTTGTAGCTAATTACAGGGGCGAAATCGTTGCCTACGAAAACCTCTGCCGCCACCAGCCGCTGACGCTAGACTACGGCGACGGCGAGTTTTTCAGCAGCGATGGCAGCCTGTTCGTCTGCCAAACGCACGGCGCGATGTATCAGCCCAAAACCGGCCTGTGCATCGAGGGGCCGTGCACCGGAGCTAGCCTCCACCCGCTGAATATCGAAATCACCGACGGCGAAATCCACCTTGTCGATTTGCCGACTGAATAACTAGCCGCTTGGTCAAGCGGGGGTGGCGGGGTAGGTTCGCTGCGTATGAGATCACTTCGTAATTCCATTCTCGGCGTGTCGCTGTTTGCGATGGGCGCTTCTTTTTTTGCCGCGGACAAACCGGCCATCCGGCAGGTAAGCAGCGAGGGCATACGCCACAGCATCCTGATTTGCGGCCGGCTGACCCAGCTAATCAACGAAAAGAGCGAGATCGTCTGGCAGGTGAATGAACATTCGCGAGACGGCTCCGTGCTGCCAAACGGCAACATTATTTTTTCCGCGAACAATGTGGCCAAGGAGATGACGCGCGACATGAAAGTCGTTTGGCGTTATGCGTTGGCCAAGCCGAACAAGGAGCTCGGCACGGCGTCGCGCCTGGCCAACGGCAACACGCTCGTCGTCGAGCGCGGGCCGAAGCCGCGCCTACTCGAGATCACCAAGGACGGCAACGTCGCCGTCGAAGTGCCGCTCAAGCCGGAGACGGACAACGGCCACATGCAGACGCGCATGGCCCGCAAGTTGCCCAACGGAAATTACATCGTGCCGCACCTACTGGCGTTCAAAGTTAAAGAGTACAAACCGGACGGCACGGTGGTAAACGAAATCAAGACCGACCTCGCCGAACTCGGCGGGCGCGCTGCCGAGAACTGGCCGTTCACCGCGATCCGTTTGGCCAACGGCAACACAGTTGTCAACCTGACGCACGGCAACAAGACGGTGGAGTTCGACGCGAAAGGCAAAGTCGTCTGGCGCGTGGACAACTCGCACGTTGCCGGCCGATTCGCCGATCCGTGCGGTGGTCAGCGGCTGCCCAACGGTAACACTGTCATCAGCAGCTACGCCCAGAGAAACCCCGCCAAAGTGCGTATTTTTGAGGTGAACCGCAAAAAGGAAGTCGTGTGGGAGTTGTTCCACACCGGCAGCAACGCGCACGGCATCCACGTCATTTCCACTAACGGTGAGCCGCTCTCCAACGCGAGATTGAAATAGTGTTGTCACACTTTGAAAACATTGACTTCTGCGGGAAGGAGATTTGTATTTCCTCAAACATTGAACCTTTTGTAAGGATGAAGAACCAAATTTCTCCCCGACGCGATTGGCTTCGAGCCTTTACCCTCATCGAATTGTTGGTTGTCATTGCGATCATCGCAATCCTTGCAGCCCTGCTGCTGCCGGCCCTGGCCAAGGCCAAGGAATCGGCCAAGCGCACCAGTTGTCTAAACAACCTCAAGCAAATGTCGCTCGCATGGCAAATGTACGCAGATGAAAATAGCAATAAACTGCCGCACAACCGAAACAAGTTTGGCCAGAGAACTGGCAACTGGCCGTGGGACGCCGGAATCAACGTCGTCGCCGCCATGGAAAAGCAGGGCTTCCAGCGGAACATTCTATATTGCCCGTCGTTCCTAGAACAGAACGACAAAGAATTGTGGCAGTTTACTGGTCAGATACAATTTCGTGTCATCGGCTATGCCTTGACCATACCGTGGGCAGCGCGCGTGGTTGAGACGAACATCAACTACACGATGTCAACCCGGCCGATCAAGGTGAGGGGTGTGACGGTCAAGCCGTCGCCTTCCGACCGGGTCCTCACCGCCGATGCCACCTGTTCCTCATCACTGAACAATGGATTTGGTACGGTACGCGGTGGATGGGCCAAGCTGCACAAGACGGCTCACTTGGATAATTCCGGCAAATACCCGGCAGGTGGAAACCTAAATTACCTCGACGGCCACGTTGCTTGGCAGAAAACCAAGATGGAAGGCCGTAAGTTGGTCGGCATGGTCGAGCGCACATCTGGCACTCCGGTGTTTTACTGGTAGACCCTTTGCCTACTTCAGCGTTTAATCCCCTCATTGGCTTCGCTTTTATGTGATCGGATGAAGACACTTTACCTTGATATTTTTAGCGGCATCAGCGGCGACATGTTCCTTGGCGCGATGATCGATCTCGGCGTCGATGCAACGGCGCTCGAGGCCGAGTTGGCTAAGCTCAATCTCGACGGCTACCAACTGCACGTCGGTCGCAAAACCAAGGCGAACATCGAGGGAGTCAAGTTCGACGTCCACCTTTTGCCGGTCAAGGGCGGTGAACACTCGCACGGACACAGCCATTCACATTCGCACAGTCACGACGACAACGGCCACTCGCACGAACGCAACTTCGCCGACATCCAGTCGCTCATCAGCGCCAGTGCGCTCAGCGACTGGGTGAAGGAAAAATCGATTGCCGTTTTCCGCCGAGTCGCCGAGGCCGAGGGCAAGGTCCACGGCATGCCGCCGGACGAGGTGCACTTTCACGAGGTCGGCGCGGTGGACTCGATCGTTGACATCGTCGGCGGCTGTATCGCGCTCGAACTGCTCGACAAACCGCGAGTACTCGCCGCGCCGGTCACCGAGGGCACCGGCTGGGTCGATTGCGCGCACGGCCGTTTCCCGGTGCCGACCGCCGCCACACTGGAAATTCTTGGCGCGCGCGGCGTCACCGTGAACCAATGCGACGAGCCGCACGAACTCGTCACCCCTACCGGCGCGGCGTTGCTGGCCGAGTTCGCCGAGTCGTTCGAGCTGATGCGCGGCGTGACACCGGAGCGGATCGGCTACGGCCTGGGCACGCGCGACATGAACACTCGGCCCAATGTCCTCCGCGCCGTGCTTGGCCAAGCGGAGGCAGCGACCGAGGCCAAGCCGCTCGACTGGGAGCGCGACACCGTCACCGTCATCGAGACGAATCTTGACGACATCAACGCCGAGCACTTGGGCCATTTCGTCGAGACCGCGCTGGAGGCGGGCGCGCTCGATGTGTTCCACACGTCGGTCCAGATGAAAAAGAACCGCCCCGGAGTGCTGCTCACCGTTTTGTGCGCCGAGGCGGATGCGGATCGGTTTAGCGAAATGATCCTGCGCGAGACCACCGCGCTGGGCGTCCGTCGCCACGCCGCCGATCGCCGCAAACTCCGCCGCGAAGTTGTCACCGTCGAGACACCGCTTGGCCAAGTGCGGGTCAAGCTTGGCCGCCTGAACGGTGAATTGGTGCAGGCCGCGCCGGAGTACGAGTCGTGCCGCGACGTCGCCGCCAAGGCCGGCGTGCCTCTCAAGGCCGTTTACGCCGCCGCGCAAAAATCTCTCGAAAAATGATCACAGTCATGGACGAAAAACTACTCGAAATCATGTGCTGCCCCGAGACGCATCAGCGTTTGGCCAAGGCCGGTGCAGAACTTGTCGATGGCCTCAACGAACGTATCCAAGCCGGGACGCTCGTCGATCGCGTCGATGAAAAAATCACCGAGCCAATCGACGGCGGCCTTATCCGCGAGGACGGCAAAATCCTGTTCCCCATCCGCCAGGACATCCCCGTCATGCTCATCGATCAGAGCATCTCGTTGGAGCAGTAGTCAGCAGACAAACCAAGCGTCTATGCCTGGGAAGTAGCCTTTTTTGACCAAGTCGGCCTCGATGAGTTCGCGGGCTCCGGCGGCACCGACGGCGATGATCAGCGGCGTACCGTCGGGCGGGGGGAGTTCGGTGTCGGCGATGACGGGTGTGTCGTGAATTTTCGTGCCGATTTTTTTTGGCGAAACCTCGATGACGCGACGTACGGTGAATCCTTCCGCAAGCAACCAGCGCAGCCACGGCTTACCGGCTTGGCCCGCACCCCACATGTAAACCTCGGTTCGGCCTGTGAGTGGCCCGTCGAGGAGGTGCGCTCGTCGGCAGCGATCGAAGGCTTCCGGCGAGTAGCGCTCGTCGGTGCGGGTCAACCGGTCGCCGGAGTCGATCCAGTCGAACAGCACCTCTGGCACCTTGGCCGCTGTGTACCCTTTGCCAAGCGCACGAAGGCAGAGATCGTAATCCTCCGGCCAGGCGCCGTCGCGGTAGCCCAACTCGAACACCTCGCGTTTGGCTAGGAGCGTCGGATTGACGATCGGCAACTCGACGAACCGCATAGCGGCAATCCGGCCCGGCTCGGTCAGCGAGTTGCTCCACTGCTCGTAACGCTGCATCGACTCGACCGGTTGGCCAAGCGCGTCGACGATGCGAACGCGGCAACCGACCATGTCCGCGCCGGAGTCGTGCAGTAGCGAAAGTTGTTTTTCGAGCCGGGCGGGATGCGAGAAGTCGTCGGCGTCCATCCGCGCGATCACCGGCGCGGTCGCCTCAACGGTTCCACGATTAGCCGCGGCGCAGACGCCAAGTGCGTCCTGCTGAACCAAGAGCAGGCGCGGATCTGAAATTTGCCGAACGATCGCTGCGCTGTTATCGGCGGAGCCGTCGTCGATGACAATGAGTTCGAGCTCGCGAAGGGTGGAATCGAGAATGGAACGTGCCGCACGCTCAACCGTCGCCGCTGCATCGCGCACCGGCAAAACCACGGAGACCCGTGGCGGAGTCACTTGGCCGCGCCCGGTTTCTTTTCGGCGGGGACGAAGTCCATCGAGGCGGAGTTGACGCAGTAGCGCAGGCCGGTCGGGTTGGGGCCGTCATCGAAAATATGGCCGAGGTGGCCGTTGCATTTTTTGCAGGTGATCTCGATGCGAACCATGCCGAGGCTGGTATCGGGTGTCTCGTCAACAGTGCTATCGATCGACTTGAAAAACGCTGGCCATCCGCAGCCGGAGTTGTACTTGGTCTCGGAGAGAAACAGCGCCGTGCCGCAGGCTTTGCAGATGTAGGTGCCGTCCTTGAAATGATTATCGTACTTGCCGGTGAATGCTCGCTCGGTGCCTTTCTGCCGGAGAATACGGTATTCCTCCGGGGTCAGAGTGTCCCGCCATTCGGCCTCTGTCTTAACAATTTTTGCAGCTGCGACTTTGGTTGGTTTCATGATCGGTTCATGCTGAATCGGCTGAACGGCCTTGGCCGTTGGCCCAGGTTGTGGGTTGATGTTGGGGAGGTCAACTGGTTGCGGCACAGACTCGGCCTTGGCCGGAGATGCGGTCGGGCCGGGTTCTGGTGCGGCAGACCCGGGGCTTTGTCCCGCCCCGCCGCAGCCCGCCAGTGCCAGTGCCACCGTGAAAACCGCATACTTCATGCACCAAATAAAAGCACACTTCGCCGCGCAAGACAACCTTGTGAAAGTGTGTATGCTTGCTCGGCTGGTTTGCCCATGGCATTTTCCGCTGCTATGAAACGAACCTTATCCTTTTTGGGGCTGTTGTTTGCGCTTGGCCAGGCGCAGGCGGTCGAGCGACCGAACATTCTCTGGATTTACCTCGAGGATGTCAGCGGCTGGTTCGGCTGCTATGGCGACAAGATCATCAAGACGCCGCACATCGACCGGTTGGCGGCGAGTGGCATTCGGTTCGACCGGTTTTACACGCCGGCCGGTGTCTGCTCGGCGACGCGATCGTCGATCATTGTCGGAGCGATGCAAACGAGCCTAGGGATCCACAATCACCGCAGCGGCCGCGCGAACTTTCGCGGAAAGGATTTGGGGCCGGTGTATGACGACATTCGATTGCCCGAGGGTGTGCAAACGCTGCCGGAGATGTTTCGCGCCGCCGGTTACTGGACTTTCAACGAGGGCGGCAAAGACGATTACAACTTCAAGCATGACACCCGCGTGATGTACGACTTCCTGCCGAAAAAAAGCGGCTTAAGTCCGGCAGCATTGGTCGCCGGTGAGTGCTGGAAAGGGCGAAAAAAAGATCAGTCGTTCTTTGGCCAGGTCCAGCTCCGCGGTGGGAAACTGGGCCGGCGCGTGCCCAAGGTGATCGACCGCACCAAGGTGCCGGTGCCGCCGTATTATCCGGACATCCCGCTCGTGCGGGAGGAGATCGCGCACCACTACGATTGCCTGCTGAAGACCGACGAGCAAGTCGGGCAGATCATCGCCGCGCTTAAGCGCGACGGGCTTTACGACAACACGCTGATTTTTTGTTTTAGCGATCACGGTTACAAGCTGCACCGGCACAAGCAGTTTGTTTACGAGGGCGGCATCCACATGCCAATGATGGTTGCCGGACCGGGTGTTGCAGCGAGACAGGTTCGCAAGGACTTGATCAGCGGCATCGACATCGCGCCGGCGTGTTTGAGCGCCGCCGGAATCGAAGTACCGAAGCATATGGAGGGAGCAGACTTCTTGGCTGAGGATTACACGCAACGGAAGTTTGTCGTCGCGTCGCGCGACCGTTGCGACTACACGATCGAGCGAATCCGCGCCTTGGTCACGCCGCAGTTCAAGTACCTGCGAAACTACCTCACCGATCGCCCGTTCATGCAGCCGAGTTACAAGGATCCGTGGCCGGTTTCCAAGAAGTTTCGCGAGATGATGGCCAATGGCGAGATGAACGAGACGCAGTTGGTTTTCTTCGGCCCGAAAAAAGAGCCGGAGGAACTGTACGATCTGGCCAACGACCCGCACGAGATTCACAATCTGGCCAACGATCCAAAGTTCAAGAAACAACTTCTAAGGCACCGACGGTTGCTCGGCAACTGGATTAAAGAGACCGGCGATCAGGGGCTGAAGACCGAGAGCGATCCCGGGCTGCTGGCCGTCCTCAAGCGCTGGGGTGCCAAGTGCGTGAACCCCGAGTACGACAGGGTGCGGCACCTGCTCGAGGCCAAAAAAAAGGAATGATCATTTATCACAACCCACGCTGCTCGAAGAGCCGCCAAGCGCTTGGCATCCTGCGGGAAAATGCCGAGGATCCAGATGTGGTGGAGTACCTCAAGGCGCCGCTTGGTCAAGCGGAGTTGGGCGAATTGCTGAAGAAGTTGGGCTCGCCGGCGCACGATCTCCTGCGCACCAAGGAGGACGAGTACGACGAGCTTGGCCTTTCGCCGAATACGCCGGAGGAGGACATCCTCACCGCCATCGTGGCGCACCCAATTTTGCTCGAGCGGCCGATCGTCGTGAAAGGCCGCCGGGCCGTCATCGCCCGCCCACCGGAACTCGTCGAGGAATTGCTTTGAAACCAAAGGCTGAATACTTGCGTTTTTTTCGGGCGTGGCTTTGCTTGAAAAAGTCAAAGAGCTCCAATTCCAGATGAAGATTAATCAGCCCATTGCCTTGGTTTTTTACTTTGTTCTTTCTTTTTGTGTCCATGCACAAGATTAGGATAGCCCAACAACGATAGACAAAGACAAGGATGGTCTTTATCTCAACCTGGAAGTTAATACGTATAAAACTAACCCCAATGTTGCCGACACTGACGAGGACGGGTTGACAGACGGGGAAGAGATTTACGACTACAACACAAGTCCTTAAAGATTCTGACGGGGATAGCCTCTTGGATGGGGAGGAAGTAAAGATTTATCATACAAACCCATTGGCAGCAGATTCTGACTAGGATGGGCTTGCGGATAACGAGGAACTTAACGAATACAATACGGTAGTCCTTGTTAAGGATTCTGACAGGGATGGTCTAATGGATGGGATTGAAGTCAATGCACACAGGACAGATCCGAATGTAGGCGACAGCGATACGGACGGTTTGGGAGACTGGGAGGAAGTTGAGGCGTACAAGACAAACCCTTTGCTCCGAGATTCGGAGGGGGACGGCTCACTGGATTTAATTGAGGTTGAAGCAGGAACCAATCCCAATGGTCTTTTTGACTACCCTAAATCAGGATACAATCATGCAATTGGTGAAACTAATCTTAAAAGGCCGATTATCACAGTGCCCCCCATGATGAGGGAATTGTCCTTGGTGGAACTGTTTTATTTAAGGTGGAGGCCCGAAATAGTTCACTCACTTACCGGTGGATTAAGCTGGGAGAAGGAGTCGTAGGGGCAAATCAGAATGTTTTGCGGATTGATAATTTAGGGCATGATGACATTGGGTTTTATGTTGTCCTTATTTCAAACAAGTTTGGTACAGTATACAGCAATACTGTACGGCTTGATTTGATTAAAGAACTAGGCAAGCCAAGACTGGATATTGTTTTTATTGATAGCAAAAAAATAACCATTGAGATCACTGGGGACTCACTTCATACCTATGAAATCAAGCACAGTCGTGACCTCAAGGAATGGCGACCGCTGGACTATAATCCATTATAAGATCAACGACCCGGGTAGAACACGTTTGGAGTTGAAATTATCCCCTGAATCGGTGTAGGGCTTTATTTCGGCTTATTGAGTGATGTTACAACGATTTGATTTTGGGTTAATCCGGGAGGCGGCACAGCGGAAGTGCCGGGATTTTCTTTCTACCAGTGTAAGCGGAATTGGTATGGTAGCTATGTTATTCCTGCTGCCTCAGGAGAGGCTGGTTGTGGCGGAGGCTGTCGCAACGAAGTCCAAGTCGTCTTTGGGTTCTGCTGATTGGGTCAGAGATAAAACTATCCTGTTTCTTGATGACGATCCGATACTGTATCGATCCGGAACACGGCGTGTACTTCAGCAACCCAGGCGACATACGGATAATCCTGTAATAGCTGAAACAAAGGCGTGGGAGATGGCTATTGGGTATTGCACTGTTTACCGGGATATAAGAACCGGTCTGTTCCAGTGCTGGTATCAGTCATATTCCGGCAATCACGCGAATGATCCCACGCGGCGTGTTGTGGTTTGCTACGCGACTTCCAATGATGGAGTGACTTGGAAAAAGCCGAATCTCGGTCTCTTTGATTACAACGACGACCACAACACCAACATTGTCCTGGTGGGTAACGGTGGACGAAGCTCCAACTACGGCGCATCAGTCCTGGTGGATCATCTTGATTCCAACACGGAGAAGCGTTATAAAATGGCCTATTGGGATTTTGTGAATGTTGCAGGCAGACAGGTTCCGGGGCTCTGCGTTGCTTTTTCTCGTGATGGGATTCACTGGGTGAAACAATCAAAAGCACCCCTTCTTCAAGGAGCTTACGGTGATCCCACTCAGCCTCCATTGTCCGCTGAGAGTCAGGGTGAGCCACCCACCCGTCCGGCAATCAGCGATGTGATTGACCTGATGTGGGATTCCCGGCGCGATTCCTTTGTCATCTATTCCAAAACTTGGATTGATGCTCCTGATGGGCGTCGTTTCTGGAAGCGGGCCATTATCCGGACAGAGTCGAAAGATTTTGCCCGTTGGTCGACGCCTCGGTTGATTATTGTTCCCGGTGAAGGTAATTCGGGACAGATACACGGGGCATCCGTGTTTTATATTCACGGTGTTTACCTTGCTATGTTGCAGCGCCTCGATTTTGGTGGTTTCGATCGGGGTGGCACAGGAAACATGCCGGCCGAACTGGCCTTAAGCAGGGATGGCATCCATTGGAACCGTTCGTTTCAGGATCAAATGTTTCTTCCTGTGACAGGGGATGGTAAAACGTTTGATGCGGGCTGCCTTTGGACCAGTTCAACGCCAATCCATTTACCAGAGGAAATCCGATTTTATTATGGTGCCTATCCCGGGTGGAATTCCGATCTTGAAAATGATTCCACTGGTATCGGTCTCGCAATACTGCCCCGTGATCGGTTTGCTGCCATTGAGCCAACGGACGCCATCGCTCAAGTCACACTCAAATCCATCGAACTGAGCAATGTTAACCGGATAACCATCAACGCGGATGCCACCGATGGAGATGTACGGGTTGAACTCCTGACCGCTGGAGGTTATCGGGTCGCAGGCTATACTAGAGATCAGTCGGTCATCATTACTGGTAACAGCTTACGGCACCCGGTGAATTGGAAGAGGAAAACGATGGCTGATCTGGCTGCGGGCCGCTACCAACTGCGTCTCCACCTGAAGAATGCGAGGCTGTTTGCCTTGACCATCCAACGTTGAAGGGGTGTTCTGTCCAACCGGCCAAAACTTGCGGTTGACGAAACTTGGCCAAGCGGATTGACTTAGCGAAGCGGCGTTTCCCGTCAACAATTTTTTTGAAGTCATGATCCAGTTTGCTAACCCATCCGCTGACCTGTTTATTCCCGACGACTTCGAGCCAAGCCAGGCGCTTGGCCGTACAACGCATCTTGGCGTCGGCGCGCATCAGGACGACCTCGAGGTGATGGCGCTGCACGGCATTCTCGCCTGCTACAAGCAGCCGCAGAAATGGTTCGGCGGCGTGACGGTGACCAACGGCGCCGGCAGCTCGCGCACCAACGAGTACGCCGACTACACCGACGAGCAGATGCAGGACGTCCGCGCCGAGGAGCAGCGCAAGGCGGCGGTCGTCGGCGAGTTTGGTTTCGTGGCGCAACTCGGCTACCCCAGCTCGACGGTGAAGCAACCGGGCAACAGCGACTTCGCTGCTGACCTGCGGACGATCCTCGCGGCGACCAAGCCGGAGGTAGTTTACACACACAACCTCGCCGACAAGCACGACACGCACGTCGCCGTGGTGGTGCCGCTGATCCGGGCATTGCGTGAAATGCCGGCTGACGAGCGGCCGGCGGAGGTTTACGGTGTCGAGGTTTGGCGCGATCTCAACTGGCTGCTCGACGACGAGAAAGTGCTGCTCAACATGGCCAACCGGCCGAACCTCGTGCGCGCGCTCATCAGTATTTTCGACTCACAAATCAGCGGCGGCAAACGGTACGATCTCGCGCTGGAAGGGCGGCTCCGTTCCAACGCGACATTCTTCGATTCGCACGCCGTTGATGATATGACTCTTGCCAGTTACGCGATGGATTTGAAGCCGCTCGTGGACGATCCGTCGCTGGACATCGCCGCTTACGTCGACGGGCATCGTTGAGCGGTTCCGCGAGGACGTCCGCTCGCGTGTGAGCCGGTTCACCGGCGACTGAACGGCGGGTCGGCTACTGTGTTTCGCCGCGTGTGACTTGCAGGAACACGTCCTCGAGATCCATCTCATCTTCCTCCAAGCCAGTGAGTTGCAGCCCGCCGTTGACGATGATCTCCGCGATCACGCCGCCGTTGGCTTGGCCCTCGGCCAGCATGACGCGAATGCGGTCGCCCTCCTCCTCAAGTTCCGCCTTCGGCGATCTCGGGGCGCTCGCGCAGCAGCTCGAGCGCGCGCTGCGGGTTGTCGGCCACGCGAAGCCGGTGGCCCGATTTTTGCGTGAACTGATCCTGCACACCCTGCACCGGCCCGCTGTAAATCAGGCTGCCTTTCTCGATGATGGCGACGCGGTTGCAGAGCGACTGCAGCTCGCTGAGAATGTGCGACGAGATGAGGATCGTTTTGCCGAGCCGCTGCAGCTCCTGCAGGATGGCCATCATCTCGATGCGCGCGCGCGGGTCGAGCCCGCTGGCCGGCTCGTCGAGCAGGAGAATCTCCGGGTCATGCACGAGCACGCGGGCGAGGCCGATGCGCTGTTGCATGCCCCGGCTGAGCGCGCCGATGAGTGAGCCTTTTTTTTCGCTCAAGCCGACAAGCTCGAGCACGTCGTTGATGGTCTGCTCGCGCTTGGCCGCGCCGATGCGGTAGCACGCGGCAAAAAAGTCGAGGTACTCCGTGACCTCCATGTCCTTGTACACGCCGAAGAAATCCGGCATGTAGCCGAGGATGCGGCGGACTTGGTTTGCCTCGCGGACGACGTCGTGGCCAAGGACGCGCGCGGTGCCGGTCGAGGGCGTGAGGAAGGTCGAGAGGATGCGCAGCGTGGTGGTCTTGCCGGCGCCGTTCGAGCCGATGAAGCCGAAGAGGTCACCACGATGCACGGTGAGGTCGAGCTGGTTCAGCGCGGTGAGGTTGCCGTAGTGGCGCGTGAGGCCGAACGTCTCGACGGCGGCGCTGGAGACGGGCGGCGGCAGGGTGGGTGATTCATCTGACATGATTTTGTTTCGTTTGCGCTTGGCTCAAGTGTTACTCGGTCTCGGTGATCTCGAGCGGGATTCGGTACAGGGTTCGCGCCTGGGCAAGTTTGGTTTCAAAAAGTCCCGTGGACGGGATCGGCGCATGATCCTCCGCCAGCAAAAACAAGACGGCACCACCGCGTTCGGCGTGGGCGGACAGGTCGAGCCCGCCTGAGCTACTGAAATCGCCAATCGGGCGGCCTGCCGGATTGCTGGAACCGAGTAGCGCCGGAAAGGAACAGGCGACGAGATTCACCAACGAAGGATCGATCCGGCCGCCCTCGGTGTCGCCAAACGCCATGTTCCGGGCGTTCACGGCATTCTCAAATCTTCCGGCGTGGCTGAAACTCTCAAAGTCAATGTGTGGATCCGAATCCGGTGACGAGCCGATACGAACGCGAATTGTGCGAGTGCCGCCCGGCGGCGACTGCAATTCCACCTCGGTGACTTTGCCTTCCACCAGCAACATCGCGCCGGTGATTGCTTTATCCAGTCCATTCTTGATGGACAACTCGTAGCTGGCTCGTCCGTTTTTGGTGAAGGCCGCCGTGACGCCGCCGTTGGCCGGGGCGAGCCATTCGGAGCAGAGCAGGCGGCTGGTCCAGATCGGCACGCGGGCACTGGCCTCGAGTTTGCCGGGGGCGCGTTGCACGCGCAGGGAGGAGGCCATGTTGCCCCGGAAAGCCCCGCCGTACTCGGAGCGGATGCCGCCCTGCTCGAAGCTGCCGCCAAGCCGGTAGTCGTCGTTGAGTGGCGAATAAATCGACACGTAACTCCGGCCGCGCAGCACTTCCTGCTGGCCCGGCAACACGTCGACGATGTGCAGCTCGTTCAACTCGAGTTGGCCGGCGCGCAGTTTGTAGCCGATGAAATAAATCAGCAGCGAAAAAATCGCGACGTACGCCGGGAAGGTCAGCCAGGTGAGCATCTGTTTGTTGATGCGCTTGAGCCAGATACGATCCACCGGCCCGATGATGACGAGGTACGCCGCGAGCAGCAGCAGCAGCCAGACGATCGGCAGCTTGCTGACCTGCCGGCTGTCGAGCATTGCGCCGTAAACGCCGTCGATACTTGAGCGGCCATACTGTTGGGGGGCTTCCTTTTCAAACCAAGCGGCGGGAACCTTGGCCAAGCGCGCCCAAAACCAGGCGCGGTTTGTCCACGACTTGAACGGCTCGCGTTCGGGGTTAAAGCCCAGCACGCTCACTTGGCCAAGGCCGCGATTTGCCTCGGCGGCGACCGGCCGGTTGTCGAGCTCGAAGAGCGCCTCGCCCTTGGCCAGGCGCACTTCGGCGGTGGCGAGTTGGCCGGCGGCAAAAGTGGCGTCGGGGCTGGCGACGTCCGGGTAGCCGCCGGTCTCGGCCCAGCGATGCAGCGCCGGGCCAGCGGCGGAGTTTTGCACCGGGCCAAACCGACCGCGAATGAGGCTCGCCAGCCACGGTGTGCTGGTGACATCGCCGGGCTGGTCCACCGCCAAAATCAGATGCCCGCCGCCGAGCACCCACGTCGAGAGGGCGGCGGCCTGCTCGGTGCGGAGGTTGATGGCACGGGCGGAGTTGAGGTAGAGAGCGTTCAGCCCGCTCAACGCGATGGGGTCGTCGGGGAACGTGTCCAGTTGCAAATGAGCCACGCGCGGGGCGAATCGGTCGTTATCCCATTTGCTCTTGAAGCGTGTCTTGGGCAGCACCGGGCCGCCGGCCTGCTGGCCGCTCAACGCGCCGACGAGGACAGCGGTTGAATCAAAGCTGTCGAGCTTGAGTTCGTCGTGCTTGGCCACGGTCTTGCCGCCGTTTTTCAGCTTGGCTGACCAGCCGGCGTTGGTGTCGGCGAATACCGCAAGCGTAAACCGCTTTCGTGTGTTGGTGGCCAATTCGACGTTGTAGTCGTAAACAGGGTTGTCGCCGAAGCGTGGCCGCAACTCGACTTGCCCGTCGAAGGTGGGGCCGTCGTTGAAGATCTCGAACGTCACCGGAAACCACTCGCCCTGCCTTGCCTTGCCGGCGAACCCCATGAAAACATCGAACTGAACCTCGGCTCTAGCCAGGCTGCCGCCCGCGAGCAGGCAAACCAAGCCCAGCTTGGCCAAGCGGCGGGGGAGTTGTGGGGTGGCAGCGTGCACGTTTACTGGCGGGGAGCTAAAAGCGTAGCTGGTTCGCGGTCAATCCCGAACGCTCAAGTTGGCGCCGGCGCGAATAAAACATTGCGGTCGGCGGCGTTTTTGGGTTCCCTCGGCCGTCCCATGAAATTGATGGCGAAAATGAACCACAACTTGAAGGGCGCCTTGGCCGCAGCCATGGCGTTGACGACGTTTTCCGTAATGGCACAACAGCAAGAAAAACTGGCGGACGGCCTTTACGCCGAGCTCGAGACATCCAAGGGAGTCATCTTGGGAAAGTTGGAATTTGAAAAAACCCCCTTAACCGTTGCCAACTTTGTTGGACTCGCAGAGGGAACCAAGCACTACTCGAAAACCGGCGGCGCGCCGGCCGATGCCAAGGGCACGGCTTACTACGACGGGCTGAATTTTCACCGGGTGATACCCAACTTCATGATCCAAGGTGGCTGCCCGCTGGGAACCGGCACGGGCGATCCGGGCTACAAGTTCCCGGACGAAATCGATTCGTCGTTGACACACAGCAGCCCCGGGATTTTCTCGATGGCCAATTCAGGTCCAGGCACCAACGGTAGCCAGTTTTTCATAACCCACAAGGCTACGCCGCATCTTGATGGCAAACACACCGTCTTTGGCCATGTCATTAAGGGGCAGGATGTTGTCAACACCATCGCCAAGGGCGACAAGATCAACAAGGTCAGCATCAAGCGGGTTGGGGAAAAGGCCAACGCCTTCAAGGGTGACGAGGCGCAGTTTGCTGCGCTGCGAGCTACCATCAAGTCGCCGGAGGACAAAAACAAAGTCGAGGGCGAGGCGTTTCTTGCCAAGGTCAAAAAAGAGGAGGGAGTGAAGACCACCGCTTCCGGTCTGGCCTACAAGGTGTTGACCGCCGGAACCGGTGCCAGCCCGAAAGCCACAAACCAAGTGACCGTGCACTACACCGGCAAGTTGATCAGCGGCAAAGTGTTCGACAGCTCCGTCAAGCGCGGCCAGCCGGCGACCTTCCCGCTCAACCGCGTGATCCCCGGCTGGACCGAGGGACTGCAGTTGATGAAAAAGGGTGGCAAGTCGGTTTTCTACATTCCGTCCGATCTGGCGTACGGCGCACGCGGCGCCGGTGGAGTGATTCCGCCGAATGCGACACTGGTGTTTGAGGTAGAGTTGCTGGAAATCAAGTAAGCCGCCAAGCGCATCACGCGCCTTCGGTTTTTAGCGACTTGACGAAGCGGGCGGTTCGTTCGCAGGCGGTCTTGATCTGCTCGAGGCCGGTGGCGAAGCAGCAGCGGAGGAAGCCTTCGCCGGCATCGCCAAAGGCGTTGCCGGGCACGCAGGCGACGTTTTCCTCCTTCACCAGCCGCGACGCGAACTCGCCCGATCCGAGGCCGGTCGATTGCACGCTGGGGAAGGCGTAGAACGAACCGCGCGGCAGGTGGCAGTCGAGTCCCATGTCGTTGAACGCCTTGACGATGTAGTTGCGGCGGAGCCGGTATTGCTCCTTCATTTCGGCGACCGGCTCGGCGCCGTTTTGAAGCGCCTCGATGGCGGCTTCCTGGCTGATGATGCTCGCGCACAGCATGGAGTACTGGTGGATGCGCATCATCGCCTCGATCAATTCCGCCGGGCCGCAGGCGTAGCCGATGCGGAAGCCGGTCATCGCGTAGGCCTTGGAAAAGCCGTGCAGAAAAATCGTGCGCTCAGCCATGCCAGGAAGCGCCGCGATGCTGGTGTGCTTCCCCTCAAAGGTCAGCTCGGCGTAAATCTCGTCGGTGATCACGAGCAGGTTGTGGTGCTTGGCCAGGCGGGCGATCGCCTCGAGCGACTCACGGGTCATCGTGCCGCCGGTGGGGTTGGTGGGGAAGTTCAGCACGAGCGCCTTGGACTTGGGCGTGATTGCCCTGCTCGATCGCCTCGGCGGTGACAGCGAATCCGTCCTTGGCCAGGCACGGCACGGCCACCGGCACGCCATGGGCCAGCGCGATGCCGGGCGCGTAGCTGACGTAGCACGGCTCGTGGTAAATGATTTCGTCGCCGGGATTGATGATCGCCCGCAGCGCGATGTCGAGCGCCTCACTAACGCCGACGCTGACGAGGATTTGCGTCTCCGGATCGTAGCTCACGCCGAAGCCCCCGGCGACGTAGTCGCTGATGGCCGCGCGCAGCTTGGGCAGGCCAAGGTTGGATGTATAGCTGGTGTGGCCGCGCTCGAGGGCGTAGATCGCCGACTCCCTAATATGCCACGGCGTGACGAAGTCCGGCTCGCCTACGCCAAGCGAGATGATGTCGCGCCGGCCCTGCACGAGGTCGAAAAACTCGCGGATGCCGGAGCGGGGAATACGCTGGACCTGCTGGGCGACAGCGTCGCCGGGCTTGAAGTCGCTCGACATGGCTGGGGGTCAGGCTGCGGCCTTCTTTTGCCGGCGCTGGAACACCGGCTCCGCTTGGCCAAGCACGACCTTGTCGGTGACCTTGACCGAGACGATATCTGTCGAGTCGGGAATTTCGTACATCGTCTCGAGCATCAGTTTCTCCATCAGGCTGCGTAGGCCGCGCGCACCGGCGCCGCGCTTGATGGCGGCCTTGGCCAGCTCGGTCAGGGCGTCATCGGTGAAGTTGAGTTTCACGCCGTCCATCTCGAACAACTTGGCAAACTGCTTGATGAGGGCGTTCTTCGGCTCGGTCATGACGCGGACGAGTTGCGGCTCGTCGAGTTCCTCAAGCGACGTGTGCACCGGCAGGCGGCCGATGAATTCCGGGATGAAACCGTAGCTGAGCAGGTCCTCAGGCTCGACGTGTTTGAGGATGTCCTTGTCCTCCGCGCTGGGTTTGTCGTCGCGCTGGGCATTGTCCTTGCCGGAAAAGCCGAGGACGTGCTTGCCGATGCGGCGCTGGATGATGTTGTCGAGATCGACGAATGCGCCGCCGCAGATGAACAGCACGTTGGTCGTGTCGAGCTTGATGTATTCCTGCTGCGGATGTTTGCGGCCGCCCTGCGGCGGGACGTTGCAGACGGTGCCCTCGAGAATCTTCAGCAGCCCCTGCTGCACACCCTCGCCGGAGACGTCGCGGGTGATCGAGACATTCTCGGTGCGGCGGGTGATCTTGTCGATTTCGTCCACATAAATGATGCCGATCTGGGCGCGTTTCACGTCGTAGTCGGCGGCCTGCAGGAGGCGCAGTACGATGTTCTCGACGTCGTCGCCGACGTAGCCGGCTTCGGTCAGCGTGGTGGCGTCGGCGATGGCGAACGGCACGTCGAGCATGCGCGCCAGTGTGCGGGCGAGCAGCGTCTTGCCGGAGCCGGTTGGGCCAAGCAGAAGGATATTGCTCTTCTCAATCTCGATGTCGTCGCCGTCGGTGTTAGTGGTGATGATCTTGTTGTCGCCCTTGGTATTGACGGTGAGGCCGGACTGGATGCGCTTGTAGTGGTTGTGCACTGCGACGGCCAGCGCCTTCTTGGCCTCGTCCTGGCCGATACAGTGCTCGTCCAGCCCCGCCTTGATCTGCTTGGGCTTGGGGACGTTGAGCTTGATCGACTTTTTCTTCTCCTCAGCCTGCAGTTCCTTGTCGAGGACGTTCTTGCAGACGAGGATGCAGTTGTCGCAAATGTACACGCCCGGCCCGGCAATCAGTTTGCGGACTTCCGAGTGGGATTTACCGCAGAAGCTGCAAAGGGTGATCTGGTTGGGCCGTGCCATGGTTGCTTGAATTATTTCTTCTTTTTCTCGTCCTTGAGACTGGCAACGTCCTTGCGCGACTTCACCACCTCGTCCACGAGACCGTACTTCTTCGCTTCCTCCGACGACATGAAATGGTCGCGGTCCGAGTCGGTGCCGATCTGTTTGACCTTTTTGCCGGTGTGCTCGGCGAGGATTTTGTTGATGCTGTCCTTGAGCCGCAGGATCTCCGCCGCCTGAATCTCGATGTCGGAGGCGTTACCCTGCGCGCCGCCCCACGGCTGGTGGATCATGATGCGCGCGTTGGGCAGGGCGTGGCGCTTGCCCTTGGTGCCGGCGGCGAGGAGCACGGCGCCCATGCTGGCCGCTTGGCCGATGCAGTACGTGTTCACGTCGCAGGTCAGGAACTGCATCGTGTCGTATACCGCCAGCCCAGCGGTGATGCTGCCGCCCGGCGAGTTGATGTACAGGTGAATGTCCTTCTTCGGTTCCTGCATTTGCAGGAACAACAACTGCGCGATCACCAGGTTCGAAATCGTGTCATCGATCGGCGTGCCGATGAACACGATGCGATCCACCAGCAGCCGCGAGTAGATGTCGTACCCGCGCTCACCGCGGCCCGTCTGCTCGACAACCATCGGAACCAAGAAATTATTTGCCTTCAAGCCTTCCCTCATGGCCGGAAACCATAACGGCCCCGGCTTCCCTGCGTCAAGCGCTTGGCCAAGCGCGGCTTTATTCCCGGGCGAAGGGGCCGTTGTTGCCGATGGCGTGAATGGTGTTTTGGATACGGTGGGAGAGGTAGGCACCATCCTGCGCGTCGATTTTGTATTCGATCTGCATCTGCATAGTTGGCTTCATGTCGGCGATTTGCAGCAGGACGGATTTCTTGTCGGAGGACAGCTTCACGCCGGTCACCTCGACGCGATCGCGGCCTTGGCTGCCGTCGGACTTGTAGTCGCGCGAACCGTAGTTGCTCGTGCGCCTGTAGCCCCAGCGATGGACGGAATAGCTCTCCGGATCGGCGGCAGTCTTCGCGTCGAGCGCGTTCGTGAACGTCAGCGAGATGCCTTTCTTCGTCGCGTGGATGGCCACCGGGAGATGCACCGGTTTGCCGGTGTGCTTGAGGCGGTAGAAACCACCCGGCCGAGTCTTGTTGCCGGCCCAGCCGAAGAGGCCGCAGGCGTAGAGTTGGCCGTCGCCGGGGTGGAAGCGGCCGCGCATCACGCCGGTCGGGAAATCAAAGTCCGGGATGCGAACCACGCCGCCTTGGACACGGCCGTTCACTTTTTCCTCCATCACCACGTACACGTAACCGGTGCCGTAGGAGAGGTTGATGAGTTGGCTGCCGAGTCCGCCCCACTTGTCGCTGTTCACCCAAAGCTGCTGGGCGGGGGAGCGGTCGAAGTCGTTGTGCATCCACACCATCGGCGAGGTGATGTCGGCCTCGGTCAAGCCTCGGTGGTAGCCCATGAGGTTGCCGTAAAACTTACCCTTCTCAATGAGGTTGATTTCGTTCTTCGGCGTCCAGTGGCCCTCCTGGTCGCTCACGTAAAATGTGCCGTCCGGATTTACGCACACGCCGTTCGGCGCGCGGAAACCGCTGGCGATAATCTCGGTGGATTTGCCGTCCGGCGATACCCTGAGCAGCGTTCCATGCTGCGGCACCAACGCCGTCTTGGCGTGGCGAGCGGCCTTGGTGTAGTAAAAATTCCCGTGTGCGTCGGTCTGCAAATCCATCGCGAACTCGTGGAAATGCTCGGTCACCTGCGCATCGTGGTTGAACGCCCTGTAGTAGTCGGTCTCGCCGTCATCGTTGGTGTCGACCAACTGCGTGATTTGGTCGCGGCAGGTGACGAAGATTTTGCCCTCGACGATTTTCAGGCCAAGCGGCTGAAACATGCCGGTGGCGATGCGCGTCCACGTGAACTCCTGCGGCTTGCTGTTGATGCCGTCAACGAGCCAGACATCGCCCATCCACGTGCAGACTGCCGCGCGATCGCCGCCCTCGAAAAAGTCGAACCCGCCCAGGCGCATCCACGAGCGATACGGGTTTTTGTCCGGCGCGGTGATGACCTCGGTCACGAACGCGCCCGGTTTGCCCATGCGGCGCGGCTTGGTTTTCATCGACTCAGGCCAGCGCCGTTCACTGTCGGACTGCACCAAAGCGACAAGATTTTCCGGTTTGCTGTTTTGGATCATCATCGATCCGAACATCCCGATAGAACCCTCCTTGATGCGGGAGGAAAAAAGTTTGAGAGTCGCGGGTTCGCCGGGAGGGATCCGCAGTCGCAGATGGCCTTCGGCGGTGGGTTCAAATTTTGTTCCCTCCGCACCACCGACTACTCCCACGGTTAACTGGTTGTCGTAAACGGCGATTTTTTGATCATCAACCGTCCTTAGTTTTGGTTCAGAACCAGCAACGTGGGCGACCTGCAAAACGAGGTCTGTATCACGTTTGGCGATGTTAATATTGCGAATCACCACCTTTTGGCCGGACAACAGTTTTGTAAGGGACGGCGACTCGAAAACACGGACGTTCCCTATTTTGTAATAGAGGATTACGCGGTCATTGTGAAGGAACAGTCCGCGCCATTGGCCCCAGTCGCGGGGGAGAGGGCCGTACGGTTTGTTGTCGAGGCCGCGCAGGCGCGGATCCTCAAATTGATCCGTGCCGGGTCTGGCCCAGCCGGGAGCGACCGGGTTGGTGAAGAGCCGTTCGCCGACGAGCTTCGGGTGCGTGCCGTGGCTGCCGTCGTAAACGATGCTGCGCCAATCGATGAATTCGTCGCCGCTCCACGCCGCCGCCATCCGCAGCGTGTCGGTCTCGAATACCACAAACTCGCTGCCCTTGGACACGCCGCCCGGCCCGTCGTCGAGCCGGATTGCGATGCCCTTGTAGGCGATGTTGCCCGGGGCGGCCTCGATCGAGGCGCTGAGGTACGGGCCGTAGTTCATGTCGATGTACGGCCTGCCGGTCAGCTCGACGTCGTCCGCCTGGCCAAGCGCGGAAATGGAGAAAGTAGCCGCGATGGCCAAGCTCGATGGGATGCGAAAAAGGTGAATCACGGCGGGGAAAGTAGGCAACCCCCGGACCGCAGCCAAGCTCAAACATGTTGCTTCATTAACCAACGTCGAAGGCGAAGTCGGCTGTTTAGGATTCCCCCCCGCTTACCGTTGCGGTTTGGAGAGGTCGCGGCAGGCCTCGGCGACGGTTTCGAGTTGTTCGAGGAATTTTTCCCGCTCGGCTTCCGGCAATTGCTCCAGCACGTGCGACTGCAGGCCGATCGCCTCGTCGCGGATGGCCTCGTATTTCCCCCGGGCCACCGGCAGCAACTCCACCCGGTTGGCGCGCCGATCTTTTTCGTGCGGTCGGCGTTCCACCAAGCCGTTGGTTTCCATGCGCTCGAGCAGTGAGGCGATGGTGTTGGGGTCGCTGCTCATCGCGTTGGCCAGCGCCTTTTGCGTCAGCCCGTCCGGCTCGGCCTCGAGCAGCGTTCGGATGACGGTAAACTGGTCCGGCGTCAGCCCCATCCTGGCGATGCGTCGACGGAACGCCTGGTTCAAGCCGTACCACGCGCGGCGCAGCAGCACCGGCAGCCGGCGGCGGCCCGGCGCGTCGAGCGGCATGTCGGCATCGGCTTGGGTAAACTCATCCATGCGGCCGGGAGGCTGCCACGCTTGGCCAAGCGGCACAAAATTATTTGGCCTTAGCCGGACGATTTGCTAAGAACAACGCCCCAAGCACGACCGCGGCCCCGAGCAGTTGCTGCCCGCCCAACGCTTGGTCAAGCAGCACCCAGCCCAGTGCCGCCGCGAACACCGGCTGGAGCAGCAGATTCAGCGATGTGAGCGCCGCCGGCAGGTGGCCGAAGGCATACGCGATCAACCCCTGCCCGGCGAAGTGGCTGACCAGCGCAAGGCCGAGCAGCACCAGCCAACCGTTGAGCTGCGTCGTCCCCATCGTCTCGCCGCTGGCCAGCGCGGCGGCGAGCATCAGCGGGACGGCAAAGAGCCCCGACCAGGCCATGATCTCCTGCGGTGAGCATGTCTCGCGCAGTTTTTTCACCGTGAGCATGTACGAGCCGTACGAAATGGCGGTGAGCAGCGAGAGGCCGTCGCCGAACAGTCGCTCGGGGTTTAATCGAAAACTGGCTCCCATCAGAATTGCACCGCCGGCAAACGCCAAGCCAAGCGCGACGAAAAAGCTAGGGGCGATCCGCTCGCCGAACAGGCGGCCGGCCCACAGCGTCACCCACAGCGAGGCGAAGTTGGCCAGCAACGTGGCGTTGGCCACTGTCGTGTACTTGATCGACCAGTGCCACGACACCAGATCGATGGCAAACAAAAATCCGGCCAGGGCCAGCAGGCCAGTCGGTCGGCGGGTGCGCGCGCTTTTTTCTACTTTTCCCGGAGCGGCAAGCAGCACGAGCCACATGAACGGCAGCGCGAAGAACACCCGGTAAAAACCAATTGCCGCCGGGCCAAAACCTTCGTCCAGAGCCAATCGGGCGAACACCGGCGCAAAGCCGATTGCCAGCGCGCCGCAGACCAGCGCAATTGTTGGTGCTGTTCGATAACCCACCGCCGTCAGCGTAGGAAA
>CALJHX010000035.1 GCA_937770485.1 uncultured Verrucomicrobiae bacterium | reverse complement strand
CTTGGTTTCCTCAGCGGAGGGAGCTTCGGCCTGGGTTTGGGACGAGGTCAAACTCGTCCCTCCCGTTACGGGTGGCTCGGCCTTGGGTTTTTTGGCAGGCCTCGGTTTTTTCTTTTTCTGCTGCGGCGGCTGAGGCTTGGGGGCGATCTCCATCTGGCCGTTGGCATACTCGACCACGTGGCCCTGGTGCACGAGCCAATGCAGGTCGCTGAGGATAGCGGTGCGTTCCGGTGAGAGCGGGGTCTCCGGCTTGGGCGCGTCCCCCTCCGCAGGTGCCTCAGCGCTTTCTAGCTTGTCGGGCTCGGGAGCGAACTTATCGAGGATCATCCGGCGGGTGCAGTTCTGGTTGTCGACGACAAAGGTCACGATGTTGCGGATGCTGTCGCTCACCGGGGTTTGCTCTAGGTTCAAATGATGCGGGCGCGACACCGAGACGTGAGTGACGCTTTTCTTACGTTTGAAGAATTGAAGGCCGTGGCTGCTGAACTCCTGACTGAGCATATTGACGATCTTCAGCGGAAAACGCCGCTGATCATCTATCGCGTAGCGGACGAGGTTCTGCATGCGGGGCGGTGTTTTTTTGTTGAAAACACTCGCCTTCAGCGCCACATCGCTCACGCTTGAAATCAGGTTGGACTGGTGATGCTCACGGAAATGTTCACGAACCGCCTCGCGCGACTCGAGCCGAGCCTCCTCCGGCAGGTTGATGGCGATGTACTCGGTTTTCCAGCTCTGGTCGGCGAGCCACTGCTTCACCACCTCCTCGTCATGGACGATTTTCACACGCGACTTGAAGACGTCGAACGGAAGCCGGGGAAACCTTTCAGCGTGCAGGGCGCGTAGCTTGTCCTGGTAACCGTGGTAGTTCGGCGGACCAAGGATCTGGTCGCTCATGCCGCACTGCGCCACGAAGGTGTAGGTGCCCTTGGGCGGATCGATCTCGGTTTTTTCCTTCTTGTAAAACGTGTCGAAGTGCCGACTCAACACATGATCCAGCGCCTGATCCTCGGAGAGCCAAACCGTCTCGTCCACCTGGCAAAAAAACAGCGGCTGGGCAACGGAGCCATCCTCCTTTTTTCGGGTCTTGAGGACAACGAGGTAGCGCTCCGACTTGGCGAGAATCAGCCGCGCGATGTCGAACAAGGGATAGGAGCGTCCTGTGTGCTTGATCTGGCGGGCCAGCGATTCGACGCCGTTTTTCTCCGGCTGGAGAGCCACGTCGAGTTCCAGCGGCGGGCGCGGTGGCGAATCGTTCCGACGAAAGCCTCCCTTTTTGTCGAAAGGCCGCTTGCCGTCATGTTTTTTAAATTCTGGACGCTGGCTACCGTCGCGGCTGCCACCCGGCCCGCGACCCCGGTCGCCATCGCGTTTATGATCCCCGGAGCCACGCCCCTTGAAATCGCGGCCGCGATTGTCGTCGCGCTGACGAGAGGGGCGGTCACCCCAGTCGCCGCGTCCACGCGCACGGGATCTCTCTTCGCCGGCATAGTTGGCGAACGGTTTTGCGTCAATCGGTTTCTGCGCCCAAGCGGGGAGAAACTCCAGATCCAGATCCAGCTCCTTGAGCGGATCAGTGTTTTTGGCTTCACTCATTGCGGATGGATATCCGTGATATCGGGTTGGTTGCGGCTGATGACCGGTGAAAGAATGTGAACCTCAAAAAAACTGAAAACAAGTTTAAAGTGGCGCAAAAGGTCACTCACCTGACCACCCAGTCCGCGGGTGCCTTGAATTTTTTTCTGCCTGCGTTGTAAACGCCCACGCCGCCCGGTGGTTGCAGCTTGCGATGCGTCACCAACTTTCCCGCAAGCCGGTCGGCCACCTCAGGGTGCCTCGACAAGAGATCGGTCGTCTCGTTTGGATCACGGTCGATCCGAAACAAAAATCGCTCGTGCTTCGCTGTTTGCCACTCGCCACCCACGATGTTCGGTCCGTTGATGAGCAACTTCCACTTGGCCGTGCGAATCGCGATTTTCTCCCGCTCCTCACCGGCCTGGCCATGGTAGAAATACAACTCGCGGTCGAGCCTCCCGCGCTTGGACTGCAACACCTCAAGCACATCTCGCCCGTCGAACGGCTTGTTGCCAAGGCCGGATGACTCGCCGACGGTGATCCTGGCCAAGGTTGGCAACACGTCGATGCACGACAGTGGCACGCTGACTTTGCCGCCGCCGCGGATCCCGCCGCCTGGCCAACGGATGGCCGCCGGCACGCGCACACCGCCCTCCCATACGTCGAGCTTGTTGCCGCGCAACGGCAGGTTGTTATCCGCGATGGCCGCCACGCCGCCGTTGTCGCTGAAAAACCAAACCAGCGTATCGTCCGACTCATCTGAAGCGTCAATCGCGCGGAGGATTTGCCCGATGCCGTCATCCATGCACGACACCATCGCCGCCACCTTCTGCCGTTTGTTGGCATTTTTGCCTTCGGCTTTTCCCTCGGCCAAGTGGGTGAATTTTTTTAAGTATTTTTCAGGTGCCTGAAATGGCGAGTGCGGCGCGTTGAAAGGGACATAGCAAAAGTAGGGCGCGGCACCCTTGGAATGCTTCATGATGAACCGGCTGGCCGCTTCGGCGATCAGGTCGGTCGAGTAGCCCTGCTCGCCGCTGGCTCTCTCGTTGATGTGCCAGTCGCGCTCGCCCTCGCGGGTCAGGTCAAAGTAATCGATCGCGCCGTTGTAATGGCCGTGAAAATGCGTGAAGCCCTGATTGTTTGGATGCCACTTTGTGTCATTGTGGCCAAGGTGCCATTTACCGAAAGCGCCGCGTTGCTGGTAACCAGCCTTGGCCAAAGCCTCCGGCAGCGTGACCTCACTCGGGTCGAGTCCGAAATGCCGCCACGGCGGAATCACCGCACGCGCCATGCCGAACCGAATCGGATAGCGACCGGTCATCAACCCGGCCCGCGTTGGGCTGCACATCGGGAACACGTAAAAGTGATCCAGCTCGGCACCTTCACGGGCAATCCGGTCGAGATGCGGTGTCGAGATGCGATCCGAGTGATAGCCGACATCCGCCCAGCCGAGATCGTCGGCAACGATGATGACAATATTGGGCTTCTTCGCCGCACCGACTGTTGCCGGCTTGGACAAGGTCAACACGGCGGCTAAAAACAAAAGCGCATGAATAAAAACGCGAGGCATACATCTCTAGTTGAACTGAAGCCAACATCCCTCAGCAACAATCCAATTGCAAGCCACCCGCCGCTTAGCAGGTGGGGGCGACTGTCCCAGCCGACCACCTTGTAGAGAGACAACCCTACCTTGCGCTTAGCCAAGCTCTTGGCTGCTTGGCCCGGGGCGGGCGGCAGTCGGCGGGCAATCGTCCGGCATGGCCGACACTTCCCAAGAATGAAACGCGCCGGGGCCGCTCCCGCTGACGATCAGCATTCTGGGCGCGTTACTCGCTTGAGCACTCCGCTGCCCGGCGTGCGACTTCCTGATTTTGCGCGGGGCATTCCGGCAGGCGGTCTGGACCAAGCGCGGCCCTAGGCTCCACGGCGAGGCGCTTGGCCTAGCGGAGACGTCCCGCTAAATCTGCCCCTCTTGCGGCGACTGCGGCGAGATGACCCAGACGCTACTCCCCTACTGCAGCGACTGCGACCGAGGAAAAGCTGACTCAATAAACGTCCCTGAGGTATTGTTTGTTGGCTTTGAGCTGCTTGACCCACGCCTCGGCGTCCTCGCGGGTTTTGCCGCCCTCGTTTCTGGCAATAGTGATCAGCGCCTCATGGACACCGTGGGCCATCTGCGAGGCATCGCCGCAAACGTAAAACACCGCATCGTCGCTGAGCCATGAATACAACTCGGCACTATGCTCGAGCATGCGGTGCTGCACGTACACTTTCTCCGCCTGGTCGCGAGAGAAGGCGAGGTCGATGCGCGAGAGCCTGCCATCAGCGAGGCAGCGTTCCCACTCGTCGCCATAGAGGTAATCGGTCGCACTGTGCTGGGCGCCGAAGAAGAGCCAGCTCTTGCCGGTGGCTCCGGTGACGGCGCGCTCCTCGACAAAGGCACGGAACGGCGCGATGCCGGTGCCGGGGCCGACCATGATGATCGGCGTGTCGCCGTCCTCTGGCAGCTTGAAGTTTTTGTCATAATGCAAGAACACCGGCATGGTGTCGCCCTCGTCCACACGGTCGGCGGTGTAGGTGGAGCAGACGCCCTCGCGGCCGCGGCCGTGGCTGTGGTAGCGGACGATGGCGATGGTGAGGTGCACCTCGGCGGGATGCGCCCGGAGACTTGAAGCGATGGAGTAGAGGCGGGGGAGTTGCTTCCTGAGCGTGCCGCAAAAGTCCGACGCCGCCAGCCCCGGCACAGGGAAGTCTGCGATCATGTCGATGACCTCGCGCCCCCCAAGGTAGTCGTCGAGCGCCACCTTGTTATCGGGATCGAGCAGCGACTCGAGTTTCTCCGACTGCGCGAAGGCGTTGTATTTCTTGAGGACGTTCTTAGTGACGCCGGTGATATTGAGATCGGTCGCAAACACCTCGCCGAGCGGCTTGGTTTCGCCGCCCTTTAGTTCCACCCTTTCGCCGGCGTCGAACCCGCCCACCTCGAGCATTTGCCCTACAGCCTGCGGAGAATTGGCGGGGATAATCGCCAACGAGTCGCCCGGGCGATATTCCAGCCCGGAGCCGGCAAGGCACAGCTCGAGGTGAAGCGTCTCCTTGTCCGAGCCTTCCTTGTTGAGCAGCACGCGCCGCTTGAGTGTGGATGGAAACGGGTTTTTCTTGTCGTAAACCATCGCAGTGGAACAGGTTGTATTCTCGTCGCTCATTAAAAAACTCGGCGGATACTGTGGTAAACAACCTATCGAAATCAAGTCCAACGGTGCGCTTGGCCAAACGGTGGTCAGACTACCTCGAGACGGCCGTTGTGTATGCTCCGCGCTACAGCATCGGTGAACTCCATGTAATGAGCCCCGTCAGCAAAAGTCGTGTGCGTTACTTCGCGTTCACCCCGGATGGCAGCAACGAAATCTGACTCGACTTGCCATTCGCCGCGCTCCTCGTCGAGAATAGAGATTTCGGTGAGTTGCTTATCGCCCTTGCGGCCGCCAAACAGCCTGTCGCCGGCAAGTTGCAGCGTTCCCTCACTGCCGAAAAGATAAATCGCATCATCCTGAAGTAACGCGGTAATGGCGGATTGCTGCAGGTGCAGTTGCGCACCGTTCTCGAGGTCAGCGACAACGTCGAGGTGCTCCGGTACCCCGACCGGATGCGGTTCACCCTTCTCATTGGATCGCTGCTTGGTGAAGGTTTTCGCCCGAGCCATCACGTTTGTTGCGCGGCCCACCCAGCGCATGATGGCCTCGTAGTAAATGCCCATAGCCAGAATATTGTTCCCGCTGAGTTCAGTGTTCTGTCGCCAGTGCATTGACGATTGACTATCAATAAAATCGCCCCGAATACGAGTCTCGACGGCGAGTAGTTTGCCAAGAAAGCCTTCGGCGATGAGTCGCTGTATGGTCGCATCGGCAAACAGCGTGATCGGGGACGGCACAACCTGCGCGACCAATCCCGGCTCTGTCAGGCTAGCCTCAAGCATACGATTGGCCTCGCCGGCGTTCATCGCCATACGCGCCTCGGTGAGCACGTGTTTGCCAGCGTCGAGCGAAGCCAGTGTCACCGGGCAGTGCAGATACGGCCAGGTCCCGATTAGGATGACGTTCGTTTCCCGATCGGCGACCGCCTGCTCCCAGTGCCCGTACGTTTTTGGAATGCCAAATCGCTTGGCCACGGTGGATGATGAGCTCTCACTGCGGTTGACAACACCGACGATTTCCACGCCATCGATCCCTTGCAGCAAAGGAATATGCCTGGCGGTAGTATTGGCCCCTGCACCCACGACGCCCACTCGTACGTCACTCATCGTCAGGCTGGTAGTCGGTGTATTTGTTGTGGCGACCTCTGGCCCGGTCCGCGGGGTAGCGTTTTTCATTGGTCGCGAGCTTGGCCTGCATCGCCTGGCCAAGGTCGATGCCGGCGTCGTCGGCCATGAGGAACAGGTAAATCGCGATATCGGCCATCTCCTCGGCGACATCGGCCCCGTGCTTGGCCAAGTGCTCGTCACATTCTGCGTGTGTCTTCCAGAGAAAATGTTCCTGCAACTCGGCGGCCTCGATCGCCACGGCGGCGGCCATGTCCTTGGGTCGGTGAAACTGCGCCCAGTCGCGTGCGTCGCGGAAGGCGAGGATCTGGTTGGTCAACTCCGCGATAGTCATGGCGTAGTTCGGTTACTGTTTCTCGCTGGCGTGGCGGCGCAGGATCGCGATGACCGTTTCATCCTTCGCATAATCGAGAACGGTCTTGCCTCGTTTGTCCTTGTGCCCGATGTCCGAACCCTTGCTGAGAAGCTGGCTCACCAGCTCGTTGCGCCGCATGCGTACCGCCCAGAAAAGGGGCGTCACCTGGGATTTGTCGGCGAGGTTTGGATTCGCGCCACGGGCGAGCAGGTGGGACACGACAGCATGCTTCTGGCTGCGCACAGCCCATAGCAGGGCTGTCTTGCCGGTTTTGTCCTGTGCGTTGACCTTGATGCCGTTGGCCAAGTGAAATTTAACGGCATCGATGTCGCCGCTGCCGGCGCTGTAAAAGATGTCCCTTTTGGGTGTCGTGTCTTCCGGCTCTGGCTTTGGAGTCGCCGCGACCACCAGCTTGGGTGCCGGCTCAACGGCCGGCTCCGGCTCGGGGGACAGCTTGACGACTGGTTCCGGAGTGGGAGACGGCGCTGCCGCCGGCTTGGCGGGCGGGGCCAGCACAACCGATGATGATTTCTTGCTGTCGGAGGAGGGTTCGGGGGTTGTGGTTTGCTCCGGGGCTTGGGAGCCGCACCCGGCCAAGCCGAGTGTCAGCAACAGATTCAGGATGAAAAATCGCGCTTTCATGAACCGCGGTTTTTACGGAGGACAGCTTGGCTGTCAAGGCCGGCTTGGCCTCTTGCCGCTTGGCCAAGCGAAAAAAACGGCGCGCAAACAGGCTTGTCTGTGACCTTGCAAATGGGCGAAATCCCGCTAATATCCGCCGCCCCTTGGCCCGTTCGGGCCGCCGCCCAGTCGTTGGGAAGGGAAACTTACCACGATTTAAAATTATGCCAATCGCAACACCGAAGCAGTACGCCGCGATGCTGGACGCCGCCCAAAACGGCGACTACGCCTACCCGGCCGTCAACATCACTTCCATCACCACGATCAATGCAGCGCTCAAGGCGTTCGCCGACGCAAAGTCCGACGGCATCATTCAGATGTCCACCGGCGGCGGGCAGTTCGCCTCCGGCTTGAACAACAACGACGCCGTGCTCGGCTGCATCGTGCTCGCCGAGGCCGCCCACCGGCTGGCCGAGCGATACGACATTCTCATCGGCCTGCACACCGACCATTGCCAGCCGGAGAAAGCGGCCGGCTTCCTCAAGCCGCTCATCGAGGCGACGGCTAAGCGCCGCGCCGGTGGCCAGGGTAATCTGTTCCAAAGCCACATGCTCGATGCCTCCATTTTGCCGCTCGAGGAAAACATGGCCATCTCAAAAGAGTACCTCGAGCTGTGCGCCGAAAACGAAATCATCCTCGAAGTCGAGGCCGGCGTTGTCGGCGGTGAAGAGGACGGCTCGGCCGGAACCGAGGACATGCCGGCGGAGAAACTTTACACCACACCCGAGGATATGCTTACCGTTTACGAGAGCCTTAATGGTATCGGCCGCTACATGTTCGCCGCGACGTTTGGCAACGTGCACGGCGCGTACAAGCCCGGCGCCGTCAAGCTGCGGCCCGACATCCTCAAGCAGGGACAGGACGCCGTCACCGGCAAACACGGCGAGGCGGCCAAGTTCGACCTCGTCTTCCACGGCGGCAGCGGCTCCGAGAAACATCAAATCAAGGAGACTCTCGAGTACGGCGTGATCAAAATGAACATCGACACCGACACGCAATACTCCTTCACCCGCCCCATCGCTGATCATATGATGGCCAACTACGAGGGAGTGCTGAAGATCGACGGCGAGGTCGGTAACAAGAAGGTGTACGACCCTCGCTCCTACCTCAAGAAAGCCGAGCAAGCCACGGCCGACCGACTCGTCGAGGCCTGCAACGACCTCGAGAGTACCAGTAAAACCATTTTCGGCACGGTCTGAAAAACAGACCGTACTTTCGTTGACACGGATTCACTCGGATTCATTAATTCGTGAAAATCCGTGAAATATGTCTCCTTTGGGTTTTCCTTGTCCGACATTAGATATCCCCTTTTCCCATCTTGCGCTTGCCCAAGCGCGCCCCGTTTGATTCCTTCTCCCTCGAGGGAGAAGGAGGCCGAAGGCCGAATGAGGGTGAGTGGGTTTCACCGGTTCCGATAACTACTGATGGAGCGTTTTTTTGCGTTCTCCCTCACCCTTGACCTCTCCCGCTGGGGGAGGGTGTTTTTGGCCAAGGCTTACCTCTGCTTGCCCAAGCGCTTGGCTACTTGCCCATCGAGATGACGTCGCTGTCATCGTCGGACTCCACGGCTGCTTCCGGCTTGACCGCCAGACCACGGGAGTCGGTCGGCTTGGTCTCGCGCGCCCGGGCGCCGTCTTCGTTCCGCTCGGTTTCCTGGAATTTCACCGATACCATCTTGCTAACGCCGTGCTCCTGCATCGTCACCCCGTACAACGTGTCGGCCATGCTGATGGTACGCTTGCTGTGAGTGATGATGAGAAATTGCGACTGGTCGATGAACCGCTTGAGCACGCGGATGAATCGATTGATATTCGACTCGTCGAGCGGCGCGTCCAGTTCGTCCAGCACACAAAAAGGGCTCGGGCTGACCTGATAAATTGAGAATAACAGCGACACAGCGGTCATCGTCTGCTCGCCGCCGGAGAGTAGCGTGATACTCTGGAGTTTCTTTCCTGGGGGCCGCGCCACGATCTCGATGCCGCTGTTGAGAATGTCCTCCTCGTCCACCAAAACCAAGTCCGCCTTGCCGCCCTCGAATACCTCGGTGAACAGCTCGCGGAAGTTGGCGCGAATCTTCTCGAAAGTCACCCGGAACATTTCCGTCGTCTCAGCGTTGATTTGGTCGATGACTTCCAGCAGCTGCTCCTTCGCCTTGACGAGATCGTCGTGTTGGCTCGTCAAAAAGGTGTAACGCTCCTCGGTCTCCTTGTACTCCTCGATGGCGACCAGATTCACCGGCCCCATGCGATCGAGCCGATCCTGCAACTCGGCGACCTTCTCGCCCACCCGCTCCCAGTCGGTCTCCCCGTCAGCAGCAACCTCCACCTTGAGGCCTCCGGAGTCGTCCTCGGTCACCTTGAGGCACTCGGCCTCCACTTCCTGCAAAACAATCTGGTACTTCTCCTGTATCCGCTCGCAGAGGTTCTTGGCCATCATGTTGTTTTGGGCCAGTTCCACCTCGAGTTTCGAGCGGCGTTCCTGCGAACTGCTCAACTCTTCGCGAATGGAGCGCAGCGCCTCCTCGCGTTCCTCGACTTTTTGATCCGCCCCGGTTTTTTGGGAAAGCAGCCCGGCGATTTTGCCGCTGGACTGCTCGCGCTCGCTGCGAACAGCCGCGATACGCTGCGTCGAGTCGGAAATGTCCTTTTCGGTCTGTGTTTTTTTATTCCCTCCCGTCTCGATGTCGCTTCGGCGCTGGGCGACGAGTTGCTTAAGCTCCTCTATGCGAACATTGAGTGGCTCGAGTTGCCGACGGAACGACGCCAGCAACTGTTCCTCCGACGCCAGTCCGACCTTAGCCTCGGTCAGTTCTCCGTTGGCAACGTCACGCTTTCCGCGCAGCCCCTCGACCACTCCGGTCACCTCGCCCAAGAGCGTGTTGTTGGTCACCTCCCTTTCCTCGAGTGAAACCAGCTCAGCGGCCAACGAGTCGCGCTTGCCACTGCCCTCGGATTCCTGGCCGGAGAGACTCTCCAGCTCGAACGTGACACCCTCGATTTTCTGCGCCAGCACGCGCTGCGAATTCTCCAGCGCCTTCAGCTCGCCCTCGCTCGATGCGATGGACACCTCCTGCTGCCGCAGCTCCGTCTGCTCCTGTTGCAAACCGGCCTGCAACGCGGTTTGCTCAGCCTGCATGTCGCCCTTCTCGCGGCTCTGCTCATCGACGTTGCCGCCCACTCCTTCGAGTTCCTTTTCCAGTTCGGCAATTTCATTTTTCCGCGCGAGCAGCGAGGCCGACGCGTTGCCATTGCCGCGACCTCCGCTGAACACACCGTGCCGCGAAAGCAACTCACCGGCACTCGTCACAAAATCCAAATCGCGATGCTGTTCGCGGCCGCGCATCGCGGCGTCGAGATCGGGCACGATGACCAAGCGGCCAAGCAGCCGGTCGAGCAACGGCTGAACATCGGCGTCGCATCCCACTTGGCCAAGCGCCGCCACGCCGCCGAACTCGTCGAGCTTAGCCGCATCGATCGACGGCTGTGTGCCACCGGAAATCAGGTCGAGCGCAACGATGTCCGCGCGCCCTTTTTTGCCTTCGCTCAGCGACGCCAAGATCGACTGGGCATCGGTCGCCTGCCGGGTGATGACCAACTGCAAATGCCGGCCAAGCGCGGCCTCGACAGCGGCGACGTATTTTCCCGGCACGCGAATCTTATCGGCCAACAAACCAAGCGCAGCCTCGGACTCTTTAATGGCTGCCTGAACCCCGGCGCTGACACCCTCGTTGGAGGCCTGCAACTGCTTTAGCACATTCAGCCGCGACCTCTTTTCTGCCTGAAACCTCAGTAAATCGTCCAATTCTGCGGTCAGCTTGGCCAAGCGTTCCTGCAGATCGGCCAAGCGCTGCTGGCGTTCCTCGACGGTGCCCCGATGGCTTTGGGCGGTCGATTTCCGATCCTCGACATCGCTGGAAAATTGGCCAAGCCGCTCCCGAAGTTTCGTCTCTTCCTCCTCGAGCTGGGTTTTCTCCGACGAAAGTTTCTCGAGCCGAACGGTGTTTCCCCGCTTCTGCAAATCGATCGAGTTGATCTCGTTGCGGACACGGGTCAGTTCCTGCGCGACGCTGTACGACTCGGACTGCGCCTGGCGAAGCGTCTCCTCCCGTTGGCCAAGCTCCTGCTCGATGGCATTGCACGCGGCCTGTTTTTCATCGACGGCGCGGCGCATGTCACCGACGGCGTTGTCCGCGTTGCCGAGCTTGGCCTGCATCCCGGCCAACTCCTGCTCGGCGTCGCTGCGCCGCTGCTCGGCCTGCGCGATGTCGTCGTGCGCCTTGGCAACATGTTCGTCCAGCTCCTGGATGCGTTCGTGGCTGAACTGGATTCGGCTCTCGAGCCGCTCGAGTTCAGCCTGCAGGTTGGCACCTTTTTCCTGCGCCTCGTTCACCTGTTTCTCGATCGCGCCGCGTTGTTGCCGCGCCTGGTTGATCAGCGCCTCCTCGCTCTCGATTGTCCCGGTAAATCATCCGACCGTCCCTTGAACTCGCTGATGGCCTGCTCGCATTGACGGATGGTTTCCTGAATCTCCCCGAGCTGATGCCGGGCGAATTGGCTTTCAAGGTTCTGGAGTTCCTCCATGAACTCCTTGTAGCGCCTGGCCTTGCCGGCCTGGCGCTGGAGTGAGCCGATCTGCCGCTTGACTTCGCGGATGGTGTCAGACACGCGCAGCAAATTTTGCTCGGTGTAGTCGAGCTTTCGCAGCGCCTCTTTTTTCTGCGTCTTGAAGCGCGTGATGCCGGCGGCCTCCTCGAACACCAACCGTCGGTCGTCCGGCTTACTGGAGATGAGTTGGGTGATGTTGCCCTGGGCCATGATGCCGTAGCTGGCACGCCCCATGCCGGTGCCCATGAACAACTGCTGGATGTCCTTGAGCCGACACGAAACTTTGTTGATGAAATAATCACTGCCACCATCACGGAAAAGCCGGCGCGTCACCGTGACTTCGTTGTACGGCAAGTCGACTCCGGCCGCCTTGAGTTGGTCGGTGTCGATGCCGCCCATGGTCATCGACACCTCCGCCATACCAAGCGCCTTGCGTTGGTCGGTGCCGTTGAAAATCACATCCACCATCCCCGAGCCCCGGAGCGCCTTGGCCGATTGCTCGCCCAAAACCCACCGAATCGCATCGGAAACATTCGACTTGCCGCAGCCGTTCGGGCCAACGATCGCCGTGACACCCGGCTGAAAATCGAGCGATGTCTTGTCCGCAAACGACTTAAAGCCCAAGGCCGTGAGATTCTTCAAATACACGTCGCGGGGAATCAGAGCCAATTTAGCCAATCGAGTAAAGTCTAAAACACAAGATAAGGCTGCGTCTTATTCGCTTAACCACAATGGGTTGTGCTTTCTGTGGGCCATTCTGGCCCAAGTTATTCACCGTTTCGCTAACCCACAGGCCCCGAACTGGTTGACCCCCGGTCCCGTGGCCAGCACAATCCGCCCGCGCTTGGCCAAGCGCGGTTATTTTATGAGCATCGATTCGGTTTACTCTGACCTGACTTTGAAGAATGGGGCCAAAATGGCTCTGTTGGTGATGGACGGCCTCGGCGATATCGCCACTGCCGCCACGGATTACAAGACCCCGCTCGAGGCGGCGGTCACGCCCAATCTCGACGCCTTGGCCAAGGACTCGGCGCAGGGCCGGCTGATCCCCGCCGCGCACGGCATCACGCCCGGCAGCGGTCCCGGCCACCTCGGGCTGTTCGGCTACGACCCGCTGGAAGTCGAGGTCGGCCGAGGCGTCATTGAGGCGCTTGGCCTTGGCTTGGAACTGCAGCCGGGCGACGTCGCCGCCCGGGCGAACTTCTGCACGCTCGACGCCGACGGCCTGGTCACCGACCGCCGCGCCGGCCGCATCGAGACCGAGCTTTGCGAGGAGCGTTGCGCCAAGCTCTCGGCGAATATCAAACAGATCGGCGACGCCGAGGTCATCATCACGCCGGGCAAGGGTCACCGCTTTGTCATCATCTTTCGCGGCGCCGACCTGGCCGGGCCGTTGAGCGACACCGACCCGCACCGCGAGGGCCTGCCGATCGCCGAGTCGCAGCCGGACGACCCGAACTGCGCCAAGGCGCAAAAAGCCGCCAAGCTGATCGGCGGATTTTACGAGGCCGCCCTGCCGCTGCTCGCCGGCTTGGAGCCGGCCAACGGCTTCCTCATGCGCGGCATCGCGCATCAGCCGGACATCCCGATGTTCGCCGAGCGCTACGCGATGCGCCCGGCGTGCCTCGCCGTTTACCCGATGTACAAGGGCCTCGCCCAGCTTGTCGGCATGACCAAGCACGAGGGCCCGCAGACGATCGAGGAGCAGTTCCAGAAATACAAAGAGCTGTACGACGACTACGAATATTTTTTCATCCACTACAAGTACACCGACATGCACGGCGAGGACGGAAACTTCCAGGCCAAGACCAGGGCGATCGAGGACTTCGACAAGGCGCTGCCTATCTTGCTCGAGAAAAAACCGGACGTCATCGCCATCACCGGCGACCACTCGACGCCGTGCGCGCTCAAGGGCCACTCGTGGCATCCGCAGCCGGTGTTGCTGCACTCGGCCGCCAGCGGCTCCGACAAGCTCGAGCGCTTCACCGAGACGCACGCCAACCGCGGCTCGCTCGGCATCATCGAGGCCAAGCACCTCATCCGCCTCATGCAGGCCAACGCGTTGATGTTCGACAAGTTCGGCGCATGAAGGCTGTCATCCTCGCCGCCGGGAAAGGCACCCGAATGGGCGCGCTCACCGACGAGTTGCCCAAGCCGATGTTGCCGGTCGAGGGCAAGACGATCCTCGAGCACATCATCAGCGGCATTGCCGCGCAGGGCGTGCGCGAGTTCTGCCTCATCACCGGCTGGAAAGCCGAGGTCATCGAGCAACATTTCGGTGACGGCTCGCCGCTTGGCCTCTCGATCAGCTACGCGCGGCAGGAGGTGCAGGACGGCACCGGCAAGGCGCCGGAATTGGCCAAGCGCTTCGTCGGCGACGACCCGTTCCTGTTGACCTACGGCGACATCCTCGTGCGCCCGGAAACGTACGCGACCATGGTCGAGCGCTTTGGCCAAGGGGAGTTTTCCGGCCTCATCACCGTGACGCCGGGCGAGGACGTGACCAAGGGGGCGATCAACTTTTTCGACGACCAGTTTTGCCTCCGGAAAATCGTCGAGAAACCGAGCGCGGAGCAACTCGACCAACTCCGCGCCGACGGCTGGCTGAAGGAAGGCGACCCGATGTGGTACAACGCCGGCATTTACATCTTCCGCCCCGTCGTGTTCGAGCACACGGCCAAGCTGCAAAAATCCCCGCGCGGCGAGTACGAGTTGACCGACGCCATAGCGACGATGATCGACGCGGGCGAACCGATTGCCGGCGCAAAAACCGAAGGCCGCTGGATCGACGTCCGCGACCCCGAAGTGCTCAAGTCGCTGGGCTGA
>CALJHX010000034.1 GCA_937770485.1 uncultured Verrucomicrobiae bacterium | reverse complement strand
CTACGGATCAGTTGCGAACTGCACTTGGCCAAGGGAGTCAGGTTCAGTATCAGGCCAAAAGCGGGGGCAAAACGGAGCGGCTTCAGGTCACGGTGGACTTTGGCAAGGGGGAGCAAGCTTACAGGACACTCACCGAGAAGTTCCCTGTCGCAGAGTTTAAGAAAGTCAGCCAGTTGCGCACAGGCCCGAGTATCAGCGGTGAGATTTTACAGGGCGCTACCAAGTCGCTGTTGATCGCCCTGTTCGCCATTCTTGTTTACGTCACGTTCCGCTACGAGTTCTCGTTCGCGCTGGGGGCCATCCTCGCCATCTGCCATGACGTGCTGATGACGCTGGGCCTCTTTTTCCTGTGGGGCGGCGAGTTGAGCGCGCCTGTGATGGCGGCTGTCCTCACGATAATCGGTTTCTCGATCAACGACACGATCGTCATCTTTGACCGTATTCGGGAAGACTTAAAACTGAATGTGAAAGGCTCGTTCACCGAGATCATGAACGGTGCCATCAGCAAAACGCTGAGCCGCACGATCATCACCTCCGGCACCACCCTGCTGGCGGCGGGATCGCTGTTCCTGTTCGGCGGTGGAGCGATCCACTCCTTTGCCTTCGTGCTGCTGGCCGGAGTGGTCACCGGCACCTTCTCCAGTATCTTCATCGCCGGCTCGCTAGTGCTCTGGAAAAACAAGGGGAAGAAGCCAAGCCTAGCGGACGAGACCGTGATCACACAGCACAGCATTTCCACCTCGGAGGCTTGAGGTGGCAGAGATTTTGCCAGCCGCCAGGGAGCACCACTCCTTGGCGGCTTTCCTTTTGACTGAGCCTCGCGTACACCGCGCTTGGCCAAGCGCCACTCCACCCAGACATCCGGTATGATAATCGCCGCCTCCAACGAAGCCGCTCTGACCATCTCTCCGATAAACTGGGTTTGGTTTGTCGGCGCAGTGCTGGTGTTCCTCGCGTTGGACTTGGGAGTGTTCCACCGCAAGGCCCACGCCATCGGCTTTCGCGAGGCGCTGATCTGGACGGCCATCTGGTTCTCGATGGCCATGGCGTTCGCTTTCTGGCTGGCCCCGATGATGGTTGGCAACCAATGGGGTGCCGATCACACCAAGCTCTTTATCACCGGCTACGTGGTGGAGCTGTCGCTCTCGATGGACAACGTGTTCGTCATCGCGCTGATTTTCTCCTACTTCCGCGTGCCTCTGGAGTACCAGCATCGCGTCCTGTTCTGGGGCATCCTCGGCGCGCTCGTCATGCGCGGGGCAATGATCTTTGGCGGCGCGGGGCTGATCCACCAGTTTGACTGGATCCTGTACGTCTTCGGCGCCTTCCTGCTGTTCTCCGGCATCAAAATGCTCTTTGTCGGGGACGAAGAGGTGGAGCCTGAGAAAAACATCGTGATCCGCTTAGCCCGCCGGATTTACCCTGTGACAACACAATTCGTGGGACAGCGGTTTTTCACCCAACTGGAGGGCTGCCGAGCGCTCACGCCGCTCGCCCTTTGCCTCATTATGGTCGAGACCACCGACTTGATTTTTGCGGTGGACTCCATCCCAGCCATCTTCGGCATCACCACCGAGCCGTTCATTGTTTTTACGTCGAATGTGTTTGCAATTTTGGGCCTACGGTCGCTTTATTTTCTTCTAGTCGGTCTGTTGCGACATTTTTGCTACCTGAAATACGGCCTGGCACTCGTGCTGGTGTTCATCGGATTCAAGATGTTGATCGTCCTTTGGGGCGGCCGGCCCGAATGGCTTAATTTTGAGGACAACCACAACAGAGTCCTCATCATCGTCGCGGCGCTCCTTGGCCTGTCCATCGCCGCCTCGCTGTTCGCGCCGAAAAAGGAACCGGAAGAGACCGGGGGAACGTGAGCGACAGGCACTTGGCCAAGCCGGGCCACCGAAAGAATTTTTAGTAGTATGAACAACAACTCTGACAAACTGATCCGGACATCAAGGAGGGTTCGGATTCCGGCGTGAAATATCGCTGGAGCCTCGCACCCTCACAACCGCTCTTAACCGGCCAACTCTTTCGCGAGCTGCCGCTGTCGCCACTCATGGCGCAATGCCTCGTCAACCGGGGCGTCGCCAGCAAGGCGGAAGTCAGCGAGTTCCTGAACCCAAGGCTCAAGTTGTTGGCCGACCCATTTCTGATTCCAAACATGGATGCCGCCGTCGAGCGGCTATGGAAGGCGAGGGAAAACAACGAGCGGTTGTTGATCTATGGCGACTATGACGTGGACGGCGTCAGCTCCACGGCATTGCTCGCGGAGATGTTGACCGAGCTGGGCTGGACCGTACAGCCGTATCTGCCCAGCCGCTTCGACGGCGGCTACGGCCTGAGCGCTGTGGCCCTGGAAAAATGTCTCGAAAAATTCGACGTGGACATCGTGCTCGCCGTCGATTGTGGCTCCACTGCCGTCGAGGCCATCGAATTTCTCAACAGCAAAAAAGTTGACGTCCTCGTGCTAGACCACCACCAGGTCAGCGTACCACCGCCCGAGCCGCTCGCGATGGTCAACCCCCAGGTCAGCAACGACTACCCGAACTTTCAGGAACTCTGCTCCGTTGGGCTCGCCTTCAAGCTCGCCCACGCACTCGTCAAGCGCGGCCGACAGGAGGGCCTGCAAAAGGAGCGCGATCTCGACCTCAAGCAATACCTCGACCTCGTCGCCCTGGGCACCGTCGCCGATCTCGTGCCGTTGACCGGCGAAAACCGCAAACTCGTCCGCTCCGGCCTCGAGCAATTGAGCGAAACCACCCGCCCAGGACTCGTTTCCCTTAAAAAAATCTCCAATGTCTCCGGACCCGTCACCGTCTTCAATATCGGCTTCCACCTTGGCCCCCGCCTCAACGCCGCCGGCCGGATGGACAACCCCGACGCGTCGCTCAACCTTCTCCTGTCAAAGGACCGGTACGAAGCTGAGAAAGCCGCTGAGACCCTGGACAACTACAACAACGAGCGACGGAAAATCGAGCGCGATATCTCCACCCAGGCTGTCGAGAACGTCCGCGAACGCTTCGACCCTGAGAAGGATTTCGTCATCGTCGAGGGCAACATGGAGTGGCATCTCGGCGTCATCGGTATCGTCGCCTCCCGCGTCATGCGCGAGTTCTACCGGCCCACCTTCATCCTCGCCAGCGACGGCGACGGCTGGAAAGGCTCTGCCCGCAGCATCGAGGGCTTCGACCTCGCCGAGGCCATGCGCGGCTGCGACGACCTCCTCAACGATCACGGCGGACACGCCATGGCCGCCGGCGTCTCCGTCAAGCCCGGCCGGCTTGACGCCTTCCGCGAACGGATCAACGAGATCGCCAAGAAAACCATCTCGCCCGACATGTTCCAGCCGCCGCTCAAGCTCGACGCCGAGACCGACCTCTCGGAACTGACCCTGGTGCACATCGAGGAAATGCGCCAACTCGAACCGCTTGGCCAAGGCAACCCGGAGATCCAACTCCTCGTCGCCGGACTCACCCTTTCGAGTCCTGTTTACCGAATGGGCCGCGACAAACAGCACGCCAAGTTCTGGGTGACCGACGAGCGCGGTACCTCCGAAGTCGTTGCGTGGAACCTCAAGCCCGAGGACGAGCCGAAAGACACTTTCGACATTGCCATCGCACCGCAGATCAACAACTTTAACGACCGCCAAACCGTTCAGCTAAAACTAATCGACTGGCGCCCCTCCAAAGACTGACTCCCCGCTTGGCCAATCGGCTAGATTTCCACGCTGGCCATTTTGCGGATGCCGGTTCGCAGCGGCAGCCAACCGAGCAGGAATGAGCCGCCGAGGAACAGAGCCCAACCCAGACCGAAAATCACCGACGAGCTGCCGCCGAATGCCCAGCGCGATGTCGCCGCCATGAGGCTCAGCATGCCAATGATATAGAGGAAACTCAGCACAAGGCAGAGCGTGCCGCCGAAACCGCTGACGATCTTGCTCGGGTTGTCCTCACGGAAGTTCGGGTACACCGCGCCGAGACCCACCGCTAGCGCGTTGAGCGTGAACGCCATTACTCCGACGGTCAGCGTGAAGTACAGAATGCGCTCCAGCGAAATCGAGAGCATCGCGCATGAGGCCCCCACCAGCGCCATCGTCACGATCATCGACACGGCGGTGGAAAAGAGGAACTTGGCCATGAGCGTGCGGCGCATCCCAAGCGGCGCCATGCCGATAATCCAGATGCGTTTGCCCTCGAGCGAGATTTGAGGGAAGACGAAGCGGGTCGTCAACGTGGCGAGATTCAGCGCGCATGCACCAAGGTTCAGGTACGAGGTGAGGTCGATCCAAAAATCGCTAGTCAGCCGGTGCGAAAAATGGCGAAGGTTCACGATATAGGCGATCAACAGGCCAAGCAGGATCAGCGACTGGCCCCATTGGGTCGCGTCGCGCAAGAAGGTGCGGATGTCCTTCACGATCAGCGCCCGCGTATCGGCACTCCCCCACCACAGCAGCTTGGCCCAGCGGTCTAGCGGCTTGGACGCGAACGCCGCTTGGCCCAGCGGTCGCTTGCTCCGCCAGAATTTCCAACGGGCCGTCGCGCCGCCGCCACGGCTGTTCACCGCTGAGAGCGCCCCGTAAAAAAAACCGCCCGAGCGAGTCGAGGCGAGGTAGCCGAAAAAGAGCGTGTGACTGATCAAAACCAAGCCAAAGAAAAATGTGCCCATCAACGCACCCTCGACCCATTGGGTGATCCCGCTCGACACCCAGTAGCTTGGCAGGAACGGGAACAGCGAAAACCGCGTGCGCGATAGCAACCGGTCGACAACGTCGAGCACGCGCGTCTCGAGCATCTCGTCGGTCACCGTCTCCGGCTGCAGCCACGAGCTGACAAAGACGATCAGCACGATCACCGCCAGCACGGCGGCCACCTGGAACGCCAACCGGTCCAGCCACCGCGCCAGCCCGATTGCCGCCCAACTGCCGAGGATGGCCGGCAGCACGACGAACAGCACCACGAAGATCGGCGTCACAAGATAAAAATGCCACGGCGCGTTGTAGGTTGTCCCGTACGCCGCCACGAATGGTGCGATCAAAAACAAAAACGCCCAAGACGCCAGGATTCCGGACTCAAAAATTTTCCACCGATAAACCACCTGATGCGGCACCGGCAGCGACAGCAGAAAATGCGTTTCCCTGTTTCGGAAGAGGTTGGTGAAGCTAATGATGACGTTGCTGAGCAGTAACAGCAAAAACAGAAACGCGAACAACAGGAATATCATCCGCTCGATCAGCACCGGCCCCAGGCCGGGGAAGCTCGAGGTGAACTGCAGCGCCTTGTGAAACAGCGCGTACGCCAGCAAGGCGTAACCCAAGACAAACAGGCCCATAAGGAACGCGTGCAGCCGAGAGTGCGCCACCGCCGACTTGAGCCGCCGCCAGCTTTGCGTGCGGTTGACCCCGGCCAAAATCCGCCAGTGCGGAATGGGCTTCTCGTCGTTCATGCGTCGTCGTCAGTGAGTGACAGAAAAATAGACTCGAGCGTGCTGTCCCTGTTCGCTGCCTGCAACTCCTCGTGCGACCCGACGGCAACCAGTCGTCCCTGGTGCATGATGCCGATGCGGTCGGCCATTTCCTCGGCGACGCTGAGTTGGTGGGTGGAGACAAACACCGTCACGCCGGCGTCGGCCTGTTCGCGCAGGATGTCCTTGAGCACGCGGGAATGGTGCGGATCCAGCCCGACCATCGGCTCGTCAAACACAACGACCTCCGGCGAGTGCATCAGCGCGGAGACGATGGCTACGCGCTGCTTGGTGCCGTGCGAGAGGCTCTCGATCGGCTTGGCCAAAAAATCGCCGAGGTTGAATCGGTTGGCCAGGTGCTCGGCCTTGGCCTCCATCGCAGGGTCCTTCATCCCGAACAACTTGCCGGTGAAACGGAAAAACTCAGCCGGTGTGAGCTTGTCATAGAGGAACGGAAAATCCGGCACATAGGCCATGCGGCGGCGCGCCTCGATTGGGCTGGTGCCGATGTCGAATCCGCAAATCCTCACCGAGCCGCTCGTCGGTTTCATTAGCCCTGCCATGACCTTGATGGTGGTGGTTTTGCCGGCGGCATTCGGGCCAAGAATGACGAAAAACTCGCCGCCTGGCACAGCCAGGCTAACGTCGTCGACTGCCCTTAAATCGCCGAATTGCTTTTTTAATTGCTCGATTTCAATCACGCTTCTTTCAGGGGGAAACTTTCGTTGGTGAACTCGAGTTGGCCGGGGAATATGACCTGCAAAATCTCGCCCACCCGGCTCACCAAAACCGTGATAACACGCTCGCCGGGTAGCTTGGCCTCGATGCGATAAATGCGGACGCGTGTGCTGCCGAGCCGGATGGCGTCGTTGTAGGCGGCCCACTCGAGGCCAAGCTCAAGCGGCGCGGAGCCAGCTTGGCCAAGCGCGGTGATAGGCGGTAGCAACGGCTCGAGCAACGGCGTAAAAACCGGCCCGGCGAACGACTCGAGCAATGCGGCGGGGTTTCGCAGTTGGGCAAGCGGTGTAATTCGTTCCCATTGGCCAAGCGCCCCGTCGTGTTTCACGCTCAGCACTTGGTTGGTTGCCGCCGACGCAAACTCCCACGTGCTGGGCGGCAGGTCGATCGTGGCGCTGACGTTTTGCCAACCGAGGTCGGCGCCAAGTATCGAGCGGAGGGTGAATCGCAACTTCGTCTTCAGCGTCTCGATTTGGATTCGGCCATCGAGCGCGAGGGTGTAGCCCTTGATAGACTCCACGCGCCCGACCGGCTGGTTGGTGCCGCTGAAATAAACCTCGTCGGGGATGATTTCCCAATGGACGAAGCCAAGCAACGTGCCGTTCTGCGAAACTCGCAGGTTGGAAGCGTCGGGTGCGTTGAAGATTTTGTTGAGCACCACGTCGTTGGAGACGCGGCTGCCTCGATCGGTGTCGCCGTACTCGGCGCGCCACAGGAGGACATTCATCGCCAGCCAAAACAGGAGGATGACTGGGAAGACCAATCGGCGCACGGCGATGGATTACTGGGTGCGCTTGGCCGGGATGTAAACGGTGACGCCCGGCTTCAGGTCGCGAGAGTTGCGCATCAGGCGCGGGTTGGCCGCTTTCAAGGCTGAAAACGGGACGGCGTAGCGCCTGGCCAGGCTGTAGAGGCTCTCGCCCACCTTGAGCGTGTGAGTCCGAGTCTGGCTGGATCGGACTTCGTAATTGGGCCTTGGGGCCACGCGCGGGTTGGCGCGCGGGTTCACGGAAGGCGGCGAACTGCCGGTCGCCACGGCGACCTCCGGTACGGTGCTGCCGGCTTGCTGCAACCGGCCGCGCATGGCCTCGACTTGGCTCTTGAGGTGGCTTTTTTCGCTGTTGGCCTTGGCCAACTGCGTGCGCATCGTGTGAATCGCGTTAATCTCCGAACGCGGGATGGGCGCCATGGCGATGTCCTTGGCGATCTCCTTTTTGCAGACCTTGATGAAGCCCTCGATGTTGCCTGCGTGGCTGGAGTCCTGTTGCAACTCAAGATGCCGCTGGAAATGGTAGCAGGCCGAAACGTAGTTGTTTTTTTTGTTGCTGGGCTCGTAAAAAATCAGCCCCAGCTCGAAATGAGCGGCAGCGTTGCCCTGACTGTTGGCGAGCGCCTTGCTGAAGGAGAGAACCGCACCGTCAACGTCCTTGCGGGCCAGGCGGCTTTTCCCACGCACAAAATCAGCGTCATCCTCCATTCGGGAACCGCTCCCGCTCGTTGGTTCACAACCCACCATCAAGGCCGCCAACATCGCCAGCGTCATCGTCCTCCCAAGGCTGAACCACAAGTTCATGGGCGGAAACTAAACAGGAACCACCCCCAAAGCAACCCAAGTTCGCGTAGACAACAAATCGCCAATCCGCGCTTTTTCTTCGGCGTCGCAGCCCCTACACTACCACCTGTGCCGCGCAAGGAGAGTAAGGCAGCAACCAACGCTCAGCCCCGAATGGATCTGGGATGGATCGGGATCCCAATGATCGCTGTTTCGGTCCTTTTCATCCTGTCACTACTCAGCTACAACCCGACGGATCCCCCTCTCAATTCTAGCGGTCCAGCCGACGGTTACCAAAACATGATCGGGCCAGTCGGAGCCTACCTCTCTTATATCTCGTTCATGGCCATAGGCTTCGCGGCCTACATGGTGCCGCTGCTTCTGCTGTTCTTTGGAGCCTCTTTTCTCCACCCGTTCTTCATTCACCTCCGCCAATCGTGGAAGGAACCGGTCGCTGCAGTGGTTTACCTGATCGGTCTGATGGGGCTGCTGCAGGAACTTGACGAAAACTTCGGCCTCGCATTCTGGGCGGACGGATTCCAACTCGGCGGCGTCATTGCCCAATCCATCATTTACCCGGTTTTTCACACCTTCGGTACTGCGGGCGCGATCATCATCTACACCGCGGCTATCCTCGCCAGCCTCTATTTCCTGACCAACCTCCAGCCGATCGAGATTTGGCACTGGACGGTCGATAAATGGGGAAATTGGCGTGACCGACGTGAGCAAACCGGCTTGGCGGCGGGCAAGCCATACCAAAAGTCAATCAAGCGCAAGACCAGGCGGCTTGAGCGTGACCTGCAAAAACAGAAGAAAGCCATCGAGCAAGAGATCGAGCCGAACACGGTGGAACTGAAGACCGACCAGGGGATCGGTGCCGATCTCAAGCCTGTGCCCAAGCCGACCGTTCGCGACCTGAGCGTGCTGGATGCGGAACAACGGAACAAGACCACAGATGAGGCCGAACCGGATCCGGATGAAGTCGAGATGGGCGCGGTGATTACTGCCGAGGAGGTCAAGGCTTGCGCCGATGAACCCGACGCAGAGGCCAAACCCAAAAAACCGGACGAACCAAGTGCGCCCACCGATCACAAGGCCGCCAGCACCGATGACATCCTTGGCCAAGCGGACGACACGACAGAGAGCGAAGCCAAGCCGGACGACACGACGAAACCCGTTGCACCAGCCAAGCCTAAGCTGCCCCGACACCTCCCCAAGCACAAGGGGCCAGCCTCCGTCGCCAAGACGCCCAAGGTCATGGGCTACAAGCTGCCCAAGTCGAGGTTACTCGACGAACCCGAGCCCGCCACCGCCCCCACCGAGACCCGCGAGCAACTTCTCTCCAACGCACGCCTGCTCAAGGACACGCTGAAGCAGTTTAATATCGACGTCACCGAGGGCGACATCACCAAGGGGCCGACCATCACCCGCTACGAGCTGCACCCCGCGCCCGGCGTCCGGCTCGAGCGCATCTCCGCCCTGGCCAACAACATCTCCGCCGCCATCAAGGCCGAGCACATCAACATCCTCGCCCCCGTCCCCGGCCGCAGCTCCGTCGGCATCGAGGTGCCGAACCGCATCAAGACCAAGGTGCTCTTCCGCAACATCATCGACTCGCCCGAGTGGAAAAATTCCAAGGCCAAGATTCCGCTCGCACTCGGCAAGGACGTCTACGGCAAGCCGATCGTCGCCGACCTGTCCGAGATGCCGCACCTGCTCATCGCCGGTGCCACCGGCTCGGGCAAGTCGGTCTGCATCAACTCCATCGTTGCCTCGCTGCTCTTCCGTTTTTCGCCGGAGGAACTGCGCTTCGTGATGATCGACCCGAAAGTCGTCGAGTTGCAGATTTACAACGGCCTCCCCCACCTCGCCGCCCCCGTGGTGCACGATCCAAAAAAAGTCACCCTCGCGCTCAAGTGGGTCGTCAACGAGATGGAAAAGCGCTACCAGATTTTTGCCAAAGTCGGTGCCCGCAATATCGCCGGCTTCAACTCGCGCTCCAAAAAGAAACCGGAGAAAACTGCCCAGCCCGAGTTGCCACTCGACGAGAGTGAGGGCTTCGCCGTCGAGATGGACCAGGAGGTCAGCGTCCCCCGCGATGAGGAAATCGAGATTCCGGAAAAGCTCAGCTACATCGTCGTCATCATCGACGAGTTGGCCGACTTGATGTTGATGGCCAAGAACGATGTGGAAAACTCCATCGCACGCATCACGCAGATGGCACGAGCCGCCGGCATCCACTGCATCGTCGCGACACAACGGCCCAGCGTCGATGTCATCACCGGCGTCATCAAGGCCAACATTCCCGCCCGGATCGCGTTTCAGGTTGCCGCCAAGGTGGACTCCCGCACCATTCTCGACGCCATGGGCGCCGACAAACTGCTTGGCAAAGGCGACATGCTCTTCCTGCCGCCCGGCACCTCCAACCTCAGACGCGTCCAGGGCTGCCTCGTCACCGACGATGAAATCAACCGCATTGTCGAGATCGTCAACAACCAGGCCAAGCCAAGCTACGACAAGGACATGGAGCGCCAACTCGAAACCCCAGCCCCCGGCAACGGCGGCAACGGCGGCGGCATCGACGAGGACGAAGATCTCATCCAGCAATGCATCGAGATCATCCGTGTCGAGCAAAAGGCCAGCGTCTCACTCATGCAGCGCCGCCTGCGCCTGGGCTACACCCGCGCCGCCCGCATTATGGACGAAATCGAGGATCGCGGCCTCGTCGGCCCCAGCCGTGGTGCCGAGCCCCGCGAAATCCTCTTCGACATCGAAGACTAACGCTCGGCCAGGCGTTAATTTTTATACCAATCCCGCAATCGTACTTCCGAGGCGCCGCCGACCAGTTTCTTGAACTGGGCCGTGTCGCTGCCCCGGTAGTGGTACGGGTACACAACCTTCGGCTTGAACTCCCGCACCGCGTCGGCGGCCTGCTCCGGCGTCATCGTGTACGGCAGGTTCATGCAGACAAACGCTGCGTCAATGTTCTTCAGCGCGCGCATCTCCGGGATGTCCTCCGTGTCGCCGCTCACGTACACCCGTTTGCCGCCAAAGGTCATCACGTAGCCGTTGCCGCGTCCCTTGTTGTGAAAGCGCAGCCGCGCTGCCGTCAGGTTGTACATCGGCACCGCCTCGATCTTCACGCCGAGTTTCTCCATCAACTTGCCGTTGCCCAGGGTGGTGATGCGCTTTTTCAACCCCTCCGGCGCGAGCGCGGCCACCGCCTCGGGCGTGATGACGACCGTCTTGTCCTTCACGATCGCCTCGAGGGTGCCCTTGTTGAAATGGTCGCCGTGGATGTCGGTCACCAGCACGAGGTCCGGCACGCCGTAGGGCTTGAACGGTGCCGCACCACCCACCGGGTCGACGAATACCGTCTTGCCGTTCCACTTGAACACCACCGTACCGTGCTTGACCGGGTGCACCTCCAAGTCGCCCTTGGCCGTCTTAATCTTGTCGGCGGCCTGGGCCGTGAGTGCACCGGCCAAGGCCAGGCAAAAAGCGAATCGAGTCATTGTTTTCATGTTGAGAAAGTCCAGCTCAATCCTGCCGCTTGGCCATGGTTCGGCGGCGCAGAGTCAGGATCAGTGCGATGCCGATGGGCAGCAAAAACAGGCTGAGCTGCTGACCCGGCTTGATCCAGCCAAACCACATTCCCTCCACCGAATAGTCGCCTCGAAAAAACTCGACGACGAAGCGGTTGACCGAGTAGCCCGCGAGGTACACGGCGAACACCTGCCCGTCGAACCGCTTGCGCCGATACAGCCAGGCCAAGCCGCCGTACAGGGCCAAGTTCAGCAGCGCGGAGTAGATTTGTGTCGGGTGGACATACAGCGAGTGGGCCGCATCGCCGGGCACTTGGCCAAGCGCGGCATGTACGCCAAAGGCGGGACTGTACGCCGGGAATTGAACAGCCCACGGCAGGTCGCATTCGATGCCAAAACAACAGCCGTACATCAGGCAGCCCAAGCGGCCCAGCGCGTGGCCAAGCGGAATGCTCGGGGCAAAGGCATCGGCGATCTTCCAAATCGGCTGCTTGCCGTAGAAACGGGTGTAAAGAATCACCGCGAGCACCGCACCGATGAAACCGCCGTAAAACACAAGCCCACCGCCCCGAAAATCGAGTACCTGCCAGAGCGGTTCGCCGGCATATTGGTCATCCCAGTAAGTGATCACGTACATTGCCCGGGCACCAAGCATCCCGGCGATGATAATCCAAACACCGAGATCGGAGATGACTTTGCCGTCGAGTTTGTCGAGGACGCACCGGCGGCTGGCGGTCCAAAGTCCGGCCATAAAACCACCGGCCACTAGTATGCCGTACCAGTAGATTGCGAAGCCGCCGATCTTGAAGGCAATGGGATCCATTTCGCTGCTCAGCGAATGGTGTTGGTGACCACGGTTTGACCGGGCATGGTCTCATCAACCAAACCGGGCGGCAGCGGGGGCGCGGCCTCTTTCCCGAAACCGGGAGGCAACGGCGGCATCTGTGTCACGAGTGTTCGCCACTTCTTGCGCTCGGCCTCGTTCATGTCATTCCACCGCTCGTTGTTAAGGAAAAAACCGGCACGCTCACTCTGCGACATGTTGGCCAACTTCTCAAACGACCGGATGACCAACTCGCGCTGGGCGCGGGACAAGACCTTGAACTGCGCAAGACTGGCCTCCATTCGCGCCCGCTCCCGACTCGACAGGTGGCTCAGGGTGCGCTCCTGCTCGGCAACCGGCATGTCGAAAAAATGGTGAAACTGGCGAGTCATCCGGCGGCGATCCGGTTTCGGTTTTTCACGCCAGGTCGTGATCCGCCCCTCGAGGCCCTCGCGAAGGCGGGCCGACATTTTTTCCATGTGATTCGTCAGCGCAACGCGCGACTGGTGGCCTCGGCCGAAGCTGGAGAGATAGCGGAAAAACGACTCGTTCTTGAGCAAGTCGGCGCGGACGCGGGCGTCGAGTTGATCCCAGCCAGTCAACCGCCTCTTGATATCGGTGCGGAACCGCTCCGGCACAGAGGCCAGACGCTTAGCCCGATCGGTCTTCGCCGTTTTCATGATGGGCATCAGGTGCCAGCGGAAATCCAGCGCATCGAGTTTGCGATCACGCTCGGCCTCCGGCATAGCGGCGTATTCGAGGACCTTGGCCTGCACTAGTTTACGATGGCGCTCGGAGGAAATCTTGAGTTTGCCCACCGCCGCCTCGCGCTCGGCTTCGGGTAGCGAGACAATTTTTTTGAAGGCCGCAAACGGCGAGCTAGCAGCCATCGCTCCAACGGGCGCTCCCATTGCCAATATCGGCAGCAGGAGCAGGCGGGCAACTGTGACTCGCAATTTCATGAAGTTACTTGAGTGCGGCCCAAAGTTCCTCGTCGATCGCGGCGGCCTGTGCGACGGCCTCGATGGCCTCGATATCAGCCAAAAAAACCGGGGTGAACTCGGCGATCGACACGACGGCCGCAGCCATCTCGGCTCGGGACTGGTTAAGGTGCGATTGGTAGCCAACACCACCGATCACCATGGCAAGCATTGCAGCGGCTGCGATTTGGATGGGCCGAAACTGCGGCGCGAGGAGCCTCAGCCACCACGCTTGGCCAAGCGCCGGGCGGGACGCCTCGGCGCTGCGGACTTCGTCCAGTACACGGGAGGTGAAATTGGTCGCGACAGGCGTGTCAGGCAGTGCGGCTAACAGGTGGTCGAGCACTTCCCACTCGGCCTGATCGGCGGGGTTCGCAGCCAGCCAGCTCTCCAGCCTGGCCAACTCACCATCAGTCAAATCACGCTCAGGTGCGGTTTGCAATAGGCTATCAAACTCGGATTGGTTCATTGTCTCCTCCACTTAAAAACCAAGGCTGCAAAAAAGTTTTGCCGTGAGGTCATTTTTTTTGCCATTCGCCTGATTTTAAATAAGGTTTCAGGCGGTTTTTGAGCACCGCACGTCCCCGAAAAATGATCGATTTCACAGCCGTCAGCGAGATCCCGCCCAGCACCTCGGCGATTTCCTCATAGCTGACGCCTCCCTCGCGGCAGAGCACAAGGGCGATGCGCTGTTTTTCCGGTAGATCCATCAGCGCCTCCTCAACCTTCGTGCGCAGCTCGCCGCTCAGGGCGGCGTCGGCCGGGATCGGGTTGGAGGCATCCTCCACCACACGTAATGGCTGCGACTCGTTGTCAGGGCGCGGCTCATCGAGTGAGTCGGCCGGATGCCGGGTGCGTCGACGGATTTCGTTCAGGCCAAGGTTGCGGGCAATCGTGAAAAGCCAGGTGGTAAACTTGCTGGCTGGCTCGTACCGTTCACGGGTTTTCCAAACTTGAACGAAGACGTTTTGGGCGATGTCCTCCGCCTCGTCGATGTCATTGATCAGCCGGTAAACCAGGTTCATCACCGGCTGTTTGAACTTCTCCACCAACGTCTCGTAGGCCGACAAGTCTCCCTCCTTCACCCTCAACATCAGGGCCACATCGGGATCGTTCCTGTCAACCATGCCTCAAAAATCTAAATTACGCTTGCCCAAGCGGCAAGGTTACGGTGGGTAAAATTGTGCCCTAGCCAAGCGGAATTGTTTCAGCGGCCCAGCGCAGTTAGACTCCCGACGCGTGCCGGATAACGTCACAGACCCAGCCGGTGTCACAGAGTTGATAGCCATCCCCAATGACAGTTCCCTCGTCAAGGAGCTGCCAAGGCTCAAGCGTTTCCTCAAGACGGAGTCGGCCCGCCTGCAGGGGTGGCACCGCGACGGCGGTGGCGGTCGCGAGGTCTGCCTTGGTCGGTCGTGGATGCTCGACACGCTACTGCGCGAGCTGTTCGACTGGACGCTGGCAACCTTCGAGCAGCCCGGCAATGCGCGGAAACTTCAAGTCGCCCTCATCGCCATCGGCGGCTACGGTCGTGCGGAACTCAACCCACACAGTGACATCGACATCATGCTGCTGCACAGCGGCTCGATGCCAAGCGTCAACCGCATTTTCAGTCATCCGCTCCTCGAGAAACTCACCGGCGCCGGCGGCTTGATCTACACGCTGTACGACCTCGGCTTGAAGGTCGGCCACTCGGTGCGCAACATCCAGGATGCGGTCAACGTCGCCAATGACGACATGCAGACCAAGACGTCGTTGATCGAGTCGCGCCTCATCACCGGCGACGCCGGGTTGTTCGGGCAGTTCCAGCAGCGGCTCGAGGCCAGATGTGTCCGCAACCACGTCGGCGACTATCTGCAAATGCGGATCGGCAACCAGGACGCTCGCCGCGTAAAGTTCGGTAACTCCGCCCTGCTGCAGGAGCCCAACATCAAGAACGGCTGCGGCGGACTTCGCGATTACCAGAATCTGCTTTGGATGACGCACTTCAAGTACGGCGCCCACACCCTCGAGCAGCTCGAGGCCCAGGGAATGGTTCGCCCGAGAAATCGCAGGCAACTCGAGGTGGGCTACGACTTCCTGCTGCGCACCCGCAACGAGCTTCACCTCCAGACGAAGCGACTGGCGGACGATATCCCCAAGGCGCTCCAACCGAAAATCGCCTGGCAGCTTGGCTACAAGGACCGCTCCCCGGCGCGCCGGCTCGAGGCGTTCATGCGCGACCTTTATACACACATGCGCGCGATCCATCTCATCACCCGCATGGTCGAGCGCCGACTGGCTCTCCGCCCCAAGCCGGCCCGCCGCCTGCCCTCGCTTCGCTCGTTTTTCGGAGGTGGCAAAAAAACGGAGACGCTCGACGGCTTCAACATCATTGACGGCGAACTGGTGCCGATCTCACCGCGTATTTTCAGGGATCAGCCGAAACGACTCATGCGCGTGTTCCTGCACGCCCAGCAGCGCGGCCTCGAGATTCACCCCGACCTCACGCAGTTGCTGCGAGATAACGTCTCGCTGGTGGACGACGACTTCGTCCATGACACGGAAAACCACGAGACGTTTCTCGAGATTCTCAACCAGCGCGGCAACGTCGCCCCCGTCCTGCGTGCCATGCACGAGGTCGATCTGCTGGGGCGCTACATTCCGGAGTTTGGCCGGATGACCTGCCTCGTGCAGCACGAGTTTTTTCACGCCTACGCGGCGGATGAGCACACGCTCGTCTGCCTCGAGAAACTCGACCAAGTTTGGGACGCAGCTCAGCCGCCGTTCGCGCACTACACCCACATCCTGCAGGACATCGACCTGCCTTACCTGCTATACCTCGCGCTGTTTTTGCACGACGCCGGCAAGGGCATGGAGAGCGGCGACCATGTGAAGGACGGCACAGTCGTCTGCCAAAAAGTCGGCGAGCGGCTTGGCCTCACGCCTCGCCGCCTGGCCCGGCTGAAGTTCCTCGTCGAGCATCACCTGCTCATGGCCGAGGTGTCGCAGCGGCGCGACATCGACTCACCCACGGTGATCCGCCAATTCGCAGAGACGGTGCAGGATGAGGAAAACCTGGCGATGCTCACGCTGCTGACATTCGCCGACTCGCTCGGCACCAGCAACAACCTCTGGAACGATTTCAAAAACACGCTGCTGCAGACCCTCTACCACCTCGCCGGCCGGCGACTCGCCAGCGGCAAGGATTACGAGCAGGCGGAGCAGCAGCGCCTGGCCAAGCTCATGCAGGAGGCGCGCGAACAGTTGCCGCTAAAAATTTCCGCCGAGGAACTCGAGGCCCACTTTGAGCACCTCACGCCGCGTTATTTCCGCACTCACTCGCTCGAGCATATCAACATCGACCTCACACAAGTGAACCGCTTCCTCAAGCGCGTCGTCAACGGCTCCGGCTCCAGGGTGCTCGAGCCGGTCATCGCCTGGCACAATCAACCTGCGCGCGGCCACACCTCGGTAAAAATCTGCACGTGGGATCGCCCTGGGCTGTTCACCACCATCTCCGGTGCCTTGGCCGCGGCGGGGCTAAACATCCTGAGCGCACGCGTCTTCTCGCGGGGCGACGGGATCATCCTCGACACGTTCCTCGTCGTGGACGCGCGTACCGGCGGCTTGGCCAAGCGGCGCGAGCGCGACACGTTCAAAAAACAGCTCACCCAGGCGCTGCTGCCGGGCGAGTCGCCGAAATTCCAGACACAGATCGACACCTTGGCCAAGCGCGCCACACCAGCGGAGTGGGAGTGGCCGACGCGCATCCGCATCGACACCGAGGCCGCCGAGTCGCGCACCATCATCGAGGTCGAGGCAGCGGATCGGCTGGGCCTGCTGCACCGCATCTCAAAGGTGCTGACACGGCACGGACTCAGCATCCACGTCGCGCGCATCAGCACCGAGAAAGGCGCGGCAATCGACACCTTCTACGTCCGGACAGCCCTCGGAAAAAAACCAACCGACGAAGCACTACTCCGGCAAATCCAGTCCGACCTCGAGACGGAATTAAGTGAACAGAAAAGGGACACGGATTTCACGGATTAACAAAGATAGCCAGGATTGAGTTCAACCATGTAATCCGTGTCCGAACTTAGAACTCCCTAAATGATATAATCGAGCGGATTCTCCAGTGGCCCCTGCAAGTCGCGCACGCGGTCGCACAAATGCGCCACACTCACTCCCTCCAGCACACCGACGATCGCATCACGCACCTCCTGCATCACGCTGCGGATCGCGCACGCGCCCTCGTCGGGACAGGAACAGCGCTGGTAATAATTCACACTCACACACCCCACCGGTGCCAGAGGTCCCTCCAAGTGACGAATAATATCGGCCAGCGAAATCTCGTTCGGCCCGCGCTGCAGCCGATAGCCTCCCGCTACCCCGCGCTTGCTCAACACAAATCCGGCCGACTTCAGATCATTGAGAATCTGCTCCAAAAACCGGCGCGGAATATTCTGCTGCTGCGCGATGTCCCTGATCCGCACCACACCCGAACCGTGGTTCATCCCCAGAACCAACACCGCCCGCAAAGCATACTCACCCCGTTGCGACAATTTCATGCCAAGGCAGAAAGTAGAATCTCGACCTGTTTAGTCAAGTATCGTTTGATGAGCGGAGGAAGAGGATATGGATTAGCAAGGATGTGCTGATCCGTGAAATCTGTGTCTAATCTAAAAATCAGAAACTCACTTCGCTATCTCGATCAGCTCGATTTCGTAGCCCTCGGGGGCGTCGATGAAGGCGAAGCCGCCGCCGGCCTCCCTCATCGTCGGGCCATCGGAGTACTCGAAGCCTAGCTTGGCGAGGTGCCGGCCGAATTCCTCAAGACTGTCGACCTCGAATGCCAGATGCGTGAGGTCTTCCTGCACCACCACTTGGCCGCTGTTGGGGAAATGGCAGATCTCGACGGTCTCCTCGCTCTCGGGTGCCTTGAGGAAGGCCAGTTCGGAGCCGCGCGGCGACTTGTGGCGGCGCACCTCCTCCAGCCCAAGGACGTTCTTGTAAAACTCAATGGTTTTCTCGAGGTCGTTCACGCGGTAGCGGGTGTGCAACAGTTTCTTTGCCAAGGCCATAACGCCGCACACTGTACCAAGCCGGGCGCGCCGAGCCAAGCACAGGCCAGCTTGTCATCGCACCCGCCCAAGGGTACATTGCCCCGTATGAAACGCCCGATGTTTTGCCTCGGACTCGCCTCCGCCTTCGTCGCGCTTGGCCAGCTCTCCCCCGCGCTTGGCCAGACCAAGGGTGTCCGCGTCGATCCCGAGAACCCGCGCTACACATACCGCACACAGCACAGCCGTGACGGCATTGGGAAATTCTATATGGGCCGCGAGATCGCTCACGTGATGGGGCACCTCGGCGCGGGGTGGCTCGAACGCACGTCGCGCGAACTGGAGGAGAGACCGCAAACACTCATCAAGTCGCTCAAACTTAAGAAGGGTGACAACGTAGCTGACATCGGCGTCGGCACAGGATACTTCACGCGACGTATCGCTCGAGTCATCGGCCCTAAGGGTACAGTGTACGGGGTCGATATCCAGCCCGAGATGCTTGAGCTACTCGCAAAGAACCTGGGGAAGCTCGGCATCAAGAATGTGAAGGGAGTGCTCGGCACGATCAAAAATCCAAACCTGCCCGCAAACAGCATCGACCTCGCGCTGATGGTCGATGTGTACCACGAGTTTTCGCACCCGCACGAGATGCTGCAGAACATCTGCCATGCGCTGAAGCCGGGAGGGCGGATCGCGTTCGTCGAGTATCGGATGGAGGATCCCAACGTGCCGATAAAGCTACTGCACAAGATGTCGCAACTGCAGGTGATGATAGAGGCCACACCGCACCCGCTCGAGTGGGTGAAGACAATCTCCGTGCTCCCACGCCAACACGTCATCGTGTTCAAAAAAACCGCAATAACACCGGCATTCAAATAGACGGTTGAATTAAAAGCAGAGGGTCGCAAAGCTTTTTTGCAGTATGCAATCTGGACCGTCTGTTGTGCACGCGAGAGCGTTTTGGAGTGCGGTTCTCTGCACCGATTTCAGTGACGTTGTGAAATCCTGTTCCCATTCCAAAGCGGCGCGCAGCGCAGCAATCCAAGACACTGACGCGATGTTCTACGCCCTAAAACAATCTGCCAGTCCAAGTAGTGCTCACACGTTGCGGACGGCTGGGACAGCCGTCCCTACCTTCATCTCTGCGGTTCTTCGCGTCTCTGCACCCTCTGCATTTAGATGAGGCGATGCTCTGTTTTCATCGCTTCCGATTGGCCAAGCATTGCCAATAACGCGGAAACCGTTTGTTGCTGACCGGGCAGAATCAAGCCAGGGGCAATCTCGACTAGTGGGGCTAAGACGAAAGTGCGTTCGTGAGCACGCGGATGCGGCAAAACCAATGTCGGCGTGGTGCGTGTCTCTGTGCCGAAGGCGATCAGGTCGAGGTCGATGGCACGTGGCGCATTGGTCAATCCGGAGCGCGTACGGCCCAACCGGGCCTCGAGTGCCAGCAATGCGTCGAGCAGCGACTCTGGCGTGGTGCCGGGCGTTGGCTGCAGGCCAAGCGCAGCGTTGAGGAACGGCGGCGAGCCAGGCGGGCAATCGACCGGTGCGGTCCGCCAAAGCGACGAGCCAAACAGCTTGGTGGACGGCCATCCGGCGATTGAGTCGGCTGCCTCTCGCAATGTCCCGGCGGCGGCGCCGAGATTGGCCCCCAGTGCTACATAGGCCATTAGCGGTTCGTCATTCACGCGCTTGGTTTTGCCGTGCCCCAACCTCCAGCGCAATCTGAATCCGACACGGGCGTTGACACTTGGCCCTGACCGCATAGCGTCTTGCGACGTGAGTGTGCGGGTAAAAATTTGCGGCATCACATCGATCGACGATGCGCGCGCTGCGGGCGCTGCGGGCGCGGACGCGCTGGGCTTCATGTTTTATGAGCCGAGCGCGCGCTGCATCACGCCGGTGCGGGCGGCGGCGATTATTGCCGAACTCCCGACACACGTGGCTAAGGTCGGCGTGTTCGTTGATGCCGACGAGGCGACGGTGCGCGCAACCGCCGCCACGGCCGGGCTGGACACGCTGCAATTCCACGGCAACGAGTCGCCAGGGTATTGTGCGCGATTCGAACTACGGACGATCAAGGCATTCCGCGTGAAGGACAGCGAGTCGCTTGCCCAACTGCCGGATTATGAGACCGACGCGTGGCTGCTGGACAGTTACATGAAGGGAGTGCCGGGCGGCACCGGAGAACGGTTCAACTGGGACCTGGCCGTGGAGGCCAACCGGCTGGGCCGCCCGATCCTGCTCGCTGGCGGGTTGACGCCGGAGAACGCTGGCGAAGCAGTTGGCCAGGTTGCGCCGTTCGGGCTCGACGTGTCCAGTGGCGTGGAAGCGGCTCCCGGCCGTAAGGATGCCGCGAAGGTCGCCGCATTCATCGCCAATGCCAAGGGCAGTTCTGCAGGCACTGGACTCTGGGCCGGATGTTGAGTTTTTGAGGTGATTCGGTAACTTTGCAGCCTCCCGGCACGTAATGCATTGCGAGTTGTTTACAGCCACAACTTTTCACTGAACATGAACCTGACTTTCTTCAAGTGTCCGACCGTCGGCTTAGCTGCATTTGTGTTGGCCTCCACCGGCTTGGCTGCGGGCAAAAAACTGACGCTCGACGAACTGTTCCCTGCCGACCGCGTGCTCGACGTGCAAATCACCGTTGCCGAAAAGGACTGGAACAAGATACGCAATCAGTCGCGCAACTTCGTCTCCGCGCTGCATGAAAGCCGGAAAGTAAAGCCGATCGACGGCCCATACGAATACGTGAATGCCGACATGACGATTGACGGCGTGAAGTTTGAAAAGGTCGGCCTGCGCAAGAAGGGGTTCATCGGCTCGCAGAGCACCAGTCGGCCGTCGCTGAAGATCAAGCTCAACCACACCGACAAGGGGCAGGCCATCGGCGGGCTAACCAAGCTGACGATGAACAACAACAAGCAGGACAGCTCCATCGTGAGCCAGTACATGGGGTATGCCGTTTTCGCCCAGGCCGGGTCGCCGGCGCCCCGCTGCGCCTTTGCCAAGGTGACAGTCAACGGCAAAAATATCGGCATCTACTCGCACGTGGAGTCGATACGCAAGCCGCTGCTGGCGCGCGGGTTTGGCAACGATGCCGGCACGCTTTACGAGGGTACGGTAGCGGATTTTTACGAGGACTGGGAGGGCAGCCTCGAGCACAAACGCGGCGACGACAAACTGGGCCGCGAAAAAATTCGGCAACTGATCCAGCTGCTCGAGAGCGAGGAGGCTAGCGAGGAAGCCATCGGCAGGTTCGTCGATCTCGATTCGTTTTACCGGTTTTGGGCCATCGAGGGGCTGCTTGGTTTTTGGGACGGCTACTCCGGCAACGCGAACAACTTTTTCATTTATCTCAACCCGAAGACAGATCGGTTCCACTTCATACCGTGGGGAGCGGACGCGCTGTTCCGCAAGCGTAGTATGCTCAACTTCGATTTCCGCGCGCCAGTCTCGGTCAAGACCAAGGGCCGGGTCGCCTATCGCCTTTACCAACTACCGGAAAGCCGTGAACGCTATCGCAAGACACTGCACGGCTTGCTCGAGGAACATTGGGGCGAGGACAAGTTGCTCGCCGAGTGCGACCGAATCGAGGCACTGATCAAGCCACACCTGAACCGTGAGCAGTATCGCTTCACCAAATCGCTGAATGGCACGCGGGATTTCATCGAGGCACGACGCGGGGATTTGATGAAGGAAACCGGGGACAGCATGCCAGCGTGGCGCAAGGAGCCCAAGGCGCCGCCGGTCATCGCCACCATCGGCAAAATCAAGGCCAGGTTCTCCGCCACGTGGATGGAGGATTCCCCGCGCGAACGCACCAATATCGGCAAGGTGGAAATCAGCCTGACTATGGATGGCAGGAAGGTTGCGCTGAAGGACGCCGGCGTGCATGCGGCTTTGACAGGCGGCTTCGGCCGGAGCAGCAAGCCGTCGGTACGTATCGTGGCGAGACGCGCCGACAACGACAAACAGATGTCGTTCGATTTAGGAATGGAGGAGGACGCCTTTCGTGCCGGAGACGACATTCAATCCAGCGGCGTGCTGAAAGAGGGTCGCAGCTTTTCGTTTGGCCCGCTTGGCATGCAATTTATCGGCGGCAAGACCCGGCTCAGCGCCGCCGGCATGCGGGAAGGTGACAAGGTTGAAGGTGAGTTCGAGGGTGAAGTAATGAAACTCATCGGGATGGGCCGCTGAAACGACCGACCGCCGTCGTTTGAAAACCTGCCGGGATTGAGCAGGTGCGATTTCCTTTATTCCGCTTGGCCAAGCGCGTTTAGTTACCCGCCAAAATCTTGCGGACGATTTCCTCGCCGATCGCCAACGACGCGGTCGCAGCCGGGCTGGGGGCGTTGAGTAGATGCAGCGCTGCCGGTCGCTGAATCAGGCAAAAATCCTGTATTAAGTCGCCCTCCCGCGCCATCGCCTGTGCGCGCACACCCGCGCCGCCCGGCTCAATATCGGTTACACGGATGCTTGGCACGAGCTTTTGAAGCGCCGTGCAGAAGCGACGTTTGCTGAACGACTGCCATAACTCAAGCGCGGTCATCCTCGGGTATTTCGCGACGAAACGCCACAGGCCGGAATAACTCACCGCATCCCACAGGTCGCGCATGTTGACGTCTGTCTTGCGATAACCCTCGCGCGCAAAGGCGAGTACAGCGTTCGGGCCGGCTTCGGTGCCTCCGTGGATCAACCGCGTGAAATGCACACCCAAAAACGGGAACTGCGGATCAGGCACGGGATAAATCAAGTGGCGCACTAACCCTTCGCTGCCCTCAACCAGTTTATAATACTCGCCACGGAACGGAACGATTCGCGTCTCGCGTTTCTCACCGGCCAGCTCGGCGACACGGTCGCAATGCAGCCCGGCGCAGTTCACGAGATATCTGCCGGCAAACTCGCCCTTGGATGTCGACCCGACCCACTCGCCACCGCGCTGCTCGAGCCGCGTGACTCGCGCGCCGGTCTGCACGTCACCGCCATTGGCCATGATGCGTCGCTTGAGTTCGCGGCAAACTGCCGGATAGTCGACGATTCCCTCCTGCGGCACTCGCAGCGCAGCGATGCCACCGACGTTCGGCTCGCGCTCGAGCATTGCCTCGCGCCCAAGAAACTCGATGCCTTCAAGTCCGTTTTGCCGGCCGCGCTCCTCGAGTTTATGCAGTCGCTCCAGCTCGGTGTCGTTGCACGCCACAACCAGTTTACCGCAGACCTCGTGAGCGATGTCGGCCTCGCGGCAAAACTCGACCATTTGCCGAATACCGCGCACGGCGAGGATGGCCTTGGTCGAGCCCGGCTTGTAATAGAGGCCGCAATGCAACACGCCGCTGTTGTGGCCACTTTGGTGACTGCCAACTTCCGGTTCCTTTTCCAGTAGGCAAACGCGGCTCCCCGGCTGCATGGTTTGCAACCGCCAAGCCGTCGCCAGGCCGACAACGCCTCCGCCGATAACAAGGAAGTCCGTTTTCATCCGGACACCCAACCGCGATCAACGAGTATCTCCTGCCCTGTCACCGCGCGGCTGGCATCGCTCGCGAGGAACAACGCCACGTCGGCGACCTCATCCGGTTGATTGAGATCCGGGATGCATTGTGCCGCGCGGATCTGCCGCTTGACCGCCGGTGTGACATGATCGCTGAGTTGCCGCTTGGTCATGATCCAGCCCGGAGAAATGGTGTTCACTCGAATCCGCCGAGGCCCTAGCTCACGGGCCAGTGATCGCGTCAAACCGATCGCCGCGGCCTTGGTCGCGACATAGGCGCTCATATTCACAGGCGCAGTATAAAACGTGATCGACGAAAAGTTGACGATCGACGCCCCCTTGGCCAAGTGTGGCGACGCCTCGCGGCAGGCTATAAAATAGGACCGAATATTGCCGGCGATGAGATCATCCCACACCTTCGCAGTGACGTCCTCAAGGGCGATGCGCGGGTCGCGCGCGGCGTTGTTAATGAGCACGTGAATGTCGCCATGCCGCTTGGCCAAATCTGCCACCCAGCGCTTGATGCCAGCCTCACGACAGAGGTTAACCTTGGCAAATTCAGCCCGGTCGCCCAGGCGCTTGGCCAGGCGCACACCGGCCCTGTCATCCAAGTCACAGAAACAAACCACGGCTCCCTGGGCGTGAAACGCCTCGACCATCGCCTGGCCAATGCCATTAGCCCCACCGGTTATGAGCACCAGACGACCGGCGAGTTCGTCGTACGTTGCCATCGCAAAAAACTAAAGTGCCGGGGCGACGGAGGTCTTCATTTTGTCGAGCCCGATCCTGGCGGCCTCGAGCGCGTCCATCGCCCAGTATTCGCGATTGAACAACTCGAGTGACAGCACCGGCGTCGCGCCGACCTGCAGAAAGCCTCTCGTGATGTCGGCGATCGGCGCAATGCCGTCGCCGGGGAACACCCGGTGCTGGTCGCCGATTTTGTCCAGCGGCGGGTCGGCCGGATAATCGTTCCAATGAAAATGCTGCAACGCCTGCGGGCCGAGCATCTTCAGCCCTGCGAAATCGGAGCCGCCTTTGTACGTGTGATAAACATCGCCCAAAAAACAGGCGCTCGGATGGCCGGCCTCGATCGCGATGTAAATGGCCGTGCTCACGCGGCCAATGGATGGGTTGCCGCCCCACATCTCGATCTGCGGCACGACACCGATCTCGTCGCCGATCTCAAGCAGCTTTCGATACCGCTTGGCCGCCGCCATCGGGTCGACCGTGCCGCGGGCACCGGCCGGCGGCGCGGCGATGCGCTTGGCGCCGAGTTGGGCGAGCAGATCCATGTCTCGCCGAGCGTCCTCGAGGCCCTTGGCTCGCTGCGCGTCATCGTCGACAATCCAACGCGCAAAGCCAATCGCACTCTCGACGGTCAACCCGTGATCCTCGATGCGCTTGCGCAAATCCTTCAGCGAGCCGCCGTTGTTCTTGTAGTCATTGAGCTTGCCCAACCACGGCTCAATGGCGTCGTAGCCCGTCTTGCCAGCGACATCGACCTCCTCGGTGACAGACAATTCCTGCCCGCGGATCGTACTCATGTTCAGGCAGTACCGGAATGGGTCGCCTTCTTTTTTCTGCTTGGTCTGCGCCGTGGCGCTGCCAGCCAACAGGCCAGCGGTGGCAACGCCGGTCGTCTTCAATAAATCGCGTCGGCTCATGTGGCTTTGGGGTGTATTGGGCATGTTTGATTCGTGTGTAGTTCGTCAAGTTTTCCGGCGGATTGTTGGAGCGAATCGGAGTCGCAGGCGAGTTTATTTTTCCACCAAATGCGGCGCCTTGTCGTCGCCGTTGGTGAGTCGGTTCAGCGTGTAGCAAACCAGTGCGTTCACAAGCGGCGAACCATCGGTGGCGGCGATGTTTTTCATGTCGAGTTGATAGATGTAGCCCGGGGTCAGCTTATCCAAATAGATCATCAACGTTCTGCCTCCCTTCAGCAGTTTTAAGCCTCCAACCTGCACCGCATCCGTTCCGAGTTGCGGTGAGCCGTAGCCCTGCCGGTACCCGTAGTAGTAGCGAGTGAACTGAAAATGATCGTGATGACCCGCGCCCTCGGCCAAGGGCTTGGTGAACGTCAGCTTAAAGCCAGACTCGGTGAGGTGCATCGACTCGACTTCCATCGGCGTTTCCCCATTCCACTTGATTCGCTGCACACCTTGGCCGCCGACCCACGCGAGGTGTGTTTGGCCCACCCACAGGCTGCCGTCTTTGCCGAAAACAAACCGGTGGTTGCCTTTGCCCAAGCCTGCGCCGTCGTAAAACGGCACGCACGCGCCCTGCCACTCGCCGGCGACCTTGTCCAACATCACGCGAACGATCCGCGCCCGGTTCATTTCGCCGACGAACAGTTGAGCGGCGAACGGGCCAAACTTGCCGCCGGAAGAATCGGGGATCGGCTGGGTCGGGCTGTTGGCCATCAACCCATGAGGGAAAAGCACCGTTGCGCGGGTGCGTTTGGCATCAAATTCGGTTGAAGCAACCTTCAGTGGGTTGCGCCCCTTCTTCCATTTATTCGTCCATGCCAAACTCGCCGGGTGTCCGTAAAACTTCCCGGGCTGCACGTGAAACAGTTTGCTCGTGCCCAGCCAGTCGCCCTGGTTGTCGGTCACAAACAACCTCCCATCGAGGTCGAAGCCCAGCCCGTTGGGCGAGCGGAAACCGGGCGCAAACGGCGTCATTTCGCCCTCCGGGGTGATCTTCAACACCCAGCCGCGGTACGGCGTGGCCCCGTACATTCGGCCGGACGCCCTCCCGTAGCTGCTGGCCTTGAATCCTTCGCGCGACAGTCCGTAGTGGCGAAACTCCCCACGCAACTCCGGCCGGATGCTCGCTCCACTCGAGGCAAGATTCAGGCCTACGAACAAGTTGCCGCGCGCATCCCGCGCCGGCCCAAAGGCGAACTCGTGGTAGTTGCCGGTCATGCCAAAATCGTCGCACACCGTTTTGTACTGATCCGCCTCGCCGTCGCCGTCGGTGTCAGTGATGCGCGTCAACTCCGACCGCTGCATGACGACGACTTCACGGTCGTTTATCGCCACGATGCCAAGCGGCTCCTGCAGTCCATCGGCGAATAACCTCCACTCGCCCTTGCCGGGATCGTACGTGTACACCTCGCCACGGTGAAAACAGGCAACCAAGCGCCCGTTGGGCATGAAGTCCAGCCCGCCGACCTGCGGATCGAGCCCCTTGGGCGTGGCGATGTTTTCCAACGAGTAGTAGTCGCCAATGCCCGCCGCACGCATGGAAACAGCCGCAACTAGCCCTGCAATTGTCAGTATTCGTCCTGTAACTCTCATCGTGACTTACTTGATCAACCCGATGAACACGGTAAACGCCCTGGCCTCTTCTGCGGATAACGTCAGCAGGCCATTTTCGAGTTTGCCCGCGCTGTGCTCAAAAGTCACCCGGCTCGTCGGGCCGACCGGAAGCGAGACCGGCTGCGTGTTGTTCGGGATTCGAAATGAACGTTGAATCCCAATGATCGAATGAAGTGGAGTGATCAATTCATACACATCCGTGTCGTTGACGCGGAAATGGAACTCCGGCTGGCCATCGACTTTTTTGTAGCCCAAAAACTCCGGCTCGGAATCAGCGCCACCCACCCGGATCGTGCCAGGCATTTCTGACTCCCAATACTTCGTGCCCAAGACCCCGGCCAAGCCGTTGCCGTTGCTTCGCCACACCGGCGACGGATCGACAAACCCACCGTACCACACGTATCGCAACCGACACTGCCCGGCGTCCCAGCAGTAATTCTGCCCGTGTTTCAGCCCCACAGCGATCGCTGCCGGGGAAGCGTCCGGCATGAAAATGCGATACATCAGCGGACGTTTATGTCCCCAGGCGTGAAACTGTTTTTGAGCTGCTTTCCCCTGCCGGGCCAGTTCGGGTACGTGTTGATCCGTGGCCAATTCCGGCATCGAAACACCGACATACATCGCACCGTACATCAGGAAGCCGTGCCCGGGGTACGTGCAGACATACGGATAAATTCCCGGTTCCACCGGCGCGGTGAACTGCAGCACATGCTGCTCTCCCGGCGGCAGCACCGGCGTCGACCACAAAACCGCATCATGATCGGGTACCCAGTTTTTCGCCTCACCATCAACGCCCAGCACGAGCGCGGCGGTGGCCACAGCTTGCCGCTGGCCGGGCTTTGTGAAGACGAGGTTGTGCGCCATGTCGTCGCCGTTGATGAGTTTTAGCCGGATCGCCTGGCCCGGCTTGGCGGCGAACCGGACGACGTCGTATCGCAACCCGGCCCGCGCGGCGATGTCCACCTCAACCCGATCGTCTTTGGGCTCTTGGCCAAGCGCCGGAGCAATCACCAACCCAAACAGTCCAAGCTGAACAAACAGTCCGATAACGAATCGTATTTTAAAAACAGGAACCCCCATTGATCGCGACAGAAGATAGCCAAGCACCGCCACTTGTCGATGATGTTCGCACCCACAACTCAGTCCAAATCCAACAACGACAGATTGCCGTCAGCCCCGAACTTCATCGGCTCCGCTTGGCCAAGCGGCTCCAACGCAGGATGCGACGCCACCTTGGCGGCCAATGCGGCCGAGACCTCAAGCGTGCCAAGCGAGAGCGTGTCGCGGATACGCACCGCGCGCGCCTTGGCCGGATCGGGATCTGACAGCGACGCCAGCATGGCGTGAATCGCCTCGGCGTCGGTCTCAAAATCCATCGGCAACTTGGCGCACTGCACGGCGCGCGAGGTGAGCACGTTGGTCCGCAGCGCGGCCGCGTCCACCCCGGCGACCAACCGCTTGGTCGTCGCCTCGGCCAAGCCGATGCCAATGGCGTTGCCGTGCGTCTCCGGCGTCAGGCCGCGCACGAAAATTCGCCAGATGAACGGCTTGGCCAACGCGTCCCCCGGCATGAGGTTATAGCCGTGCACACCGCGGCCGATCGTGTTGGTATCCATGCCGGTGCCGCTGATATTTTTGCCGATTTGATCGACGATCAGCAGGTCGATTTCGTCGAACGGTAGCGCCGGCATCATCGTCGCCGCCTCGGCGCAAAGCTCCGGCTCTCGCCCGGGAATCGTGTCAACCGCAAGCATCTCGACGCGAGCCGTGTCGTGCATCGCATTCTCGACAATGGCCACGCCGCCGAGGATTGGTGCCCGAGCAAAAACCACTTTGGCCAAGCGCATCAACGCCGCCTCGTAGCCGAGTGTGAGCGCGGCCGCATGGTACGCCGAGGCACCGGCGTGTTTGCCTAGGCCGACGACAAGCATCTTCGTTAGCCCGCTGCCCATCGGCCCGGCAAAGTCGGTGTGCGGCTTGACGCGGTTGATCACGATAACCCCATCCGCCGCCAACGCCTCGCGGCTCCACGGCACGTCCTGTCCTCCCTCCACTTGGCCAAGCGACTCGGTCTCCATCGAGGCTCGAATCGGCACGCCCATCGACGCCTCGGTGACGCCGTAGTCGGCAAGCAACCCGGCCTGCCCTTCCGGCGTCGCGCCGCCATGGCTGCCCATCGCCGGGAGGATGAATGGCTCCGCGCCGGCGCTTTTCAGCTCGCCGATCACGGCGGCGACAACCTTGGCCAAGTTTGAAATCCCGCGACTGCCGACACCCACGGCGACACGCATGCCCGGCTTCAATTGCCCGCGAATCGCCGCAAAGCCATCGGCAATCGAGGCGGCGACATCGACCGGCGGCGTCGCATCGAACTGCTGCCGCACACGGAACATTTGTGGAAATTGATCGGTCATCAGCTTGGGCCAAGCTGACGGAATCGCTTGGCCAAGCGCGAGCTTTTTCTTGCCCCAACCGCTTGGCCAAGCGAAGCTGCGCTTCACCGTTTAGCCCTGAAACATCATGAACAAGACCCACATTGATCGCAGGAATTTTCTCGCCACCGCAGCCGTTGCCGGAGCCGGCTTGGCCACCGCCGCCGCTCGGGATTGGACCGGCAAAAACCCGACGCGCTATCCCGATCCAGACCTCATTTCGCTCGACTCGCGCTTCGACAAATACAAGATCGGCAACACGCCGGTTCAACGGCTCTACACCAGCCCGAATGCCCTCTGGACCGAGGGCTGCGCCTGGAACGGTGTCGGCCGGTATCTGGTTTTCAGCGACATCCCGAACGACCTGCAACTTCGCTGGGTCGAGGACGACAACCGCGTGACCGTTTTCCGCAAACCCAGCGGCAACAGCAACGGCAACACGTTCGACTATCGGGGCCGGCAGATCTCCTGCCAGCACGGACACCGGCGCGTGGTGCGCTATGAGTACGATGGCACCGAGACCGTGCTGGCGGCCACGTTCGACGACAAACCATTCAACGCGCCGAACGATGCTGTCGTCCATCGCGGCGACGACTCGATTTGGTTCACCGACCCCGGCTACGGCAGCCTGTCCGACTATGAGGGCAACAAAGGCCCGCTCGACCTCAAGGAAGCCGTCTACCGCATCGACGCCAAGAGCGGAAAAATCACCATGGTGACCGATGACATTCACAAGCCAAACGGCCTCTGCTTCTCGCCCGACTTGAGCCAACTCTACGTCTCCGACAGCGGCACGGGAAAAAACATCAAAGTGTGGAACGTCGATGGCGTGAAGCTGAAAAACGGAAAAGAGTTCGCCTCGATGAAAGCCATGAAAGCCCAGGGCGGAGACAGGCTGGCAACAACCAAAGAATTGGCTCAAAAGAACACACCAAGGCTAATGGCAGCAGGCGGTGCCGACGGCATCCGCGCCGATGTGGATGGCAACATCTGGGCAAGTGCGGGCTGGGTCGGAGCCGGCTACGACGGCGTGCACACCTTCGCCCCGAACGGCGATCGCATCGGGCAAATCCGGCTGCCGGAGATTTGCTCCAACGTCTGCTTCGGCGGCCGCAAACGCAACCGGCTGTTCATGACCGCCAGCCAAAGCCTCTACGCCGTCTACACCAACGCCACCGGCGCCCACATGACTTGAGCCACCGCTTGGCCAAGTGGAGAAAAATTACGCGAAAATCACTTTTCGCTTTTCACTCGGGGATTCGTCCGCATGATTCGTGCCCTTATGGAAGAGTCATTGGTTCTGTTGAAACCGGATTGTTTGGAAGGCCGCAAGTGCGGCGAGGTGTTGAAGCGCTTTGAGGAAGCCGGCTTCGCTGTGTTCGGCGTGAAGATGATGCGCCTGTCGGACGAAATCCTGCGCGATCATTACGCGCACCTGACTGAGTTGCCATTTTTCCCAGAGATTCAGGGCTTTATGCAGTCGTCGCCAGTCGTGGCGATCGCGCTTCGTGGCGAAAACGCGATTGTCCGCATCCGCGAGATGGTCGGCCCGACCGACTCGACCGTTGCCGAAAAAGGCACCCTGCGCGGCGACTTCGGCCAGGACAAAATGCGCAACGTCGTCCACGCCTCCGACTCGATCGAAAACGGCCAGGCGGAACTCAAACGATTCTTCGCCGACGGAGAGTTGTTCGGCTAACCCGCTTGGCCGAGCGCGAAACTGCCGCGACCTTGCCGGAGGCGGGGTTCCTGTGGCTAAATCGGCGCATGGAGTTGGACGAAAGACTGCAAGGCATCCGCGAGCGGATCAGTGCCGCCTGCGAACTCGCCGGGCGCGACCCCGCTGAGGTCATGCTGCTGCCGGTCTCGAAAAACCACAGCGCCGACGCCGTGCGGGAGTTGACATATCACGGCTACCGCGTCTTCGGCGAAAGCAAAATCCAAGAGGCCAAGCTGAAAATCTCCGCCTGCCCCGGCAACCTCGAGTGGCATCTCATCGGTCATTTGCAGTCCAACAAATGCCGCGACGCCGTGCGTTTTTTTAGCATGATCCAGAGCGTCGATCGCATGTCGATCGCCGAGGAAATCAACAAACACGCCCACAATGCCGCCAAGGACATGCCGGTGTTGCTCGAGGTCAACGTCGCCGGCGAAGGCAGCAAGTACGGCTTCAATCCGGCTGAGTTGCTCGACGTCCTCGAACCGATTAACGACCTGCCACGGCTGGAAATCCACGGACTGATGACCCTCGCCCCGTGGGTGCCCGAGCCGGAAAAAGTGCGGCCCATCTTCCAGCGCCTGCGCGAGTTGAAGGAGGCGTGCGAACAAAAACTCGGCGCGCCGCTGCAACACCTCAGCATGGGCATGAGCGGCGACTTCGAGGTGGCAATCGAGGAAGGAGCAACCCTCGTCCGGATCGGCACCGCCCTATTCGGTCCCCGCCCCCGCCCGGTGAAGCCGAAGCCCAGGGATTAGCCGTCGCCTCGACAACGGCACTTGGCTCGCCTAGTTTTTCCCCGATGTCGCTGGAGACTTCGCCGCTGACCATTGCCGATCGCACGTTCGACTCGCGCCTGTTCCTGGGCACGGGCAAGTTCGCCTCGCCCGAGTCGATGCGCGATGCCCTCGCCTCGAGCAGCACGCAGGTCGTCACCGTGGCCCTGCGCCGCGCCGACCTCACCGGCAAGAACGACCCCTTCGCGAACATCCTCGAGTTCATCGATCCCAAACGCTACCTCATCCTGCCAAACACCAGCGGCGCTATGAACGCCGACGAGGCAGTGCGCTTGGCCAAGCTCGCCGCCGCCGCTGGCCTGCCTAAATGGGTGAAGCTCGAGATTCATCCCGACCCCCGCTACCTACTGCCCGACCCAGTCGAGACGTTCGAGGCGGCCAAGCGGCTCGTCGACGACGGATTCACCGTGCTGCCGTACATCAACGCCGACCCCGTCCTGGCCAAGCGCCTGCAGGAGGTCGGTACCGCCACAGTCATGCCGTTGGGCGCGCCGATCGGCTCCAATCGCGGCATCGAGACGCGTGAGCAAATTCGCATTATTATTGAGCAAGCCACCGTGCCGGTGGTCGTCGATGCCGGCATCGGCTCACCGAGCCATGCCGCTGAGGCAATGGAAATGGGCGCTGACGCCGTGCTGGTGAATACCGCCATCGCCATCGCAAATGACCCCTCTCGCATGGGACTTGCTTTCAAGGCGGCCGTTGAGGCGGGCCGCACGGCCTATGAAATTGGCCTTGGCCAACAACTTGGCACGGCCAGCGCGACCAGCCCACTCACTGGCTTTCTTGAGGAAGATCCGTTGAAAGAGGTTGATGGCTGAACGTAAAACACTCTCGCTATAATGCCCCCGGAGCATCTTGAGCACCGCTGCACGACCGACGGTGCTCCTCACCGGCGACACTGAGATTGGCTCATTCACATTGCCCATCGCCGCAGGCGAGAGTCCGATCGAGGCAGTGATCGTTGCAAATCATGCCGCCAGATTGGTTGTCGGAAAACTCGGCACGGCCACCGTGACACCAAGGTAACTTCTCGCTAGTTTCTGAACTGCATGTGCTACGGAAAATCCGCCATTTTCCTCGACCTATCCGCCAGCTAAATGGTCGGCGACAAGGTTTCAGACATCGAATGCGGCTGGAACACCGGCGTGAAGTGCTGCGCCCTCATCCGAACCGGCTACGGCAGCGAACACGAATCGCAACTTGAGCAGGCGACCGGCCCGCTGGCCGTCATCGATTCAATCGCCGACCTCAGCAACCTTGCGATTGCCCAAGCGGAGTGACTCGAAAAGGATTTCCTTCAAACGGCTGGGAGACTTTGGCATACTCCTCCGCGATGCATGATTTTAGCTTCAAGCGCGGGAAGTTGTACTGTGAGAATGTCTCGGTGGCGTCACTCGCCGAAAAACATAATACTCCGCTTTACGTTTACTCCCACGCCACACTGACGAGAAATTTCCGACTACTCGACACCGCCCTTTCACCGGTGGATCACACGATTCATTTTGCAGTCAAGGCCAACTCCAACCTTGGCGTGTTACGAACTTTGGCGAACGCTGGGAGCGGGTTCGACATCGTCAGCGGCGGCGAACTCCAGCGTGTCATAGCTGCAGGTGGTGATCCGTCAAAATGCATATTCGCCGGTGTCGGCAAAACGGAGGAGGACATCGAACTCGCACTGAAGAAGGGAATTTACGCATTCAGCGCCGAGAGCGAGCCAGAACTAATTCGAATCAATCAAATTGCCCGCAGATTAAAAAAGAAAGCGCCCATCGCCGTTCGGGTGAACCCGAACATCGATGCCAAAACGCACGCCAAGATCACCACTGGCACTTATGAGAATAAATTTGGAATTGCCTTTGAGGAAGTCGAGGATGTGTACGAACGAGCGACCAAGCTGAAGCACCTGCAGATTCGCGGCTTGCAGATGCACATCGGCTCACAACTCACAGAGGTTGGGCCATTCGAAAAAGCCGTCCGAAAAGTCGCACCCTTGGCCAAGAGACTGGCTGAAAAGCATGGTATCGAGTTCTTCAGTATCGGTGGTGGCGTGGGTATCGTTTACGAGTCGGCGCTCGAGAGTGGGGATGCCAAGTGGTGGCGCTCACCCAAGCGCAAAAACCTGCTCACTCCGGCCAAGTACGCAGCCAAGCTGATGTCGCTGCTCAAGCCACTTGGCCTGCGAATATTGATCGAGCCCGGCCGCTTCATCGCCGGCAATGCGGGTATCCTGATCACGCGCGTCGAGTACGTGAAGCAGACCGGCGTGAAGAATTTCGTGATCGTCGACGCGGCAATGAACGATCTCGCCCGCCCTGCCCTGTACGACAGCTACCATGAGATCGTGCCGCTGACGCGGCAGGCTGGTCATCATCTGAAAAAGAACCAGGTTTGCTCCGATGTCGTCGGGCCGATCTGCGAGTCCAGCGATTACTTCTGCAAAAATCGCATGCTGCCAAAGGTCGGCGAAGGCAATCACCTCGCGCTGCTCAGCGCCGGCGCCTATGGGTTTGTGATGGCGTCCAACTACAATGTCCGTCCCTTCCCGGCCGAAGTGCTGGTGAAGGGCAGCCAGGCTGAAATCGTACGCAAACGTCAGCCCCGAAAGCAGCTTTGGGCAAGCGAAAGCATCCCAAAGTGGCTCAAGTGACTTGATCAACAACCCCCACGGCATGAATGGCTCCCGTAATCCTTTCGTGCTTTTCCCAGGATGCCTGTTCGCCGTTTTCCTGCTGGGATCCATCCCAATAATATGGCACACGACGCAGGTCAGCATCGATACCGACCCGCTGACGCTGCTCGAGTCGGACGAGCGGCACTTGGAAACCTACGACCGGATACGGTCGTTCCTCAGCGACGACACGGTTGTCGTCATCAGTGTTGAGAGCGACCAGATATTCAGCCAAGCCGGCTTCGACCAAATCCGTTCCATCAGCAACGCGCTTGGCCAACAGGCGGGCCTGGTCGATGTCAAGAGTCTGACACATTCAGTCAAGCCGGTTCGCAGGGGGTTCGCCCTTGCGTGGGAGCCATTTGTCCCGGCCGGTTATCTGTCGGAGGATCAAATCATTGCAATTCGCCAGTTCTCCGTTACGCATCCGCTGGTCCGCAACATCATGGTCTCGCCCGATGGCAGGATCACGCTCATTACGGCAACCTACAAACGCGACCTCTCCACACCGGCACTGCGCCAGGCATTTCGCGATGAGACGAGTCTACTGCTTGCTCCATTCGACTCGCCAGACTATAGGATTCGCACCATCTCGCTACCGTTCATCGCGGAGGAAATCAGTGAATCATTTCTGCGCGACTTGAAGCTGGTGTTGCCGATCACGGCGCTGGTCATCCTGCTTGTCATCGGCTTCACTCTGCGTTCGTTCCCCTGCCTCGTGTTGCTGTTGCTCAGCGAAGTGACCTTGGTGGCGATGCTGCCCGGAGTGCTGGGCTTGGCCGGTTTTTCGCTTTCGCCGTACAACCTGCTGCTACTGCCGCTACTCGGGGCGATCAACCTGACCGTACTAATCCACCAGTTGACCGCCCTTCGCCAGACAGATGCAACCCTCTCGCTGGACAATCGCTTCACCGCCATGTTGAGCGAAGTATTTTTGCCAAGCCTGTTCGCCTCCATCACGACTGCCGTTGGACTCTTGTCACTGGCTGTAAGCGAAGTATCGCACTTGAAGAATTTCGGCATTGCGGGAGCTATCGGTGTCACGGTTATTTTCGCATGGAACTTCGGGCCTGGGCTGTCGTTTTTGCGGCTGGGCTGTCGCATCTGGCCAAGCGCCATCCGATTGATAACCAAAAATATGAATTCTGGAAAAACCTCAACTCTTTCCTGTTGGTCTTTCCAGGCATGTTTGATACGACGTTGGCAAACCCTCGTAGTTTCAGTGATACTTTTACTCTCCGCTTTCTTTGCATCGACTCACTTGAACATCGATATCCGGGCGGTCCAATTTCTCGCGCCGGACAGCCCCACCCGGGAGATGGCTGAAATGATGGACGCTCGGATGGGCGGCATCAACATCGTCCAGTTGGATTTCGACAGCGGCAAACCAAACGGTATCAACAGAGTGGATTTCCTCCGGAGAATGCAGAGTGTGCAAGATTTCGCCGAGAACACGAAACGGTTCAGCAGCACCTATTCGTACGCGTCCCTGATGGCAATATTGAACGGCATTTGGGAAGGTGGCGACTCGGGCGATCTCACGCTCCCGAGCAATCCGCTGACGCTGGGCCTGTTTGTCATTGCGCTCAAGGCGACGAACTACCCATTCCTACAGGCACTCAGCGATGAGTCGCAGCAAACCGCGCATCTCGTGTTGCGCACGATCGATCTGCCCAGCGCGGAGTTCGTCCGCCTGCTGGAATCGGTCGAGCAGTTTGCCAACAAAACGATGCCAGAAGATGTCACTGTTTCCGCCGAGGCCGGACTTCACACCATTCTCCAGGCCGACCGGAAAATTGTCCAGGCACAGCTCAACAGCCTTGGCATCACACTCTTCATGATGATAGCGGCGATGATGCTGTTGTGGCGCTCGGTGAAGTTTGCAATAGCCGCGCTCAGCATCACCTTGGTGCCACTGGCTGTGCTGGCGATACTGGCGGCATTTAATGAGGTACCACTGAACTCGATCACCGTGATGATTGCTGCACTAGTCCTTGGCATCGGCATCGACGACGCCGTTCACCTCGTGACCCACTGGGTGCAACTCCGCAAAAAAGGAGTCGACCCAATCACAGCTATGGGCAAATCGCTCGAAGCAAAAGGGCCAGCTATCCTCTGCACCAGTCTCATTCTAATAGGCTTTTCCGTGGCGCTGGTCTGGATGAGTTTCCCTCCGGTGCAGGACTTTGGCTGGCTCTCGGCTATCGCCTACGGAGCCACCTTGCTGGCTGTGCTATGGGGGCTTCCGTCACTGTTGACGCCCCGGAAGTGACTCAATCCGCTTGAGCCTTCACCCAGTCAACAACCTTGGCAATCATCAGTGGGAGTGCGTCGTCGCTAAATACGTGGTTGGCCCCGGTGATCTCGAAAACTTCCGGCGGGTTCGTGGCCTTCGCGATAATATCGTGTGTGTCGCCGATCGGCACAACGTCGTCTTCCGTGCCATGCACCAACAGCCACGGTACGCTGATTTCCGCCCCAAGATCGACCACTGAGCGGATCGCCGCCATGTCATTCATAAACGTGCTGGAGAGCGGACAGCTTTCCTCCTCCCACATGCAGCCGGCGTCCGGTGTCTCCTCGCCGAACTCGCGCCGGGCAAATTCCTCCGTGTGCACCATGCCGGCGAGCGATACCAAAGAGCCGATCCGTGAATCGCTGCTGGCTCTCCTAACGCCCACTGCGCCCCCCATACTATGGCCTATGTAGCAAATCTTCCGGTCTCCCATCGCATCGATGACACTGCCCAAGTCATCCGTCTCCTTTGAAATGGTGCAGTCTGCAAACGTCCCGCCGGAGTCGCCGTTACCAGCGAACGACATGCATAGCGTCGGAATGCTGGCAGCACTCAATTCCTCGGCTAATGCGACGACAAATGGCCGATCCTTGTTGCCGGTGACGCCATGGCCAATGATGACAATGAAGTCCGAACGCGCCTCGCCCGCTTGCACGGAGTAGTCGAGTTGTTCGCCGTGTTGATTTTTGATTTCTGCCAAACATGCTCAGAGGGAAATACCAAGCGACCAAGCGCTTGGCCAGTTTCAAGTTACACTTGGCCAAGCTCGCCGCTTGTCGGGACTCGCTTGCCTTGGCAGAATCCGCGCTGTGAAATCGGAAGATAAAAAAACACGCTACGTGCTGGGCATCGATTTCGGGACACTATCAGGCCGAGCGCTGATGGTGAATGCCGACACCGGCGAGGAAGTGGCGTGGGCCGATCACAACTATAAAAACGCCGTGATAGAGGAGTCGCTGCCCGACAGCAAAAAACGCCTCAAGCCCCTCACAGCGCTGCAGGATCCGGCTGACTACATAGAAGTCTTGAGAAAAGCCGTGCCGCGAGTAATGCGCCTGGCCAAGGCCAGGCCGGAGCAGGTGCTCGGCATCGGAGTTGATTTCACCAGTTGCACCATGCTGCCTGTATTGAGCGATGGCACGCCACTTTGTTCGTTGAAAAAGTGGTGCAACAATCCGCATGCTTGGGTGAAATTGTGGAAACATCACTCTACCCAACCAGAAGCTAACCGTATCAACGAGGTCGGCTTGCGACAGAATGAGGATTTTATCACCGCCTATGGTGGCAAATACTCGAGCGAGTGGTTTTTTTCCAAAATACTCGAAACCGTCCGAGAGGCGCCCAAGATTTACGATGCCGCCGAGAGATTCGTCGAGGCCGGTGATTGGCTTGTGTGGCAGCTTACCGGCGAAGAAAAACGTTGCCTTTCCGCCGCCGGATTCAAGGCCATGCGCGTGTCCCGAACCAAGCGAGGCGGGTGGGACTATCCCGGCAAGGCTTTTTTTAAGTCTTTAGATCCTAGGATGACCAACGTCGTCGCTGAGAAACTGGAGAGCGAGATTATATCGCTTGGCAGCAACGCCGGTGGGTTAACTCCAAAAATGGCGAAAGCGATGGGGCTTGCCGCCGGTACGCCAGTCGCTGCGGCCAACATTGACGCCCACGCAGCTGTGCCTGCCTGCACGGTCACCGATGCTGGCAAACTCGTTATGATCATGGGCACCAGCACCTGCCATCTGCTAGCCGCGAAGCGCGAAAAACCTGTGGAGGGTATTTGCGGCGTGGTGCAGCACGGTGTGATCCCTGGCCTCTGGGGCTACGAGGCAGGCCAATCGGGAGTGGGCGATGTCTTTGCCTGGTACATCAAGAACGGCATCCCAGCGGAAATTAGCCAAGCGGCGAAACGGGCCAAGCAGGACATTTACCAGTATCTTGAGGGACAGGCGGCAAGGCTCAAGCCGGCCGAGAGCGGCCTGCTCGCGCTGGATTGGTGGAACGGAAACCGCTCGGTGCTGGTCGATACCGACTTAAGCGGATTGCTGCTTGGCCAAACTCTGGCCACGCGCCCGCATGAGATTTACCGCGCGCTGCTCGAGGCAACCGCGTTTGGGACCCGGCAGATCATTGAGGCGTTCACATCACAGGACGTAGCCATTAACGAACTTTATGCCTGCGGCGGCTTGGCGGTAAAAAACCCGCTCATGCTCCAGATTTACGCCGACGTCACCGGGCGTCCAATCAAGGTGGCAGCCAGCGAGCAGGCTAGCGCGCTCGGGGCAGCAATATTCGGGGCGGTGGCCGCCGGGATTTATGGGAACGTTGGGCAAGCCGCAAAACGAATGGCGCGAGTGCGGCGAAAAATTTACCGGCCTAATTCAAAGAACAAAAAAGCCTACGATCAGCTTTACCGCGAATACAACAGGCTACATGACCAGTTTGGTCGCGATCCGAACAGCAGCATGAAGGTGCTCAAAAAACTGAGGAACCAAGCACTTGGCCATTAAAACAAATATATCGGGAGGGGAAATGAGTCGGTTCGACGCGGTAATTTTCGACATGGACGGCGTGATCGTCGACAGTGAGCCGATTCATGAAATGTCGTTTTTGGAACTCTGGCAGGAGATGGGTTACGGCGACAATCACGGTATCCACTTTCCCGATTTTTACGGCCGATCCGACCGCGTCCTTTGGGAGACCTTCATCGAAAAGCATCATCCCACGCAACCCATCGAGGAACTCCTCGGACTCAGAGAGGAACGACTGCTTCAAATACTTCGCGACAAGCAGCCTATCTTCGATGGTGTCCCGAAATTGGTTCAGTGCTTGGCAAAGCAACTCCCACTTGCCGTTGCCTCAGGTTCTGTTCATCGAATTATTGACGAAGTCCTGGCAATGCGAGACTTGCGCCGTTATTTCCGGTGCACTGCAAGTTCAGAGGATGTGGAAAAGCCCAAGCCTGCCCCAGATACCTTCCTCCTGGCGGCTAGGCGCCTGGGTGTGATGCCTAAAAAGTGCTGTGTGATCGAAGATACCGTTTCCGGAGTTCTGGCCGGCAAGGCGGCTGGAATGACGGTTTTGGCCATCACAAATACGTTCAAGGCAAATGCACTAGAGCAAGCGGGCGCGGATCAGGTATTTCAAACTTATGAAGACATTGGCGGTTTCTTTGAAATCAGCTAGGAAAACCCAGGAAACCTAAAACTCTCGAATCGAATCCAAACATTCCTCTTGAGACCTCCCCCATTCGGAATAAGCCAAGGGGAATATTCGCATCCCGGCACGCTTTAACATTTTATATCGCTCCAAGCTAAACGCATCCTCGAATCGACCAGGAAAACCGATTAAATCAATCCCCAACGTTCTTCCCTTTTTCTGAATTACGAAATCCATCTCCATCCCAGCGACATCAAACGACGGCCACACTTTATATCCGGCTTTATTTAACGCATCATACACTGGGAGAGCGGAATCAGGAAGCTGAGATAACTGCCCACACGTAGGTTCTTGATAATAACCTCTCAAATACAACAAATAGGAAGCTAGCAATGAGTTTTTCTTTAAATCGCCCTCTCTAATAGAAAGAAAGACGACCTGCTGAACTCTCGCTCGAGTGACCATGACATTGAAAACATCTGGTTGGTTCATATATCGAAACGCAGTAGCGGATGATTTCTCATCCAACGCAAACGAAAGGCACATAATATCGCGCTCTTCTCCTTGGAATGAATGAGGCGTTCCAACTAAGATCTTATGTTTTTGGATTGCCTCAATGGGTACTTCACGATGAATCAACTCTCCGAGATAATCAGCTTGATGCCTAAACGGAGTTGTTACGCCAATACTTTGCAAGTACTCGGACTCTAGGTGACTTTGGGACTCAACTGTATCCCGAATGAGTTTTAATAATTTCTCAGATTCATTTCTATTGATGCCATTTTTTTCCCGAACACCATTACATTGAATCACTTGGATATTTCGGAATCGGACCAACTCCGGATTTTGGGTCATAATACGAAGTGAACCGTTGTAAAAATGACGATTACTGAATTGAATGATATCTGGACGACTCCGGTAATGTTCATCCAAAAATTGGACTCGTTGTTGTTCGGTTATCGTCTCCTCTGCAAGATCAAGAATACTCTTGGATCGGTAATCCAATTGATCTGCAACTTCCGCACCCAGTCCTTCTTTTGTGGCCAGTATGGCTTGCTTGCTTCTAGCAAGAAAAGAGACATGTCGCAGTTGCTTTGGATCTCCCACAATAGCAACCCGCTTGGCCCGTTGCAGGATAGGAAGACAACTTGCAATGTCACATTGAGTTGCCTCATCTATTATCGCCAAATCAAACATTTCCGGAATCAGCGGCATATTGTCGTGAATGTCGGAATTCTTAGACATCCAGACCGGAAACGTTTTCAAGATCATCCCGATATCCAGTTTTGAAAGCATATCGCGCTGCTTCGCCCCTGTCCTAGCCCTGAGGGATTTAAGAAAATCCATCAATGTTTTTCGATTGCTCGCAAGCACCTCATGAACCCTCGCGTCTTTTCTTATTCCAATTCGCTTGATTACATCCCGATTTCTAATATCAATTTTGTGTTCGATCGATTTGATTAATACGTCAAAAGATTCTTTTCTGGAATTAATGCTGTGCTGAAGGATAAATAATCTGATTTTGCTAATGAGTTGAAATCCACCTTGGGACAATTTTTCTTGGATGCTGGCATACTCTTTCTCCTGTTCAGATCGCTTGTTGAAAACTGACTCAGATTTTTTGATGTTTCTCTCAATACCTTCTATGGATTGAGTTAGTTTGATTGTCTCCGCTTCTGCGTGGCCTTGCAAAGTTGCCGCTTTCTTCCTGCCTCGCATACCGCTCAAAATCGCTTGCAACCTAGTTTTCAATTCGGACAAATATTTCTTTCTCCCTCCACGAATAACGCTCGATTTGTCACCAGAGAGTGTTTCAATCTTTTGTCCGATTACGTCTACTGCATGGTCTTTTCTTGAAGCAATCAACACCGATTTCCCCCTCGCCATATGCTCCAACGCCATACAGGCAATTGTGTACGATTTCCCTGTTCCAGGAGGCCCAATCACCAATGTCACTGGGTTTTGAGCACAGGATTTTAGAATGTTGCTTTGAGGAACACTTAAAACTGCTGGTATTTTTTCCAACTTTGTTTTCTTTTCTCTCGTACGGTCTTTTGACCCAGCTACGCCCAAAAGTTCGCAAATTGGTTTAGAAAACTTATTCGCGTCAGACATTATGGCTAATTCCTCCAAAATACCACGACGCTCAATGGATCGCTTTATTAAAGCAACACAACCTGCTGGTAATACCTTTAAACCCTCGTTAACTGCTTGTTTTCTTAAATCTGTTGACGCTTTCGCATGCGGAAAGAAAATCATTTGTGATACATCAATATCACTGGCTAAACATTTGAAGGAATCCACTATTGCAGCGATTCCCTCCGGCCTGAAAAGACCATCTGCCACCGCTTCAAAGATTTGCTCATGCAAAAGCGAACTCTTTTCATCATCCACTATGATTCTCTTAATTAAGCCATAGTTAATTCTGAAGTTTGTTGAATCAAAAGAAAGAAATGGAAAACCAGCAATCTTTTCAATTTTTCCTGGAAACACCACCAAAGGAGAAACGGTTTTTTCAGCTGTTTCTGGATTTTTTCCCGCTACAAATATCGATGCATAAATAAGCTCCTTCTCACGTTCATACACTATTGCAGCCTCATGTGCTGCACTTCCTGCATCTTTATCCAATGGGATTTGGTGATCCCCCTCAAACGCTAACTCATTCCCTCCTTCAATGAATATCCGATGTTCAACTGAACGTGAGAATATATTCAATATTTCAATCCCGCTACTGTCTGAAGAATAGCATTCCCGCAGATAACGTATCTTTTGTTTTACATCACTCACTATTGAACTGTTCCAATCAGAGAATTTAATACCAAACTAGGGCAAAAAAAAAGCCGCCCTTGCGGGCGGCTTAATGAGAACACACCAACTAATTATTTGCGACGGCGCACAAAGAATGCTGCCAGTCCCAAAACAGCCAACGCGATGGTGCCCGGCTCGGGAATCACCGTAAGGCTGAAAGCTTCCAAACCTTCCAAGTTAGCCGGCAAACCCGGAGGGCTCGCAGCTGAATTGCCTGGGGTTAGGCTCAACACATTGGACATGCCTGACTCTGTTGCAGCAGCAAAAGTGTCAGCACCCTTCCAAGCAGCTACCTGAAAGAAACCGGCTACCGACCCGCTTAATCCAGAATCAACAACACCGCCCTTGAAGTAACCGGCCTTGGTGCCTGTATAAAAGGCAACCGGGCTACCAACTGCGGCCAAGTTTTCAGCAGAAGAGCCTGCATACAGCTGGGCCCAACCACCTTCGAGGTTAGCTCCAGATCCATCAGTGATGATCTGCTTGCTAGGCTTCATGTTGGTGAAGTTGATTGTACCCTGCGCAAAGGCGGAGGTAGCGATCACCGTGCATGCCAATAATAGTACTAGTTTTTTCATTTTTTCTTAGTTTGGTTAATGTACCAGAAATTACTTAACGTTTATTCAGAGGTGCTGAATGAGCGTGTCCAGTTCGTGGCGCTTTCGCGCAGAACCCAGAATCCCTCTGCAACACCGACAACTGGGCCAGCCGCGTCATCCGTATCCCACTCTTCGAAGTCCGAATCATAGGAACTGATGGTGTAACCTGCAGCGCCGAACTGATAAACCGTCACAGCCTCATCAGTTGGGAAGCCAAGATCAGAATCCAGTTTGCCTTCCTGCGGAACTTGTGAACTGCGAATGGAGAAACCCTTAGGCAAGCCATTGCTGAGATCACCCTGAGGAACTTCACCCACGAAGGTAATGTTCACTGCTGCGTCACCGCTGTTCAGAACGAAGAATCCTTCTCCCGGAGCAACCGTGGCATCTCCGTCATCCCACTCTTCAAAATCAGCGTCGTAGGAGTTGATGGAGAAACCGGCATCGCCGAAACGATAAACGGTCAGTGAGCCAGGATTGGCACCGAAAACGTCAGAAACCTTGTTTCCGCCGTTGTTAAGGGGATTGGCAACGATCGAGAATCCCGCAGGGATGCTCTTGTTGACGTATCCCACCGCATTGACAGAATAGACTTGAGCCGAAGCTCCAGCGATTCCCAATGCGCCGACAAATGCTGTTAGTATTAGTGTTTTAGTTCTCATTTCTTTGGAATAGTTTCCGTATGCGCAGCGAATTTGGCAGAGGCGTTGCCGGGCGTCAACCCCTTTTTAGCAACTTTTTTCATTTCTTTTTGAACGCACCCGCCAAGTTGCTGTCTCAAGGCCCTTATTTTCCTTTAAAACAGGCTAATGGCAACCTAAATCATTGCCTCTTAGACTCTTTTCTCATTTAGGTTTTCGATTTTCCCGGCCAAATCGATGTCTTTTTCGGTCACTTTGCCCCCGGCATCATGTGTGTTGAGGCTTATGGTGACGGTGCTGTACACGTTTGTGAGTTCCGGATGGTGATTGGACCTCTCGCAAGCAAAGGCCATTTCAGTGATAAAGCCAATAGCCTCGGTGAAACTGCCGAACCGGTAGGTTCTGCTGATTGTGTCATCAGCAAATGCCCAACCGGGGAGGTTAGCCAGCGCTTCCTGGATTTGGTTTTCGGTTAGTGGTTCGCTCATGCTTCTAAGTAACTGCCGGAGTGTCCGCATATTTAATGTTTATTTCAATACCCAACAATGGCTTGGGCTGGCCACGAGGCATTGACTTTCGCCTGGCCAAGCGACAAAAGTCTCCGGCGTTTCGCTTGGCCAAGGGCTTAGCCGGCATTACCCAAAATATTTCCCAGCAATGATAAATCGAATCCTCACCGGCGGTGCGCTTGTCCTGTTGGCCGGCGTCTTGGCTGGTTGCGGCCCCGGCAATAAGCCGGTCGATCAAGGCACACCTAACAAGGTGTTGAACATTACAGTAGGCACCGAACCGGAGGACATCGATCCGCACGTGGTCACCGGCGTGCCGGAGCATCACATCATCGTTGCATTGACGGAGGGGCTGGTCGCGGAAGACCCGGTTGATCTTCATCCGGTGCCGGGCACGGCTGAAACGTGGGAAGTTTCCGAGGATGGCACGGTGTACACGTTTCACCTGCGAGGCAACGCCAAGTGGACGAACGGTGACCCGGTCACGGCGGATGACTTTGTGCAGTCGTTCAAGCGCATTCTCACGCCGGCGCTGGCATCCAAGTACTCCTACATGTTGTTCGTCATGAAAGGTGCTGAGGATTACAGCTTGGGCAAGCTCAAGGACTTCTCGCAGGTAGGCGCCAGGGCGATCGACGAGCGGACGCTGGAGATCACACTTAACTCCCCCACCCCTTACTTTCTTTCACTGCTCAATCATTACACATGGTTTCCGGTGCACATCGCGACGGTCGAGAAACACGGCGGCATGGTCAAGCGCGGCAGCGGCTGGACCAAGCCGGAGAATTTCGTCAGCAATGGCGCCTTCAAGCTGAAATCATGGAAGCTTGGCCGCAAGATTGTCGTGGAGAAGAACCCCGATTACTGGGACGCCGCGACAACCAAGCTGGACGAGATCCACTTTTATCCCATCGAACTGGAGACCACGCAGGAAAACGCCTTTCGCGGCGGGCAACTGCACAACATCTACAACCTGCACATCGACAAAATCGCCACTTACAAGAAGGAGCACCCCGACGAGCTACGAATCAAGCCGCACTTGGCCTCGTACTTTTACCGGTTCAACACCACACGGAAGCCGTGCGACGACGTCCGCGTTCGCAAGGCCCTGGCGATGTCGCTTGACCGCGGCAGCATCACGAAAAACGTGACCAAGGGCGAACAAATGCCGGCGCTGTTTTTCACCCCCCCGGGTGTTGCCGGCTACACGGCGCGGGCACGGATCGAGGAAAACGTCGAGAAAGCGCGGCAACTGCTCGCCGAGGCCGGCTATCCAGACGGTAAGGGCTTTCCTTCACTCGAACTCCTCTACAACACCACCGAGGGGCATCGGATCATCGCCGAGGCCATTCAGCAGATGTGGAAGAAAAACCTGAACATCAACATCACGCTGCAAAACCAGGAATGGAAGGTATACCTCGATCGACAGCGGGAGATGGACTACCAGATCAGCCGTGCCGGCTGGACCGGCGACTACCCCGACCCGAACACCTTCCTCGACATGTGGACCTCGTGGAGCCAGCAGAATCAAACCGGCTGGGCCCGAGACGATTATGACGGACTCATTCGGAAAGCGGCCGCCACACAGGATGTCGAAGCTCGACTGGAGTTATTCCAACAAGCGGAGGAAATCCTGATGGACGAGCTGCCGGTCCTGCCGATCTACATTTACACCCGCGTGTACGCGCTGAATCCCGCCGTCAAAAACTGGCACGCAAACGTGCTCGACCACCATCCGTGGAAACATCTTGACCTCGAAGTGAAGGCCGACGAGTAACGCCGACCCCCACCCGCTTGTCCAAGCGCTGACCCCATGCTCAAGTTCATCCTCCGCCGAATACTGGAAACCATACCGGTATTGCTCTGTGTGGCGGCGATGACGTTTTTCATGTGCCGCCTGGCACCGGGCGGGCCGTTCGACGAGGACAAACAGGTGACCGCCGAGGTTCGCGAGCTGCTGAACAAGCAGTTCAACCTCGACCAACCACTGCACAAGCAATTCATCCAGTACATCACCCACCTGCCCACCCTGCAGTCGTTCAAGTACCCGAACCGCACCGTCGGCGAGATCATCAGCCAAAAATTTCCCGTGTCGGCCAAGCTCGGCTTTTTCGCGATGTGCATTGCGCTTGGTCTGGGTGTTTTATTCGGAGTCATCGCCTCGCTGCGCCCCAACACGTACATCGACTACATCCCCTCGTCACTGGCGATGATCGGTATTTGCCTGCCGACATTCGTGATGGGGCCGCTGCTCATGCTGGTTTTCTCGCTGCAACTCGGGTGGTTCCCGGCCACCGGCTGGGGCGGGTTCAGTGGCGACCAGTTTTTTGCCAGCGACATGGTGCTGCCGTCGGTAACGCTTGGGTTCTTTTACGCGGCGTACATTTCGCGGCTCACGCGTGGCGGCATGCTTGATATCCTCACGCAGGATTACATCCGCACGGCCAAGGCCAAGGGCGCCTCCGGCCTTCGGGTCATCCTCAAACACTCGCTTCGCGGCGGACTGCTGCCGGTGATCAGTTTCATGGGACCAGCTGTTGCGGGTCTGATCGCCGGATCATTCGTAATCGAAACCATTTTTGCCATCCCCGGCCTTGGCCAGGACTTCGTCAAGAGCGCGTTCAACCGCGACTACACGCTCGTGCTAGGCGTGGTGATGTTTTACGCGACGCTGATCATCCTGCTCAACCTGATCGTCGACATCCTGCAGGTCACCCTCAACCCGAAACTCAAGTTCGACTAGCCGTGAGCGACGCACCCAACAGCCAAGCCAAACGCAACCGACACCGTCGAGAAAGGCGAGTCGCTGTGGGTCGGCGCGTGGTATCGGCTGCGTAAAAATAAAATGGCCCTCGCCGGCGGGGTGTTCATCCTGCTGCTCGCCGGCCTGTCGTTCATCGGGCCGTTTTTTCTTGAGGGCGATTACTACACGAATACGGTACTCGAGGACAAACTAACCGCGCCCGGCGGCGAGTACACACTTGGCTCTGACCACCTCGGCCGCGACCAACTTGGCCGCATCATCAAGGGCGGCCAAATCTCGCTGCTGGTCGGCTTGGTCGCCACCTTCGTCTCCCTCACCATCGGCATCGGCTACGGCACCATCTCCGGTTACTTCGGCGGCAAGATCGACAGCGTGATGATGCGCCTCGTGGACATCCTCTACTCGCTGCCGTTCGTCATCTTCGTGATTCTGCTCATGGTCTTCGCGAAAGACCTCGGCGACTCGATCGACGAGTGGTTCCGGGCGCGCGGCTCCGAATTCTCCATCTCCGGCCAATGGAACATGCTCCTGCTCTTCGTCGCCATCGGCGCGGTCGAGTGGCTCACGATGGCGCGCATCGTCCGCGGCCAGGTGATGAGTTTGCGGCAGCAGGAATTCATCGAGGCGTGCATCTCGCTTGGCCTGCCGACGCGCCGCATCCTTTTCCGTCACATGGTGCCCAACATTCTTGGCCCGGTCATCGTTTACACGACACTGACCATCCCGGCAGTGATGCTGCTCGAGGCGTTCCTCAGTTTCCTCGGGCTGGGCGTGCAGCCGCCTACCCCGTCTTGGGGCCTGCTCATCAAGGACGGAGCCGACCGGATGCGTGAAGCGTGGTGGATGCTCGTTTTCCCCGGCGCCCTGTTTGCAATAACGCTCTTTTCGTTCAACTTCGTCGGCGACGGCCTCCGCGACGCCCTAGACCCCAAGACCTCAAAAGATTGAACCACTGAAAATGCCACTGCTCGACGTCAACGATCTTACGACCTACTTCCACACGCGCAACGGCGTGGTGCGGGCGGTGGACGGCGTGTCGTTCCAGCTTGAGAAGGGCGAGACGCTGGGCATCGTCGGCGAGTCCGGCTCCGGCAAATCGGTCACCTGCATGTCGATGCTGGGCCTCATTCCACAACCCCCGGGACGCATCGAGCGCGGCACCGCCCACTTCGACGGCACCGACCTGCTTCACTGTACCCGAAAGGAATTGCAATCGATCCGAGGCCGGCGCGTCGCGATGATTTTCCAGGATCCGATGACGTCGCTCAATCCGTATCTGCGCATCGAGGATCAACTCATCGAGCCGCTGCTCATCCACGGACTGGCCGACAAGGTGTCCGCCAAAAAACAGGCGCTCGCGATGCTCGACGCCGTCGGCATTCAGGACGCCGCCAGCCGAATACGCGGCTATCCGCATGAGTTCTCCGGCGGCATGCGCCAGCGCGTGATGATCGCCATGGCGCTGATCACCAAGCCGGATGTCCTGATTGCTGACGAGCCGACCACCGCGCTCGACGTCACCGTGCAGGCGCAGATTCTGGAGCTGATCAAGAAGGAACAGCAAGAGCTCGGCACAGCGGTGATCCTAATCACGCACGACCTGGGCGTCGTCTCCGGTTTCTGCGACCGCATCAACGTCATGTACGGCGGCAAGATCGTCGAGTCCGGCCCAACCAAGGAAATCTTTTACAACCCGCAACACCCGTACAATCGCGCCCTGCAAAACTCCATCCCCGCGCTGCAGGCCAAGGGCAAGGAACTCTACACCATCCCCGGCATGCCGCCGGACATGTCCAAGCCAAGCGCCGGCTGCTCGTTCGCGCCGCGGTGCGAACACGCCACCGACCTCTGCACCAGCGAGCCGCCCGAACTACAGGATATTGGTCAGGCTCACACCACCGCCTGCCTGCGTGTGCAGCGCGAAAACCTCAAGCCGTAACCGATGAGCGACCCCTACCTCCAGATTAACAACTTGAAGACCCACTTCCCAGTGGAGAAAGGGATTCTGTTCCGCAAAGTCACCGGCACAGTTAAGGCGGTCGACGGCGTGTCGCTGAGCTTGGCCAAGGGCGAGGTGCTTGGCCTCGTCGGCGAGTCCGGCTGCGGCAAATCCACACTAGGCCGCACCGTCCTGCAACTCATCAAGCCCACCGAAGGCACCGTCACTCTCGGCAGCCGAACCCTCACCGATTTGGACGGCAAGGAGCTGCGATCCGCGCGCGCCGATTTCCAGATGATTTTTCAGGATCCATACGCCTCGCTCAACCCACGCATGACGGTGTACTCGATGCTCGCCGAGGCGATCCAGGTACACCGCAAAGTGCCCAAGGCCGACCTGGCCGGGGCGGTCGGCGCATTGATGGAAAAAGTCGGCCTGGCGGCGCGCTTCATGCGCAAATATCCGCACGAGTTTTCCGGTGGCCAACGCCAGCGCATTGCCATCGCACGCGCGCTGGCCGTCGAGCCCAAGCTCATCATCGCCGATGAGCCGGTCTCCGCACTCGACGTCTCCATCCAGGCGCAGATTCTGAACCTCCTCAGCGACCTCACCCGCGAGATGGAACTCACGATGATTTTCATCTCGCACGACCTGTCGGTGGTGAAACATATCTCCGATCGCATCGCGGTGATGTACCTCGGCCGTATCGTCGAGATCGGCCCGGCGACGGAAGTGTTCGAGCATCCACAGCATCCTTACACCAAGGCACTCTGCAGCGCGGTGCCAATGCCCGACCCCGACAGCGAGCGCACCCGCAAACGCATCCTTTTACCCGGAGACCCACCGTCGCCGCTCAACCCGCCCAGCGGCTGCACGTTCCACCCCCGCTGCCCCCACGCCGAGGAACGCTGCCAAGCTGCTTGGCCGAGTTTCGAGTCGCTGAAAAACGACGCTCACCAGGCCGCCTGCGTCCGCCTAGCCGAGTTGAACCAGTAACTCAGCCTTTTCGCCGGAGGCCTAGCCGTGGCTCTGGAAAATAAAAAGTAAATCACCGCTATTCCCATTGAGTAAAAAAACTGGGAGTAGTTTCCGCAAGACAAAGGACTTTAAGTACCGTCCTCACAACCTTGCGCACTGATCCAACGGTCTTGCTTATCATTCTCATAGCCTCACTTACTCGTAAACCGAACTCCCATACTGGTATTGCTGTTTCACAACTCCTGATGGTTCGCGCACCAAGCGTTCAACCAAGCAGACTAACCGCCGTGTGCTAGATCAGGATGCCCCATAAGCCACCATTCTTCGCACTCTCGCAGGGAGACAAACAGGAGGGGAAATCGGGCTTTAAAAAATATTTGCCGAGTTAATGGAGAAGCCTGGTATCGACCCCCCAACACTACCGCAAGGGAGAAGGCAAAGGGCGAACCATCAACCGGTTTTCATTCCATTCTTTACGGCACAGTTTCAACTCCATGCTCGCGAACAAGGGGATTTGCCAGTGAGGTCAGGCAACATGACGCTATGAAGCAGAAACACACTCACCCTGAACTGGATAGACTCCGGGAAGTGGTAAGTGTGATTTCTAATTTGTAGAATTATTTCCTTTCAGCTTTCGATTCTTACCCCATCTCGCTCCAGTATTTGCGAAGGATTGAATTTGACCTTGTGAAACCGGTACATTTTTGAAACTCGTCGACAGTAATGATTTCAACTAATTTCAACCCGTATTCTTTGAATAATGCGAGTAATACTAATTTTTTCAGTTGTTATCGGCTTCATTTCAACCTCATCGAGAAGCCAGGCAGAGGTCGCTTGGCCAGGATGGATGGGGCCCAAGCGTAATGGCTGGGTCTCCTATTTTAAGCCACCAAAAAAATGGCCCAAGCAACTTAAGCAGAATTGGAAGGTAAACGTCGGTGACGGCTATGGCTCTCCAGTTGTCGATGGCGGGCTCGTTTATCTTCACACCCGCCAAAAGGAGGACGAAGCTATTTGGTGTCTCAACCTGGAAACCGGCAAAACAAAGTGGCGCAATCACTACTCGGTTCCTTTCAAGATAGGTGGCGGTGGCCAATCTCACGGCAAGGGGCCGAAATCAAATCCCACTCTCGCGAATGGTCGTTTTTTCACCATGGGGATAACCGGTATTCTTTCCGCTTGGGACGCCAAGTCCGGGACTCGACTTTGGACAGTCGATCATCGCTCTAAGTTTGGTAAACGCCCTCATCCATATTGGGGAATGGCTACCTCGCCCCTCGTAATTAATGATCGGCTCTATGTGCACTTTGGCGATGACGAGAAGGGTTTCCTAACAGCGCTCGATGTAGAAACAGGAAGAGAAATCTGGCGGCATGGTAAAGACGGAACCGCCTATGCTTCGCCACTATTCGCTGAGTTTGGAGGCGTACGACAAATCGTCGAATGGAACCACGAGGACCTGCTTGGAATCGAAATCCAGTCCGGCCAACTCCTCTGGAAGTACCACCTGCCTCACCGGGGATCGAATCAAAACATGCCGACTCCCACGATCCACAACGAGCACGTTTTGGTGGGCGGCGAAAACCGTGGCATGCGAAGCATTCATCCACATATTAAAGAAGGCAAATGGGTCGTCACCGAGAAATGGAACCAAAAACGCGCCCCTCTCGACATGAGCACAGCTGTCATCAACAACGGGCAGCTTTACGGCATGACACATCAAGGCTTGGGCCAGCTTTTCTGTATCGACACTGAGTCAGGCAACATCATCTGGCAGGGCCCTGGTCGTGTAGGTCAAAACGTGGCGTTTCTCTCTATCCCTGGGCATCTCGTTGCCCTGCTCGACAATGGCCAGTTGCAAATCATCGAAGCCAAGGGAGCCGAGTCGAGAAAGGTCGCGGAATACAAAGTGGCTGATCGTTCAACTTGGGCTGCGCCAGTCCTTCTTAAAGAAGGAATCCTGATCAAGGATCGTCAGGAATTGATCCGCTGGTCTTTCACAAAAACAAAATAAGCCACGAACCAGCGCTTGACCAAGTAGCTCGCTCAGAATCGCCAATTGATGATCGATATGTAAATGCGATTGCTATTTTTCCCCAGCGGAAATTGTTGTGAAAAGTAGGAGTTTCAGAGGCCAGCGAAAAAACTAGTTTTTTGAAGAAGTCTTCAGATCGACCGACCAGTTTTTATTTCGGCGTAAGCCGTAGTAGGGATAAAAGTCCCAAGGCGCATCCAGACCAAGCGCGCGAGGATCCTTGGTTTCAATTAAATGGTTCTGCAGTTCCGAGCGCAGCTTCTTCTGCATATCTGCAAACTCGGGATTTCCCGCCAAATTGACAAGTTGACCGGGATCGCTCTTGAGTAAATAGAGTTCTTCGGCCGGCCGCTTGGCAAAAGCCAAATCATAAAAGCGCTTGAAGCCTGGCCTGTCTTTGTTCTCCATTATCAATGTCTTGGTCGGCGAGGAGTCGACTTCGCCAAACGGGATGTAGCGGGCGCAGAACTCCCGGTCTGGATTACCTGCAGGCCAGCGGTCGGGTTCATAGTTTTTAATGTACAAAAAATCTTTCGTCCTAATCGCCCGGCACGGAAATCCCTTACCACCTTTGCGACAACCATCGTGCCGCTCCATTGCAATATAAGCACTTGCGCGAGCTGCCTTCGGTTTATTGGCAAACACATCCATCAAGCTGACAGCGGTCATCATTTGTGGAGGCTGCAAGCCAGCCGTCTCCAGAAAAGTCGATGCCAGATCGCTGAGATTCACGAACGAGTTAACAGCGCGACCTGGGTTCCGAATACCCTTTGGCCAACGAATCGCCAACGGCACACGGGTACCTTCGTCGTACAGACTAGCCTTGGCTCGCGGAAACGGCATACCGTGATCGCTTGTGACCACAACGATGGTGTTCTCAAGCTGGCCGGCTGTTTCCAGGGTTTTGATCGCTCGGGCGACCATGCGATCAAAATGCTCAATCTCCACATAGTAATCGAGGATGTCACTTCTCACAATCGGATGATCTGGAAAGATCGGCGGCACTACGACATTGGCCGGATCTTTTCCGGTTCGTCGCCCCGCACCATTCTCGAAACCTCTGTGCGGTTCGTGCGTCCCCAGCCAGAAACAGAATGGTTGGTCTTTAGACACTTGCGCGAAAAAGTCGTCGAAGTTTCCTGCATAGTCTTTTTTTGTCATGCCCTTGAAGGGAGGCTTCAATTCCTTGCCTTCGAACCGAGGACCAGCCGGATTTGTCGTTCGGCCACCCGCCTCAAGTCGACCCGGGCTCCAGCCTTTACCGGTGAAACCAATTGCATAACCAACATCCTCAAGCAGCTCGGTGTAGGTAGCAAACTTCGCCGGCAAAGTACTATGAATATTGCCGGCCTCTTCCAATCGCCAAATCGGTTGTCCCGTAAGAATGGCACTCCGCGAAGGACCACAAGTCGGGGCATCACAAAACGCATGAATAAATCGCAACCCTTCGCGTGCGACACGATCAAATCCCGGCGTCTTCACCACCGGATCCCCGTTGGCTCCCGCATGAGCATAAGACTGATCGTCGGAGATGCAGAAAAGAATGTTAGGTCGAGACTCTGCCGCTTCAAGACTTGCAACAAACATTGCAAAAATAAAGGTTACAGGGAGGAATGCCTTTGAGTTGTTCATTTGTTCTTTACGTCTAAGCGGGCACTACCGAATCAAACCACCGGTGGCAATTTTAATCGTACGAGGTCGCTTCCCCACACGCTCGGTGGCTACCAGCGACTCGCCATCGATAACCACCTTACTAACACCCGCAAAGTCGTCCGGTATCTTCGCCAAAAAACAGGCATAGCTCTTGGTGATATTCTTGCCCGAATCGAGATATTCGAACAATTGTTGACCGAAAATTTCCCTCTTCTTTACCAACACCGGAAATGGCTGATGCAGTCCAGTAGAACCAAACTCCAACCCGCGCGCATGCGGTTTGCCATCCTTTAACTTCCACCAATGATTGAACCACGGATAGTCGCTCCGCTTCCAGGCGTAACCGAACAGCAACCCCCTTTTTCCGTTGCTGGCGATCACCCAGCCTAGGTCTTCGTCGATCACGAACGAGGTGACGCTTGGTTCTTCACTATCGGTCATTCGACGCATTAAAACCCGTTTGCCACCCTTTGTAATCGCGCTTGGCCAAAGAAACTCCGGCTGCTCCGGATTCGGCATCAAGCCGCCCTGCGCAAACCCGCGGCGGCCGTTGGAATCGACTACGCAATTCTCATCGAGGAACGGCGGGCCAATAGTCGGATGCTGTACAATATTGAAAATGCGACCGAGCTTGTTGTTATTCGTGATCGTCTCGCTGACAACAAAAAACGGCGAGGACGCGGCCAAAGTCACGGAGCGATCAACTGCCAACCCTGCTAGCGGCAAATCCGCCGTCATACGGGCGTGAATGCCAGCAGCTGTTGTCTCGGTATCCTGCAACACACTCCAAATAACTTTTGCGGATTCACCGTGATAGGGCATGCCGTTTTTCCCTTCTGCATCAGACGGAGGGCCCCAACGGTCGCAGCAGAGAAAGTGGCCCATCGAGCCGGGCTGATCGCCCGGGTTGCGGCGGCCCCAGTTGAGCGGGTTAAGTTCGGAGTCATTAAAGCGAAACTCAGGAATCGAACCGCCGGCAATATCCAATACCAGGCGCGCCTTGTCATTCTCCAGCACGAGCGAACGTCGGCCCTGAACTCGTTCCTCTGCCATCACTTGGCTAAACGGCCAAAGAAACGCAGCCATTGTAATCCATCTGTAAATCGTCATGCAAACTGCTGTTAGTCTCTCCGTCCGCTTGGTTAAGTCAATCATTCTAGCCTGGATCAACTTCGCTTTTTGCACCGTTTATTTTGCCTTTGAGATTTTAGTATTCAGGCTGAAATCAAATAGATACCAGCTACCAAGCAAAGTCTTAAAATTCTTGGGCAATTCCTTCCATTTGTAAGCTAGTGATAATGCCTTTTGCGTGAAGCTGTGAGGCTACTGCAACCCTGGAAGGCAGAACCCCCAATGCTGGCGACGTTGCTGCCAATCGTTACGCTCGTCAGATCGTTCCACCATGCGAAGGCACTTTCCCCAATGGCACGTACGGGGTACCCATCCAAAGAAGACGGAATCACCAATGCTCCGGATGCACTTTCTTCACAGTCTGTAATAGTGATGCTGTCGAATCCCATAGCATAGGTTAGGACAGAATTGGCATCCACCGTCTGGGCGTGGACGGTCATCAACCCGGGATAGAACAAGGATCCCGCCGCCAGCAACAACCCAGCAATGGGCCTCACCATCCTACCAACCAATTGATCAATCTTACCGCTCATCATCTTCAATTTGCCGTGCAAACACCGATCCCAACTTATTAATTTGCTGACCCGTTTGATACTCAGGATATTATCAGCGGTTTAAAGCATTAAAACCTTCCGAAAACTAAGGGTATCATTGGAATTTGGTTCCTTAACTACTACCACAGCCTTAAACCGCCAACTGGACTAGGTTCAGTAGTTAACGGGGGCTACTGTTTTAGGAGGAGTAGGCCAGTTAACTTTTATATCTTCTTTGGCTGAAGTTTCCCGGCCCTCGAAGGCATGGAGTCAAGCGCGCCCTTGAGAAGTGTTCGTGCTGCATCAGCTTCTTTGTCACCACCCGAATCGATCGGCGTTTCTTCATGGCGATCACTTGTTGCGTAAAGCGTCCCATCCCGGTACAGCTTGAAGTGTTGATTCTGGGCCCAGACAATTTCCAATCCATTGATGCCCTGGCCGTGATTCTTGGCAGCTTGAACGAACTTTGGATAATAATACTGAAAAATCCACTTCCTGGGATTGCCCGTTTGGCCGAGACACTGTGGCCAGAAACTGCGTCCATCAAGTTCGACATTGGGTAATTTGGCTCCGGTGATCCCAGCAATCGTCGGCATCATGTCCGAAAAATCAACCAAGTCATCACTCACAACACCAGTAGGGACAGTGCCCGGGCAGCTTATGATCAATGGTGAATGGGACCCGCCCTCAGTGGCGAAAGCTTTTTCTCCGGTGCGTTTCTCCTTTCCGAAAGGATAAGTGAGGCTTCGGTGAGTGCCATTGTCGGTTGTGAAAATGACAACCGTGTTTTCCCGAAGACCATGGCTTTCAAGTGCGTCAATGATTTTACCAACAAGCTTGTCAGCGTAAAGGGTCATGCCTCTAAAATTCTCAAGCGCCTCACCTTTGGCTTGTGCAGTTTTGCCATTAGTCCCGACATTGTCAGGTGACTTGGGGAAGGGGGAGTGAACGAGCACCATGGGGTAATAGGCAAAGAAAGGCTTATTCTTGTTCCTCCCTATAAAATCGATGAGAAAGTTGGTGAATATGTCGGGGCCGTAGTCATCTTTGCCTGTCTGCAGCAATTTTCCGTCCTGCATAATGCTCGGATTCCAATAACGCGAACGCTCGGTCCCGGGGTAATTCCATAGACAATAGGTATCAAAGCCGCATGCAGGGGCAAGGGTGCCACGATTGCCTCCGTGAAGCTGCCACTTGCCAGCAATGGCCGTAGCGTAGCCTGCTTGCTTCATCATCGTTCCGAAGGTGATCTCGTCCCTGTCTAGGGTTCCGAATTGAACGTAATTCCGGATGCCGTCGCGGCCGGTCATGATCTTCACCCGGCTGGGAGTACAAACCGGCTCAGAATAGCAGTGGTTGAACTTGGCTCCAGTACGCGCCAGTGCATCCAATCGGGGAGTTTTAAAGAAAGTACTGCCATAGCATCCATAGTTATCAACGGCCGAATCGTCCGCCATTATCAGGATAACATTGTAATGCTTCTTTGTTTTTGCAGTGCCCTCGGCAATAGACACCAGGAAACACGCAATTATCAAAAGGAATAATCGGACCGTGAATTGTTTTGTGTTAAGAACAGACATCACTAAGAACAATCATCCTTCCACTTGAAAGCCTGCTTTATTGCAACGGCTTAATCCGAATTTTTCTAAAGGCAATTGCCCCGTGATCGCCCTGCAACATAACCGGCCCTGGTTGGTCCACATTCTCATCCAAATGACCACCGGTACTCCGATCCACCTTTAAGCCATCATGTATTTTGACCCCGTTGAGCATTACGGTGACAAGATCGCCACGGATTGTGGCCTCGGCGGTCTGCCATTGACCTGGTTTACGGGAAACAAATTTTGATGGTGCAGAAAAACTGTAAATACCACCATTGCCACCCGATTTCAGTTTGCCATTCTTGTAGTCATCTAAGATTTGAATCTCATGTCGCCCTCTGAGGTAGAAGCCACTGTTGCTGCCCGCAGGAATCATGTATTCGTACCTCACAATAAAGTCGCGGAACTTCGAATTGGAAACAATGTCGGTGCCATGTTTGCCGCTGGGGATTTCATTTACCAGCATGCCATTTTGCGCGCTCCAGCTCTTGAGACCATTAGGATTCCGAAGTTTCCAGCCGTCAAGGTTCACCCCGTTAAAGAGAGGTTTGAAACCGTCCTTTTCCTCCTCCTGACTGACACGATAACGTGTGTCCTGAGGTTTGGAATCCCCCTTAACCAAACCTAGTGCCCAACGAATTCCACCAAGAACGTGAGCTTGGTATTTCTCATTCTCCCAAACATCATTTCGATGGCCAAGCGATGTATAGAAAATACTGCCACTTCCCACTTTTTTGTTCCAGGAAATAGGGTAATCCCCGGGCATCTTGCTGTTTGGATGCTTATCCAGAGTCAGCAACCCGTGAACACGGTTTCGGTGAAAACTTTTTAGTAGATAAATCTCATCGTAAACCGTAAATCTTTCACCAAAATGCCGAACGGCAGGATGGCTCAAATCCTGATTAAGACACTCGACTTTTGCCTGGGCTCCGTGTGTTTGAAACTCCCCTCCAAGCATATCCACAAAGGCAGGAAACCCATGGAATGTATCACTGCAACTGTGCATCCCGATAAATGCCTTCCCAGACTTAACCCACTGGACAAAGCCCTCCCTGTCGGGAAGAGGCAGATCCCCCGTGGTGTTGGCAAAAATCACACCATCAATTGTCTTTAACGATTCAAGGGTCATCTTGGTTTTTATGTCCCCGTCGTTCCGTACATAATCGACCTCAAAATCGCCGCTGCTCTTCGCCAACTGCCCCAGAACCTTCTCAGCCGTTGGAATGGATCCATGACGAAATCCCTTGGTAACCGTTACCACCAACAGTTTCTTTGGGGCCGCGATGATCCCAGTTGTCATACTTAGTATTGCCACTACGCCCAGCAGGCGGAACATTATGTTATTTATCATTTTTAAACCTTGATTGGGTAAACAAACAATGCCCATGAATCCACGAACTTCCAAGGAAAAGATGATGTTGGCGAGTTATCGCCTTCAATATTTGTCCCGCTTCACGCTCCTGATCTGGCAGACTCAACCAACTCTCCTCTCTACGCAATTTTGTGGAAACCAATATGGCTTCGATGGCGTTGATACCGTTTAAGGCTATTCGAAGACGATGGTTCTAACTATTATCGCTTCAAAGTTATGTATGAAATACAACTCATCCTACTTTTTAAATTATTCTCTTTTTCATTTCGAACTTGCCTCGATAATGAAGCCAGACTGGTAGGGCCTTGATTGTCCCTTGGACCAACTGGCCTGACCAAGATCTTGGCCAATCCATTGCTCAAGGAAAGTGAAGCTTTTATCCCTTATTCTGAGGAACAAGCAATAACAGACTCAGCCGACTTCTAAAGCCAAAATCCCATACTTGAAAGTATGGAATAAAAAAAGGCAGTAATAGAAATTAATCACTAAGCCAATTATTGAGTTTCGCTTTTAATTTTTGAGAGGCTTTTGGAAAGTCAGACACGACGTTTAACTTTTCACCTTGATCCTTTTCCAGATCGTATAAATGTTCCGGGATTGTATCCCATTGATGAACATATTTATACTTGGTCGTATCACTACCCTTGTCTCGCAATAAGTACTTCCATTTCTTGGTTATCGCCCATCTGTACTGGCGAGTATCTGCCGGATTTCCAACTGTCATATTGTAAATAGAATAAGCTGCACCAAAGATAACTTTTCTTTCTTTACGAATTTCGGTATCGAGAAGATTAATTCCCGGAAGATTCTTGGGAGCATCAAAACCACAGGCTGCTAGAATTGTCGGAAAGAGATCAACAGCACTGGCTAAATCATCTGAAAATTGAGCTTTTATTTTTCTTGGAAGCTTAAACATAATCGGCGTGCGAATTCCATTTTCATAAGGAGAACCTTTTGATCTTGGAGCATAACCTTGATTCCAATTTTTTGGAATTCTCATATCGGATTGGCTGGGGGCCTTCCAGCCATTGTCGGAGATGTAAACCACTAGAGTATTGTCTTCCTGTTCCTTTGTAATTATATAGTCAAGAAGCTCACCGCAAGTTTCGTCAAACCAATCGATCATCGCGAAGTATTTTGCTGCATCTTTACCGCGCCCTTCCTGCTGGTATTTTTTAAGTAGCCTTTCTGGTGGGTTATGTGGCGTATGAGGCAAAAATGGTGCATACCAAATGGCAAATGGCTTTTGCTTCACTACTGCAGAGTCAATGAAATCAGTTACCGGTTTCATCCCTTTACGGCCAATAGACAGTCCTTCATCACCGTGTCTACCTTTGCGCTTGGGGTCGCCATGAGTCATACCGTGAGTAAAACCCCCATCCTTCCAGGAACCTTCCCACCACTTACCAGATTGATGGGCGAGGTATCCGTTCTTTACCAGTTCTTTAATAAAGCTAGCTTGTTGATTAAAGAACTTTTGTACCGGCTTATCCAACTCAGCTCTATTGTTACGGCCATCAACATCGTTGCCTGTCACTCTGTGCTGGTGTGTATGAAGTCCGGTCGCCATAGATGCCAGAGAAGGGCGACAAAGAGGTGAAGTGACATAACCTCGTTTGAAAACAAGGCTTTCTTGTGCCAACTTGTCGATGTGGGGGGTTTGGACTTCTTTGCTTCCCATAAAGCCATAGTCTCCCCAGGCCTGATCGTCTGAGAGAATAAAAACTACGTTGGGTTTAGTTTGGCCGAAAACACTAAGAGACAACAATAAGATAGATAAGATTGTAAATTTCATAAGTTAATTAGCTCCATTATTTTAAATAAAACATTTCAACAGTCATCCAACTATTAAGTTTTCTGCGAGCGCTGGTAGATTTTTAGCGTATATTCAAAACCTACAACTTTTGATTAAATCTATCTTCCATAAACAGGCAACTGATCATAAACGTATCCTATTTATTTTAATATTCAGTCATTAATTTCTTCCCTATGCATTTAGCATAAAATTAGCGTGTTGTCCCGTTATATCCCCTAAAACAAAAACAAAGGACATCTACCTTTAGTATAAAGAACGCCAATTCCATCGAAAATAAACTTCGTTTTCTTTACTTAAAGACACTTAGTCAGCAAATGAAACAACCTCATATCAATGGAGCGAGCCTGAGTCCCCGGGAAGCAAGTACTCTAACCAGAATGATTGAGGATTTATACTTTTATCTAGAAAACTTATTTTTAAGGTCAGCGCTAGGTATTCCATGACCACCATACCGTCAGTTCCATTGAAACTGACCGATCCGCCGGAACAAAAAAGAATCCTCCGTTCTCCATTCGACTCCGCCAGACCGTGTTCAGGCTTCATTACCGAAGGTCGGCGCAGCCGTCTGCCCACCGTCGCCAAGTTGCCTCCTCTCCCGTGCCTATTACGCCGTTAAGTCTAGCGCTGGACCAAGCTGAATAAAAACGGGGTATGACCGCAATTATGAAAGAAATGTTGAATGGAAATCCAAACCGGAAGAGAGTCCGCTCTCCACGAGTCAACGATGGCCCCTGGAAAAATATCACTTTTCAGGGGAGTTGCCGTTGACTCTTCTTTTGAGTCGACTCGATAAAACTAACCCAAAAATGCTTTTTCGTTTTTTTATTTTAGGATTCGCTGCGTTTGCGGCCTGCGGGCCTAGCCAAGTACGGGCTCAAAATCCTCGGGTGCAAATACCATTTGAGTTGCATGACAAATCTCTCAAACTGACAGAATGGGCCAAGCAACCGATGCTACTGAATCCAGTCGCGCTTAGCTTTGACTATCAGGGGCGGCTGTTTGTTGTTGAGACGGCTCGCAGGGGGACAGTGGACATTGATATCCGGGCCCACAAGGAATGGGTGATTGACGATCTTTCGAATCAAAATATTCCCCAGCTTCGAAAAATGTTCCGGAGTAAAATGGCCCCGGAACTGAGCGAACAAAACAAACCCTGGCTTCAGGACCGGAATCAAGATGGTTCCCACGACTGGCGTGACTTGATGGCTGTCAAGGAGCGGATCCATCTGCTCCAGGACACCGATGACGACGGCAAGGCGGATGTCGCCAAAGTATTTGCCGAGGGGTTCAATCAGGAGATCAATGGCGTCATGGCCGGTGTGCTCCCCTATCGCGGCGATGTCTTTGCGACCATTTATCCGGATGTCTGGAAGTTGAATGACACGAATCACGATGGGTATGCGGACAAGCAAGAGGTTTTCATTCATGGATTCGGGGTTCACGCCGCCTTTGATGGACACGACCTGCACGGACTCACCATCGGGCCGGACGGCAAGCTGTATTTCTCTGTTGGCGACAACGGGTTTTCCGTACGCACCCGCGAGGGCAAACTTCTTCACCACCCCAATACGGGAGGTGTGTTGCGGTGCAATTGGGACGGCAGCAACCTGGAGGTGTTTGCGACCGGGTTGCGAAATGTCCAGGAACTGGCTTTTGACGAATTTGGAAACCTATTCTCGGTGGACAACGATGGAGATATCCGGAAGGAGCGAGAGCGGTTCGTCTACATCACGGAAGGCAGCGATTCCGGGTGGCGACTAAACTGGCAGTTTAAGAAAGGGGGCTGGCCCAGGCAGACCAAAACTCCGGAGTACTGCCCCTGGATCGATGAAAAACTTTGGCTCCCCCACTGGAAGGGGCAGGCCGCGTATATCACTCCCCCCATGAGCGAATTCTCCGTCGGGCCGGGAGGTTTCAAGTACAATCCCGGCACGGCGTTGAATGATCGCTACAAGGGCTCCTTTTTTCTCTGTGAATTTCCGGTCCAGAAAGTGACGGCATTTAAGACCGAGCCACAAGGCGCCTACTTCAAGATGGTGGACGAACACATCTTTCTTTTTGGGATGATGGCTAGCGCCATCAATTTCGGCCCGGACGGCTCCATGTATGTGGCCAACTGGGATGGGAAATGGCAACCCAACGAACTTGGCAGCATCTGGGTGGTTGACGACCCCGCGATTCGGAGATCGGAAAAGCGGAAACAGGTTGCCGAGTTGCTCCGCAGCAATTACAGCTCTCATCCTGATGCGTTCCTGGTCGACCTGCTGGCCCACGAAGACCAGCGAATTCGGCTTGAGGCACAATTCGAATTGGCTAAGCGCGACAAGTTTGCGGAACTGTTGAAGGTCGCAGCAAACACGAATGCCAAGCGGCTTGCCCGGGTTCATGCGCTATGGGGCCTTGGCCAACTTGAAGATAATTCACAGCGGGATAAACGCCTGGCCAGGCGACTTCCGTTTACGGATTCTGATTTCGAGATTCGTGCGCAGGCAGCCAAGCTGGCGGGAACAAGAAAAGTTAAATCCTGTGCTGCAAAATTGGCGGATCTTCTTCATGACGAAAATTCCCGGGTCCAATTTCATGCGGCAATGGCGCTTGGCCAAGCGGGGGATTCATCAATCGTCCCCGGGTTGATTGCGTTGCTCGAACGCAATGACGACAGGGACGCTTACCTGCGCCACGCAGCCATCATGGGACTGGCCGGGAGTGCCGGACCGGCTCAGTTGAGCGCACAAAACAAACATGAGTCAGCTGCCGTGCGGGTTGCGGCCGTTGCCACGCTGCGCCGTTTGAAGCATCCGGGAGTAAAATCTTTTTTGGCAGACTCTAGTGAGTGGGTGTTGCGGGAGGCCGTCAGCGCGGTTCACGATGACGAGTCGATCCCGGAAGCTCTCCCTGCCGTGGCGGATTTATTGCCATCAAGCACAAGTCAGTCCGAGGCTATAACCCGGCGCCTGCTCAGCGCTAACCTGCGGGTTGGCAAGGCTGTAAATGCCGAGCGCCTCCTTGCCTATGCCCTGGATCAATCCAAACCAAGTGCCATGCGAGCCGAGGCGTTGCTTTGCCTGGGCGACTGGAATCGCCGTCCCTTCGTCGACCGGGTTGAAGGTCGGGTGCGTGAGCTTTCAAAGCGCGATGATTCCCTGGCCGGCAAACTGATATTGGCAAACCTCCAGGACCTTTTCGAGGCATCCGACTCTGAATTGCTCGCCGAACTCATCCGGCTTTGTGAAAAACTTCAGATCAAACTGGGAGCCAAATCATTGCTCGTGATCGCCAAGTCTGAGTCACAGGATTTGAGTGCGCGGGTTCAGGCCGTCCAATCTGTTCAGGTAAATAAAACACAAGATGCATCCGATCAACTGATCGCACTTTTAAAAAGCAAACATCCGGAAATCCAGGTGGCTGCGGTAAGTAAACTTGCAGAAATCGAACCAAAGACTTTTGCCAGAAAAATGGAAAATAACTGGAGACCCCTGAGCCTTCCAGCTCAACAAACATTCCTGAGTCAGTTGGGGACCGCGACAAGCGCCAGGGGGGACGAGATCGTGATTGATTCCCTTGCCTCTCTTCTGGTGGGAGAGCTTCCCAAGGCACTCGAGCTTGACGTGATTACTTCAGCCAAGGCACGACAAACCCCAAAACTGAAACAACTTATCGCCCGATACGAATCAAGGCAGTCCGCCGAGGATCCTGTTGCTTCCTATCGATCAACGTTGGTCGGCGGTCAACCTGCCAAAGGGAAGTTGGTTTACGACAACCATGTAGCTGCGCAATGTGTCCGGTGCCACAGCGCTGGCGGTAAAGGCAATCAGGTAGGGCCTGAATTGGGCGGAATAGGAAAACGCGTCAACAAGGATTATCTTCTCCGCTCCCTCATCACTCCCAACTCGGATATCGCGGACGGATTCGGTGTGACAGTCATCGAGTTAAACAACGGTGAAGTCCTTGCCGGAAGCATCGGAAATCAAACAAAAAAAACGCTGACCCTGATTCCGCCTCAAGGCAAAACAAGGGAGATCCCCATAAACACAATCAAGAAAACTACCGAATCCAAAACCTCGGTAATGCCTCCCGTGGGCGCCATTCTCACGAAGCATGAGCTTCGCGACTTGATAGCCTATCTGGAAACACTCTAGCTCAACTGCCAGGCCTTACTCAAAAGCCGTGGATTGAGTGAGGCTCCGATGCTTCCAAAACTTATATTTATAATATTTTTTAATAAACACTAATCGAAAGAGTCTCCTGTTTCAAGAAGTGCCCTTAACTACAGAAAAACAGTGGTGAACTTGTATTTGAGGAACTGCCAACACTGGTATCACAGAGTTCACTAAGCGGGCCATCTACTAATGAGTGTGATTGGAATAAGAATGACCAGACTCCACTAGATATTGCGATGCGATACAAACGAACCAAAATTACCGACCTCCTCTGCATAGACGGATACAGAATTGAAAGCTAAAGGCAAATGAAACACGTTCTACTCACAAAAAATCGTCACCGTGCTGTTGGCTGGGTGAGTATTGATTCACTCAATGCTAACATTGATTTTTTCAATGAACGGTTTTTTGTGTTTCGTGGTAAACTCCTTCTTTAAGTGCAGGAAATTTCCCATGTAAGGTTTAAAATGAAAATCAAAGGAAAGTCATTGTAGTGTATAAGAGTAATTCTATTAACAATCGCTATCAGATAAGCATATCTACAAAAGAGCAAGATGCTGAATTGGCTTTTCATCGACACGATGTTTACGCCGTTGAACTGGGGCAACATGAAACGAATCGTGTTGGGCAGCTAGGGGATTCGCTCGATGCTTACAATGTAAATGTTGTGGTTTCCGTTAGTGGAGAATTGGTGGGATTTATCAGTTTGACGCCACCTAACAAACATTCGTTTTCAATTGATAAATATTTCAAACGAAGTGACCTCCCATTTACAGTTGATGAATCTATTTGGGAAAGTCGCCTTTTAACTGTTTTCAAGAAACACCGAGGGAGTGTTATTGTTGGATTATTAATGTACGGGGCTCTCAGGTGGGTGGAGTCTCACGGCGGCAAGAAGATTGTCATTATTGGGCATCGCAGAATTTCAAAAATGTATAAGAGATTGGGTTTTGAACCGTCGGGGCTTTCAACTCAATCAGGTGCATTAACCTACGATCTTATGCTCGGCACTGTTTCGCAACTCCGCGCCAAGTCTGAGGAGCAAGGGAAAACACTCAATAAAATTTTGAGCCAAACAGATTGGCAACTCCCTGTTTCATTTAACCCGCCGGTTCCCTGTTTTCATGGCGGCGCCTTTTTTAAAGCGATTGGCGATTGCTTTGATCATTTGGACCGAAAGAATTCAATTGTTAATGCAGACGTTTTAGATGCTTGGTTCCCGCCTTCGCCGAAAATTATTTCTGCGATAAACGAAAACCTGTCTTGGTTGTTAAGAACATCCCCACCAACTGGTTGCGAAGGTTTTCTCTCAAAGGTGGCAACCGCCCGAGGGGTAACCCCATGTAACGTACTTCCCGGTGCAGGGTCCTCTGATCTAATTTTTAGAGCATTTAGACTATGGCTAAAAGAGTCTTCAAAGGTGCTAATTCTTGATCCTACCTACGGAGAGTATTCACACGTGATTGAAAAAGTTGTGCGATGCAAAGTCGATCGAGTTCGTTTGAATTATGAGAATGAGTTCGCATTAGACTTAAATGACTTTGAGCAGGCTCTTAAGAAGAAATACGATTTGATCGTCCTCGTAAACCCTAACAGCCCAACCGGAAAACATTTGTCAAAAGAAAATATGATTAGGGCAATCAGTCAGATCCCACTAACTACTAGGGTCTGGGTAGATGAAACCTATGTGGAATACGTCGGCTCTGACCAATCGCTAGAGAAAGTTGCTGCATGTAGCGAAAACATCATTGTTTGTAAATCTATGTCTAAGGTATATGCGTTGAGTGGCGCGCGTGTTGCATATCTTTGTGGTGGGCAGCATCAAATAGAACCACTACGAACGATCACTCCCCCATGGGTGATTAGCATGCCGGCTCAACTTGCTGGTGTTTATGCATTAGATGATCCCAGTTACTACGAGGCCCGCTACAAAGAGACTCATATTCTGAAAGAAGCGTTTAGTTCTGAGTTGAGTGAAATAGGTTTAGAAGTTTTTCCCAGTGTAGCGAATTTCCTACTTTGCAAACTTCCCGAGGGTGGGAAATGTGCAGAAGACATCGTTAGAATGTGCGTTACGAAAGGAGTATACTTAAGAAACGCCAGCACCATGGGAACGTCAATTCGTGCAAATTATCTAAGAATTGCTGTGAAAAACAAAGTTGATAATAAACGAATTGTGGATACCTTAAAAACTGCAATAAACGGTTAAGTAGTTCCTGCCAAATCAAACACCTCCTACTGGCAACAATCGCAGCCTTCGTGCTGGTGGGGTGTGGGCCGAGTGTGGCTATTCACGAAGCTGCCAGAACTGGAAACATCGAAGCCGTGAAGCAGCACTTGGCTGAAGGTGCAGATGTGAATGCAGAAAATATTTTTGATGAGACATCATTGCATCGAGCCTCTTTAGGACGCTACAAGGAAGTCACCGAACTACTCATTACTAAAGGTGCGGATGTGAATGTGCAGGATATTAACGGTAGCACATCGCTAGATTGAGCAGTTGTTTTAACTGCAGAAAATAAAACCGAAACTTCCAACCTCCTCCGCAAACACGGCGGCAAGACG